>CANPIC010000001.1 GCA_947574055.1 uncultured bacterium
AGCGGATGGAAAAGCCTTTCAGAGGAAGGGGCAGCGGGAGGTAATGGAGCGGAACGATAAAGACAGCGCAATACCGAACGGTGCCCGAAAGGATGTTACAGCCGCGAGAGCGGATGGAAAAGCCTTTCAGAGGAAGGGGCAGCGGGAGGTAATGGAGCGGAACTATAAATAGGAGGATACTATTATGATCGTATTTAACGTCCCCCCCTACACGGGCAGGGAACTGCATTATATCAGCGAGGCGGTAGAGGCGCAGAAGATCTGCGGCGACGGCGCATTTACAAAACGGTGCAATGAATGGATCGAACAGCGCACAGGCACAAAGAAGTGTCTGCTGACCACCTCCTGTACCCATGCCACCGAACTGGCGGCGCTGCTGGCGCAGGTGGGGCCGGGGGATGAGGTAATCATGCCCTCCTTTACGTTTGTCTCGACAGCGGATGCCTTTGTCCTCAGAGGGGCGGTGCCGGTTTTTGTGGATATCCGACCGGATACGATGAATCTGGATGAGAAGTTGATCGAGGATGCCGTGACAGAGCGGACGAAGGCCATCGTCCCGGTGCATTATGCGGGGGTGGCCTGTGAGATGGATACGATTATGGAGATTGCGGGGCGTCACAATCTGCTTGTGATCGAAGATGCGGCGCAGGCAATCATGTCGACTTATAAAGGAAAGGCTCTGGGCACAATCGGTGATTTTGGTGCGTTCAGTTTTCATGAGACAAAGAACTACAGTATGGGAGAGGGCGGCGCGCTGCTGATTCAGGATGAGAAATATGTGGAAGAGGCGGAAATACTGCGGGAAAAGGGAACCAATCGCAGCAAATTCTTCCGGGGACAGATTGACAAATATACATGGGTCAATTATGGTTCCTCCTATCTGCCCAGTGATATGAATGCTGCTTATCTGTGGGCGCAGCTTGAGATGGCGGACAAGATCAATGATCACCGTCTGGCTCTGTGGGAGCAGTATTATGAGCAGCTTACGCCGCTGCAGGAGCGTGGACTTCTGGAACTGCCTGTGATTCCTGAAGGGTGTGTGCACAATGCACATATGTTTTATATAAAGGCCAGAGATCTGCAGGAGCGCAGCAGCCTGCTGGCTTTTCTGAAAGAAAACGACATCCTGTCAGTCTTTCATTATATTCCGCTTCATACGGCGCCTGCCGGAGAGCGGTTTGGCAGGTTCCATGGCGAGGACAAGTTCACCACCAGGGAGAGTGAGCGGCTGTGCCGGCTTCCGATGTTTTACAGACTGACAGCAGAAGAGGTTTCCTATATTACGGGAAAAGTGAAGGAGTTTTATCACATATGATCCTAAGCGGGGCGGGCAGCAGGGAAAAGTGGAAGGATGCAGGGCTGACGATTGGCTGTGTCCTGGCCGCCTGGGCGGCGCTTTCCGTCTGCTTTGATTTTTATTATGATCTCAATGATGATATGGCCATGAAAGATATCCTGTCCGGCACTTATACGGGGATACCGGACGGGCATAATATACAGATGCTCTATCCTCTGGGCTGGCTGTTGGCCTTCTGTTACCGGCTTTTACCGGCAGTGCCGTGGTATGGTATTTTTTTGTGTGCCTGCCAGTTCCTGGCGCTGCAGATATGCCTTTTTTGTGTGATCTCCCGTCTGCAGGAGCGCAGAAAGAAGATCGTTGTCGCCGTAATGCTGACTGTTGCTGCACTGGTGCTGTTTTTTTATGAATTTGTCTTCGTGCAGTATACAGTGACAGCCGCTATGCTGGTCTGTGCGGCGCTGGTACGTCTCATTACCTGCCCTTCGCAGGGAAAAACGGGCTGGCTGGCGCATCAGCTGGTTACGGCAGTACTGGTTTGTGTGGCATTTTATCTGCGGACGGAGATAACATTGCTTTTGTGTCCGTTTTTGTTTCTGGCGGCGGGAGGCCGGATTGTAAAAGAGCGTCAGATGCTGCGCGGGTATACCGTTTTTTTTCTGACGGCGGCCCTTTTGATGGGGCTGGGACTGGCCGCGGACGGGGCGGCTTATGCCAGTCCGGCCTGGCAGTCATTTCGGCAGTTTTTTGATGAACGGACACGGGTGTATGACTTTTATGGCCTGCCGGATTATGAAAAACACAAAGATTTTTATGATACCATCGGTCTTGCGGAAGCGGAATATACATTGCTGGATAATTATAATTTTGATCTGGATGAGCGGATCGATACGCAGGTGATGAGTCAAATCGCGGACTATGCGGCTTCTCATCAGGAGACCGGCCCAGCGCGGCGGCTGTACCTGAGTGTCTATACTTATATGTACCGGTTTATTCATGGGCAGGAACTGATCTTTGATCTGCTGGCAGTCATTTCCTATTTTTTTCTGTGCAGAACTGCCCTGCGCAAAAGACAGGGACAGCTTGTCGTCAAATTGGCCATGCTGTTTACTGTCAGGACAGGGCTTTGGCTGTTTTTGCTTTATCGGGGACGGGTGCCGGAGCGGATCACGCATCCTCTTTATCTGGCGGAACTTATCATGCTGGGGCTGGCATTTCTGCAGGAGAGTGAGGCTTTACAGTGGAAAAAATATGAAATATGGGCTATACTGTCTTTGTATATGCTTGTCTTTGTCTGTAGCGCTGTGGTGAATACCGGGAGAGTCAGAGCGGAATATGACGGCAGAGAGGCGCGGAATTCGCAGTGGCAGGCATGGAAAACATACTGCAGGGAACATCCGGAGCATTTTTACTATCTGGATGTTTATTCTACGGTGGCTTATTCGGAAAAGATGTTTCGTGATAGTTCGCCGGCCTACCGGAATTTTGACCTGCTGGGCGGCTGGTGTGTAAAAAGTCCGCTGGCGCAGGCCAAGCGGGAAGTCGCGGGAAATGGCAGTGCACAAAAGGCGCTGGCCGAAGGCAGGGCCTTGTTTGTGGCAGATCCGATGACGAAAACATGGAATGTGGACTTCCTGCCCGCGTATTACAGAGAAATGGGGACGGAGATCCTGATGCAGGAAGCGGATACCTGCGGCAGTTTTTCCATTTATGTTATTTCGGAGCAAAAATAAATGGTGTGGATGGTGGTACCGACGCATTTGACTGCAGGCAGGGTACTAAGAGCAGGCCGGCGGGCCGGGGCAGTTTTGCTCCGACAGGAGACTGACAGGGAAAGCAGACGGGGAAAATGAACGTGAATCAGGAGATCATCACAGGAGAGCATGTGACGCTGCGGCCGATCACGGCAGAGGATACGGACAATATTGTCCGTTGGAGGAACAGTGATCATGTGAGAAGAAATTTTATATATCAGACGCTTTTCACGCCCGAAAGCCATGGTGAATGGCTGAAGAACAAGGTGGGGACAGGACTGGTGGAACAGTTTATCATCCATGTGTCGCAGGAAGGGATGGATGTGGGAAGTGTCTATCTGCGGGACATTGACCGTACGCACAGACGAGCGGAATTTGGTATTTTTATCGGGGAACAGTCCCAGATGCATAAGGGGATCGGTTCGGAGTGTATCCGGCTGATCGTCAGATACGGATTTGAAAAGCTCAAACTCCACAAAATATTTCTGCGTGTTCTTGCAGATAATGAGATAGCGAGAAGATCCTATGAAAAAGCGGGATTTATGCAGGAGGCATATCTGAAGGACGAAGTATGTATCCGCGGCAGCTACAAGGATCTGATTCTGATGCGTATTATCAATCCGCAGGAGGGGTATCATGGATAAAGTAAGTTTTGTAATCCCCTGCTACCGCTCAGAGCTTACGCTGGAACATGTGGTAAATGAGATACGTACGGTCATGAAAGAGCTTTCGCGGTATCGTTATGAGATCATTCTGATCAATGACTGTTCTCCGGACGATACGCTGCGGGTGATACGGCAGCTTTGTGAAACGTATGACAATATTACCGGCATCTCCCTGGCCAGGAATTTTGGGCAGCATGCCGCGTTGATGGCCGGTTTCCGTCATGTGACAGGAGATATCATCATCTGTCTGGATGACGACGGACAAACGCCTGCCGGAGATGTGGGCAAATTCCTGGCGGAGATTGAGGCGGGCCGGGATGTGGTGTATGCCAGATATCTGAATAAGCAGCATACCGCTTTTCGTAATTTCGGGAGCAAGATCAACGAGATTATGACACGGTTTATGCTGGGTAAACCAAAAGAACTGTATATTTCCAGTTATTTTGCCGCCAAACGTTATGTGATTGACGAGGTGGTGCGGTATGAAAATTCCTATCCCTATGTGATTGGTCTGGTACTGCGCACAACCAAAAATATCTGTAATGTGGATGTGAAACACCGCCAGCGGGAGACCGGACATTCCGGGTATACGATGAAGAAACTGTTTGGCCTCTGGTTTAACGGTTTTACGGCTTTTTCCATCCAGCCCCTGCGGTTTGCTACCATGGTGGGTATATTTTGTGCAGGTAGCGGTTTTTTGTATGGCATCTATACAGTGATCAAGAGACTGATCAATCCTGCGGTGCCGCTGGGATTCAGTTCTCTGATGTCGGCGGTGGTATTTCTGGGTGGTATGATCATGCTGATGCTGGGACTGATCGGTGAATATGTGGGAAGAATCTATATCAGCCTGAATAATTCCCCGCAGTATGTGATTCGGGAAGTCATCAGGCAAAAAGGAAATGAGCATGAGATATAACCTGTCAAAAAAACAGCAGACAGCGCTGCTGGCCGTGCCGGCCCTGCTCTTTTTGCTGTGCTATCTTTCTTTATGTTTTAACAATAATATATGGACGGATGAAGGATTTACGATTGAACTGATCCGGGAAAATTTTGCGGGGATCATCCGGGGCACGGCTTCCGATGTCCATCCGCCGCTGTATTACCTGATCGTCAAGTGCTTTACGCTTGTATTAGGCGACAGCCTGCTTTTGCTGAAACTGGTATCCATCCTGCCCATGGTACTTTGCATGACCTTTGGCGCGGGTATTGTGTGGAGACGGTTCGGATTGCGGGAGGCTGTGCTTTTTTCCGTTTTTCTGGGTGTAATTCCCTGTACGATGGAATACGCAGTGCAGGTAAGGATGTATTCCTGGGCGGTCTTTTTTGTGACTTTTATGGCACTGTGGGCTTATGAGGCGTATCTGGAGGGAAAATGGCGGTATTATGCCGGCATGATACTGACCTCCACTGCCGCCGCATATACCCACTATTTTGCGTTTGTGTCTGTGATTTTGATCTATGGGTTTCTTTTTCTTGTACTCGCGGTGGCAAAACGCCGGGAACTGGGCAAGTGGCTGCTCTGTGTCTGTGCCTCTTTGCTGTTATATGCGCCCTGGATGCCCTATATGCGGCTGCAGATCAAAGGAGTATCCAGAAATTACTGGATCGAAGAGATCACCGGAGAGACTGTGAAAGAGTTTTTTCCCTTCCTGTTTGATATGGGTATTCCGGGGACGACACTGATATGGCTCGCGCTGCTGGCCGTATCTGTTTTGCTGGCCGTGCGCATGATCGTATGCGGGCAGCGTAATGGGGAAGCACAGGGCAGGTCTCGGGGGATTTTTGCGCTGCTGTGTCTGCTCACCCCGGTGTTTACTGCAGTGACGGGAATCACGGCTTCCGCTTTGATACGCCCCGTTTTTATTGTGCGTTACCTTCTGCCCTGCATGGGGCTGCTTGCACTTTTTGGAGCGCTCACGCTGGCAGCATATGCTGATAAAGCGGTGTATGCCGCCCTGCTTTTTTTCCTGCTCTGTGCGGGCGGTGTGGACTATGGGCAGTCGGTATATCGGGAGTACGAATGGACACATACAAAGGAAACAGAAGCATTTCTGACGGCAAACGTGGGTGCACATGATATCATAGCCTACAATTATGAAAGCTACAAATTCATTTATGATTATTACTGGAGCGACGGACAGAAGATACTCTGGCAGGAAGTAGATCTGGATGACAATGACTATGAAACCATCTGGCTGCTGGATACGATCTACTGGCCTACTCCCACAGACCCCTATCTGGCGGAACATGGCTGGCAGAAAGAATTTATGGGAAACTACGGGATCGAACACAATGATTTTAAGATCTATAAAATAACGAGAATTTCCTGAGTGGTTACGGTCTGGCCAGGCTGAACTGTGACTTGAAAAGGATGAGACATACCAGACCAACAACTGCTATGGTATGATGTGGTCTGAACAGGAAAGGATAACAGGATAAGATGATAAAATTCAGAAAGCAGCCGCCCGGCAGATGGCTGATCCTGGCCTGTATGGCAGTGCTCTGGAGCCTTGTGTGGCCGGTGGGTCTGATCAAGGACGAACTGATATCAAGAACGGCGGCGGATTACAGTATGAATACGGGACCGGTAGGGGAGGTGGCGGCGATTCAGGAGTTTGTCCCCCAGTATGACGATATCCGGTCCGTGGGAGTGGATGTGGGGAAACTGGACGGCGTGGCAGACCAGGGGACACTGTATCTGCATTTTTATGATGAGAATCTGCAGGAATTTGCAAAAGTCCCGCAGGATATCGGGGAGATGAAAGACGGGGAACTGACTGATATCCCTGTGAATCTGAAGCTGGAAGCAGGCAGGCGGTATTATGTGGGAATCCTCTGTGAAGATTATGGAGAGGCGGCGCCGGTGGTACATTATCGCTCCCTGTCAGGAAACGGGCCGGTGGAGAACCTGCATTTTTATTATGGCCCCAATGTGATTGAGGACGCCAGTGCCAATATCCGCTTTATCTATCGGATTCCGCTGAAGGCTTCGCAGGTCCTGTTCTATGACAGCCTGATCCTTCTTCTGGGAGTGTGGGTATCTGCCATGATGAAAAAGTCGGGGCATAAGGAGGCAGAGGGCGGCGTCTCCGAGTACGGTAAGGGAGCGGCAGTGGCCGCAAGAGGAAAAAATGGATAGCCTGGGAAGAGCAGAGCATTTGGAAAAAACAGATGAGAGAATAGATAGAACAATCAGGCGGGTGCTGTATACGTTTGCAGGAGCGGCGGCGGCTTTGTTTTTTTATGCGTCTGTCTTGCGCAATATCTTTGGCGGTACAGTCTGGGACCGTGGTATGTATGGGCTGGGCGTGGGACTGTTGACGGGCTTGCTGTGCCTATGGATACACAGTCTCTCTTTTATAAGGCTTTTGCGGGCGCTGGGGAACGAGCAGACGCAGGTTTCTGTCATACAGATTTGCTGCTTTGCCTGTATCTGCCTGATGACCCTCTATTATTATAATTCGGGCAGTGAATACGGACACAGTGTGGCGACCAGGGTTATGAATTGTTCCTTCGGCATTGCCCTGCTCTTTCTGTATCAAAGAGAAGCGCGTGAGCAGCATGTTATTCAGTGGATGCAGAATGTTTCGGCAATGGCTTTTATCGTGGGCACTTTTTTACAGAAGCGGGATGAAAAAGAGATGGTCATGTATCTGCTCAGCGCTCTTACAGTCTGGATTTATTGTGCGGTACTTGGCTGCCTGGCTATCAGCATATGGCGCGGAGAGGCAAGAAGGCGTTTTTCGATCTATGGCTGGCTTGTCCTGGCGCTGTTTGCGGGGATGGTTCTGTTTCGCAATACAAGGACCTGGCCTTTTTCGGTGGTAATTCCTTTCGGCAGTCTGTATCTTTACCGGTTTACAGCAGAGGGCATTAACCGTTTTCTGGGGAATTTCTGTTATGGCTGCATGCTGGCCTTCTGGCTGATGTTTGGCAGTGGGATTTTGTTCCGGCCATATTACAGTTTTGAATTTGTCAGATACCCGGGCTGGTTTAATTCCGTGGCAACGGCCGGCCTGTTCTGGCTGCTTGTATTTGGATGCAGCATCAGCAGCCTGCTGGCAAAATACAACGGGCCGGGCAGTATCAGAAATTGTCTGTATGAACTGTTTACGCTGGGGGCCGCGGAGACGTATTTGCTGATGGGGATGTCGCGCACTTCGCTTCTGGGCACGGCGGTCGTATCGGTCTGTACTTTTCTGGTGGTGGAGATCGTGCGTTACCGGGATTGCCTAAAGGGGATGGCGCTGAAGGCGGCGCTTGTTATCTGTCCGGTGCTTTTGCTTTTTCCGGTGGTTTATACACTGACCAGGTGTATTCCCGCGGTGGTGGCCAGGCCGGTCTGGATCACCGGGGCGGAATGGTTCAGTGACCGCATCCAGAAAAAGGAACCTGCCGATTCCAGCAAATATATGAATGTCCCGCAGTTGGCGGAGAGTCTGCTGGAGAAGCTGTTTGGCATTGAAATCAATCTGAGCGCACTGGCGGGGGCGGTCAGCGGCCCGGGAGACGGTGTCACCATAGATGAAAACGGTGAGATAACGGTGGCCGACAATGTAGTGGACTATTATATCAAAGACGGACAGGTTTATACGATCAAGGATTATACCTTTGTCAATGATGATACAGATGATGTATCTAATGGCCGGTTTGCTATTTTCCGTCTTTATTATCATAATCTAAATCTTACCGGGCATGATTCTATGCTGGTGGAAGATGTGGAGGAGAATATTACGCTGTATCATGCCCATAATTCTTATATGCAGGTGGCGCATGATCATGGTATTCCCACGGGACTTTTGTTTGCGCTGGTCGTTATGCTGGGTGTGCCGGTCAGCATCGTTTATTATAAGAAGAATTATTTTTCGGTAAATTTTGCCATTTTCCCGGTGATTGTGGTAATATCTTTTATGATCGCGGGAATGACGGAATGGATCTTCCATCCCAGTATTCCCATCGGGTTTGCATTTCTGATCGGACTGACGCCCCTTGTGGCGGCAAAAGAGCCTGCCTGATCAGAGACTGTCACAGGTGGATGACTGTGCACAGGAACCATAAGGCGTCGGGAATCATATTATAAAAAGGGGTATTATGAAAAAAAAGGTACTGAATTACAAGCTGATCACGAGGCGGGCATTTCTGCTTGCTTATGATATCATTGCCGTTTGCTGCAGCAATTTCCTGGCGCTGCTTCTGCGGTACGAATTTCAGATGGATGAGATACCGGACTACTTTATGGATGCGGTATGGGCGCATCTGCCTGTCAGTATATTGCTTACGCTGCTGTTATTTTATTTTTTCAAACTTTATCACAGCCTCTGGGCCTATGCAGGTGTCAGCGAGATGCAGAATATCATTGTGGCCAGCTTTGCCAGTGCGGCGCTGCAGGGTGTGACACTGCTTGTTTTTGACAGGGATGTTCCCAAGAGTTACTATTTTTTCAATGCCTTTTTGCTGGTAGGTGCCACGATGATGAGCCGGTTTGCCTATCGTTTCGCAAGAGAAAAGCGGCGGCGGATGCACAATAAGAAAAATGGCATTGCCGTGATGATTGTGGGCGCGGGCGATGCGGGCAATACGATCATCAAGGAGATCAATTCCAGCTATTTCAGCACGATGCGCATCCGGGCTATCATAGATGATGATCCGCATAAGCAGGGGAGATTCATCCAGGGGATCAAGGTTGTGGGCGGCCGGGATACGATTGTGGAAAATGCGGCGTTATTTGGTATTGATGAGATCATCA
This sequence comes from uncultured bacterium, assembly GCA_947574055.1. Lineage (GTDB taxonomy): Bacteria > Bacillota > Clostridia > Lachnospirales > Lachnospiraceae > VSOB01. The sequence continues at coordinate 9,466 of CANPIC010000001.1, forward strand.
TAGCCATTCCGTCCGCGGGGCGCCGCACGATCAAAGAGATCGTGGAGATCGCGGGCCAGACCAACTGCAAGCTGCGGACACTGCCGGGGATGTATCAGCTTGTAAACGGTGAAGTGGACGTCAGCAAACTGCGGGATGTGGATGTGGAAGATCTGCTGGGGCGGGAGCCGATCAAGGTGGATCTGGACTCTATCCTGGGGTATGTCAGCGGTAAGACGGTGCTGGTCACCGGTGGCGGCGGTTCCATCGGAAGTGAGTTGTGCAGGCAGATTGCTTCCCATCGTCCCCGCAGGCTGATCATCGTGGATATTTATGAAAACAATGCCTATGACATACAGCAGGAACTGCGACTGAAATATCCGGATCTGGATTTGATCGCCCTGATCGCTTCCGTACGCAATACCAATCGGATCAATAAGATTTTTGAAGTGTATGGTCCGGATATTGTCTATCACGCGGCGGCTCATAAACATGTGCCGCTGATGGAGGTCAGTCCGGATGAGGCCATAAAAAACAATGTGTTCGGTACATGGAAAACGGCGCAGGCGGCGGCCATGAACAATGTGAAAAAGTTTGTGATGATCTCCACGGATAAGGCGGTCAATCCCACCAATGTGATGGGAGCTTCCAAACGGATCTGTGAAATGATCATTCAGACATTTAATAAATACTATGATACGGAGTTTGTTGCCGTGCGTTTTGGCAATGTACTTGGCAGTAATGGCAGTGTGATTCCCCTGTTTCGCAAACAGATCGAAGCCGGGGGGCCAGTGACGGTGACTCACCCTGATATCATCCGTTACTTTATGACCATACCGGAGGCGGTTTCCCTTGTACTGCAGGCAGGAGCCTATGCAAAGGGCGGGGAGATCTTTATTCTCGATATGGGTGAGCCGGTGAAGATACTTGATCTGGCCAAAAATCTGATCCGGCTGTCGGGGTATAAGGTGGAAGATGATATCAGGATCGAGTTTACCGGGCTGCGTCCCGGGGAAAAACTGTACGAAGAGCTGCTGATGGATGAAGAGGGCATGCGGGAAACGGAAAACAGACTGATTCATATCGGCAGGCCGATCGAGTTTGACGAAAGGAAATTCTTTGTTCAGCTCAACAATCTGAAGGCAGCGGTGGAGGCCGAACAGGATGATGTACGGGAACTGATCAGAGAGATTGTGCCTACGTATATGCCGCAGAAGGGTGCACAGATGGCAGAGACAGAAAATGGGGGACAGTAGACGCTCCGGCAGGTTATGTCAGGAACGATCATCAGGAAGGGAGTTTTCGGGATGGAAAGAAAGAGGATTTATCTGGCCTCTCCCACCATGCATGGGTGGGAGCAGAAGTTTGTGCAGGAGGTGTTTGATTCCAACTGGGTGGCACCGGTGGGACCGGACGTCAATGCTTTTGAAAAAGAGGTGGCGGAATATGCCGGTATCGGGTATGCGGCGGCAGTCAGTGCGGGAACGGCAGCCATTCATCTGGCACTGAAACTTCTGGAGGTAAAAGAAGGGGACGTAGTGCTTTGTTCCGATCTTACTTTTTCTGCCAGCTGTAACCCTATTTGCTATGAAAAGGCGGTTCCTGTCTTTGTGGACAGTGAGCCGGATACCTGGGATATGTCCCCGGATGCCCTGCGGCGGGCGCTGAAGAAGTATCCACATGCCAAAGCGGTAATCTGTGTTCACCTCTATGGAACACCGGCCAGGCTGGATGAGATTCTGGCAATCTGTCAGGAGGCGGGGGTACCGATGATTGAGGATGCGGCGGAATCTCTGTCTTCCACCTATAAGGGAAAACAGACCGGTACATTTGGCCGGTTTGGGATATTTTCTTTTAACGGGAACAAGATCATCACCACTTCCAGCGGCGGTATGCTGGTATCGGATGACAGGGAAGCCATAGAGCGGGCGCGTTTCCTGGCCACGCAGGCAAGAGATGTGGCCAGACATTATCAACATTCGCAGATTGGCTATAACTATCGTATGAGCAATGTGCTGGCGGGGATCGGCAGAGGACAGATGAAATCGCTTGCCTTGCACAAGGAACAAAAACAGGAAATCTATCGCACCTATCAGGAATCTTTTGCGGACATGGAAGAGATCACGATGAATCCGCTGAATCCTGCCGGCGAAGCCAATAACTGGCTGTCCTGCATGACGATCGCACCTGGCGCCGGGGTGACGCGGGATCAGATCATCGACGCATTGGAGGCGGAAAACATCGAATCCAGACCTATCTGGAAGCCCATGCATCTGCAGCCGGTATTTGCAGGCTGTGATTTCTTCTCCCATGGGGAGGCAGAAAGTGTGGGGGCAGATATCTTTGACAGGGGGCTTTGTCTGCCCAGTGATGTGAAAAATACAAAAGAAGATATGGAGCGGGTCATCGGCATTGTACGTGGTGTTTTCGGAAAGTGAAGCAGCAGGCAGAGCAGTGGCATAAGACTGATGCAGGGAAGGTAAGACGGATGTACCGTTTATTTGTAAAACGTTTTTTGGATATTGTGTTATCCGGTATAGCACTTATTTTGCTAAGTCCGGTACTGCTCGTTCTGGCAGTGCTGGTGCGGATCAGGCTGGGAAGCCCGGTGATCTTTCATCAGGAGAGGCCGGGATACAGAGAACGGATATTTACGCTGTGCAAGTTCCGGACGATGACAGATGCGCGGGATGAAAAGGGAGAACTGCTGCCGGATGCTGAGCGGCTGACTGCATTTGGTTCTTTCCTGCGCAGGACCAGCCTGGATGAATTGCCGGAACTTTTTAATATTTTCCGCGGAGATATGAGTATTATCGGTCCTCGGCCCCTTCTGACCGGGTATCTGCCCTATTATACGGAGCGGGAGCGCCTGCGCCATACGGTGCGGCCGGGGCTGACGGGACTGGCGCAGGTAAGCGGGCGCAATTTCATTGCCTGGAATGACCGTCTTGCAAAGGATGTGGAATATGTGGAGAATCTGTCATTTCTGACAGACCTTAACATATTGTGGAAGACGGTGATGGTCGTAATGAAGGAAGAAGATGTGGCGGTAGAGACAGATTCCGTAGAGGGGTATCTGTGGGATGAGAGAGAGAAACAGAGGGAGATGCCATGAAAATAGAGAAACTGTCGACACCCTGTTATGTGATTCATAAAAACATACTGCAGCAGGGCATCGCTCTTTTAAAGTGTGCACTGGAAACAAACTGGAATCGCCATATTGTGGGGTATTCCTTTAAGACCAATGCGCTGCCATGGGCGCTGATGCAGATGAAGGCCGCGGGATTTTATGCGGAAGTAGTGTCAGAAGACGAATATGATCTGGCCCGCTACCTGGGATTTTCCCATGTGATCTATAACGGGCCGGTCAAGAGCAGGGCCTCTTTTGTAGATGCCCTGCAAAGAGGACATATTGTGAATCTGGATGCGGAGCGGGAACTTGACTGGCTGGAAGAGAGTGGACTGAAAGAGGGGAAAGTGGGCCTGCGGGTGAATTTTGATCTGGAAGCGCTCTGCCCCGGCGAGACTTCTTCCGGGGAAGAGGGTGGCCGGTTTGGTTTTTCCTATGAGACGGGTGCGCTGCAGCGTGCCATGCAGCGGCTGGATCAGGCCGGGATCAGGCTTTCGGGGCTGCATTTGCATGCCAGCAGTAAGACGAGGAGTATCAATATATATCGGGCACTGGCCCGGATGGCCGTCAGGCTGAAACAGGAATATGACCTCCATCCGGACTATATCGACATCGGCGGCGGCTATTTTGGCGGAATGGAAAATAAGCCGGCGTTTCCGGATTATATGCAGGCGGTCCGGGAAGAACTGCTGGCTGCCTATTCACCGGAGGAGACTACTCTGATTGTGGAACCGGGGACGTCTCTGATTACGCCGCCCATCGAATATCTGGCCACTGTGGTGGACTGCAAGGATACCCATGCAGGCCGTTTTGTGGTGACTAATGGCAGCCGCAGCGATGTGGACCCGCTGCATGGGAAGCAGTCCTATTTTCATGACATAAGGTATGGGCGGGCTGATGATAACGAGCGTTATATAATTGCCGGCGGTGGGACGCCGGGAGAAGAGGCTGCCGAGGGGGCAGTGGGACGGCAGGGAATCGCGTCGGCGGAGAGAAAGATTCTTGCGCAGCAGATTATTTGTGGTTATACCTGTATGGAAAATGACAGGCTGTTTGTACTGCATGACCAGCCGCAGCTTAGTCCGGGGGATGTGATTGCCTTTCAGAAATCAGGCGGGTATACCATGTGTCTGACCCCCCTTTTTATCCGCTATTTTCCGCCTGTCTATGTGGAGGAGGACGGGGAGTATACCTGTGTCAGGGAGCGGTGGAGTACGGAAGAATATGTAAGGAAAAACAGATTCCGTGATCCGTTTTAAGAGAGGTTATCGTATGAACATATTGATTACAAGCTGTGGTACCAGAAATAAGATCATCACCTATTTTAAGGAGGCGCTGGCGGGGAAGGGCAGCGTGATCGCAACGGACTGCAGCCCCAATGCGCCCGCGCTGTATGAGGCGGATGCGCATTATATTGTCCCCCGCATGACAGAGCCGGGGTATGTGGAAGTATTATATGAGATCTGCCGCAAAGAAAAGATAACAGGCGTTCTTTCCCTGATCGACCCGGAACTCTCCCTGCTGGCACTGCACGAAGAGCAGTTCCGGGCCCTGGGGGTTACAGTGCTTGGTTCTTCCTATGAGTTGTGTGAGCGGACACTGGACAAATGGCAGATGTATCAGTGGTTGCAGGCGCACGGTTATCTCTGCGCCCGTTCTTATATGGATGTGGAGGCTTTTCTTGCGGATGTGCAGGCGGGGCTTTTGTCGTATCCGGTCTTTGTCAAACCGGCGCGTGGCAGTGCCAGTATCGCTATTTCCAAGGCTTATGATGAGGAAACGGTGCGGCTGCTCGTAAGCCATGGGGAAGATATGATGATTCAGGAATTTCTGGATGGCCAGGAGATCGGTGCGGATTGTTATATTGATCTGATCAGCAAAAAGGTGGTATCCGTCTTTACAAAAAAGAAGCTGGTCATGCGTGCCGGAGAGACAGACAAAGGTGTTTCCTTCCGGGATGAGAAACTTTTCGCCCTGCTGACACGCTTTATCGAAGAAGCGGGATTCCTGGGACCGATTGATATTGATATTTTCGAGATAGACGGCGCATATTATATCTCGGAAGTCAATCCCCGGTTTGGCGGCGGCTATCCGCATGCCTTTGCCTGCGGTGTCGATCATATGACGATGATTGTCAACAATCTGCAGGGCAGGGAGAATCCTTCGGTGACAGGCAGCTATGAGGAAGGGCTGGTTATGATGAAATACAGTGAGATCATGCTGCGGAAAGGCACGGAAAACGGATGAAAAAAGTGCTGATCGCCATCAATTTTGACGAGGGACTGTTTAACTTCCGCAGGGAATTGCTGGAAGCACTGCTGGATGGTGGATATGAAGTCCACGTTGCAGTACCTGCGGGGGAATTTACCGGCACATTAAAAAAAATGGGCTGTGTCTTTCATGATACTGTTTTGCGGCGCCGGGGCACCAATCCCCTGCAGGAACTTGCGCTGCTGCGCACATATGAGCGTATCCTTGGCCGCGTAAGGCCGGACGTAGTGCTGACTTATACGATCAAGCCCAATGTTTATATGGGATTTTTATGCGGTCGAAGGAAGATTCCCTATCTTACGACCATAACGGGGCTGGGGACGGCTGTGGAAGGAAACGGGCCTTTGCAGCACCTGACCCGTGTCCTGTACCGGGCTGCACTGAAACATGCGGCGACGGTTTTTTTTCAGAACAGGACAAATGAGAAGATGTTCCGGGACAGAGGGATTGCGCCGGGTCGGCATCGGATGCTGCCGGGATCAGGGGTAAATCTGCAGCGGTTTGCTTACCAGCAATTTCCAGAAGGCAGTGAGGTGGGTTTTCTGTTCATTTCCCGTATCAGGAAAGAAAAGGGGATTGAGGAATATCTGGACGCCGCTGCCGCGATCCGTGCGCGTCATCCGCAGACACGCTTTCGAATCCTGGGCTTTCTGGAAGAGGATTATACCGGGCGGGAGCGGTTTGCGCGGCTGCAGGCAGACGGGGTCATTGCATTTATTGGCAGTGTGGAAGATGTCCGGCCCTATATCCGGGAGAGCCAGTGCATCATCCATCCTTCTTTTTATCCGGAAGGGATGTCCAATGTCTGCCTGGAAAGCGCAGCCTGCGGGCGGGCGGTGATCACCACTGACCATCCGGGATGCCGGGAGACAGTGCGGGACGGGGTAAGCGGTTTCCTGATCCGCAGGCAGGACAGTGCGGATTTAATAGATAAAATAGAACGGTTTCTGGCGCTGCCGCGCGAAGAGCGTATCCGGCTGGGGAGAAATGGCCGGCTCTATATGGAAGAGCAGTTTGACAGAAAGATCGTGGTCGGTCATTATCTGGACGCGGTCAGAGAGATAACGGAGGAAACAGCAAATGAGTTTATATGAAAAACTGGTCAGAAAAGAAGAAAAACTGTCTCTGGTAGGTCTCGGTTATGTGGGGATGCCTATCGCGGTGGCTTTTTCGAAAAAAATTGATGTTATTGGCTTTGATTTGAATGAAAATAAGATCAAACAGTATCAAAGCGGTATCGACCCCACCAGAGAGGTGGGCAATGAGGCCATTGCGGTATGCCGTGTGGATTTTACAGGTGATGAGAGTCGTCTGCGGGAGGCCAGATTTCATATCGTGGCCGTACCCACACCGGTCAATCCGGATCACACGCCGGATCTGACACCCGTGGAAGGCGCCAGTCGTATCCTGGGCCGTAATCTGACCAGGGGTTCCATTGTGGTATTTGAGTCCACCGTTTATCCGGGAGTCACAGAGGAGGTCTGTGTGCCGATTCTGGAAGCGGAATCAGGCCTTACCTGCGGCGCTGACTTTAAGATCGGTTACTCACCGGAGCGCATTAATCCCGGCGATCATGTGCACCGGCTGGAGACCATTACCAAGATCGTATCCGGAATGGACGAGGAGACACTGGAGGAAGTGGCAAAGGTGTATGAACTGGTCGTGGAGGCCGGCGTGCACCGGGCAGCTTCGATTAAGGTAGCAGAAGCAGCCAAAGTCATTGAGAACAGCCAGCGGGATATCAACATCGCTTTTATGAATGAGCTTTCGATTATATTCAATAAAATGGGCATTGACACCAAAGCCGTTCTGGAAGCCGCGGGCACCAAATGGAATTTCCTTAAATTTTTCCCCGGCCTGGTAGGCGGACACTGCATTGGTGTGGACCCCTATTACCTCACTTATAAAGCGGAACAGCTGGGCTATCATTCGCAGATCATATTGTCCGGCCGCCGGATTAATGATGATATGGGAAAATACGTGGCAGAGTGCCTCGTCAAAAACCTGATTCGCGCGAATATTCCCGTAAAAGGCGCCAGAGTGGCGATACTGGGCTTTACCTTCAAGGAAAACTGCCCGGATACCAGGAATACAAAAGTGATTGATATTGTCAGAGAATTGCAGGAATACGGTATTGACCCCCTGATTACCGATCCGGTGGCGGATGTGGCAGAGGCGCAGCGTGAGTATGGAGTCGTATTCACACCGGAAAAGGAGATTCACGATGTGGACGCCGTTATCCTGGCCGTTTCCCATACGGAATATACCAAACTTACCATGGAGCAGATCGGCAGTATGTATGCGGCGGACAGAGAAGTAAAGGTTTTGACAGATATCAAAGGCATGCTCGATCGCCGGGTTTATGAAGAGGCAGGGTATCTTTACTGGCGCTTATAGAGGCAGCGCCAAAGAAAACGCCGCCGTGCGCAGGCAGACGGATGGATGTGATACTTTATATTTGCCTCTCCTTTACAAAAATGGTATACTTTTCATAAAGGGAAAGAAAGGAGGCTGCTGTTATGAACGTATTGGCGGTAGGATCGCATTTTAACAACATCGAAATCGGCTGTGGAGGGGCTCTTCTTAGGCATAAGCAAAAGGGAGATACCATCACGCTTTTTGTGGCAGCCACCTCCGGTATTTTAAATGCAGAGCGCAGGGAGGTCAGGAAGGACGATTCGGTTTTTCAAAATGCGCAGGAAGCGGCCAGGATTCTGGGTGGAAAGCTGGTCTGCGGCGGATTTGAAACCCTGCATCTGGAGTTCGAGGACAGCCTCAATGCACGGCTTGTCCATATGATGGAAAAGGAAAAATTTGACCTGCTTTATACGCATTTTCCTGAAGATGTGCAGCATGACCACCGGTCTTTGTCAAGGGCTGCCATTCATGCCGGGCGGCGGATTCCGCGGATTCTGGGGTATCGGTGTACGTGGTATGAGTCAGAGACACCGTTTGCGCCTGATTTCTTTGTCGATATCTCCGGCATGTGGGAGACTAAGGAGGAGGCAATCCGCAAATATCAGTCTGACTCCGGATTTGTGCGGGAAGAGAAGATCAGGTATTTTAAAAATGATGCGGAGAATAACGGATGCCAGAACGGGGTAGACTATGCAGAGGGCTTCCGGGTGATCAGATGGCTGGAGAGATGAAAACGGGTATTCAAAAAAGCATAAGAACAGACGGGAAGGAAGGGGCGAGGCAGTGGCTACTGCTCTGCGCCTTTCTGTTATTTTTCGGGATTCTCTGGTATCTGTCCCCGATCGGCATTTATCCGGACTCCGGTTCCTATATTTCCCTGCAGAGTGGAAGGGAGCCTCTGTATCCGCTATTTCTGGCCTTTTTCCGGCTGCTGTTCAGAGAAAAGGATACCATTGTCTGGCTGGCCGCTTCCGGACAGCTTGACAGTGAAAAGGCGATGGAGCTGATCAATACGTGGCCGGCGCTGCGGGTGACAGTGTTTGTCCAGAGTGTGGCCGCGGCCGCGGCCTGCTGGTATCTGACGATGGTGATCCGTAAAGTATTTGCGCTCAATGGGGCGCTGACCATACTGACCGGGATCTGCACCCTGATTCCCTATGTGGTGACACCGTTGGCCTCTTCGTCTCATATGGTGCTGAATAAAGCGGTACTGACGGAAGGGCTCACGTTTCCCATGTCAGCGGTTTATACCGGGTGTATGATAAAAGGGCTGCTGGAGCAGGACCAGAAGGCAAAGCATTATGGCAGTGCGTTGATCTGGGCACTGCTTCTGGTATTAACCAGGAATCAGATGCTGGTGACACTGGCAGTCTGGCTTGTGGTTGTGTACTTTGAGATACTGAAAAGCCGCAGGTGGAAACTCTTTTTCCTGCCGCTGCTTTGTCTGGTGGCCTTTATGGGGTGCAAGACTCTCTGCGGCCGCTTCTATGGCCTTTTTGCCCATGAAGGGTATCAGGGCGCCTCGACCGGCAGCTATAATCTGCTGACAACCCTCCTTTATCTGTCGGATGCAGAAGATGCTTCTCTGCTGACCGATGATACTATGCGGGAACTTTTTCAGGAAATGCATGGCCGCATGGAAGCACAGGGCATGACGAGAGCCGACGCCCCGGAAGGGATATTGCAGAGAGCCTATCATTATGAGGAATACTATGACAGGATCGGATTCGATATCCAGCAGCCATGTCTGTTCGGTTATGCAGAGGCGCAGGGCATAGCGGACGGACAGGCACTAAACGCAGTGATTGCGATTACCACGCGGATGGTCAGAGAACTGTTTCCGGGACTGGCCGGGGCCTATCTTTCCAACTACCTGGCCACGGTAGTCAGCGGCCTGACCCGCTCGGTGGCTGCCAGCGGCGTTATCATGGGCATTTATGCCGCAGTGATCTATTTCCTTGCGGCTGCTCTTATGTTATATTTATTCAGAAAAGACAGACAGAGCAAAGCGGCTCTTCTTATGCTCTTTACCCTGCTGCTGATCTTTGCCAATGTATTTGCCACCGCGCTGATGATCATGTGCCTGTCACGCTACATGATATATCATACGGCGCTGTTTTACATCGCCGGACTGATGTGCCTGCGGGAGCTGTGGGTGAGATATGTCATGACAGTGTCTGCCCGGCAAACATCACTGCTCTGATCTAACTACTGACAAAGCCAACATACATTCACAGAAAGGAACAACCACAATGTCCTATATGCATTTAAAATTTCCACCGGCCAGTACCTTCCTTGTCACGGGAGGCGCCGGGTTTATCGGTTCTAACTTATGTGATGCGCTCACATCCATGGGGTATCAGGTAAGATGTCTGGATAATCTGTCCACCGGGAAGCAGGAAAATATTGATTTTCTGGCGGACAGGGAGAACTATACCTTTATCAGAGGCGACATCCGTGATCCGGATCTGTGTAAGGAAGCCTGCGAAGGTGTGGACTATGTGCTGCATCAGGCAGCATGGGGCAGTGTGCCCAGAAGTATCGAGATGCCGCTGTTATATGAGGAGATCAATATCCGGGGCACGCTTAATATGATGGAAGCGGCACGCCGGCAAGGTGTGAAAAAGTTTGTCTATGCTTCCAGTTCTTCGGTATATGGAGACCATCCTGTCCTGCCTAAAGTGGAGGGGCAGGAAGGAAATGTGCTTTCCCCGTATGCGCTGACCAAACGGACGGACGAAGAATATGGAAAGTTATATAAAAGGCTGTATGGGCTGGATACGTATGGGATGCGTTATTTTAATGTATTTGGCAGGAGACAGGACCCGGATGGAGCCTATGCGGCAGTGATCCCCCGCTTTATCCGTCAGCTTCTGCACGGGGAACGTCCCACGATCAACGGGGACGGGAAGCAGTCCAGAGATTTTACGTATATTGACAATGTGATTGAAGCCAATCTGAAAGCAGCACTTGCGCCGTCCGAAGCAGGCGGTGAAGCCTTTAATATCGCATATGGCGGTCGGGAATATCTGATTGATATCTATTATGATCTCTGCAGGGCGCTGGGCAAGGAAGTGGAGCCGCAGTTCGGGCCGGATCGGGCCGGTGATATCAAACATTCCAACGCTGACATATCCAAGGCCAGGAAGCTGCTGGGCTATGATCCGGAGTATGATTTTGCACAGGGGATTAGTCTTGCCATTGCCTGGTATCGGGAAAATCTGAAATAACGCATGTCGCTTCAGGCTATACGGAGCCGGCAGCAGAAAAAGGTGTATGATGACACGGATGCTTCATATCGTAGGTTCCATGTCGCCCAGCGGCATCGGCAACTTTATCATGAATGTATACAGAAATATTGACAGAAAGAAAGTGCAGTTTGATTTTATTGTCCATGAACACAGAGATGTGAGCTTTGACGAGGAGATCAGACAGCTTGGCGGGCGCCTGTTTTATGTAACGAGGAAATCCGTCAGTCCGCTCAAGAACTTCCGGGAGATACGCCGGGTGGTAAGAAAGGGCCGTTACCGCACGGTGTTTCGCCATACGGATACTGCTACGGTAGCGCTGGATCTGCTGGCGGCAAAACTGGGCGGGGCCAGGGTAAGGATTGCCCATTCTCATTCCACCAGCACGCCGGGCAGACAGATGCACAAGTTGTTTCAGCCCATGTTAAATATGCTCTGTACCCAGCGCTTTGCCTGCTCAGAGCGGGCCGGGAAGTGGCTGTATGGGGACAGGCCGTTCGAGGTCATCATCAATGCCATTCGCCTGGACGAGTTTGCTTTTGATCCTGCAGTACGTGAACGGGTGCGGCAGGAAGAAGGGCTGGGAACCGGAGTAGTCATCGGTCATGTGGGCAATCTTTTGCCGGTGAAAAACCATCTGTTTATGCTGGAAATGATGGCAGAGGTGGTAAAGCAAAAGCAGGATGCGAGGATGCTGTTTGTGGGTGACGGTGAGATGCGGGAGCAGATCGAAGCGGCAAGAAAGCGGCTGGGTCTGGAGGAGCATGTGATTTTGACCGGTGTGCGCACGGATACGGCGGCTCTTTTACAGGCTATGGATGTCTTTTTGTTTCCGTCCCGGTATGAAGGATTGCCGATCGCCGTGGTGGAAGCACAGTGCAGTGGACTGCCCTGTCTCTTATCCGATGTGATCACAAAAGAGGTAGATGTGACTGATGGTGTCAGCAGGATGCCGCTGTCTGCGCCGCCGCAAAAGTGGGCGCAGCGGATCCTTTCACTGGCAGAGCAGCGGCGGTCATCGCCGGATGAGAGGCTCTTTGCAAAGAAAGGCTTTGATATCAGGCAGATGGTCAAGCGTTATGAGGAGTTGGCATGAGCAGGTTACGGGAGCGTTTACGCAGAATGATGAGTTGTGAATATTGGGTGATCGCTTACCGCAAAAGAAGCGCCGGTCAGAGCATTTTGCAGGAAGGGGAGCAGAGCGGATTTTGTCTGCTGCCGCAGAGACGCTATATTACGCAGGCAGATCCCTTTCTTTATACCCACGAGGGAAAGACATGGCTGTTTTATGAAAAGCAGAATTTAACGGATATGAAAGGGACGTTATGGTGCCGGAATCTGGATGATCCGGGGGATAAGCCTCATCTGGTTCTGGAGGAGCCGTTTCATCTTTCGTATCCTCAGGTATTCCGGCATGGCAAGCATACGTATATGATACCGGAGACGAGAAATGCGGGTGAGGTCAGATTGTATCGCTGTACCCGTTTTCCCGGGCAGTGGGTATGTGTGGACTGTGTTCTGCCCCTGGCCGGCGTAGATACCACGATCCTGCCATCTGGACTGCTGACAGCCGATGATGCAGACGGGGAGCCTGTATTTTTTGCGTTTACATATACGGAAGGATGCCTGGAACTGTATCTTCTGGAAGTGGAACGGGAACATTTTCATATTACGGGCCGAAAGAAGATCTTTACTTCTGCTCCGTCAAAGACACTGCGTCCCGGCGGCGCTGTTTTCACGGAAGAAGGCAGGGTGTACCGTCCGGCGCAGGACTGCAGGGCGTATTACGGACAGGCTTTGCGCATCCGGGAAATAGAGAGGCTGGATGAGGAGGGCTTTGCGGAGCGGGAAGTCTCTCGTCTGCTCCCAGGCGCTTTTGCGGTCAGAGGTGTCCGGGCAGTCGGGATTCATACGTATAACAGCAATGAGCAATATGAGGTGATTGATCTTTTGCACAGAGAGATCAGCCTGCGGACAGTTCTGAAGAAGGTGGAGTGGAAGATCAGAAACCGGATGGCGCGGATGGACTGTCAGAGAAAGGAGCCGGAGGCGAAATAGTTCATATGAAGAGAACAATCGTATTTTATATTGCCACGCTTACAAGAGGCGGCGCAGAGCGCGTGATCGTGAATCTTGCCAATTACTTCTGCAGGGAAGGGTATCAGGTATATCTGGTCACACTGGAGCCCGATGAAGGGCTGTATCCGATCGACGCGGATGTACGGCAGGTAGTACTGACGGACCGCGCAGGCAGTGGGATCTTCGGACGTATCCGCAATGCCGCGGGGCGTATCACCGGGGTGCGGCGGATTCTTGTGAAGACGCAGGCCGCGGCGCTGGTATCTTTTCTGGGCAAGACCAATCTGCGGGCGATACTGGCGGGACTTTTTCTGCCGACAAAGGTCTTTGTGTCTGTGCGCAGTGCACCGGCCAGAGAGTATCCGGCGGGACTACACAGATGGCTGGCAAAAGGGCTTTTCTGCCTGGCGGATGGGATCGTGTTTCAGTCAGAGGGAGCGCGGGATTTTTTCCCGAAAGCGGTGCGCAGAAAAGCAAGAGTCCTGTTCAATCCGCTGTCACCGGATTATGTGCGTCAGCCCTATACGGGACAGCGACGCAATGAGATCGTGAGTGTGGGACGGCTGGATGCGGTAAAGAATCACCGGCTGCTGGTGGATGCATTTGCTCTTGTGGCAGCCGCCAGACCGGATCTGGGCCTGCATCTGACCATCTATGGCGACGGCGCGTGTAGGGAAGAGCTGAAGGCCCAGGCTGCCGCGCTGGGGCTGGCGGAGCAGGTGAGTCTGCCCGGTGACTGCCGTGAGATCCCGGAGCGGATCGGCGACGCCCGTCTCTTTGTATTGTCTTCAAACTTTGAGGGGATGCCAAATGCAGTGGCGGAAGCCTTTGCCCTGGGAATCCCGGTGGTGTCTACCGACTGTCCCAGCGGCGGTGCGCGGATGCTGACGGGAGAGGACGAGCGGGGCCTGCTGGTTCCGGTGGGAGACAAAGAGAAGATGGCGGCGGCCATATTGCGGATTCTGCAGGATAAAGAACTCGAGGAGAGGCTGCGGAGAGAAGCCTATCAGTTCAGTTTGTCGCTTCATCCCGATAAAATCCATGGCGCATGGAAAACTTATATAGAAGAAGTATGTAAATATGAATGAGAAGAAAAAAATCGCTTTTGTGATCAATAGCCTGGGACGGGGCGGCGCAGAGCATGTGACAGTCAATCTGGCAGGGCATTTCCGGCGCCAGGGCCATGCAGTGCTGCTGGTCACATCCCGCAAGATGCCGGAGGAATATGAGGTTACCTTCCCTGTCAGAAGAAGGATGCTGGAGGAAGAGATAAAAGGGGCGCCTTTTGGCAGACTGGGCAAAATACCGGCCAGAATCCTGCATCTTAGGCGTATCTGGCGGGAAGAGGCCCCGGATGTGATCGTCTCTTTTATCGGCAAGATGAACCTTTATACGCTGTTGTCGGCAGTGGGAACAGGGATTCCGGTGATCGTATCGGTGCGCAGTGATCCGGCCAGAGAATATCCTTCCCGTCTGCAGAAGAAACTGGCGGATCTGCTGTTTCACCGGGCGGCGGGGGTTATTTTTCAGACGGAGGATGCGCTTTTGGCCTTTTCTCCTGCAGTGCAAAAGCGGGGGGCGGTGTTACCCAATGCACTGGATGAGAGTTTTGTCAGACCATGTTATGAGGGAAAGCGCCGGGATGAAATCGTGATGGTGGGACGGCTGGATGCGAATAAAAACCATGCCCTGCTCTTTCGTGCTTTTGCGGGGATGGCGAAAGACTATCCTCATGTGCGCATCGTGCTGTATGGCAGCGGCCTGCCCGGCAGTGATACCGAACCGATGCTGCGGGAACTGGCCCGGCAGCTGGGCATTGCGGACCAGGTACAGTTTATGGGCCGGCAAAGCGGGATACGGGAGAAGATCGAAGGGGCCCGCCTTTTCGTACTGGCCTCGGCGTATGAGGGGATGCCCAATGCACTGCTGGAAGCCATGGCCAGTGGGCTGGCGGTGATCTCCACGGACTGTCCCTGCGGCGGCCCGCGCAGTGTGATACGACATATGGAAAATGGGATCTTAATCCCGGTGGGCGATGAGGCGGCACTTGCCGGGGCGCTGCGTCTTTTGCTGGACGATCCGGCACTTGCGCTGCGTCTGGGGCGGGAAGCGGCAAAGGTGTCCGGGCAACTGAGCCCGGAGCGGGTGTACCGGCTCTGGCAGGAAGAAATCGAAAGCAGGGTGAAGAATTATGTTGGTGGTCAATCGTAGAAAAAAACATGGCGTGGAGTTTCGCGAAGTCTGGTATGCGGAGGAAGCATGCGGTCTTGACGGCATCATCCTCTACCGGGGGGCGAAAAAACCGATCGGAAAGGTGCTGCGCGAGGTGCGGACACTGATCACGGATCTGACGCTGTGTGAGGAAGAGATCGTGAGCAAGTGTCAGAAGGACTGCCGGTATCAGATACGCCGGGCGGCAAGGGAAAATATTACGGCGCAGTTTAAAACCGGGGCAGAGATCACGCAGGAAGATATCACCCGCTTCTGTGATTTTTTTATGGATTTCTGGAAAAGCAAAGGCATAGAAGAGGAGACTTACGAGAAATATAAAGAAGAGATTGAAACGTATGCCGCAGCAGGTGTCTTTGCCATTACCAGTGCCAGCCGGGACGGAGAGATACTGGTCTATCATACGTATATTGTGGGAGATACCTTTGTCCGTTCTTACCAGTCGGCTTCTCAGTTTCGCAGCGAAGGGCAAAACGCCCGCATAGTGGGCATTGCCAATCGTTATCTGCACAAGGCAGATATGATGTATTTTAAGGAAATGGGCAAAACCGTCTATGACTGGGGCGGAGCGGGACTGCGGGAAGAAGTGAGAAGCATCACGGAATTTAAAGAATCTTTCGGCGGGGAGGAATTGTTTTATTATGACTGCGAGGATGTGGTAGGGCTGAAGGCCGAGGCAGTCAAAGGGATCATCAATCTGATTGGGGTATTGACGGATGATTAATGTATGTCTTTTCCGGCTGGATGACATTACGCCGGATATGGATTGGGACAAATTTTACAGGGTAAAGGCGATCTTTGACAAATATAAGGTCAGGCCGCTGATCGGCGTGGTGCCGGACAACGAAGATCCGGGCCTGCGCCAGGGGGAGTATCATCAGGATTTCTGGGAATATATCCGTTCTCTGAAACGAAGCGGCTGGCAAATTGCCCAGCATGGCTACCGGCATGTGTATGAAACCCGCAGTTCCGGGCTGCTGGGGCTGAAAAAGGCCAGCGAATTTGCAGGTCTTTCTTATGAAGTGCAGTATGAAAAGATCAGAAACGGCAGGAAAATTTTGCAAAAACACGGCCTGGATGCTACAATATTTATGGCACCCGGTCATACGTATGACAAAAATACGCTCAAAGCACTGCGCAGTCTGGAGTTTACCTGTGTTTCCGACGGCTATTCCAATATTCCCTATTATACAAGGGGACTGTTGTTTGTTCCCTGCAGAAGCGCCAGGCCGCAGCTCTGCGAGGGGGTGGACACCATCTGCATCCACTGCAATGATCTGCACGAGCGCGATTATGGGGAACTGGAAAACTTCCTGGCCGCTCACCATCAGCAGGTGATCCCTTTTTCGGAAATACTGGAACAGCTCTGGTATCCGGGCAGGACGATGGAAGTGCGTCTGCAGGAGAAGCGTAATCTGCTGTTGCACCGGATCAAACGTTATAGCGCGGAAAATCCCACGCTGCAGGCGTATCTGCGGGAGACCTGGGATGAGGACAGCGGGCGCAGGAGGAAGAAAAGAGTCCGGGGGCTTCCGGGATTTTTGTGGAGGCGGTGCATCGGGTATGGGAAAGACAAAGAAGGATAAACACAGGGAGAGAACATGGACAGAGATATCATAAAAAAATTAAGAGCAGTGCTGAGCAGGGAGCAGAAAAGAAAGGTAGTGGCTTTGTTATTTCTGATCCTGATCGGCGCCGTTTTGGAAACACTGGGGGTATCTATGATATTGCCCATTGTGATGGCGATTGTGGAGCCGGATGCGTTTACGGACAACAAGGCCGTAGTTATGGTCAGTGACCTGCTGGGACTTGAGAGTCTGGAACAGTTTGTGATAGCCATGATCGTTGTGCTGATCTTGCTCTTTGTTTTGAAAAACGCCTATCTTCTGTTTATGTATTATGTGCAGCATACGTTTATCTGTAACAGCCAGTTCCTGATTTCCAGAGATTTGCTGCGCATTTATTTTAATAAGCCCTATGAGTTTTATCTAAATGCCAATACTTCTGATGTACTGCGTACCGTATACAGTGATACCACGGGAGTCTTTTCTCTGTTACTGGAATGTATCCAGTTTTTGTCGGAGTTTGTCATCGCCGTCTGTCTGGGACTGGTGCTGCTTGTCATCGACTTTCAGATGATGGTTATTATGTGCTTTGTGCTCTTTGGTGTCACCGGGCTGATTGCGCTGCTTTTTAAGCCGAGGATGGGACGCATCGGACAGGAGGCCAGAGTCCGCCAGAGCCGCATGTATAACAGCATCATTCAGTCCATTATGGGGATCAAGGACGTCAAGATATTTGCCAAAGAGGAATCCTTTCTGGAAGAATATGAAAACAATGGCAGAAAATTTTATGACTTATCCAGAAGCCAGAAAGTGCTGGGCTCTGCTCCCAGGCTGATCATTGAAAGCGTCTGTATCGGCGGGATACTGGCATATCTGGGCGCGATGATCGCGCTTGGACAAAGTGTGACCAGCATGCTGCCGCAGCTCACCGCTTTTGCCATGGCAGCAGTAAGGCTAATGCCCTGTGCGAACCGCATGAGCACCTATCTGGCCAATATTGCTTATTATAAGCCCACACTGGATTTTGTCTATGAAAATGTGGAGATGCCCCAGAACGTCCGGGAGCAGTATCATGCCAGAACCGGCAACGGCAGTAAGGAAGGCAAACTGCCTTTTCAGAGGGAGATCACGATCGCACAGATCAGCTACCGCTATCCCAATTCGGACAAAGTAATCTTTGATCAGGCCGATATGCGGATTCCCATCGGAAAATCCGTGGGAATCGTAGGAAAATCAGGTGCGGGCAAGAGCACTCTGGTGGACATCATGCTGGGGCTGTTGGATGCGCAGGGCGGGCAGATCCTGTGCGACGGGACGGATGTTCTGCGTGATTATGCGGGCTGGCTGCATAATATCGGCTATATTCCGCAGACCATCAATCTGATCGACGATACGCTGCGGGCCAATGTGGCATTTGGCATCCCCCGGGAAAAGGTGGATGAGAACAGGGTGTGGGAAGTGCTGGAGGAAGCGCAGCTGACCTCTTTTGTCAAAGAACAGCCGGACGGGCTGGACACGGAAATCGGGGAACGGGGCATCCGTATGTCGGGCGGGCAGAGACAGAGGCTGGGAATTGCCAGGGCTTTGTACCATGACCCCGAGCTGCTCATACTGGATGAGGCGACATCGGCCCTGGACAATGATACGGAGGCCGCCATTATGGAAGCAATCAACAATTTCCATGGCAAGAAAACGATGCTCATTATCGCGCATCGTTTAAAGACCATAGAGAACTGTGACATGATCTTTGAGGTCAGAGACGGAAAGATTATACAGGAGACAAAGGATGGACCTAAATCTGTTTTTTCAGGGGTATGATTCCGTAGACGGCTATCAGGCTTCCCTGCTGCGTGATATTGAGGCACAGATTCCTTTCCGCAGATGTGTACTCACAAGCCGGGACAATGACGGGCGGGACAGCTATGATCCGGCCAAATATGAAAAGATTGATTATGATATGTGCGCCAATGCCCGCTACGAGTATCAGATGGATATGAACAGTCTGCGCCCGCTGTCCAGGGAGGTGCTTACTGCCATGGAGCCTTATGAACCGGCAGCGGTCAAGATGCTGTGCCGGATCACGGATTTTGATATTTTCACTTACGATGAGGCAAAACGCTTTTATCTGCATCATCTGCGCTTCTGGAATGATGTATTTGAACGCAATCAGATCAATTATGTGTTTCTGACAGGGATTCCGCATCACACGCACGATTATGTGATCTATGGTCTGACAAAGATCAAAAAGATTCCCCTGTGTATTCTGGCGCCTACCCATCTGCCGCACTGGTGCTTTGTGGGAAATGATCTGTACCGCCTGTATGAACGGTTGGATCAGGCCTACGCAAAACTGGAAGCAGAGAGGGCAGAAGTGGTGCTGCCGCCGGATGTGGAGGCCTATTACCAGGCGCTGCTGCGGGAAAACAAGCAACAGAAGATGCAGGTCATGCTAGGTTCGGGCAGTAAGAAGGAACACGCCAGAAAAGAAAAGCGGCAGATCATGGGATATGTCATGCCGGATCAGATTATAAAAAGGCAGTTGTCCCGCATCAGGCACGGCCTGGCGGACTCCCTGCGCAAGAGAGCCGCGGCCCCGTGGAAGGAAAGCCTTGCGTGGATGCGCAGGGACGCCTACTGCATCCATAAGGTACGGCATAAACTAAAGCACTGTGATACGATCAGGGAATATGAAAAAATGGCCGTGGTGCCGGACCGGCAAAGGCAGCGGTATGTGCTCTTTTTGCTGCATCTGCAGCCAGAAGCCACCACGTTACCGCAGGCGGGGGTATTTGCGGAGCAGGAACTGTGTGTGCAGTTATTGGCCCCTGTATTGAAAGCATATGGCATCAGGCTTTTTGTAAAAGAACATTTTGTACAACCCTATCATATGAAGACTTTTTACAGAGACCTGCGGGAGACGGATAATGTGACACTCATCAGCAGTGATGTGGATTCGGTGGATCTGCTGGCTGATTGCGTGGCGGCCGCCACTCCGGCAGGCACGGTGTCCATTGAGGCGATTGCCAATGGCAAGCCGGTGCTGGTATTTGGACATGGGGGGTTTGAGCATGGCCCCGGTATCTATCAGGTGGGAAATGAGGAGCAGTGCCGGATGGCAATCGAAGAGATATTGCAGAGCGGCCCGGTATCCACGGCGGCGGTGCGCCGCTATTTCAGGGCCTTTGCAGACAGCGGTATCTGCATTTATTCACCTGTGGAAGGTGCGGAGCCGGAACTGGTGGAGCGGAGCCGGAGACAGATTGTCGAGCTGGCAGTCAGGGAAATAAGAGGTGTGACATGAAAAAAGTATTGGTGACAGGTGCGGACGGTTTTATCGGCAGCCATTTGACAGAACATCTGATGGAAAAAGGGTATGAGGTAAAGGCGTTTACGTATTATAATTCGTTTAACAGCTGGGGGTGGCTGGATAGTCTGCCAAAGGAAAAACTGCAGCAGATCGAAATCTTTCAGGGTGATATCCGGGATCCCAATGGTGTGAGAGAGGCCATGAAAGGGACAGATGGTGTTTTTCATCTGGCGGCGCTGATTGCCATTCCGTTCAGCTATCACTCGCCTGATTCTTATGTGGACACGAATATCAAGGGGACACTGAATGTATTGCAGGCGGCCCGGGATCTGGATATGGAACGGGTACTGATCACATCCACTTCGGAAGTATACGGGACAGCGCAGTATGTTCCCATTGATGAAAAGCATCCTTATCAGGGGCAGTCTCCCTATTCCGCCACCAAGATAGGAGCGGATCGTCTGGCGGAGAGTTTTTACCGGAGTTTTGATCTTCCGGTGACGATCGTGCGGCCGTTCAATACCTTTGGCCCCAGGCAGTCGGCCAGGGCGGTGATCCCTACCATCGTCATGCAGCTTCTGTCAGGCAAAGAAGAGATCAGTCTTGGTTCGCTGACACCCACCCGGGATTTTAATTATGTCAAGGATACGGCAAACGGCTTTTATGAGATTGCGGTGTCCGGGCAGACGGTGGGAGAGGAAATCAATATCGCGACACAAAGAGAGATCAGCATCGGTGATCTGGCCCATGAACTGATCCGCCAGATCAATCCCAAAGCCCATATCGTATGTGATGAGCAGCGTACCAGGCCGGAGAAGAGTGAGGTGAACAGGCTGCTGGGCTGCAATGAGAAAATCCTGCGGCTGACAGGCTGGAAACCCCGCTACAGTTTTGAACAGGGGCTGGCCGAGACGATAGAGTGGATCAGAGAGCATATGAATACGTATAAAACGGATATTTATAATGTGTGATTGGTGCGGCCCTGCGGATTTATCCCTGTGAAGCCTGGCCGCACGGAAGGAATAGATGGCGATGATGGATGAAAAAACGGCAAAACTCTGCATTTCCCCGGATTGTTCCATTCTGGAAGCGATCCGGGTACTGGATGAGACACATGAGCGGATTGTGCTGATTGCGGAGAACGAGCGGCTGCTGGGTGTGCTGACTGACAGTGATGTCAGAAAGTGGATTCTCAAAAGCGGCGAGATGACGGAAAAAGTGACAGCGGCCATGACAACGAAACCGGTTTGTGTCACGCAGAAGGAGAGGTCAAGGGCTGGGGGACTGATGGAACGCTACGGCATTGATGCGATTCCGGTGCTGGATGATCAGGGCATGTTGACGGATCTTTTATTTCGCTATGAAGCATCGGAAAAAAGAAAGCGCCGCGGGAAGCCATTGACAGCGCCGGTGGTCATTATGGCGGGCGGAAAGGGCACTCGTCTGTTTCCGTACACCCAGGTATTGCCCAAGCCGCTGCTGCCGATCGGCAATACTACGATACTGGAGCAGGTCATCGATTCTTTCCGTGAGGCAGGCTGCGGCACATTTTATATTTCCGTGCATTATAAGAAAAACCTGATCAAAGCATATTTTCAGGATCTGCATCCGGATTATGAAGTGGTATATGTGGAAGAGGAAGAATTTCTGGGGACGGCAGGCAGTCTCTATCTTGTCAAAGACCGCATCAGGGAACCCTTTTTTGTCAGTAACTGTGACATCCTTTTAGATGTCGATTATGGAAAGATCATGCGTTTTCATAAAGAAAACGAAAATAAGATCACGCTGATTACCTCGCTGAAAAATTATACCATACCCTATGGCGTGGTCAATATCGACGGGGACGGGCAGGTGGAAAACCTGTCGGAAAAACCGGAGCTGAGCTTTCTGGTAAATACGGGTGTCTATGTACTGGATCCGCAAGTACTGGATCTGATCCCCAGGGAAGAGTTTATGCATATTACGGATCTGATCCAGGTCTGTCTGGAACAGGGAGATAAGATCGGTGTCTATCCTATCACGGAAAAAGCGTGGGAGGATATGGGGGAATTTTCCAGCATGGAAGAGATGCTGAGAGCCAGACAGGATGAGGAATAGCCGGGATAACGGCAGAGCGGCGGATCAGGCGGGAGGCGATACGAGATGAGTATGAGAGAAAGGCCGGCAGCGGGCAGGGAAGAAGGCGGCGCAAAGAAAATACTGGTTACCGGGGCGGGCGGCTTTATCGGCAATGCACTGGCACAGTACCTGCGGGAAAAAGGTGCCGCGGTGCTCGGGATGGGAGCGCAGGTGCTCGATGTCACGGATCAGGCGGCCATAGAGCGGCTTCCCGCCGGGGAACTGCGGCATATCGTGCATCTGGCGGGCAAGACCTTTGTGCCAAAGAGCTGGGAAGAGCCGGGAGATTTTCTGAAGACAAATATGCTGGGAACGCTGCACATGCTGGAACTGTGCAGAAAAAGGAACATTTCCATGACATATATCAGCGCCTATATTTACGGACTGCCGCAGCGGATTCCCATCCGGGAGACAGACAGGGTAAATCCTAACAATCCCTATGCAAAGTCCAAATATATGGCGGAGGAATTGTGTCAGTTTTACGCGGAGCAGTATGGCGTAAATGTGAGCGTGATCAGGCCGTTTAATGTATATGGCGCGGGGCAGAGACAAGACTTTCTGATTCCGCAGATTATCAACCAGGCAATGCATGAGCAATGTATCAGGGTTATGGACCTGATGCCGGGCCGGGATTATATTTATCTGGATGATCTGCTGGAAGCCATTTGGCTGACCGTGGAAAATGTGCAGGAATATGATGTATTTAATATCGGCATGGGGGTATCGTATACGGTGGGAGAAGTGATTGACACCGTGCAGCGGCTGCTGGGTACTGCATGGCCGGTGGAATGTCAGAACAAGGCCCGCAGAAATGAATTGAGCAATGTGGTGGCGGATATTTCCCATGCGCGGGAAGTGCTCGGGTGGCAGCCCGGGCATACACTGGAAGAAGGGCTGGGGAAAATGATAAAGAAAATGCAGGAGAGCGAAGCCAGAAAGGGGTGCCTATGAACTGGAACCGGCATAACATATATATCATAGCGGAGATCGGCGGAAACTTCACGACCTGGGAAGAGGCGGCGGAGCTGATCGACAAGGCAAAGGCGTGCGGCGTGGATGCGGTAAAACTGCAGACTTACAGAGCGGAAACACTTTCCAGCAAAAAAGCACTGTTTGATATGGAAAACACCGGCGTGACCTCGCAGTACGATCTGTTTGATGCATATGCTGTGGGGGAAGAGTTGCACCGCAAAATATTTGCCTATGCCAAAAGCCTGGGCCTGGATATTTTTTCCTCACCTTCTCATCAAAGTGATGTGGATATGCTGGAGCGACTGGGGTGTGATGCCTATAAAACGGGCTCCGACGATGCGGTCAATCTTCCTTTGCTCCGTTACATCGCCGCACTGGGAAAGCCAGTGATCTATGCAAGTGGTATGTGTACACTGGATGAGGTCAGGCGTTCGGTAGATGTGATGCTGGCCCAGGGCAACCGCCGGATTGCCATCCTCCATGCCATCACAGCCTATCCCACCCATGCGGAAGATGTCAATCTGCGGGCGATAGGGACGCTGCAGGATGCGTTTCCGGGGCTGACAGTCGGCTATTCGGATCATACGATGGGGATTACGGCCTGCATCTGTGCGGCAGCCATGGGCGCGCGGATTCTGGAAAAACATTTTACATATGATAAGCAGGCACAGGGGCCGGACCACATGCACTCCGCCGATCCTGAGCAGATGCGCCGTCTGGTGGAGGCAGTGCGGGAATTTGAGGTGATGAGGGGGCATGGGATTAAGATGCCGGCGCCCTCTGAGCGCATCACAAGGCGAAATAACCGTAAGAGCGTGGTGCTCTGCCGGGATGTGAAAGCGGGGGAGATCATAGCAGGCGATGCGGTGGATATCAAGAGGCCGGGCTATGGCATCGAGCCGGCCTTTCTGGAACAGGTGATCGGCAGACGGGCCGGCAGGGATCTGTATGCGGAAGATGTGCTGAACTGGGAGGATCTTGGGTAAAGGTAACCTGTGTCAGCGGAAAGGAGAATCGGTATGAATATACTTGCTATCGGGGCGCATTTTGATGATATTGAACTGGGCTGCAGCGGGAGTCTTGCCAGGCATGTGCGGCAGGGAGATCAGGTGACGATGTATGTGGCTACGAAATCCGGGTTCAGAAGCCCGGGCAGAGAGCAGATACGCAGCAATGAACAGGCTCTGGCAGAGGGAAATGCCGCGGCCGAACTGATCGGAGCCAAAGTGATCTGCGGCGGATTTGAAACGCTGCAGCTGGAATTTGAGGACAATCTGAATGGACAGCTTGTCAGCCTGATTGAGAAAGAAAAAATAGATCTGATTTACACACATTATAAAGATGACGTACACCATGATCATGCGGCACTGGCGCGGGCCAGCCTTCATGCGGGGCGGCATGTGCCCAGGCTGCTTTGCTATCACAGCAACTATTATCAGTCGGATGTACAGTTTACTGCCAATTTTTTTGTTGATATTACCGATACCTGGCAGACGAAAGAAGCCGTAATCAGGGCCCATAAATCGGAATTTGAGCGGGTGGGGGATCAGTGGATCCGTTATTTCAAAAGAGAAGCGGAAAATTACGGACTGGCCATCGGTGCGGAACTGGCAGAAGGGTTTCGATGTGTGAAATGGCTGGTAGGATAGGCGCAAAGAAGGGAGGATCCTATGACAGGAATTATCATACAGGCGAGAACCGGTTCCACCAGATTGCCGGGGAAAATACTAAAAGTAATCCATGACCGGACACTGCTTGATCATATCATTGACAGACTCAAATCGCTGAAAGAGGACGCACTTGTTGTGATCGCCACCAGTACGTTGCCGGGGGACGATGCGGTAGAGTCGTTTTGCCGTGACAAAGGGGTGCTTTGCTTTCGGGGCAGTGAATCCAATGTGCTGAGCCGGTATTATGAATGTGCGAAAGAGCAGGGATTTGCGCACATCGTGAGACTGACTGCGGACAATCCTTTTGTGGATGTGGAGGAACTGGACCGGCTGATCGCCTGTCATAAGGCATGCGGCAACGAATTTACGGAATCTTTTTCACAGCTCCCGATCGGTGTGGGGGCGGAAATCTTCAGCTTTGCCGCGTTACAAGAAGACATGGAACAGGCAAGTATGCCGCATCACTTCGAACATGTGGATGAATATATCCTGGAGAACAGGGACCGCTTTCGCATTGGTACGCTAGAGGTCAGTGCAGATAAAAACAGGCCGGAGGTACGCCTGACTGTGGACACACAGGAAGATTATGAGAAAGCCTGCTATATTGCCGCGCACAGTAAAACAGGTCTGGCAACGACACAGGAGGCAATTACCTTATGCTCGCAATATGTATAGAATGTTCCCATCAAAGAGGGATGGGACATCTGTTTCGGGCGCTGAACCTGATCCGGGCATTGGAAGAAAGAGGGGAAACGGAAGGCGCAGACTATATCTTGCTTGTAAATGAGGATCAGACAGCAGAAAAGATCCTGCGGGAGCAGGGAATCACCCCACGGTTGGTGGATCTGACAGAGCGCAGCGCGGACTGGGAAGGCGCACTGATCCGAAAGGCGGGAATCACGGTCTGGCTCAACGACCGCCTTGATACGACAGCCGAGAGTGCAGCACATGTAAAGGCGGCGGGATGCCGGCTTTTTACCATAGATGACAGGGGAGAAGGGGCGGCGCTGGCAGACGGTAATTTTGCCAGTCTGGCATTTGAACAGACAGAGGAGATTCCGGGCAGGAAGGTCTACGCGGGGTGCAGGTATCTGATTCTGAATCAGGAGATTGCCCTGCACCGCAGATTGCGGACAAAGCCGGAAAAAATACTGGTGACGCTGGGTGGCAGTGATACCTATGGAGTGACGCTCAGGGTGATTGATTTCCTGAAAAGGAGACGGAGGCAGCAGGCAGAGGTGGCAGAATGGGAAAAGCAGGCGGAGATTACGATTCTGCTCGGACCGGGCAGTGTCATCCGCCGGGAAGCCGAAGCGGCCGTGCGCGGTACAAATTTTGCCCTTGTATCTTCGGTGCCGTCGCTGCCGGCATTTTTTGCCGGATTTGACTTTGCAGTTACGGGCGGCGGCGTGACAGCATTTGAGGCGGCGGCTTCGGGACTGCCCTGTATGATCATTGCCAATGAATATCATGAAGTGCAGATCGGAAAGTATCTGGAAAGCCGGGGCTGTGCCATATTTGCCGGCTATCATAAAGAAATGGATCTGGGCCGGATCGGGCGGATCAGTGATTTGGCTCTGATGAGCAGGCGGGGCATGGAGGCTGTGGATCTTGCCGGCGCAGATCGTATCTGTCAGATACTGTTGCCCGGCTCACTGCCTGCGGGACTTAATGAGGATGAAGAGGAAAACGTATGAAACCGGAAGAAAAGACAGTGGTCATCCATCAGCCGGACTTTATGCCGTATCTGGGCTTTTTTGACAGGCTGCTGCATGCAGATACGTATGTGGTGCTGGAGACGGCCCAGTATGTGAACGGCACAAGTAAGAGCTGGATGAACCGGGATAAGATCAAGACAGAAAAGGGGGAGCAGTGGATTACTGTCTGCGTCAAAAAAGCTCCCAGAGAGACAAGGATCAAAGATATTGTTTTGCTGGATGACGGGAAATGGCAGAAAAACAATCTGGGACTGCTTCATCAAAATTACCGGAAGGCCGCATACTATAAAGAGATTATGCCCTATGTGGAAACACTGTACGGAGGTAACTATGTGTACTTCTGGGAGTTTAGCTTCGCGTCCATCCAGATGCTGCTGGAACTGTTTGAGATCCGTATTCCCATTGTATTTGCTTCTGACTTAAATCCGCAGGGGAAAAACAATGCTATGATTGTGGATATTATGAACAAGCTGGGGGCCAAAACCTATCTGTCAGGAACCGGCGCGGCGGATTATTATGATCCGGCGGTGTATGAAAAGGCCGGTATCAAAGTGGTGTGGCAGGATTTTAAACATCCGGTCTATCCGCAGCAGTTCGGCGCATTTATCCCGTATCTGAGCAGCATAGACCTGCTGTTTAACTGTGGGTGTGAGCAGTCCCGCAAAATACTGCGGGGAGAGGTATAGTGCGCCGCGCCGGGCGGCAGATGGCAGGCACGGAAAAATACAGAAGCAGGAGGAAAAGAGATGACGGGAATGACAAAGGACCCGCTTATATGGTTTCGTGAGACAGGAAAGAAGATCTCTCCGTCTGTCAGATGGACATTTGCCCTGACATTTCTGAGTGGTATCCTGGTTCATTTTTACATGATGAGTCATAAGTTTTTTAATTATTTTGAGATGGGCAACATTTTTTCCTATATGCCGTTTCTGCAGGAGGATACCGTGGGGCTGGGCAGATGGTTTATGCCCATTGCCACTAACCTGTTTACCAGTTTCAGCATGCCTGTATTTAATACCCTGCTTTGTCTGTTTTATATGGCACTTTCGGCGGCGCTGATTGTCGACCTGCTGCAGATACGTTCCAGAGTCTACGGCGCAGCGTTTGGCCTGGTGTTCGTGACGTTTCCGGGACTTGCCTGTGTGCTTTCCTTTGGGGTTAACTGTGATGAAATCACACTGGCACTGCTTTTATCGGTTTTATCGGCGTATGCCTTTTACCAATGGAGATTCGGTTTTGTATGGGGCGCGCTGTTTCTGTGTCTGTCGCTGGGGGCATACCAGCCCTATATGTCGGCGACGATCGGCATCATCTATATGATGCTGTTTCTGAAAGCCTTCCGGGAAACATGTGATCTGAAATCCTTTGCCGCTGCGGTCTGTAAGGCTGCGGGGATGCTGGCGGTGGGGTTTGCTCTGTACTATGCCGTTTTACAGCTTGCCATCGCAGTGACAGGAGCGGTGCTGAGCGACTATCACGGTGTGGACAGTATGACCAGCTTCACGCCCAGAGGGGTGGCAAAGGGGCTTGTCTATACGTATGGTTATTTTCTCTCTTACTTTTTTACGACGGCGTATACGTATACGATGGACCGCATCCTCTGCAATGTGGTCGGGGCGGCGGCGTTTCTGATCATTTTCATCCGGCGACTGCGGACCCGCAGAGCGGGCGGTGATAAGGCAGGGAGTGACGGCTTTTCCAATGTGCTTTTGCTGGTCTTGTTTTGTTTTTTGCCGCTGGGAGTCAATGCGGCGCCGTTTCTGATGGCTGACCGGGTCGGTGCGGGTGTGGACCGCTATATGATTTTTTCCATGATGTTTCTCTGGGCGCTGTTGCTTGCCATGTTGGATGAGGCCAGGCAGGGAGGCATCTTGTGGAAAGAGGCGGAAAGCGCTATATCCGGGCAGGCGGCGGAAGAAAATGCATCTGCAAAAGCATCCCCCATGCATATGGCGCAGTGGGCGGGCTGCCTTGCCATAGCAGCCAGTATTTTGTCCGGTTTTATCATCTGCAACCAGGCTTATCACCGGATGGAGGCGATGACAGAGACGACCGGTGCCCTGTTAAACCGGATGGTGGCGCGAATGGAAGCCCAGCCGGAGTGGCATAAGGATATACCCGTGTATTTTGTCAACTGCCGTGCGCTCGTCAATCAGAATTATGAGGTGCTGATTCCGGAATATGAGGAAATCCGCAATATGCCAGGCACCTTTCTGCGGTCGTCATACAGTGAGGAAGCCATTGTGGATTATCTGGAGGTGTATCTGCATTTTCCGGTAAAGGAAGCATCAGAGGCGGAGCGCAGGCGGGTGGAAGAAAATCCGATGTTTGCACAGATGAAAAGTTTTCCGGCAGAGAGTGCCATACAGATCATTGATGGTGTGATGGTGGTAAAAGTCAGTGAAGGGGAAGAGTATTAAATGCAGAGTTTATCAATGAAAGAGTTGCATGTGGGACAAAAGGTCTGGAAAGAATTTATGGTGATGGAGGAGACAGGCCGGCAATACGCAGAGATCTCACAGGATAAAAATCCCCTTCATCTGGATGAAGGCTATGCCGGAAATACCAGATTTGGCAGGAGGATCGCCCATGGGATGCTGTTTGGCGGGTATATTTCCGGTGTGATCGGGATGGAACTGCCCGGAGAAGGCACGATCTATATGAAGCAGGAACTGACCTTTCTGCGTCCTGTTTATTATGGGGACAGGGTACGGGTGGAAATTATGGTCACAGAGCTGCAGCAGGAAAAAAACCGTGCAGTATTGTCCACAAACTGTTATAATCAGAAAGGTGAGCAGGTCATAGACGGTACGGCACTGGTTAAGCCCAGGACGTAAGCGGAAAGAAAAGGACAGAGCAAAGAATGTACTGAATGGAGGAAAAAATGCCGGTATTATCATATATGGATAATATTTTCAAACTGAGCCACTGCTTTGTAAACCGGGATTACAGCAGTATCAGAGATGAAATATTGTCTATGAAAGAAGAACTGAATTACAGATACGAGGAGAGCGGAGAGGTCTGGGGGTATCGCATTACCAAAAATATGCCCGTTTCCCGGTTATACGGATTTGATGCCTATGTGGTACGCTTTTATTTTACGAAGGTGGACACGCTTCACAATGTGCACCAGGAGCAGATTATGGAGAAGCTCTTTGATGCTCTGCGGCACGAGATGGAAGTGTGCAGGGGGTATTATAATCTGCGTCTTCCCGCTCATGTGGTGGATGTGATGAAAGGGTTTAATAAATATATGGCCGGAGGTATCTTCTGCGGAGGCACTGTGGAACAGGTGGTGAGCGGAAAGGAAGTGGAGATACCGGAGCGGGAAGGGATACGGGTATTTTTTGCAGAGCGGGAATATTTGAAAGAGCATCGCGAACAACTGCTGGAGATGACATATTCTTCCTTTGCTTCCTATCAGGGCCAGTACCATATCTCTTCCGTTACGGATGAAAAAGCGGGTGTCATCTATGAGAACTGGATCGAGAGTTATTTTGAAAACTTTGAGGACAACCGGATCTTTGTCGTGGAATATGAAGGGGAACCGATCGGATTTTGTACCATTGGTGAGGATGAACATGTGGTGGAAGGGCAGCTCTCCGCCATCTCGGCCCGTCACAGAAAACTGGGCGGATACCGTACACTGATCTCTTCACTGATCAACTATGCCTACAAAAACGGAAAAAGTTTTACGGCCAGCACCCAGTTTGACAATTATATTGTACAGGGTACCTGGAATTCGCTGGGGATGAAGCCCTATTTTTCGTTTTATAACGTCCATTTTGACAATCGGTGAGTCATATGATCTGTACAGTGGCTGACAGAATGGTGATGGCATAAGAGAAACGGGAATTGTTTTTCATAGTTTTGTGCTTTGCCGCAAAGATAATAAGGCGCACCAGGAGATGAAAGGGACAAGGGATGGGCAGTATATTGTATCTGGTTTTGCCCTGCTACAATGAGGAAGTGGTTCTTCCGGCAACAGCGGCGGCATTGGAGAAAAAATATCTTACCCTGATGGAACAGGGAAAGATCAGCCGGGAGAGTAAGATCATGTTTGTCAATGACGGCTCCCGGGATAAGACCTGGCATGTGATCACGGAATTGTTTCATGCAAATGCAATATTTTGTGGTATCAATCTTTCCAGGAACAGAGGGCATCAGAATGCGGTGCTGGCCGGTCTGATGACTGCC
This sequence comes from uncultured bacterium, assembly GCA_947574055.1. Classification (GTDB taxonomy): domain Bacteria; phylum Bacillota; class Clostridia; order Lachnospirales; family Lachnospiraceae; genus VSOB01. The sequence continues at coordinate 40,367 of CANPIC010000001.1, forward strand.
AGGGAAAAGGCGGATGTGATCATATCGCTTGATGCAGATCTGCAGCAGGACATAGATGCCATAGATGCCATGCTGGAAAAGTATCAAAACGGCTGTGATGTAGTATATGGGGTGCGCAATGCCAGGGATACAGATGGCTTTGTCAAAAAAAATACGGCACTGGGATTTTATAAGCTGATGCAGGTTATGGGCTGTGAGGTGATCACCAACCATGCGGATTACCGGCTGATGTCCCGGCGGGTCATTGAGAGTCTGGCAGAATACGGGGAGGTAAACCTGTTCCTGCGGGGCCTGATTCCAACCATCGGCTATCCGTCGGATATCGTATACTTTGATGTACGACAGCGGCAGGCCGGGGAATCCAAATATACCATGAAAAAAATGCTTTCTTTTGCAGTGGACGGCATCACGTCTTTCAGCATCAGGCCGTTGCAGATGATCACCCTGCTGGGCTTTGTGCTGCTGCTGGTAAGCATTTTTATCATCGGGCTGACATTTTTTGAGTTTTATACCGGGCGTACCGTATCCGGCTGGGCCTCCAGCTATTGTTCCACCTGGTTTATCGGCAGTGTGCAGCTATTGTCACTGGGGATCATCGGGGAATACATCGGCAAGATTTATATGGAGACGAAGCACCGGCCCAGATATCATATCGAATCATATCTCTGGAAAGAGGAAGAGAGTAAGGAATCATGAGACGGATCATTTATCATGCGGATGATTTCGGAGCAAATGAAGAGGTATCAGAACATATTCTGGATTGTTACAGAGAAGGGGCATTAAATTCTCTCAGTATCTTGCCTAACAGTCCCTGTCTTGCGCGTTGTATGGAAATGCTGGAGCCATATCGAAAGAAGGTGGCAGTGAGTATCCACTTTAATCTGGCAGAAGGACACTGCCTTGCAGATCCGCGGGAAGTTCCCTGGCTGGTCGATGAGCGGGGGATGTTTGCCGTATCTTTTTTTAAGGTTTTGCTGCTTTCTTTTACCGGCAGACGCCGGGAACTGAAAAGGCAGATCAGGACAGAAATGCAGGCGCAGCTGGAGCGGATGCTGCCCTATGTCAATACGCTGCGGATTGACAGTCATCAGCATTATCATATGATACCGGTGGTACTGGAGAGTATACTGGAAGCGGCCGGGGGGCGTGAAATTGCATTTATCCGTATTCCGGCGGAGCCGATTGTTCCTTTTCTGAGACATCCAGGCCTTTATAAAACATATCGTCCGATCAACCTTGTGAAGAATCTGGTTTTGCATATGCTGCGTCTGCTGGATGAACCGTTGCTGCGGCCTTATCGGAAAAAGACTGCGGTTTTTTTTGGAATTGTGCTCAGCGGCGGGATGGATCTGAAACGGGTTCGTATTTTGCTGGGAGATTTTAAGCGCATTGCGGACAAAAAAAGGCTGCCGCTGGAAGTCTTGTGTCATCCCGGCAGAGGGATGGAAGCAGAGAGGCTGATGGATCCGGAGAACGCATTGTGTAAAGAGTTTTATATGTCACACAACAGAAGCATGGAAAAAGAGACTTTGATGAAAATAGAGCAGGCGCAAGCATAAGCCGGGCAGTTCCGTGCGGGCGAATGACTCTGAAATGCCCCCTGGCCCGGTGTGAGCCAGGGGGTGTATCGTGAGGCGCTCAGTTTTGCGGTGGTGCGATTTTAATGATAACGGTGTCATCCTCGATCCGCACAGAGGATGGGTGGGGCCAGCATTCCATTGCGCGGAAAACTTCGGAATCCCCGATCTGCTGCTGTTCCGATTCAGAGCAGTTTGTAAGAGGCAGGCCAAAGTAAGTGTCCATGGCGGCTGCAAAATGAGCCTGTTCAGAGATCAGATAACTGTCCCTGATGCCGGCCATGGCAGGCGGGAGATTGAGAGAGATGGTATCATAATCGGCAAAGTGCCCGATGACACAGAGTTTTGTTGCAGATGCAAAACCGGGGGTCTGCTCGATGCGATCTGTCATACGGGCGATTAGCTGCATGGTCATCTCATTGCTTTTTGTCATGTACAGATAGCTGATGTTGTCAATCAGGACAAAATCAAATGCAGTCAATGCAGTGAAGCCCACGCTGAACCAGATAAAAAGCAGAGACAGGTTCTGTTTCTTTCTGCCCGCGTTCTCTCCTGACAGCGGGGAAGGAGACAGAAGAAATTCACTGAGAAGGACCGGCAGTAAATAGAGCGGGCAGAAACCAGCATACATCAGCATGTAGTATCTGACGTCAGGTGTCAGAAAATAGATCATGGTGCAGGCAAAGGGCATGGAGAACAGGCACAGCACAGCCAGCAGCAGAGCGGCAGGCCGTTTGTGCAGAGCGGACCTTGGGATGATCCACAGGAAAAGGCCTGCCAGCAACAGAAAGAGAACTACATTTAAAAGTTTGAATAAATTGATTCTGTCGAGGGGGCCAAAAAAGAAATAGGCAAATTCGATGAGGCAGTTCTTAACGGCAAGCAAAAAGCCTGCCGCGTCGGGCAGTGCCATGGTGGAGATGCCGTTATAATCACTGGCGGCAATGCCCCAGACTACAGAGAGCAGTTTGTTACACAACAGATAAAACGCTGTGCCCAGGCCGCCCATCAGAAGAAAACGCCGCCAGTAGGAGAGGATTGTGCGGACGGAAAGTTCGTTTCTGATCAACTGCAGCAGCGTCCAGGTAAGGATCAGCATGACCGCATAAGAAATATAAGCCTGATAGGAGCCATAGCCCAGAGCAATGCACAAAATGGCGGGTATCCATCCTTTTTTATAGTGTACGGTCAGCAATACGGCCAGTGTGAAAAGAAGCTGGGCGAGAAAATAGCCGTCGGCAGTATACATATAGGCGAAAGTACTGGCGACAACCGGGAAAGAAACGGTCAGTATGGAAGTAAGGAAAATACCTGTCTTTGTGCGCAGGGAAAACAGCCCGGTCAGGCAGGCGCAGGTCAGGCCGAGATAGAGCAGGGATAGCAGGCCGTTGATCCACTGCAGATCATAGTAAGAACCGATACCGCAGGTAAGCGTAAGAAAACATCTGCCAAGATGGATGGTATTTTGACTGCTGTGAAAGTTATAGACGGAATCCCAGGTCAGCAGATGGTTTGTCAGACGATACATATGGATCAGAAGTCCGGCGGTGAAGGCGGTGACAAAGGCGAACTTCCATTCATATTTCAGTTTCTGACGAAAGGTCTGAAAAAAAAGGTCCGGGTACATAAGCTACTCCTTCGAGGGTTTACCTTCATTTTTTTGTTTGCATAGACTGGCAGTATTATACCTTATTTATATGTCAAAAGCAAATAGACATAAAGTTAAATTCATAGAAAGTATTCTATGGTTGAGACGTATTATATACTGTTAACAAATGGTATAATTGCAAAATATTCAATAATTTTTATGAAACAGGAGAACATGTAATAGCAAAAGTTGTAAAAATATAATAGGTGTAGTATACTCTTTCCTATCATAAATATTGAAAATATTGGTAACTGGTCAAAGTCAATGCAAATGCTTCACGGAGCAGAAAGGAACGGATATGGATCGCAAAAGCAGAATCACGGAAACATATGGTCTTCTCACAGCAGACTGTTTCTGTGTCATTGTATCATATCTGGTGGCACTGCTGATTCGTTACGGCTCTTTTGCCGAAACACATCATAAGAACACGTATGTCCTTGTATGTGTCTGGATTCTGCTCTTTACCGTATTGTATGATACACTGGTGGGAAGCGGGCGGAATTTTCTGCGCAGGGGCTATTATGTGGAGGCCAAGTCGGTGATCAAGCATGTGGCCGCTTTGCTGATCTTTCTGGGATGCAGCCTGTTTTTTTTCAAGGAGGCGGAAAACTTTTCCCGGCTGGTGTTCGGCTATTTTATTTTGCTGGAAGCAGGCCTGATGTTTGGTGCACACAGTCTGCTGAAAAAGTATCTGCGGGCCCATTATCGTACCGACAGGAGCCGGGTCAAAGTGATGGCTATTGTGGAGGATGGAAGCGCGGAGCGGATTCTGCCTGTGCTTGTGCGGGATGCAGAGTATGACTGTGAGATATCGGCAGCGGTCATCTGGGACAGAAACCGGGTGGGTGAGGTGCTGTGCGGAGTACCGGTTGTGGCGGATCGCAATGATGTGATTGATGTGGCCAAAAATATGCCGATGGATGAAGTGTTTATTCATCTGCCTGAGGAGGGCAAGAGTACCCTCAAGAAGCTGCTTATGGATCTGGAAGTCATGGGGGTGAGTTGTCATTATAATATCGGTGTGGCAGAGCCGGAGACGAAAGTGCGGGAAATCGGGGAATTTGCCGGTTTTACTGTCGTCACCTATGCCATCCATCCGATGGACAACCGCCGGGGCATGATCAAGCGTCTGCTTGACATTGCCGGTGGCTTGACCGGGCTTTTGCTCACGGCTTGTTTATATCCTTTTGTGGCGCTGGCCATCAAGCTGGATTCACCGGGGCCGATTGTCTTTTCCCAGGTGCGGATCGGGAAGAATGGCCGGCGATTTCGGATTTATAAATTCCGTTCCATGTATGCGGATGCGGAGAAGCGAAAAAAAGAGTTGGAAGCACAAAATGAGATGCAGGGACTTATGTTTAAAATGGAAGATGATCCGCGCGTGACCCGCGTGGGGAAATTCCTCCGTAAGACAAGCATTGACGAACTGCCGCAGTTTCTGAATGTGCTGAAAGGCGATATGAGCCTGGTGGGGACAAGGCCGCCGACAGAGGATGAATTTGCCGCATATACGCCATACTATAGGAGAAGGCTCTGCATGACACCGGGCCTGACCGGTTTGTGGCAGGTCAGCGGCCGCAGTAATATTGAAAACTTTGATGATGTGGTAAAATATGACCTGCATTACATCGACCACTGGTCACTCAGTCTGGATATCAAGATACTGTTGCAGACAGTCTATGTAGTGCTGTTTGGAAAAGGAGCAAAATGAGTATGAAAGGTAAGATACTGATCATTGTGGAAAATCTGCCGGTTCCCTTTGACACGCGGGTGTGGCAGGAGGCGACAACGCTGGTTGACAACGGCTATACGGTATCCGTGATCTGTCCCAAAGGCAAAGGATATGAAAAGGCATATGAGAAGCTGTGCGGGGTGCATATTTTCCGGCATGATCTGCCGACAGAGGGCAGTGGTCCGGTGGGGTATGCAAAAGAGTACGGAGCGGCGCTCTATCACGAGATGCGCATCGCGCAGTGGATTTATAAAAGGATCGGCTTTGATGTGATCCATGGCTGTAATCCGCCGGATAATATCTATATGGTCGCAAGGCGGTTTCGGAAATATGGCGTGTCCTATGTGTTTGATCATCATGATATCTGTCCGGAGTTGTTTGAGGCTAAATTCGGGAAGAAAAAAGGACTTTTATATCGGAGTCAGTTATGGCTGGAGCGCAAAACGTATGAAAATGCGGCTTTTGCCTTTGTCACAAACGAATCTTATAAAGAGATCGCCATCAGGCGGGGCGGTATGGCGCCCGATCGGGTGTATGTGCTGCGCAGCGGGCCGAAGCTGGAACGGCTGCAGATCCGGCCGCTCAGAGAGGAACTGAAAGGCGGCAGGAAATATATGGTCGGATATGTGGGTGTGATCGGAAAACAGGAAGGGATACCCTATCTGCTAAAGGCGGCTGCCTATATCCGGAAGGAATTACAGCGCGATGATATCTGTTATGGCATCGTCGGCGGCGGTACGTCTCTGGAAGAGATGAAGGCGCTCTCTTCCCGGCTGGGGCTTGACGATATCGTGACCTTTACCGGCCGGGCGCCGGATGAGGTGATGCTGGATTATCTGAATACGGCAGATATCTGTGTCAATCCGGATGAGTATAATCCCATGAATGACAAATCCACGATGAATAAAGTGCTGGAATATATGGCGCTGGGCAAGCCTATCGTACAGTTTGACCTCACAGAGGGACGCTATTCGGCACAGGGAGCGTCTCTGTATGCAAAACCCAATGATTCTCAGGATATGGCAGAAAAGATTGTTGCGCTGCTGGAGGATGAGAAAAAACGGGAAGAGATGGCAAAGCTGGGGCGCAGACGTGTAGTGGAGGAACTGTCCTGGGAGCATACAAGCAAGGCGCTGCTGGAAGGGTATGAGACTTTTTTTGCCCATAAACATAAGGGAGAGTGCAGATGAGAATCAGTATATTTGGGATGGGGTATGTGGGCTGCGTGGGTGCGGCCTGTTGTGCAAAGCTGGGACATCATGTGATCGGCGTGGATGTATCAGCCCATAAGGTGGAACTGATTAACAGTGGCCGACCGACGATCATCGAAAAGGACATCGAAGAGCTGATCCGGCTGGCGCATGAGAGCGGCCGGCTGGAAGCAACCGGGGACAGCACATATGCGGTGCGCGGGTCCGAGATCTCGTTTATCGCCGTGGGCACGCCCAGCAGCAGGGAAGGCCATCTGAATCTGGATTACATCTTTAAGGTTGCTTCACAGATCGGGAAAGCACTGCGGGAGAAAGAAGAATTTCATATCGTGGCGATCAGAAGCACAGTACTGCCCGGCACCAATGAAAAGATCGGCAGGATGTTGGAAGAAGCATCTGGCAAAAAAAGGGGCAGGGACTTTACGGTTGTGTCCAATCCTGAATTTTTGCGGGAGGGGACGGCGGTTCATGATTACTTAAATCCTCCTTTAACTTTAGTGGGAAGTGACAGTGAAGCGGCAGTGGAGAAAATGCGGCAGCTCTATCAGGATATTCCCGGTGAATTTATTGCCACGGATATCAAAGTGGCGGAGATGATGAAATACATCAACAACACGTATCATGCACTGAAGATCGTATTTGGCAATGAGGTGGGGAATATCTGCAAAGCGCTTGATGTGGACAGTCACAAGGTGATGGAGATATTCTGTAAGGATACACAGCTCAATATCTCTTCCTATTATTTCAAGCCCGGATTTGCCTATGGCGGCTCCTGTCTGCCCAAGGATTCCAAAGCGCTGCGTACGCTGGCCAGAGACTATTATGTGGATGTGCCGGTAATTGACGCGATTGAAGAAAGCAATGAAATCCAGAAGAAAAATGCGGTGCGGCTGATTATGGAAATGGGCCGGCGCAAGGTGGGTATTCTGGGCCTGAGTTTTAAAGCCGGGACGGACGATCTGCGCTGCAGCCCCATCGTAGATGTGGTGGAGACACTGCTGGGCAAGGGCTTTGCCCTGCGCATTTATGATAAAAATGTCAAATTATCCGAGATCACCGGTACGAACCGGGACTTTATCATGGCCAAGATTCCGCATCTCCAGCACTTTGTCCATGATGATCTGGACAAGGTGGTGTCAGAGTCGGATGTACTGGTGGTAACGAACAAAGAAGCCGAGTTTACCGACCTTTTGCAGCGCTATCCGGGCAAGATCATCGTGGATCTGGTACGGATGTGGCAGGATGTGGATTACGCGGGACATTATGAGGGGATTTCCTGGGGCAATATCAATACAAACGGGAAACAGGAAGATACGATACAGAAGGATATGGCAGGGACGGAGTTCTGAAAATGACAGAGTTGGGATGGTATGTCAGGCGCCTGCGGGCGATGAGCGGACAGGAAATATTGTGGCGGATTGATCAGAAACGGATCGAAAAAGAAGAGAGGAAAGCATTTTGCGGCAAAAACCGCAGGATAACATCGGAAATTTTTCGGCAGGCTGGCAGGGGATTGCTGTTTCATGTGGAGAGGCTGGCATGTGACGGGGATAATCATGAATGTGGATCAGCCATTTCGTTGCCGGGTGGCTTTGCGTATGCCACATACAAAAAGCAGTGGCATGCCGGATTCCAAACGGATCGTACATGGCCAAAGACTTTTTCTTATGATCTGGAGTATAAGCAGCGGGATGAAATCGGAGACGCCAGGACCAACTGGGAATTAAACCGCCATTTTCAGTTTGCCATGCTGGCATATCGCTATGTGCAGACCGGAGATGAGGCGGATCTGACAGAACTGGCAGATCTGTTCGATGACTGGAATAAAGAGAATCCTTTTCTGACCGGTATCTCCTGGACAAGCGTGATGGAGGCGGCTATCCGGGATATCAACTGGATCTATACACTGGGTTTTCTGACGATGGCACTTGAAAGGACGGACAATAAAAAGGCAGAGCGGGAACTGCTCTGCCGGTTGTGCGGGGAATTGCAAAATGGCATTAGTAATATGACAGATTATATTGTCATGCATCATTCCCGCTATTCTTCAGCCAACAACCATCTGATCGTAGAAGCCACGGCCATGGGTCTGGCAGGTATTGTCATGGACTGTGACGCGTGGTATGAAAAGGCTTTTACTATTTTGCAATACGAAATGAAACGGCAGAATTACAGAGACGGTGTCAACAAAGAGGTCTCTCTCCATTACCAGTCGTTTTTTATGGAAGCGATGGGTCTGCTTGTACTGACCATGCAGAAAAACGGCATCCGTATTCCACAGTTCTGGAGAAATATGCTAACCAGAATGAGCCGTTATCTGGCAGACTGTCAGGGTGATTATGGGGAAACGATTGTATTTGGTGATGACGACGAGGGGAAGATTCTGGATCTGTGCGGGCATGAGAATCATTATGGGTATGTGCTGCAGCTTATGAGTGTCATCCTGCCGGAGCGGTATGTGGAAGACATAGAGGATAAAACGGTCCTGGCGCTGCTTTCAAAGCGGCAAAGAGAAGCGCTACAGGAGAAACCTTATTACAAAAGAAGCGGCAGTGTCTGCTATGAAGAAGGCGGTATCAGCCTCTTAAGGAGCAGAGACAAAAAAGCGCTGATCGGGATTGATCACGGGGAACTGGGATTTGGTAGTATCGCGGCCCATGGTCATGCGGATGCTCTTTCGTTTCAGATGTTTCTGGAAGGGGAAGCGGTGTTTGCGGATGCGGGTACTTATCTTTACCACATGGATCTGGAGAGCCGCCATGCATTTCGCAGGACGGAAAACCATAACACCGTTACGGTTGGCGGAAAGGACCAGTCGCAGATGCTGGGCGCTTTTTTGTGGGGGAAACGGGCACGGACGAAACTGTATGGCCATAATCTGCCTCTGCCGGAGGAAGAAGGCGGCGAAAATCAGGAAAAAGAGAGGCCAGGCAGTACAACCTGCGAAGATGGTAAGCGCAGGGTGGGAATCCTGTATGTGGACGCCGCACATGATGGCTATGCCCCGCTGATCCACCGGCGAAGGTATGAGTATGACGGCGGTCGGCGGCTGCGGATTGTGGACAGGCTGGCGGAACCGGAAAAAGAGACTGCGTTTGCGATTCATTTTCTGCTGGGGGAGAAGTGTGAGGTAGAAAAGGCAGACTGCAACAGCTTTATCATAAAGGTATTGACAAAAGCGCAAAAAGAGAGGACAGTGCGGATCTGGTGTGAAATCCGGGATGGCAATAGCCGGAGCGCAGCCGTCAAAAAAAGCGGCGGGGTAACGTGCCGCAGGCAGACAATCGGATCGGTGATCAAGGATGCCCGACTCTCCCCTGCCTATGGTATCTGCAAGGAGACAAAGAAACTTGTATTTGCCGGCAGTACTGACAGAGAAGTAACGGTTGTCACAAAAATAGAATGGGAGAAGTGACTATGAAAGTACTGATGATCGGCGCGGGCAGGAATGTGCGCGGCGGCGTTTCCAGTGTGGTAAACGGATATTATGAGGCAGGCCTGGATCGGAAATGTGAGCTGACATATCTGGCGACCATGGAGGATGGCTCCAAACTGAAAAAACTGGGGGTGGCAGCGCTGGCCCGTGTCCGCTTTGAGAAGCTGATGCGGGAGGCGGATATCCTGCATGTGCATATGTCTTCTGATAACAGCTTCTACCGAAAAGCGGTCTTTATCCGCAGAGCATACAGGATGCATAAAAAAATCATCATTCATATGCATGGCAGTACCTTTGATTTGTTTTACAAAGAGCGCTGTAATAAGCGGCAGAAAAGGGAAGTCAGAGATATTTTCCGTTTGGCTGAGCGGGTGATCGCATTGTCCGATGACTGGAAAGCATTTCTGGCAAAATATATCTGTCCGGCGGAGAAGATCAAGGTCATTTATAATGGTGTGCCAGTACCTGAAACCGGTAAAAAAGGGTATGGAAACCGCAGGATTTTGTTTCTTGGTATCCTGGGACAGCGCAAAGGGACTTATGATCTGCTCAAAGTTCTGCCCGAGGTGTGCAGGGTATATCCGGATGTGCATGTATATTTTGGCGGGGATGGGGAGCGCGAACAGGCAGAGCGGTTGTCCCGGGAACTGGGTATCTCCGGGCATGTCACGTTCCTGGGCTGGGTCAGAGGCAGGAAAAAGGAAAAACTGCTCCGGAGCTGTAGTATGTATGTGCTGCCCACCTATCATGAAGGGATGCCGATGTCGGTACTGGAAGCCATGTCGTATGGCATGGCAGTGATATCCACCTGGGTGGGCGGGATTCCGCACATCATTACCGATGGGGAAAACGGCCTGCTGTGTGAGGCTGGGGATGAGAAGCGGCTACAGGAACTTATCCTGCGGCTTCTGGCTTCCGAGGCGGAGCGCAGAAAGCTGGGGGTGAACGCTAAAGGGCTGATCCGGGATGTTTTTGATGTGAAAAAGACAGTGGATGAGGTAGTTCGTCTTTATGGGGAAGTCATGTTGGGGGCAGGGGGTAATAGTCGTAAGAGATAAGTGTGTATTTACGGGAAAATAGAGAGGAAAAAGATGAATATTATATATGTGGTAATGCCGGCTTATAATGAAAGTGAAAATATTAGGACTGTTATTGATGAATGGTATACTGTTGTTGAACGTCATAATGAGGAAGGAAAGTCACGGCTTTTAATTGTAGATGATGGAAGCAAGGATCACACATATGAGATTTTGAAACAGGAGGCTACAAAAAGGCCGTTATTAATAATTAAATCGAAAAAAAACAGCGGACACGGGGATACAGTAATTGATGGATATAGATATGCAATTCAGGCAGGGGCAGATTATATTTTTCAGACAGACTCAGATGGGCAAACCAGGCCGGAGGAATTTGAGTCATTTTGGGAAAACCGACAAAAATATGAAGCGATCATAGGATATCGGAATCACAGAGAAGATGGAATTTCACGTGTTTTTGTCACCAAAGTACTGCGGTTTGTAGTGTATCTTTGTTTCCATCAGTGGGTGAAAGATGCCAATACGCCTTATCGGCTAATGAAGAGAGATACACTGATACAATACCTGAAACTGATGCCCAAACATTTTAATCTGCCCAACGTTGTTTTGGCAGTCGCCTATGTCAGATTCAGCAAGAACCGCACATTGTTTCTTCCAATTACCTTTCGGAAACGACAAGGCGGAGTAAACTCTATTAATTTAAAAAACATCTGTATTATTGGAAAGCAGGCCATAAGGGATTTTGTGATGATCAGGAGGAGGATGGATGCTTTTGAAAACAGGGAGTAGAGGTTGTAAAAATATATGTCTGGCTGTTTTTTTGTTTATCTTTACAGTATTTTTATGTCTGAGCAGTGAATTGGCCATATTTTCAGATGGAATAAGCGGTACAGATTCGTCTGTCTTTCGATATGTGGCCTGGTTGATGCAGCGAGGATTTGTACCATATAGAGATACTTTCGATCATAAAGGGCCCTTAATTTATTTTATAGATTATCTGGGTATGATGATACATCCGATTAGGGGAATCTGGTTTCTGGAAATTATAACGATATTTGTGGGAATGTTGTTTTCATATCTTACAGTTCGGCTTTTTTCATCGGGTAAAACTGCACTTTTAACAGTTGTGATTACGTATGCGCTTTTGGGAGATTGCTATAAGGGGGGCAATATGACAGAGGAGTATGCAATCCCTTTTATAGCAGTTAGCCTATATTTTTTTTTAAAATATTTTTATCTGGATCAGGTTAGAAAAATAGAGTTATTCCTCTGTGGGTTGTGTTTTGCAGCAGTGTGTTTTCTACGCGTTAATATGATTGCAGTCTGGATTACATGTATTCCGGCTGTATTGATTTATAATGCATTAAAAAGCAGATGGAAAGAGACAGTAGTACAGATTCTTCTTTTTCTGGCTGGTTGTCTGACGATTACCGCACCGCTTGTATTATATCTTGTGTGGAATCGTGCATTTATTGACTTTTGGAATACTTATATTGTTTTTAATTTTTCATATTCCGGGTATGAGAGCCTGAGAGTGCGACTTGAATGTTATAAATTTTTCATCGATCAGCCTTTGATATATTTGTCTGTTTTTGGATTGCTGTATGCAGGATATGTTTATTATAATGAGAAAAGTGCAGGTCAGATAAATGGATGGATACTGGTTGTAGCGGTAGGAAGTTTTGTTTCGACATTTCCTTTCATGTGTATGTCTGGCAGGAATGATATTACTTATGAGATGATATTGATACCGGTTTTGGTTTACCCCATTGGCTTTTTTATACAGTCTGTACTTGGGAAGAAGGAACAGAGATCTATTTCCGTAACATCCTGTTTTATCGTTTTTTGGATATGGATGGTGATTACTACTCCGCTTTTATGGAAAACATGGGATAAAAATCTGGATGCAAATCAATATCTGATGGAATCCGATAAGAAATCCTGGATGGGAGAGATACAATATGTGGTGGATACATATTGTGGTAAGGAGGATACAATTTCAGTATTTGGCAACAGAGATTCTGTTTATTTGCAATGTGGAAAGCTGTCGGCTTCCAGATATTCCTATCAATTTCCCATAGTAGAAGTTGACAGAGAAATATATCAGGAGTATCTGAAGGATTTGGAACAAAATATTCCCAAAGTGATTATAATAGATGAATTTTTTTCTGAAGAATATGAATATGTATTTAAAGAGTGGCTGGAAACACATTTTTACAGGGCTATGGATGACAGAGAGACCATATATTTGAGACAGCAGGAAGGATTGGCACTAAAATAATTGTGTTTTTGCTCATATAGTGTTATGATAGCAATACAATGTTAAAATTGGGGAAAATTGTCAAATGAAGATTATTTTTGTGACATCAGCTCTGCATGGTGGCGGGGCGGAGCGGGTGCTTGTAACACTTGCAAATTGGTGTGTTCGTGCAGGGGATGATGTGATATTGTTGATGGTAGCAGGAGAAGAGCATGTGTACCAGTTGGATAATGCCGTCAAGATGATCAGCATAGGACAACCTTCTTTTGGAAATCCATTGATTCAGATCAAAAGACTGTACCGGATGCGAAGATTTTTTCTGGCACATAAAGACAGCAGAATAGTCTCCTTTTCTACCACAATTAATTTATTTACGATTATAGCTTCTGTGGGGCTTACAAATCGAGTTATCATTTCGGAACGCAATGATCCCGAGCGCTGCAGTTATAAAGCGTTAAGAAACTTAATATATGGCTTGGGAAAAGGATTTGTTTTTCAGACAGAGATGGCTCAGAAGTGCTTTCCGGCATATATACGTAAACGTAGTATTGTAATTCCCAATCCTATTCGAAGACAACTACCTCATAATTTTGATGGTATGAGAGAAAAGAAAATCGCGGCGGTAGGCAGGCTGGAGCCGCAAAAGAACCATAGACTGCTTCTGGAAGCATTCGCTGGATTTCAGAAAAGTTTTCCGGCATATGAACTGCATATATTTGGTACAGGAAAACTGGAGCAGGAACTAAAAAACGTGGTTAAAGAAAAAAATCTTGATGATTGTGTAATCTTTGAAGGATTTAAGAAAGATGTTCTGGAAATAATACGATCATATGAGATGTTTGTGCTTTCTTCCGATTATGAGGGAATCTCCAATTCCCTTATGGAGGCCATGGCTCTTGGTATATCTTGTATTGCAACAGACTGTCCTGCAGGCGGGAGTGCCTTGTGTATTCAGCATGGGATAAATGGACTTCTAGTACCAGTGGGGAACGTGGCGGAACTGCAGGCTGCTATGGAGGAATTGGCTTCAGATATGGAACTTTTATCGAGGATTGGGAAAAGGGCAGTGCAAATAAGGGATACTTTTGCGGAGGAATGTATTGTCAGTACCTGGCGTGATTTTATAAATGGAGCAGTTTGCTAATATGAAAGTGCTTTTAGTTGGAGAATTCAGCGGTTTTTATTTGAATCTGAAACATGGACTGGAGAATTTAGGGGTTGAAGTTACTCTGGCAGCAAACGGGGACGGATGGAAGCAGATTCCTGGTGCAGATATACCACTGTATAGGACAGGTGATAGCAGTAAGTTAAAAAAAATTTATTATAAATTAATGGAACCAATATTTTCAAGTAAGAAATTCCAATATTATGATGTAGTGCAGTTGGTTCATGAAAGTGTATACAGACCTTATATTAATAGCTATATGGTAAGAACATTGAAAAAGCAAAATGGCAGTCTGTATGTAAATGTGGCAGGTAATTGCAGATCACTATATCAGGCGTGGAGGAATCAAAAGTTAGGATATTATACGTTTGATGACAATCCCGCCAAGTATGAAATGTATGAGGGCGGCGGTTTGCGTAGAATGATGACCAGAGCGACGGAAGCATATGTAGATCGGATTGCTGACGGGATTATTCCGGTGATGTATGAGTATGCTGTGGGGATACGTGAACTTCCCAATTGTAAAAAGACAATTCCGCTTCCGTTTTATGCGGAAAAGGTTGCATATCAGAAAAACAAAATTGGAAAAAAAGTGGTATTTTATCATGGGATTCTGAGAGAAAAGGATAAAGGTACGGCTTATATAAGAGAGGCATTTGAAATCATACAAAAGAGGTATCCAAATGATGTGGAGACAATTATCTGTGGCAGTCTGCCGTTTCAGGAATATCTTGAAGTATTGCAAAAAACCAATATATTAGTCGACCAATGCAAAGAACATTGCTGGGGAATGAATGCCTGTTATGGCATGGCGCAAGGCAAGGTAGTCCTTGGTGGGGCCTCACGTAATTCGCTGAAAGAATTTGGGCTTAGGGAAAGTCCTGTTATTCATATTAAACCCAATACGGAACAGATTGTCGAACAGATGGAATATGTACTTGAAAACAAAAACAGAATTGAGGAGTGGGGTGCTGCCTCCAGAAAATTTGTAGAAGATTTTCATGATTGTAAAAAGATTGCGCAACAATATGTAAATACATGGAAAGAGACAGGGGCGTTAGCATAGTGATTTTGTCTGCAGGAGTGCGTGGTCTGTTATGACGGAACATAAAAGGAGATAAGAGGATATGGATATGATACCAGTAAATGAGCTAATCAGAGGATATCAGTTGTATGCGGAGGAGTATAATAAGAAAGCAATCTCTGTTTTACAGAGTGGGTGGTATATTTTAGGAAAAGAAGTTGAGGAATTTGAACGGGAGTTTGCACAGGCACTGGGGGATGATTGTTATTGTGCAGGGGTTGATAACGGATTAAATGCGATACGACTGGGTCTTCATGCCTGCGGGATTACTGAAGGAGATGAGGTAATTGTGCAGTCTAACGGTTATATTGCCACTATGTTAGGCATTACTCAAAATGGTGCTGTTCCGATATTTGTAGAGCCAGATAAATATCATAATATGGATGCAGATAAAATTGAAGCAGCAATTACAGAGAAAACAAAAGCAGTTCTTGTCACACATCTTTATGGACAGGCTACCCGGATGGAAAAGATTACGGATATATGCAAAAGGAATAAACTGATGCTTTTTGAAGATTGTGCACAGTCTCATTTTGCGTCTTATAAAGGCACAAATACAGGCCTGTTTGGAAAGGCAGGTTTTTTTAGTTTTTATCCTACGAAAAACCTTGGGGGGTTTGGTGATGGGGGAGGTGTTGTATCCCATGACAGAGATTTGATTGATAAGATCAAAACACTTAGGAATTATGGGAGCGATTATAAATACCATAATATAGTTCCTGGTTTTAATTCACGGCTTGATGAAATGCAGGCAGGGCTATTACGTGTGAAGTTAAGCCATATGAAGGAACTGCTTGCAAACAGAAAAAGGATTGCAGAGGCTTATCTGGCAGGGATTCATAATCCTCATATAAGGATGCCCGAAGTAGCGGACGGTGCAGTCCCGATCTGGTATCAGTTTATTGTAAATGTACAAAATCAGGCAGGTTTTCGGAAATATATGCTGGACAAGGGGGTACAGACAGATGTTCATTTCCCCACACCGCCACATCTGCAACCTGCGCTTTCTTATTTGGGACATAGGAAAGGCTCTTTCCCTATTGCAGAGAAAGACTGCGAAACGGTGGTATCTCTTCCAATGATGGACTACCTGTCAGAAGAGGAAATTAATAAAGTAATAGGGGTGGCAAATGCATATGAAGGATAGGAAAAGTTATTTGATTGATATCAAGGCTGTACAGGAAAATGATGGACGTTTGTTAGTGGTAGAACATAGAGGTAATCCTTTGCCTTTCGAAATCAAAAGAATTTTCTGGGTAAGGGATGTGATCCAGGGCGCATCCAGAGGAGAGCATGCTACAAAGAAAACAAAACTTGTTCTTATTCCGGTTACAGGAAGCTGTGATGTGGAAGTGGATGATGGCATGGAAAAGAAAATATATCATATGGATGATCCGAAAAAAGGACTTTATATTGATGAGATGATATGGCGTACAATGAAAAATTTCTCAGAAGATTGTGTAATGATGGCAGTTTGCGATCGCGTATTTGAACCTGGTGAGGAAACATATGATAGCTATGAAGAATTTAAGGAGGCTTTAAAAAAGGAACAAAAACCGGATGAAAGATAAGAAGAAACGGATTTTGAAAGAAATTGCGGAAGGCGAGCAGTCGGGGCAGGAGGCATACCATTCCACGGATAGTCTTCATAACTGGTTGAAAGAGCGGAAGGACAGTCTCACAATGTTCTTAAAAAAGATCAGTCTGGAGACATGTGCCCCCTGGTTTTATGATGGAACCGATGGCTGTATACGAAATCAAACAGGTAGTTTTTTTAAAATATGTGGTATTAGGCAATATCAGCATGGGAAGGTGGTACTTGAACAGCCAATCATAGAACAAAGTGAAATAGGCTTTCTTGGGATCATCTGTTGTAAAATAAATGGGATATGGCATTATCTGATGCAGGCGAAGATAGAGCCGGGCAATGTAAATGTGGTACAGCTTTCACCGACCCTGCAGGCAACGAAAAGTAATTTTACCAGAAAGCATGGAGGAAACAAACCATTGTTTCTGGAGTATTTTATGAATATGAAGCCGGAAAGTATTATCGTGGATCAGATACAGTCTGAACAGTCGTCCAGATTTCTGAAAAAAAGAAATAGAAATGTAATTCTGATGGTGGATCAGATTTTGGAAGAGCCTGATACACATCGATGGATGACATTGGTGCAGATTAAGGAAATGATGCATTATGATAATCTGGTCAATATGGATACCAGGACAGTATTATCATGTATTCCCTATGTGCTGATGGGACAGGAAGGCGATGTTCCGTTCAAGGATAAACCGTATTTTTATAAAACTGCCTGGAATATGAATCGCAAAACTATTGCAGAGTTGTATTATAATATCAATAACTATAAAATGTTTCAGGAAAATGTACTGGAGAAGGTACCATTATATAAACTGAAAGGCTGGTCAATGCAGGACGATGAATTCAGAGCAGAATTTCCGTATTCTTTTAGAATAATATTTTGCGATATAAACATAGAGGGCAGGGAGGTGACACATTGGAAGCAGCCTCTTTTTGCAGCAAATGGAAAGGCATTATTTGGTCTTTTCTGTTGTGATGATGAAGGAATACTGAAATTTTTGGTAAAATTGCGGCCAGAAGTGGGTTGTTTTGACAGTGTGGAAATTGGGCCTTCAGTGCAGAGAGAGTCGTTTGCCAGTGAACAGAAAGATATGGTGGAAGTGTTATTTCTGAAACAGCTGGCGGAAAGAAAAGATGTTCTGGCTGATACGATTCTTTCTGAAGAAGGTGGTCGCTTTTATCAGGAGGAAAATAGAAATGTGATTTTATATATAGAAAAGGAAAAGCTAGAAGAACTACCTCAAGATTATGTCTGGAGTGATTATGGTACGTTAAATATACTTACACAGGTAAATAACTGTCTGAATATTCAGCTTAGAAATCTGTTGTCGTTACTAGAACTATGATGGTGAAATATCAATAAAAAAGAGGAACATTTCATGGAGGATGAGTATATTTGTTATGAAACAAGTTAAAATTGGTATTTTAGGAGCTGCAGATATAGCCATAAGGCGCTTTTTGCCTGCATTGAAAAAAAATAAAAATTATATTTTTGCGGGTGTGGCAGTATCAAGTGATCTGCGGAGGCAAAAAGCGGAGAGAATTGTATCAATTTATGGTGGTAAAGTCTATATAGGATATGAGAATTTGCTGAAAGATGCAGAGATAGATGCCGTGTATATTCCTCAGCCTCCCTGTTTTCATTATAAGTGGGCCAAATATGCAATAGAAGAAGGAAAGCATGTACTTTTGGAAAAACCGGGCACAACTAAATTAGAAGACATGGAGGATCTGCTTATGGCAGCGGAGAGTGCGAAAGTGGCTCTTGCAGAGAATTATGCTTTTTGCTATCATAATCAGGTTAGTATGATCAGGTCAATCATAAAAAGTGATGAATTGGGCCGTTTGCGACTGATTCGCGCTGCGTTTGGATTTCCGCACAGAAATGATAATGATTTCAGATATCAGTCTGCTCTTGGAGGCGGTGCATTACTGGACTGTGGCGGTTATGTGTTAAAGGCTGCACAGCTTTTTTTAGGGGATAATGTAACTGTAATGACATCTTCACTACTTTTTGAAGATGAACATGATGTAGATATATTTGGCAGTGTGACATTACAGGGTGAAAGCGGGTTGATGATGCAGGCTTCTTTTGGTATGGACAACAGTTATAAATGTGAATTAGAACTGTGGGGGAGTCATGGGTGTCTGGTTTCACCGAGATTTTTCACTCCGCCTTCAGAACTGGAGGTGGAATTGACGTTGCGCACTCAGGTAGAGGAACGGACTTTGAGAGTGCCAAAGGACGATCAGTTCTTTCATATGACAGAACGGTTTAGCGAATGTATTCATGATTTTGAGTCCGCTTATCAGGAAAGACAATCTATGCTGGCACAAATGAAGCTGGTTAGCCTGATTCAGTCAAAAAACAAGCTAAGATAAGCAGACAGGAGATATGCTGATGAAAGTATTATATGTGGCGCCAAGATATCATACGAACCAGATTCCAGTGATGAAAGGGTGGTTGGAAAATGGTCATCAGGTCATGTTTATTAGTCAGTTCGCAGGTACGTCAGAAGATTATACAATATTACATCCGATTGTGCTTGGATATTCAGTTCTATCAGAAATAGTCATAAAGTTTTATAAACTGTTTTTTTGTAGAGGTGAGAAAAGCGCAAGAAAAGAATTTGCTTTTCGTGTTAAGATTGGCTTTCCTCCAATTGGGAAAGCAAGAAAATATATTAAAGAATTTAAGCCTCAGTTAGTTATTGTCAGGGAATATGCATTTTATAATATTCCCTTTTCATTGCAATGTAAGAGAGAAAAAATTCCCTGTATATTATATAATCAAAGTCCACTGTGGGATGAGAAGGTAAAGAAAAACTTGGTAAAAGGGTTATTCTACCCTTTTTTTCCGCGGCATAGAATAACACCTGTATTAGGAACGAAGAATAACTGCACCGAGAAGATAAAGGATGCTCACTTTGTTCCCTTTGTCATGGAACCTTATCTTGCACCCAAACAAAAACAACATTTTCTTAATGGAATAATTCATATTTTATGCGTAGCAAGATATGAAGAGCGAAAAAATTTGTTTTTATTATTGGATGCCATAAGAGATTTAGTGGAAAGATATGAACTCCATCTTACCATAATAGGTGAAGTGGCAGATCAAAATCAAACAGAATACTATGATAGTTTTAAGAAAAAAATAATGGAATATGGTATGGATAGGAGTGTTACTTTGTACAAAAACTTTTCTATGAAACAAATGTATGAGGAATATAGAAAAGCAGATTTGTTTGTTCTGCCCAGTACAAGGGAGCGAGCTTCGGTTGCGCAACTAGAAGCCATGAGTTGTTCATTACCTATTATATGTAGTAACACAAATGGAACTGCCTGTTATGTTGAACATGGTGTGAATGGTTTTCTTTTCCAGGATAACGATGTAGAAGATCTGACGGACAAGATAAAGACACTGGTTTCTAATCGTGAAACATTGCTTTGTATGGGGCAGAAGAGTTATGAATATGTTCTAAAAAAATATCAGTTTTCTGAATATTTTAATAAGATTATAAATCTTATGGAAGGTGGATTGTAAATAGTGCTCAAAAACTGCCAAGAGAGAACATCATTCGGAAAATTTGATGGAAAGGCTGGACTTAAAATGCAAAGAGAAGATAAGCTGAAGATATTAGAACAGGCTTTGACTATTTGTCTGCCTGTGTCGATATTTTTTTTGGCAGCCATGTGCTCCAGCGCGGTAAGTGTGCGTAGAAATCATTTAGGAGTATTTGCGATCTGGATTGTAACAGCGATGCTGCTTAGATATTATATAGCTGAAAAAAATAAGGGAAGGACAGGAAAAGCTAATTTTCTCTTCCGATGGGAATGGTTGTATGAAAATCGGGAATTTTCCATATGTTTGACGATAGTATTTTTTAGCAGATTATTTATGTTTGTGAAGATACCCAGAGGAGATGCAGCTATTTATTATAATAGCCTTGTTAATTGTTGTAGAAATTTTGACTTTTCGTTTCAATCTTTTTTTGAATCATTTCGACTGGCCGGACATCCTACATTAGGATATGCATTTTTTATGAGTATGGGAGAATTCCTTACACCAGGATGTCTGGTTGGCGTTCTTACAGTTAACCTGATTTTAACAATTACAGCTATGTATAATCTTTACCAATTATTACAGGGATACTGGATGCAAGCATCCAAATGCCGCGCAGCAATATATACTATGATTGTGTTCAGTGTACCTTTATTTTGGGGAACGTTTTCCTATATAAATCCTGATTATAATATTGTAATATTTTTTCTTTTTATGGTTTATGCGGAAAGTAGAAAAAGATATGTTTCAATGCTTTTTTGGCTCATTATACTTTGTATGACGAAAGAAACAGCAATGTTAGTAATAGCCGGTTATTTTATTTTTAAATGTTTTTATCTTTTTTGTCAGAATGAAGCCTCTTTTATTGGCAGAATTAAAAATGTATTGAGGGACAGGAGCATATGGGTTGCGGTGTTGGTATGCGTTTGTGCTGTTGCCTATTTTGTGCGGCAGGGTAGCCTGTTTGGATGGAATAGCATGACACTGTCTTCCCTTTTTGGAAGAGAAGATTATAACGGCTTATTTGATAATAAACTTGAGTTTAGATCTGATTATGCAGGAAATCAGATATTACTTGTAGTGTTGTTAAATTTTGCCTGGATACCATCGGTTGTTATCGCCGCTTTTTTAATTATATGTTTGAAAAAAAAGAAAAAATTATTACAAGAAGAGCAGGCATTTAACTGCTCAAATGTTATGGGCGTGATTGGAGGATTTCTATTTGTAACAATATTTCTTACTTTGTTTATAACAGCCCCTTTAAACCGGTATCATATTTTTACTGCTGTAACTTGGGTGCTCATTGCATGTATTGTATATGATAATGTGATATCTCACTATATAAAGATTACAGATAAAACGGAATTGATTTATGGTCTTGTCATTCTGGTCTGTTTTACAGCCCAAACCTTTTTTAGTGTTGATCCCTTTTCTAATTTATTGTTTGAGCGGATGGATACAGGAAAAATGATTTTATTGGAAACGGGTGGTACTTTTGAAGATAAGTATGGAGATCCTATGGTCAATAATTATCAATATACCTGGATAGACGAAGAGTTGGATTCTATGCTGGCGGGTGTTGATTATGATGAAGATATGCTTGTCATTGATGCTGGCCTACAGAGAACTGCTGTGAAAATAAGCGGAGAGGGAGGATGTAATGTGGGGTGGAACAGGGCAAAGCAGCAGAGAGAATTGAATTGGTACGAAAAAGAAGAAACCATTCCAATTATAAATATATCAACCAGAAAGATGCTACAACATCTTTCGGAAGACTCAGCAGATGCCTCACATTTTTATAATAAATACATTGCTTGTCGGCCAAGGGCAGTAGTCTATTTTATTAAGTATTTCAATGAACCAGAGGATGAGTGGCTGAATTATCTCAGTCAATATTATGATATTGGCAAAAAAAGAGAAACGGATGGATACAGAGGTAATATTGTTTATTATGTGTTGACACTGAAGGACAATACACTATATATGGAGTAGAATGGTCAAGATTTGGAAGGCAAACCGAATAAATCACATCAAGAGTACTATTGTGAGGATGATGAAGGGGGTGCGGGACCTATGCAGTAACAAAAATGAGTTAACATTTTTGAAAGTATTTTTGTAGACGATGGTTCAACTGAACAGACTGCAGCGATTGGCAGAAAACCAATCAGTTAATAAGAGTAAAGAAATTTTGACAGATCGCTATATTTATCGGGAGTCCATGCAGATATAAATAAACACATAGTTGGAAGTTGGATTTTAGCAAAAAGTTTAATATTTATGGAAGGAAATTTGGTTAAGTTGATAATATGGAAAAAAAAATATTGCAAGATATGACAGAACAGCAGGCAAAAAGGTTCATTCTTGCCAGCGTAAAAGAATATTACGAATTATATAGGGGTGGCACTAAGCTGTATCAGGAAGGAGACAGAATCCCCTACGCTTCCCGGGTCTATGACAGCGAGGAAATGGTCAATCTGGTCGATTCTGCACTGGAATTCTGGCTGACGAGCGGGCGCTATACGGAGCAGTTTGAGCGGGAGTTTGCACAGTATCTGGGTGTGAAATATTGTTCCCTTGTCAACTCAGGTTCTTCTGCCAATTTGCTGGCTTTTATGACGTTGACTTCGCCGCTGCTTGGTGAGAGGCAGATCAGGCGGGGGGATGAGGTGATCACGGTGGCTGCCGGATTTCCCACAACAGTGGCGCCCCTGGTACAGTATGGGGCAGTGCCGGTATTTGTCGATGTGACGATTCCGCAATATAATATAGATGTTAGTTTGCTGGAGCAGGCTCTTTCGGAAAAGACGAAGGCAGTGATGATCGCCCATACATTGGGGAATCCTTTTGACCTGAGAGCCGTGAAAGCATTTTGTGACAGCCATAACTTATGGCTGGTGGAGGATAACTGCGACGCTCTGGGGAGTGAATATACGATTGACGGGAAGACGAAGCTGACAGGGACAGTGGGGGACATGGGTACTTCCAGCTTCTATCCGCCGCATCATATGACGATGGGAGAAGGCGGCGCCGTTTATACGGATAATTCACTGCTGCATAAGATTATGCGTTCTTTCCGTGACTGGGGCAGGGATTGCATGTGCCCTTCCGGGCGGGATAATCTGTGTGGTCATCGGTTCGACGGACAGTATGGGGAACTTCCGGCAGGCTATGATCATAAATATGTATATTCGCATTTTGGTTATAATCTGAAGGCAACTGATATGCAGGCGGCTATTGGCTGTGCACAGCTTGCGAAATTCCCTTCCTTTGTGGAGCGTCGGCGACATAATTTTGCGATGCTGAAATCTCTGTTAGACTCTGCGACGGACAAATTAATCTTGCCGGAGGCCGCGGAAGGCTCAGTGCCAAGCTGGTTTGGCTTTCTGATGACCTGCAGGGAAGGTGTCGACAGAAAACAGGTGGTGCCGTATATTGAGAGCAGAGGCGTACAGACACGGATGCTCTTCGCAGGAAATCTGACGAAGCACCCTTGCTTTGACCAGATGCGGGAGAGTGGCAGAGGATATCGTATCGTCGGCGGACTGGAAAATACGAACAGGATCATGCAGGATACGTTCTGGATCGGTGTGTATCCGGGCATGACAGATGAGATGATTCGGTATATGGCGCGGGTCATTTTGGAGGCAGTTGGCGCTAATACGGATTAAGAAATAAGAAAGAACCGTAGTATAAAATACGCAGAACGTCAGAAATGGATCATAAGATGCAGATTTTGCAGTGGTCAGAGGGTGTCAGACGTAAGATGGATGGTATTGTCTGTGATGGCAGGTTTAGACGTAAAAAAAAACACGTTGTAAGCGAACCGGATCTATGCTATAGTGGATGCGAAATATGAAGAAAATATGAAGAATTGTGAAGAAAATATGAAAAAAATCAGTATTCTTATCCCCTGTTATAATGAAGTTGAAAATGTGGATCTGATGGCTATGGCTGTTGAAAACGTCCTGCATGAAGCATTACCACAATATGATTATGAGATTCTTTTTATCGATAACTGTTCCACAGATGGTACAAGAGAGCGGTTGGAAGCGATTTGTGAAAAGGATAAAAAGGTAAAAGCTATTTTTAATGTGACAAATTTCGGCCAGTTTAATTCCCCTTTTTATGGGATGTGCCAGACAAGCGGAGACTGTACGATTACGATGTGTTGTGATTTCCAGGACCCGGTGGAGTTGATCCCCACATTTGTGGCTGAATGGGAGAAGGGGCACAGGATTGTCAGTGGGATTAAGACGTCAAGCAAAGAAAATGGAGTTATTTATTTTCTTCGTTCGGTGTACTATAAACTGATCAAAAACATGTCTTCTGTCAAAATGATCGAGCATTTCACAGGATTCGGCCTGTATGATAAAACTTTTATTGATATCCTGCGGGAACTGGATGATCCGATTCCTTTTATCAGGGGGATTGTGGCGGAGTATGGCCATGGTTTTAACAGAAAGGATATCGAATATGAGCAGCCCCGGCGCAGGGCGGGAAAGACACACAATAATATATTCAGTCTGTATGACGCAGCCATGCTCAGTATTACTTCCTATACCAAGGTGGGGCTGCGGCTGGCGACATTGCTGGGCTTTCTGTCATCGGGCGTCAGTCTGCTCATTGCACTGATCTACTTTATTTTAAAATTGATTTACTGGAATGTTTTTCCGGCAGGAAATATTCCACTGCTTCTCGGCGTCTATGTGCTTGGTTCCCTGCAGCTGTTTTTTATTGGCCTGATCGGGGAATATATTCTCAATATCAATACGCGTGTGATACACCGACCGCTTGTCGTGGTGGAGAAAAGATTAAATTTTGACAATGATGGAAATGATAAGACGAAAAGGTAGAGTACAGAAGCATGAAAAAAGTGATTACTTACGGATCGTTTGATCTGTTTCATGAAGGGCATTATAATATTTTAAAGCGCGCCAAAGCGTTAGGGGATTATCTGATCGTAGGGGTGACGACGGAGCAGTATGATGAATCAAGGGGCAAACTGAATATCATTGATTCACTGGATGAGCGGATCGATAATGTACGTAAGACCGGTTTCGCGGATCAGATCATCGTGGAAGATCATGTGGGACAGAAGGTGGAAGATGTGCAGAAATATCACGTGGATGTTTTTGCCATTGGTTCTGACTGGCTCAATCAGTTTGAAAATCTGAGAGATTATTGTGATGTGGTATATCTGGAACGGACCAAAAACGTGTCATCCACAATGCTTCGGGAAAAACAGAACCCGATTATCCGCATCGGGATTATTGGAACCGGCAGGATTGCAAACCGCTTTGTGCCGGAGGCAAAGTATGTCAGCGGAACCATCGTGCACAGCGTATATAATCCGCGTATTGCCAGCGCGCAGAAGTTTGCGGACAAATTTGACCTGGATGTATACACAGATGATCTGGAAGCGTTTTTGGACAGCGTGGATGCGGTATACGTGGCATCTCCGCATGAAACCCATTATCAGTATACAAAGACAGCGCTGGAGCATGGAAAACATGTGCTCTGTGAGAAACCCATGACTTTTTGCAGGGCGGAAGCAGAAGAATTATTTGCACTTGCCAGGGAAAAGGGCTGTATTTTAATGGAAGGCATTAAGACGGCATATTGTCCCGGATTCAATCAGCTGCTTGGCGTGGTAAAGAGTGGTGCCATTGGGCAGATCCGGGATGTGGAGGCCTGCTTCACACGTCTGACAGCGGAGGGGCTGCGTGAGATGACCGATGCTGTTTATGGGGGCGGGTTTACCGAGTTTGGCAGTTATACCCTGTTGCCGATTATCAAACTGATGGGAGCAGATTTTAAAGAAGTGCGTTTTGACAGTGTGAAAGCAGAAAACGGCATTGATCTCTATACGAAGGCATCGTTTGTTTATGACAAGGGGTTTGCGTTATCCAAAAGCGGCGTGGGTGTCAAATCGGAAGGTCAGCTGATCGTTGCCGGAACGAAAGGCTATATACTGGCGGAATCGCCCTGGTGGCTGACACGGAGTTTTGAGGTACGGTATGAAGACGCCAGTAAAATAGATAAATATGCCACACGTTATCTGGGGTATGGTCTGCGGTATGAGATCAGTGATTTTGCCTATATGATAGGAGGACATGAAGGGAGAAGCTACAAGTTTACGGGAGAAGATTCGATTGCCATGGCCGGTATCATGGAGGAATTTCTGGCCCAAAGAAAGTGTGAGAGTACAGATAAGACGTTGCATGTAGCTGATAGTCTGGAAAAGGATTGAGAAGAAAAAACGGATGATTTTGGGCTCCTGGAATTAATTTCCGCCTATTTTTTTTATTGTGCAGATGCTAAATCAGGCCATGATGATATATGGCATGATCTGCATATATATGTTTAAAAATGTATTTGATGCCTTACAAGCTATAAAAGCGGGGGTTTTGTCTTTGATACGCAGCGGGAGATTGGTGTGTGGCTGATGCGGAGTTATATGGCAGGGCCCTATACTTTTTTTGTATGAGATTCCATTGTGTTATGATATTCATCTTTGGCGGTATATGTATGAGACACTATAGTTGAACGGGTAGCATAGATACCAGCGGGCAGGATTATAATAGCAGGAGAAGACATTTACGTTGGGGCATGATGTGACTCGTCCGTTACAGAATCCATTGAGTGCATTGCGGGATATAAGACGATGGCTATTATTATGTGTTGTATTGTAATAATCGGTCATAGTGATTGGTTCTACAGGGTTGACAAAAGAACGATTAAAGAGGTGGCTTACAAAAATGACAGGAAGAGGTTGAACGGACTATATGAGAACAGGTGATTTGATTACCGGGTGTGACGACTCCGATATCGTGTCTATGCCGGGATGTGATAAATGTTGTCGAGATCTGTTATTTGTGACAGATGGAAGCAAGATTATACGAAAAGATAAAACGTATGAGTATGCATATACATTTTTCTCGCTGGAAAGACCGAAAGCGTATCTATATACGTATCAATACCAGGAGGAAGAAAATTGGTGTACGGCTGTGAGGGAGTACTCGTGTGAAGGATTTCTGAGAGAGGATACCCTATTTTCCGCGGCAAATCTGCCGCCGGAAGGGGAGGGGTATGTTCGATTGTTTGTCAGGAAGGCGGCATGTGGTACAGCTGATGAGGAAATAAAGTATGACGGACCAGGGCGCGGTGTGACAGAACCTGTTGAAGCAGAGTGTGATCAGTCTGGGGAAAAGATATCAGTGCAGGCAGAAGATGTACTGGAAGTAATCGGTGTGTCTGAAAGAGAGGCTCTGGCAAAGAAGGAAGCCGCTTTTCTGGCAAGACAGGATGTGGCGAAGGAAATCGAGCGTGTGATCAGAAATGTGAGGGAAAAGCGTACTGATGACAGCCTGGTCTTTACGCTGCTGACAGACACACATTACGTGATAAACGGCAACTGGGAAACATGCGCAGCCACAATAGAGGCTGTCAATCGCGGGACCAGGCCTGATGGTATTATTCATCTGGGGGATCTGACAGACGGTATCCTGGATAAAAGAATTTGCCGGAAATACAGTCACAGAGTGATTGATCGTATCCTTGACTGGGGTATCCCTTTTTATCTGGCGATCGGAAATCATGACGCCAATTACTTCAGGAATAATCCGCATCTGCTGTCAGAGGAAGAGCAGTATGCGTATTATCTGAAAGATATTGTCAGCGGGGAAAACAGGGAGGAGAGACTTTGGTACAGAGCGGATTTTCCGGAGGCGAATCTGCGGTTTCTGTTTTTACATTCTTATGACAATGGGGAAACGTTGCGCTATGGCTTCTCTGATGAAGAACTGGCATGGGTGGAGAAAGAACTGTCAGAGTTGCCGACGGCGTATCGCCTTTTGGTGTTCAGCCATGATGCGCCACTGGCGCGTCTGGATTACTGGTCGACAGAGATCAGGAATGGTGAAAAGCTGACAGATTTGTTGGATACATGGAACATGACCCATGAAAATCGAATCCTTGCCTTTATTCACGGGCATACCCATGCCGATTATCTTTACACCGCAAGGACTTTTCCCATTGTATCAATCGGATGTGCAAAACTCGAATATTTTGAGGATAAGAAGCCGGAAGGTGCGATCACACCAGTGCGGATGGAGGGAGAAGTATCACAGGAACTCTGGGATACTCTGCTGATCAATACGAAAACAGGGCAGCTTGATTTTGTGCGCTTTGGGGCTGGTGTTGACAGGCTGGTGCGGCATGAAAATAGGCCTGAGATATGGGCGCACAGAGGCGCAAGTGGTTATGCGCCGGAGAATACGCTGGAAGCCTTTGCTCTGGCGGAAAAGCTGGGCGCGGACGGCGTGGAACTGGATGTACAGTATACGAAGGACCGGCAGATCGTTGTCATCCACGATGAGAGGATTGATCGTGTCAGTGATGGTCGGGGCTATGTGGCTGCGTATACGCTTGCAGAACTGCGTCGTTTTCATTTTAACAGAACACATCCGGAATATGGTCATGCGGACATTCCGACATTGCGGCAAGTACTGGAATTGCTGAAGCCGACAAGACTTACGATCAACATAGAATTAAAGACCGGCGTTATCTTCTATCCGGGGCTTGAGGAAGATGTACTCAGGCTGGTGCATGAGTTGGGGATGGAAAAACGGGTTATTTATTCCTCTTTTAACCATGTCAGTATCAGAAAGATCAGAGAAATGGCTCCTGATGCGAAGACGGGATTCTTATCCTGTGATGGCACAATGAACCTGTCCGAGTATGCGCTAAGGTATGGCGTGGATGCGTTGCATCCGGCCGGGTATTATCTGAAATATCCCGGATTTGTGAAAGACTGCAGGGATAAGGGGATTAAGCTGCATGTATGGACAGTAAATGACAGGGCGCAGATAGAGCAGATGGGACAGCTGGGTGTGGATGCGGTGATCACTAATTATCCGGATGTGGCGAGTGAAGTTTTGCGTGGGGTAAGTTATCCGGTAGAAGAGATACTGGGACAAATTCTTGAAGAAGGAGAAACAGGCAAGAGAGATATGCCGGTGGATAACGGAAAGAGGGAAGGCAGTAAAGAGAAAACAAATTCCGGTAATCGGACGGCGCGGGGAGGCAGAAAAAGGGGACTGCTGCATCTGGCAGGGGTGACTTATGGGAAGGTGAGAAAGGTATTTGTGGCGGTTGACCGGGTGGTGCAGCGGGCTGCGGGGAAAGAGAAATGATGATGTGGCCGGAAGTTGTAACAGGATAACCTGTCTGAATACTTGTCAAGTAGTTAAATATTCTGGGAAATTATGCCTAATTTTCCTGTACGAGAGAGATGAAGTATGATAAAATGAGAAACAGTCAGGTATAAAATGGAAGAGTTTTTATGATAATATTGAATGATTCGTGGAAATTTAACCAGTTTTAGACTCTGTTTCTGGGAGTGTCCGGAGAGAGTAATTTTATAGAGTCTGTTATGGGAAGTCAGTCACTTATTGTCGAGATCCTGATCTGAATTTAAAAAACATTTGTTTGAATATTGGCAGAAAGTAGATACGTTTGAAGATGAATGATTATATGGGAAAAGTTCCCGGGCAGTTTTTTGCATTTAATATATGGAATATAGAATCGGCTAGGGCCGTTATGGATGCAGCAGCGGCACTGCGGTGTAATGTGATACTGCAAACATCTGTAAAATCATTTGCACTTCTGGATCGAGAAGAACTCAGGTGGTTTGTGACCAGATATATGAAGAAACACGATATTCAAGTCTATTTACATCTGGATCATGCCCAAAAAACAGAAATAATTGCGGAAGCCATAGCTAACGGCTGGGATTCTGTTATGGTGGATGCTTCAGACAGACCTCTGGAAGAGAATATCGGGCTGACAAATGAGGTGTGTGCCATGGCAGAAAAAAGTGGCGTGTTAGTAGAAGCGGAAATAGGGGCAGTGGGAAAGACCAGAGATGAAATTGATATAAGAGAAGCGGGAATTGCCACAATAGAAGATATCAAAAGGTTTGTCAAAAGCACAAGAATTGATCTGCTTGCCGCTGCTATCGGTACATCTCATGGCAGCTATCATGAGAGTCCGCAGATTCATTATGATCTGATAGAAGAGACGGGCAGAATAACAGATGTTCCGCTTGTTGTACATGGTGGCACAGGACTGGGAGATGAGACATTATTGCGGCTCTTATCTTATCCTAACATTAAAAAAATCAATATTTCCACCGATGTGAAATTGGCTTACAGAAATGGTATTCTGGAATGTATTCAGGGTGGCTATATGGAAGAAGAGGATTTTAATCCGTTGAAAGTGACAAAGTTAATTCATGACTCCATAGAAAATATGGTAGCAAAAAAATTAAGGCTGTTAAGGATATGACAAAAGTGAAGACAATTCTTGTATTAAATATGGGAATGAAAAGTATCAGAAGTATCATATTTGATGAATCCGGCAATAAACTGGCATCTTGTTCCATGCCGATTGAAACATCACTGACCGGCGAGATGGTTACACAGCTTCCGGCAGAATGGTGGGAGAAGGCCTGCAAGGTTATCAGGGAATGCCTGCTTGATGTGGATAATATCCCTATTGATTATCTTACTGTGACCTCTTCTTCCTCATGCCTTGTATGTGTTGACAGATACGGGGAAGCGCTTATGCCCTGTATGATGGTTTCGGACAGAAGAGCAGGTGCCGAAAGCGACTTTATAAGTAAGACAGCCAGGTATCCGGAAACGGCAAAAGCGGCTGAATTGGGAATGGATTTATCGCTGATGCTTCCGAAGGCATTATGGATCAGAAACCATCAGAAGGATATTTTTGGGAAGATATATAAGTTTCTGTCTCCCAATGATTATCTGATTGCAAGATTTACGGGGAGATATGTAACTGATTATATGAATGCCCATAAGTGGCATTATGATATAAAGAATCGCAGATACCCTTTGGAATTGTTAAAAGAAATAGGAATTTCTGAGAATCTATTGCCAGAAGTAATTTCACCTGGAACCAGTGTGGGGAATGTTTCGAAGCAGGCTTATGGGGAAACGGGGCTTTCGGAAAAAACAAAAGTGATTGTTACCACATATGATGCGATTTGTTCTTTTATCGGAAGCGGAGTTGCGGAGGAAGGCGAGGCCAGTGATGTTTCAGGCACAGTTACGGTTTTTCGAGCAGTATCCAAAGATATGGTACAAATTACAAATAAGATTCAGCAGATTCCATACTATGAAGGGGATATTAATATAGTAGGCGGTTCCAACAATCTGGGAGGCGGGTTAATTGAATGGGTAAAACAGTGTTATTACCAGAGTGAGAATCTGCCATATGAATTGATGGAGAAAGATGCCGGAGAGGCTTCGCTGGGAGCCGGAGGAGTTATCTTTCTGCCCTATTTGTTAGGTGAGCGTGCACCGATCTGGGACTGTAATGCAAGAGGCGTATTTTTCGGACTGGAACGGATGCATACGAGAAAGGAAATGACCCGGGCCGTATTTGAGAGTACAGGGTTCATAGATCTGGATATGATTGCCGCCATTGAAGAGACAGGGTTACATGTAAATTCGATTCGTTTATCTGGCGGGCTTGCCAGATTAAATTTGATTTCACAGATTAAAGCGGACATTACCGGGCGTGAGTTGCATGTATTGTCTGAGTTTGAGACAACGGCGACAGGGGCCGCTATGATGGCTCTGTATGGACAGGGGAGATTCGGTTCACTCAAGGAAGCTGCAGAACAGTTTGTACAGATCAGGATGGTGATAAAACCAGACAGACGCAACCATGTAAAATATCAAAAGCTATATCAGCTGTATAAAATGACATATCATACACTAAAGCCATTGTACTCAAAAAGAATGGAATTAGTCGAAACGCTTTATCATAAAAAGCGAACCAAAATAGAGAATCTGTAATGGAAGGATAAATATGCAACCATACCAACTCAACATTCCCACAAAGGCATATTTTGGGAGAAATATTTTAAAAGAAGCATTAAAAGATCTGGAAAGCATGCTGCGGGGGAACGTACTTGTTGTCACAACGGGCAGATCGCTAATCCGTATGGGATATACGGATATGTTGATAAAAATGTTGGAGCAGAGTGTTTTTACAGAAAAACTC
Source organism: uncultured bacterium (assembly GCA_947574055.1). Taxonomy (GTDB): domain Bacteria; phylum Bacillota; class Clostridia; order Lachnospirales; family Lachnospiraceae; genus VSOB01. The sequence continues at coordinate 72,766 of CANPIC010000001.1, forward strand.
TTTATGTTCGACCAGATCAGTGCAAATCCGAAACTTTCGGAAGTGCGGAAGGGAATTCAATTTGGAAAGCAGAAAAATATAAATGTAGTGGTCGGATTTGGCGGCGGCAGTGCTATGGATGCGGCAAAGGCGATTGCTGTCGGGATAGGTGCCAATGAGGAGATAGAAGAATTTTATGTTCATGGTAAAGAACCGGGAGAAGAAACGCTGCCGGTACTTGCCATACCGACGACGGCAGGGACTGGCAGTGAATTTAGCAAGGCGGCTATCATTACGGATGAGATCAGAAAGAAAAAGAGCGGGATCAGGGGCAAGGCTTTATATCCTGCGGCAGCGGTTGTGGATTCCATGTTTACGGAGTCGGTTCCTGATCGGATTACAATGGAAACAGGCTTTGATGTGCTTGCACATGCGATAGAGAGCTATGTCTCCAAAGCAGCGTCTCCCTATACACAGATGCAGTCGGAGTATGCCATTCATATTGTAGGAAAATACCTGCCATTACTGAAGAAGGACTTGCAGAATCGGGAAGCACGAGAGAATATGAGTTTTGCCAGTATGATCATGGGAATCAATCTTGGCAATGCAAGTACGGCACTGCCTCACAGATTACAATATCCACTTGGGGCACATACAGATACGAGTCATGGCGCAGGCCTTGCTGCTCTGTTTACCGCATGGGCGGGATATGAATGGGTATATTCACAGGAAAGAATGGAAAGAGCAGTCCAGCTGTTGACAGGAGAAGACAGAACTGGAAAAGAGAGGATAACAGAAGGTATACGCACGTTTATAAAAATGTGTGGGCTGCCTTCTACCCTCCGCGAACTTGGAGTGTGCGAATCGGAATTAGAAACTTTTGCTTTTGAGGTAAGCGGGAATCTTGAGAATGATCTTGCTTCACAGGAAGAAAATGTGATTTTAAAGATATACCAGGAGGCATTATAGGAGGAAATGATATGCAGGCAATTATTATGGCTGCAGGCAAGGGGAGTCGTCTGGGAGAGTTGACCGGTGGGGCGCCTAAGTCTTTTGCGGAGATTAAAGGAAAAAAACTGATTGAGTATAATCTGCAGATGCTGCGACATTTTGGAGTGGAGGAAATTATCATTGTAACGGGGTATCGGTGTGAGGCGTTTGAAGAATTGACAAAGCATATGGGAGATATACGCCTGGTTTATAATCCATTCTATGAAATGGTCAATGTACTTGGCTCTTTTTATATGGGGATGTGGGCGTTGCGGGATGATTTTATCTATTTGCATGCAGATACTCTATGTGAACCAGCTATTTTTGAAAAATTGTTAAAAACAAAAGCTGATATAGTTCTTCCAGTAGATTATAAAATATGCGATGAGGAGGCCATGAAAGTGAGGAGTGAACATGGCCGTATTGTAGAAATTACAAAGCAGATGTCCACGGAAGCGGCGGAAGGAGAGTTTATTGGCATTGCTGCTTTTGGAAAAGAGACAATACCAGCTCTACAGAGAAAGACGAAACAACTTCTGAAGGAAAAAGAATTTACAGCATATTTTGAAAGTGCGATACAAAGGCTGATTGATGAGGAAGATTTTGATATCAAAACAGTTTCTACAGATAGGGCATTTTGGGCGGAGATCGATTTTATGGAAGATTATGAAGCTGCCGTGGCTAATATTCCGGATAGTTTGATTGATTTGGATTGACAAAGGGAAAACAGTATGGGCTACAATGAAAAAAGCGACCTGTCAGAAACGCTTTATATAGCGAGAAGAAAAGTAAAAGCATTGTTGCATGGTTTTGCTTATTATATATGTAGAATCTTTCCCATAGATCACCAGAAAATTGTGATGTGGACATTTGAAGGCGGCGGTGGGTATGGATGCAGTCCTAAATATGTGGCGGAAGAAATATTAAAGAGAAACCGCGAAGGCAAAACATATTATAAGATTGTCTGGCTGCTTAATGATATGAAGAAGGAGTTTCCTTCGGAAGTAGTAAAAGTAAAAGATACATTGTGGAACAGGGCATATCATCTGACTACTGCAGGAACATGGGTCAGTAATACGAGAACTTTTTACGGAGCAAAAAAGAGAAAGAAACAATATTACATTCAGACATGGCATGCAACCATCTGCATCAAACCAATCGGAAAATATCGTGGCAGATTGTTCCCTAAAATGGCATACTTGGTAAGTGCTTATGATTCAAAGTTGATTGATTATGTTTTGTCAGGCTCAACGTGGTGTGATCATATGTATCGCGACGGCTTGATTTATGACGGCGAGATTATTAAGACAGGAACACCAAGATGTGATGTGCTACTCAACCAGAGACAGACGAAAAGAAAGCAGTTCCGTCAGGAATATCAGATACCCGAGCAGGCCAAAATTATGATATATGCCCCCACCTTTCGAGGTGGAAGCCAGAGTAAAAGTCGAAGTGTAAATACAGAAGAAGCGACTGTAGATTTTAAACGGCTGATCAAAGCACTGGAACAAAGATTTGGCAGCGTCTGGTATATTTTTCTGCGCCTGCATCCGCAGCTGGCAGCCAAAATGGAAGGGCTAAAAATAAGCGGAGTTTCAGATCGGCTCATTGACGTAAGCCAACGTCCGGATATGAATGAGATTATTGCAGCATCCGATGCATTTCTGACGGATTATTCCAGTGCTGTTTTTGAAAGTGCCATGATCGGTCAACCGGGTTTTATTTACGCAGATGATCTGGAGGATTATGTTGCCGACAGAGGAGATTTGTTTTTTGACATGCATCAGCTTCCCTTTCCGGTGGCACTTGATAATGATAAATTGATGGAAAATATTTTACATTTTAATGAGAATCTCTATCGGCAAAAAGTGGACGCCTTTATAGAAAAAACAGGGATCTTTGAAGATGGTAAGGCCAGTGAGCGAGTGGTGGATTTGATAGAAAGTTTAGGAAAGACGGGGAAGAATTGAACATGAAAAAAGTTCTACACTTTACGATTGCCAATACAGGTGGTGGAATAACAAAATTTGTTTTACGATTATGGAAATATATAGACAGAGAGAGATTCCATTTTGATTTTGTGACAATGAGTAAACAACTGGATTTTGCAGAGGAATTGGAGGAGGAAGGTTGTAAAATCTATTATTTATCTACTTATGCGGAGGATGATATAGAGCAATTCACGAAAGAAGTAGAAGAAATTTTAGATAATGGATATGATATTGTTCATCTGCATACATCTTGGTGGAGAGGTTTTGTTTTAGAAGAGATTGCAAAAAGAAAGAGAGTCAAGAAAATCATTGTTCATTGTCATAATACAGATGTGCATATAAAGGAAAATCAGTCGAGAGAGGAAGCAAGACAACTGCATCTTCAGCAGCGTGAATTGCTAACAGAGGATATGGCGACAGACTTTATTGCATGTTCTGAAGATGCGGCAGAATGGTTGTATGCTGACAGGATATCAAAAGATAAAATACAAATTATACCGTATGCCATCGAAGTTGACGATTATAAATTTAATCAAAAGACCAGGACAAGATATCGTAAAATGCTTAATTTGCAAGCAGAAGATTATGCGATAGGTCATGTGGGGAGATTTGCATACCAAAAAAATCACGATTTTCTAATAGATGTCTTTGAAAATGTCTGTAAGTATAATGAACGAGCGAAGCTGCTATTGATCGGCGTTGGAGAATTAGAAAAGGAGATAAAAAACAAGGTATTTCTAAAAGGTTTAGAGAATAGGGTACTGTTTCTTGGAAAAAGAGATGATGTTGCGCCGTTCATGCAGGCAATGGATATCTTTGTTTTTCCATCAAAATTTGAGGGATTTGGAATCGTATTGATTGAGGCTCAGGCGGCAGGACTGAAATGTATTGTTAGTAATGAAGTGCCTCAAATTGCGAGAATTACGGACAACATTGATTATTTGTCGTTTGAAATGGATTTATGGACTGATCGAGTACTAGAGTATAGCAGAGGGTATGCGAGGAAAGATATGTCTATCATCTTAGAAAATAAAGGATACGGAATGAAAGCATTAACGAGTAAGTTTGAGAAAATATACGAGAATTTGCCAGTGAATAAAGTGAATGTGGGGGGGGTAATACTCCAGAAATATAATTCCGTTATGCGGATTGGAGCATGCGCATGAAAAAAGAAAAGAACTCCAGTCCACTAATATCTGTTATAGTGCCAGTATATAATACTGCACCATATTTAAAAAGATGTATAAACAGTATTTTAAATCAAACATATAAAGAATTAGAGATTATTTGTGTTGATGATGGTTCTGTAGACCAAAGTCCTAAGATTTTAGATGAGTTTGCAGATCTAGATGATAGAATAAAGGTTTATCATGTAGAAAATCAAGGGGTATCATCAGCGAGAAATAAAGCATTGATGGCAGCGACAGGTTCTTATATAGGATTTGTAGATTCGGACGATTACTTGTCGGTGGATTATTATGAAGAGTTAGTAAACGTAATTGTGCATGGAGATGTAGATATAGCCACATGCGGATATTATTTTGATAATAGCGGAAAAATTACCATAGCAAAAAATAAAGAAAAAGTGCCAACTGAGCCGATGAAGACAACATCATTTTTCGCATATATGTATGAAAGGGATACTTATAAAGGCGTTGGCTCGTATTTATGGACTAGATTAATAAAACGCGAGTTAATTAAAAAAAGCGATGGAACTTTAGAGACATTTTTCAAAAAAGAGTATGGTGGTATTGATGATATCGTTTTTGTTGCCGAAGTTAGTTTGAAGAGTAACAATATACAATATATTGACAAACCGCTATATTATTATTTTCAAAGAGAAGGGTCAATTGTTCATGATGATTATATGCAATTGAATACACTGTGCTGGGTTAAGGCCTATGAAGAAATTCTTGACAGATATCAAGAATATGGCGTAAATGATAGTGTGTTGGATATCATTAAGAGAATGTATGTATATCGCTGTGGAAAATTATTAGAAAAAGCAATTGAAATCAAAGATATTGAAAAAATAAATATTTTAAAAGATAAAATAAAAAAAGAATTTTTGGTGTATGTGAGAACAAATCTAGAACATTTGGAACGGGTTCAATGGATTATAGAGTTAATACTTTATAGTATGGATTAGGAGGAAAAATGAGATCACCAGAGGATATGAAAATTATTGAAATAGATATTACTAATGCATGTGTGCATAATTGTTCGAATTGTACGAGAATGTGCGGACATCATGTAAAGCCTTTTTTTATGTCATGGGATACATTTAAAAGAGCCGTGGATTCATTGGACGGCTTTGAAGGAGGAGTTGGAATGATGGGCGGGGAACCAACTTTGCATCCAGAGTTCGAAAGATTTGCTGAATATTTGAACTCAAAATATGAACAGCCTAAGGAAAACAATTACTTTATAAGTCCAACAGCCCATTTTATGCGTGATAGAAAGCTGGAAGAGCGAAACTTGACATACACATATAAAGAAAAAAATGGATTGGGTCAAAGAGTAAAAGGACCAGTATTATTTTCATCATTGGCTTCCAATTATCATAAATATTATGAAATAATTCAGGATGTGTTCCGTTTTCAGGGCATAAATGATCACATAACTCCTTGTTTTCATCAACCAATCATGGTGAATAGGACGGATATGGGGATTTCAGATGAAGAATGGGTAGCATTGAGAGATCATTGCTGGGTACAAAATACATGGAGTGCAAGTATTACACCAAAGGGCTGTTTTTTTTGTGAAGTAGCAGGGGCGTTAGATATGCTTTTTGATGGGCCGGGAGGATGGCCAATTGAAAAGAACTGGTGGAAAAGAAAACCCGAAGATTTCAAAGATCAATTACATTGGTGTGAATTGTGCGGTATTGCTTTAAATACGAGGTCAAGAAATGCAAATGAAGAGATAGATGATGTTTCAGTTTCATTATTTAAAAAATTGGAAGGAATAAAGAGTCCTAAGCTCAGAAAAGGCCAAGTGCATGTGTATGAAAAAGATGAACTGCCAACGGATAGTTCATTAAACCGAAAATCAGATTATCATGATAATAATATGAATCGACTGAGTAATTGTAATCAAACAATTTATTCTGAATATCACCCTATAATTTTTATAAGTGACGAGAGTGATACAGAGATAGATGTAAAGAACGTAATTAATAATAATGTTTCTCAAACAAAAAAGTTGATTCTTTTTGTAGCGAAAAAGTTGATTCCATTGATAGAAAAATATATAAATGAATCAAATTATGATACACAGATTATAGTTCGAGAACTGGAAGATAATTATGGACAAAATTTGAATACAGCTCACAAAATTACTGGTGATTTATCAAATAATATTATATTGACTTCAGGTGTTAAACTTGATCACACATTTTGGGATTATTTAAAACAATACGCAATTAACCCAGGAACATACCATTATTTATATAGTGATACTGAGGGAATGGATTGTAAGTTTGTACATTTTATTAATTCAGGAAAAAAAGAAAGTTTTGTCTTGTATAATCCTTATGCAAAGGCGTTAAGAAGAGGTGGATTCGATAGGATTGCACAATGTCGAAACTTAATAGAATTTTCTGATTTTTGGGATGATTCAAAAAAAGTAATTTTTAATAATGAATTATTACAGGGGCAAACTTTGGTTAATTCTATTGAATATGAATCTAATTGCAGATATGTAATATTTGGAACAGGCACATATGGCAAGAAAGCTTTCGAAGAAATAATGAAGATAGGTTCAGAAGTGTCATTTTATTGTGATTCTTCCTTGGATAAACAAAATAAAATTTTAAATGGTATTAGGATTTATGCTCCAACACACTTGTCAGAGGCAAGAGATACATTTGACAAGGTTGTGATTGCAGCGCTTGCTTATAATGATATTAGAGAAGCAATTATTAATAATGGGCTAACAGATGATGATATCGTTGCTCCGATTTTTTAATATGGTTGTTGATTGTTAGCTTAAAAAAGATGCAAGATTTACGATCGCGGAACTGTATCCAGTTTTTAGTGAATAATAATGGGATATAGTACTAGATTTAAAAAAAGAATTTTGCTAATTATATAAAGTATGGTAACAAGTATTGGTGAAGAAAGTAGGTAGATTGCATAAGTATGGCAGCTAATTCCAGGTTCGGTTATAAGTTTGTTTGAAATGAATTTAATAAATACTGATATTATCACTTGATGGAGTATAAATGTGAAATGTATATAATATTCTTAACACATGTATTCCCAGTAAAAGGTTTGTCTACAACCGGAGCGGGAAATTATGTTGCCAATATGGCACAGATCATGCGCAAATATGGGCATAAAGTTTGTATAATTACAGAGGCGGAAAATAGGAGTGTTTTTAAGTGGAATGGCATTGAAGTTAGAAAAATAAGGGCAACACGTGGGTTTAAAGATACTGGACAACCTATGCCGACATATAAAAAATTATTAAAAAATATTTCAAGAAGTATATGGTATAATTGGGAAGTATTTAAGATCAATAAAAAAAATAAAGTAGATATTGTACAAAGTGTCAGTACGTACGGTATTTCTATGCTGCGAATAAAAAGGATTCCATATGTGGTGCGGATTTCAGAGTATCTTTCTTTATGGAGTGGACTAAGAAAGTTAGATTATGACTATGATACTTGCTTAAAATCTAAGCGTATTGACGAGGAAATTACTTATATAGGAATAAAAAGAGCAGACGCAGTTATAGCACCAAGTTTTCTTATGCAAAAGTTAATTTTTAATAAAATAAGAAAGGAATCAGTGGTAATCGAGAGTCCTATTGTGATGGGAGATATTGATTCTTTACAATTTACCGAAACTGACATAATAAGGGACAAGTATTGGATAACTTATAGTGCAATGAATTATAGAAAGGAAATACACATTATAGCTCAAATCATTGATGACTTATTGGATGAATATCCTGAGATGAAGTATGTAGTGGCAGGTAAGGATATAGAAATACTTTATGATAATCGATTTATGAGAGCCTCTTCCTTCTTTGATATTCATATAAAAAGAAATAAAGATAGATTTTTATTTCTTGGGGAAATATCAGATAGAGAAAGGTTGTTTTCTATTGTAAAAAATGCGTATGCATGTATTTTGCCAACCAGAGTGGACAACCTTCCTAATACATGTCTGGAATCTATGGCACTTGGAAAAATTGTAATTAGTACTACATGTGAACGTGGGACCAGTGTAGAGCAGTTGATCGTAGATGGGGATACCGGACTTTTAGCCCAGGTGGATAATGCGAAAAGTCTTTATAATAAAATAGTACAGGCAATGAATATGTCAAACGAAGAAAGAAAGAGTATGGAAGAAAATGCAAAAAATAGAGTTAAAAATCTAACTCCGGAAAACGTTTATGTTGAAATGATGAAAGTATATTCAAAACTGCTAACGAAGGGTAAAAGAAGAAAGAGATTATAAGTTATGATGCGATAGGGTGAATGTAAGGGTGCTTGGTGTTATTTTTATGTTTTTGAGTTAGGAATTAGACGATTATGAGGAAGTGGTTTATCTTCTTGTGAAAGACGTTCTTAATTTAAAGTGGGAAGATTCGGAACTATTAAGTATTAAAAATGAAGGAAAGGGATAAAAATGATTGAAAAGATACAATTATTTTATGAACCTTTAGAAATACTAAAAAAGTTATCAAACTCAGGGGCGGAGATGTCGATAGAGCAATCTGCATTTGTGTGTGGTTTGATAAAAAATTATAAGCCTTTAAAAGTCCTAGAGGTAGGAGTTGCAGCTGGTGGAACAACTGCTATAATGCTTAATTGCATTTCAATGCTAGAACTTAATACAGAAGTATATTCTGTTGATATATCCGAAAGTTATTATCGCGATAAAAAGAAGAAAACAGGATACTTGGCGGAGGAATGTGAACAGTTTTTGCATAGAAAAGTTAAACATAATATGTATATGGGGGGGGTGTTGCCTGAATATGTGGAAAAAATAGGGAATGATATTGATTTTCTAATCCTTGATACAGTCCATTTTGTACCAGGTGAGTTACTGGATTTTTTGGTATGCCTTCCGCATTTAAAGGATGGGGCTATTGTTTTATTACATGATATTATTATGAATCATTTGGGAAATTTTACAGAAGCGTTTGCAACAAGGCTTTTGTATTCGCTTGTAGCGGCTCAAAAAATAAAATATGAAGAAAATAGTAATTTATATCGCTGTCAGGGGATGGGAGCTTTTATAGTTGATAAAGATACAAGAAAATATGCAGATAATATATTTCATGCATTGATGGTTACTTGGAATTATATACCTGAAAATGCACAATTATTACTATATAGAGAAAATTTGAACAGATATTATCATAGAGAATTAATAGAGGAATTTGATCGTGCTATTGTAATGAATAAAGAAACTTTATTACGAAAAAAATCAAATTTTGAAAGAGGATTACAGGAGATCTTTGGGTTACTTTGCCAATTACAACAAAGAAAAAATATATTTATTTATGGCTGTGGGAAATATGGATTGCAGCTATACAATTTATTTAAGCGTTTTGGAATAGAAATAGAGGGGTTTGTTATATCAGACGATCAAACAAAACCATTTATGCAACAAAGAGTTGAATATTTTTCCTGCATAGATACGAAACAGTGTACTCTGGTTTTGGGAATGAGTGCTTCGAACCAAAAGAAATTGCCGAATAGTGTTTTTGAAATAGAGGATAATTTGATATGTGTAAGTGATGATGTTCTGCACTTTTTAAGGGTGAACTTATCATAATGATTATTTATGTTAATAATAGATTAAGGTACCCATTTTATAGAGATTATTTTAAGTTTGGATTTGTGGAGAGAGATTAAAATGAAAAATATATTAATAGACTTTACATATTATCAAGCAGGATCTTCATTTCACGGAGGCGGCGAATATGGGAATGTTATATTAGAGGAATTATTGAAGGAGCCGGTACAGACTAACTGTGGTATTTTTTTCCTAAAAGGCAAGCGGGTTAATAAAAAACTTATTGAAGGATGCATAGATAAAGGTTGGAATATTCATAGTGGGTGTGATGTAAGGAATGTTTCAGGCATAGTGAGGCAATATAAATATACAACAATATATTCAGCATTGCCATATGCTAATAGTTGGGGGAAGGTCAGACTCCCTTCCAATATAAAATTTATTGGAACATTTCATGGTTTGCGTAATTTGGAATTGGCAAATTGCGAGGATAGTGAAACAGAATTTTTTAACGGAAATCATGAAAACAATAATTCAGATTATATTTATGAAACAAATAATAAGAAGAAAAAAATGAAATGGTATCAGATTTATGAGAATAATTTGCTTGCATTTAAAAACGGCAAGATAATTGTGGTGTCTGAACATACTAAACACAGTATATATTACTATTTTCCGGCTTTAAGAAATGCAGATATTGAAGTTTTATATTCTCCACCTAAATTAATTTATAGTAAAGTATTGCAAAATACCGATGAAATATTAAAAGGTTATGGACTTTTATTTAGAAATTTTGGCTTGATTGTGAGCGCGGATATTTGGTATAAAAATGCTTTGCGAGCTGTTTATGCGTATGATAGAATATTTGATAATAAGTATGATTTTGTGACGGATGATTATAAAGTTGTCGTGACTGGAATAAGTAATAAAAATCTTTTGCTAAGTCAAATTAAGAATAAAAGCAGATTTTTGTTATTGGATTATGTTTCAACAGAAACATTGGAAACATTTTATTCAGGCGCACAGTTGTTTGTATACCCGTCTTTAAACGAAGGGTTTGGATATCCGCCTTTGGAAGCAATGAAGTATGGAACATTATGTGCTTGCTCTGCAAATACTTCTATAACTGAGATATGTAAAGATATGGTTTTATATTTCAATCCATTGCTAATAGAAGAAATTGCAATTCGTATATTGGAAAGCTTTTCAGAAGAGATATGTGAAGAGAAAAAGAAGATAATGAGGCGTGAACTGCCGATTGTTGAGCAAAGGCAAAAAAGGGATTTGCAAAGACTCATAGAAATTATTACAGAAGAGGAGAAATTAGATGGATGCAGTGAATAAACGGCAGAAAATGATTGAAGAGTTTTACCATATTTTTGATCAGTGGCTTACCTTATATGAAGAGGGAGTTGGCGTAGATTCTATATTGATAGGATATAAATACTATAATGTTGCGATTTATGGTATGGGGACTATGGCAATGCACTTGATAGCTGCGCTGAAAGAGAGCCAGGTAAGTATTAAATATATAATTGACAAGAATTCAGCAGATTTTTATACAGATGTTAAAGTTGTATCTTTAGAAGAAGTAAAAGAACCGGTGGATGTTATTATTTGCACATGTATAGATGAAAATTATGAAACAATCAAGCAGTTGTCAGAGCGTTTAAATTGTTCAGTGGTTAGCTTAGCAGATATTGTATTTGAAAATTTATGACGGAGGATATAAAATGAAAAGAGTTATTATATTCGGAGCGGGAAAATTTGGAAAGAATAGATATAAATGCTTAAAAGACAAATATGATGTTGAAGTAGTTGCATATGCAGATAATGATTCTGAAAAGTGGGGGGGGCGGTGCAATGATATTTGTATAATTGCACCTGAGGAAATACAACAATTTGAGTATGATGAAATATTGATCGCTGTTATAGATTTTGAGGTTTCCGAGGAAATCAGGGCAGAACTGAGAAAATTAAATATTTTAGATGAAAAGATAGTTGATCTTGCCACAAGTGTAAAGTACATGGACATATATATGGAGCCACGTTTTGGTTGGATCCAGGATTTTGGGAAATGGGTGAGTGAACAGAAAATCAAGGGAAGTGTGGCTGAATGTGGTGTATATAGAGGTGATTCAGCAAAATTTATAAACAAGTTTTTCCCTGATAGAAAGTTGTATTTATTCGATACTTTTGAAGGCTTTTCAGAGGACGATGTGAAATTTGAAAAATGTTTGGGGAACTCTGAATTTAATGACAGTAAATTTGCATTAGAACCTGTATTTCGGAATACCAGTGTAGGATATGTTTTAAAAAAGATGCCTTTTCCTGAAAATATTTGTATTAAGAAAGGCTATTTTCCGGAATCTGCTTGTGAAATTAACGATAGGTTTTGTTTTGTAAATCTAGATATGGATCTATATGCGCCTATGCTTAACGGCTTGCAATTTTTCTGGGAACGTTTGGAAACAAATGGATGTATTTTGTTACACGATTATTTTCATCCCAATTTGCCCGGTGTAAAAAAGGCAGTAGAAGCCTTTGAACAAAAATGTACGGATAAGATTTTTAAAACAGTGATTGGAGATAGAGTGAGTATCGCTTTATTTAAAGGATAATGAATTGCCAGGGAATTTAGTGTATTATGGTTTGCCAAAGGAACATAGAGTCGTTATTTTAGTATTAATATTAGGCTGTATATAAGAATGAAGGGATGAGAAATGATAAAGATATCTGTAATAACCGTATGCTATAATAGTGTTCAAACTATAGAGAAAACAATAAGAAGTGTTATTACTCAAAAATATCCTAAGTTGGAATATATTATTATTGATGGCGACTCTACAGATGGGACACAGGAGATTATCCGTCGATATCAAAGTGCTATAAAGTTTTGGGTAAGTGAGCCTGACAATGGCATATATGATGCAATGAATAAAGGAATTCATGTGGCAACCGGAGATGTGATTGCTTTTTTAAATAGTGATGACTGGTATGAGGATGGAACCCTGGAAAGCGTGGATCAGTATTTTAGAGATGAAAAGTTGCAAATATTAAGTGGAGAAATTAATACCTGGGACAGGCAGGGGAAATATAAGATAATGAGAAAAAGGAGCGGAAATGATATACGTATTAATATGGTATATCGTCATCCGGCTACTTTTGCTCGTAAGACGTTGTTTGACCGATATGGTGGGTTTGACACAAGCTATAAAATTGCTGCCGATTATGAGTGGATGTTACGCATATACAATGAGGGGGTGCCAGTATATTATACCGAACGTATCTTTACAAATTTTCGTACTGATGGAGCATCCTATCTTCATGTATTGACCGGGTATAAAGAAGCGGAGCAAATCGCCTTGAAAGCACTGGAGGAACAAAGCGATTTGGATGAAAATGATTATAATTTGCGAAAAAATAAGATTATAGAATATAATAGAAAAATGTGCAATATTCATTATGCTAAGTTTGCGGCAGAAAAGCGGATATTAGAAAAGTCTGAGTTGAAGGCCGAGTTACAGAAAATTTTATATTCTCCCATACCATACTCTATTTTCGGATGTGGAAAAATAAGCGATGAATGTCTGCAAATATTATCACAGTTGGAAATGTATCCTATATGTTATTGGGATAGTAAACCCGAAATGTGGGGAACATTGAATCAGGGGGTTAAGGTTAGAAATCCAAAAGAGATAAAGGATATAAATTCTATCATTATTGTTGCTTCCACTTTTTATGAAGAAGAGATTAAAGAACAACTGATAAAAATGCACTTAACTGAAAACAAAGATTTTGTCACCTATAGTGTAATAAGGAATCTAATAGGAGATAAAGTTAAAAGTTATTTAGAAAATGATATTTAATATTGCAAATCCTTGCTTTCAAAGTCGACAATATGTACTATATTTTCAGTTTGTAACAAGATAATATTGAGTAAAGTCTATGTAATAGTGACTGAAGATAAAGAATAAAATTCTTACTTTACTATGATTTATGCAATTCAGATATATTTTATATTTTTATTGTGAAAGTGATCGGGAAGTACGGAAGATAAATTTCGCTGATGATATTTCTTTTAAGACAGAATTTGTGAATGGAATGGTGTTAGATTTATTAGCCTATAAATAATTGGCTTTTACATATTGTCATTAACGAAGGTGGATGTCTGCGAGTTTCCTTGCCTTGTATTTTTACGGATTAAAAGAAGACGGGTTAAGTGCACTAAAATTGTTTTGGAGATATTAAATGGATGAATCTACGTTTGGAATAAATAATCATAATTTGCTATTGAAGTCTGTCCGTAAAAATAATAATTATAAAGTAATACATGGTTTGGAAAATAATAAGATATGCTTAATTTTTTGTTCAAGTAATGCAATCTATTTCCCTAATACACAGGAAACTTTTATCAAAAGAATTTTATGTGAAGACAAGTATGAGTGGACTACTGTATCATCATATTTATGTAGTAGAGTAGAAAAGATAATTATGATCCGGGATGTATATAAAAATTGGTATGTAACAGGGATAAGCGAGGAGGTAGATACAATTGATAAGTTATTGATATTACTTGGTAAAGAGTGTTGCGGGTATGATATTATGACATTTGGTAATTCTGCCGGAGGATATCTTGCTACTATTATTGGCGCAAAGCTGGGGGCAAGAGCAGTTTTTAATTGGGGGGGGGCAATGGAACCTTTATCAATATCAAGATGTAATAAAACGTTATTATTTTTTGGACAAATATAAGGATGAGGATATATATAATCAATATTATAATATCGTAAGTTTAGTACAAAATAAAAAAGTTAATGTTTTTTATTTTTATTCGGGATTGTGTATAGCGGATGTTGAACAAGAAAAGTGGATTCAGGATATTAACAATGTGTATGCTTTCGCACTTGATAGTGATACACATGGAACTGGGCTTTCGATGGAGGCATATGTGAATCTGCCTTTTTGCGATTTAGAAAAAGTAAAGGAGTATTCGATAGGGCATAAAGGAACATTATTGAATATTGCTGCGTTAAGTCATAACATAATGAAGATGGTTAAATCGGATATAAGATATATAATTCCGCCCCAGATTAATGCGAAAGAGAAAGCTCGATTATATCGTAACCTGTTAGTGCAATGGATATGTAAAGAGATTGATATCAAGAAGCAAATTGAATTAATGGGTTATAAACAGGTTGCAATTTGGGGGAAAGGAGATATATGCGATCTTCTGCTTGGCAAATTAGATAATGCGATAACAGTAAAATATATCATTGAAAGCCATCCAATATACGGGACAATGTATCATGGAATACCATTAATTGGCTTAGAAGAGTTACCTTTTGATATAGAGGCTGTAATTGTTATTCCTTATTATGACTTAGAAAAAATAACAAATGAAATTAGATTAAAAAATACCCAAGTATCAGTGATAGGATTGAATCAAATAATTAAATGAGAGGTTAATGATGAAGCAACTTGTTTTATATGGTGCAGGAAAGATTGGAATAGAGTGGTTAAATGTACTTGGAAAAGAAAATGTATTATGTTTTGCGGATTCAGATTCCAATAAAATAGGAACATGTATACAGGGGAAACATGTGAAAAGTATACAGGACCTAAAGGAAATTAAGGATGATATTAAAATATTCGTATCTGCGTCAATAGCAAATAGGGAAAAGATTTTTTTTACATTAAGAGAATGGGATATGGAGGATGTTATAATATCCAGTCCATATAAAACTGTCAGAGCGAAAAAGGACGCTTATTTTGATCCGGCGACAAAGTTTGGCGGACATAATTTCCTTGGTGCCAATACAAAAGTGATTCATTGTAAATTAGGGTATGGTTCTTATCTGGCTAATGATGGGGATTTGCGATATGCAGATGTTGGAAAATATACATGTATTGCCGGAGGAGGAAAAATCATAATAGGTCAGCATCCGGTCAAAAGTTTTGTGTCTATACATCCAGCTTTTTATGCACCTGATAATATTTCATCTGATTTACATTATGTTAATAAAGTAAAGTTTAAAGAATATTCATATTTAAGTGATGAATATGCAGTAAAGATAGGAAATGATGTTTGGATTGGCAATCATGTTCTGATTATGGAAGGAGTCAGAATCGGGGACGGGGCGATAGTTGCAGCAGGAGCCGTTGTAACAAAAGATGTTGATCCATTTACAATTACAGGTGGGGTTCCGGCACGAAAAATACGGGATCGATTCTCGAAGGAACAGACAGAATATTTAAAGAAGTTAAGTTGGTGGGATAAAGACGAAGCATGGATTAGGGAATATGCCGATTATTTTGAAAATATAGATGATCTTATGAGTCGTGTTCCTTTGAGTAATTGAAAAGGATAATGTAAATGAAAAAAATTGATTATCAATACGGAATAATTGTTATAGGTTATAAAAATGTAAAAGGATTGAGAAGGTTATTGAAATGTATTTGTACGGCTGAATATGATGGAAAAGATACAATATTATTAATCATAAGCCTGGATAAATCTGATAATGAAGATGAAATGCAATTTGTAAATGAATATTTGTGGCCATATGGAGATAAAGTTGTAATAAGGCAAAAAGAAAGGCTGGGATTACGCAAACACATTTTAACATGTGGAAATTATCTGAATGAATATGGTTTAGATGCGGTTGCTGTATTTGAAGATGATGTCATACCAGCACGTGACTTTTTTTCATATATGAAGTCTGCGGTAAAAGCGTATTACAATGACATGAGAATTGCGGGAATTTCACTGTATACTTTTCCTATTGCCTTAAACGTCGGGAAGGAATTTTCACCTATATTATCGGAAGGCGATGTTTATTTTTTGCAATATGCCCAGTCGTGGGGACAAGTGTGGATGCGTAATCAGTGGAATAGTTTTAAAGAATGGTATAGAAAAAACAGTGATAAAGTAGAAGAAGATTATAGGATTCCCGAAAATGTTTCAAAATGGAACGATAATTCATGGTTAAAATTTCATATTAAATATTGTATAACTGAGAATAAGTATTTTGTTTATCCTTTTTCATCTCACTCAACATGTTTCAATGAAAAAGGTGAACACACACAAGCAGATAGTGACTTATGCCAGGTTGTAATGTCAAATTACTGCAAGAATGATTATAACTGTGTCAATTTTGATGGGAAGGCGTTGAAATATGACGCATTTTTTGAAAATATTGATTTGTATCAATATTGTAATGTTCCCCAGAAGGAACTGACAGTTGATTTATATGCAGGGCGTTTAGCGGTAAATACAAGGTACCTGTTGACAAGCAGATATTTAAATTACCCAATTGTAAGGTCCTGGGGGAATCGGTTAAAGCCGCATGATATGAATATAATAAATGATATACCAGGTAATGATATATTTTTATATGATTTAGGTAGTAGAAACAGTTGGGTTGATCTTCCAGGACAGAATATAAACGGCAATAAATTTAAGCAATATTTTGATATGTTTGATAAGTGGTTTGAACTTATTGAGAATGGAAAAAATATTTCTGAATATTTTGAGAAAAATGCTTATAAGACGATGGCAATTTATGGATTTGGTAAGGTTGGAAAACATTTTTTTAATGCTATTTCAAAAACTAAGATTAAGATAGAATATGTAATAGACCAATCAACAAAAGAAGTGTCTGAGGATATTATAGTAAAAAAACCAGAAGATATGTATCCTTTAGTAGATGTCATCGTTGTTACACCTGTTTTTGATTATGAAAAAATTAAATGGGAAATAGGGAAGAAGTATTCTGGTAAAGTTATTTCACTGAAAGAATTAATTGAGGAGATCATAATCTAATGATTAAAACATCTGTCGTTATTCCTGTATATAATGTGGAACCATATATTGATAAATGTCTTAATAGTGTATTTGGACAAAATCAACAAGAGATAGAGATAATTATCGTTGATGATGGTTCTACAGATGGAAGTATGGATCTCGTAAGGGAATATATGAAAGAAAAGCACAATATAAAAATTATTCAGCAGGAAAATCGCGGATTAGGAGCTGCTCGCAACACAGGACTTAAAAATGCGATTGGAAAATACATTTATTTTTTGGATTCGGACGATCTGATCTCTCCGGACACCTTAGAGACTTGTTTTCAATGTGCAGAAAAAGATAATCTGCAAGTGGTTTTTTTTGATGCATTTCCATTTCTGGATGGCCAGGACAACGGCGGTGGAATACAGAAAAACTTATATGATCGAAGGAGAATTATTTTAAATCATAACGAAGTGTATACTGGCTCTTCTTTCTTTCAGCAATATGTTAGTAAAAAGGGATTTTTGGTGCCGGTATGGTTACAATATGTTAACCGAGATTTTCTCATAAAAAATAATATAGTTTTTCAGGAAGGAATACTGCATGAGGATATAGCTTATACTTTTAAATTGATTTTATTAGCAGAGCGTATAAAATATCTTCCCAGGTTATTTTATCAAAGACGTATTAGAGCGGGCTCAATTACCCAGGGTGGAGTAATTGAGAAAAGAATAGAAGGCCATTTTTCTGCAATCAATAAGATGATCGACGATTTGCGTGAGTTGGGTACTGGCGGGGAAATTACGAAGGAATTATATTATATGGCACGTCTGTTTCAATATTCACTGGCTCTTGGGGAAAAAAGGCAATTAGCAGAAAAGTTAAAAGAGATGGCTTTACAGTGTATTGTTAAGTTACAAACAGTTTTAAGGGATCAGGGTACGACAGGTGCTTATTTTGGATGTATGATTTACAAGGCATATATCAAGCAGTTTCATGAAGAAAATCCCGATATAATACAACGCTTTCTCCAATATGACGAAATAGTGGATAAAATGAGAATTGATATTTTGCAACAGATACCGCTTGGAGATATTAGAAAAAACGTAGCGATATATGGAACAGGCGTGCATACGGATATATTGTTGAAAGCATATAAGCGATTGATAGGTGATATTAAAGCGCATATATATTATATTAATACTGATGTTTCAGACCAAAAGATGTATTACAGAGGTCAAAAGGTATATAATGTTTACCAACTGGGGGATTTTCCAGTTGATGTGATTCTTATATCATCTGTAAAATATGAAGATTACATTTATAAAACATTAAGAAAAATATATGGAAACCAGTATAAGATAATCAGGCTATATGATAAAGATCAATATTGCCTGTTTTATGAAATTTAAATTTCATTAAAGTAAGATAAGAGGATGAAATGATAAGTATATCTATAATAATACCAGTTTATAATCAGAAAAATTATATAAGACAGTGTTTGGATAGTGTTCTTTCTCAAACAATAGTAGATAAAGAGGTTATTTGTGTAGATGATGGATCAACCGATGGGACAGACATTATTTTGGAGCAATATAAGAAAACAAATGAAAATCTTATTATTGTAAAACAAGAAAATAAAGGGCCTGCTGCTGCGAGAAATTTGGGAATTGCAATGGCGCGGGGTGAGTTTGTACATTTTATGGATTCTGACGATTACTATGCAGATATAAGTGTACTGGAGCATATGTATAACGCTGCAATACAAAATAATGTGGACATTTGTGGAGGTACTATTGAACTTTTGTGGGATGGGGTTAGACAGCCGTTAAAACATAACTATGCAAATACTGCATTTGAGAATAATGGTATTATAGAATATAGAGATTTTCAAGAGAGTTATTATCATCCAAGGTATATATTTCGCAAAGACTTATTAGAGAGAAATAATATTAGATATCCCGATTATAAAGTATATGAGGACCCTCCATTTTTAGTGCATGCAATGTTGGCAGCGGGATCATTTTATGCGTTGAAAGAATCGGTGTATGTATACAGATGTGGTCATAAAATCAGAAAATATACACTAAGGAATACTATTGACAGACTCAAAGGGATTAAAGAAGTTCTTATGGTGGCGAAGGAGCATAATCTGACCAGATTAATGTATTTTTGCATGTGTGAGATTTCTGCAATAGCTGATTCAATTTTAAGTTGGGCAATTTGTAAACAAAATGCAGAGATTAACGTGCTTGTAGATGAGATTAATAATTTGGCCGGGGGGATGGCAGTTGATGTGCAGACGGCAGTTACTGAGTACAGAAATGCAATAAAGATGAAAAGGAGTTTTATTGAGGAATGTAAAAGATCCCCGCAGATCATTATATTCGGAGCCGGAAAAATGGGAAGAAAGATCAAGAATCTGTTAGAAGCGGAAGGGATTTACAATATATTGGGTTTTGCTGTATCGAATGATGCAGAGGATTACAAAATTGGAAATTATAATGTCTGGCACATTAATAAATATAAAGAATATAGGGAGTCGGCATTAATCATTATGGCGACAGTGAAAGAACATTATAAAACAGAAATGAAAAGTATCTTGAGAGAGGCAGACTTTTTGAATATTTGTCAAACAGATTTAAAACGATGGTGCAAATTGGTAGACTTTATGTCAGATGAAAATTACTGTTATTATTTTAGATAAGTAACAGTAAAGAAGGAGAAGCTGTAGTTATGTTAAAAACATCTGTGATTATACCAGTTTACAATGTAGAAAAATATTTGAACAAATGTATAGAGAGCGTTCTCAGGCAAACGAATGAAGAAATAGAAATTATTTTGATTGATGATGGTTCTACTGATGGAAGTAAAAAGATAGTAGAATTTTATGAAGAGAATTATTCTTGTGTTAATGCGATATATCAGGAAAATCATAAATTAGGGGCAGCAAGAAATGCAGGTGTCTTAAAAGCGAGAGGCGAGTATATTTATTTTCTGGATTCTGATGATTATATTAAGCCCAATTTGTTGCAAAAGTGTTATTTGATAACGGAACAGAATCGTTTGGATTTTATTATGTTTGATTCAGAAGTTATTGTGGAAGAGCAGAATAACTTTAATCAGTCGATATTAGAAAACGGGTATGATAGAAAAAGCCTTGTACCGGATAATAGAATATTCACAGGAAAAGAGTTCTGGGAAAAATATTATTCGGGAGGAGGGGTATATACAAATGCTTACTTGTTTTATATTAACAGACAGTTTTTTTTAGAAAATGATTTGTTTTTTGTACCTGAAATATTTTATGAAGATAACGACTGGGTTATTAGGTTGTATCAAGCAGCACAAAAAATTATGTATTTACCTGACAAGCTGTATTACAGAAGAATACGTGGCGGCTCAATTATGACAGAAAAGTATACAGATGTTCATATGAGGAGCATAGCCATTGTATGTGGATTACATACAGATATGCTTTTTAGAGCATCAGATAAAGAAGAAATTCAGATGATAATTCCAAGATATATTAGTGTGATGGGGCGTTTAAGGAGTATTTTTCAACAGTTCACACAAGAGAGAGAAGTGGCTATCGCAAAAAGAGAGATTGTAGAATTGTATTATAAAATTGTTAATGATTTTCAAAAAATATGGGAATATGATTTGAACGCGGGAGATGTAACATTAGCGGTAATCAACATGTTCCAGAGAGTACTGCCAGAACTAAAGGTGAGAAAAGATATTTCTATAAATATGAAAAAGGTATTGGAAAAACTCACAGGGGGAATTCCTTTAGATAAAAATATTAATATGGGAATTTATGGTACAGGCAAAGGCTGTGTAGAATTTTTGCATATCTATGAAAAAGTATATGGAAAAATCCCTGCAAACTTATTTTTCCTTGATTCTCAAAAGGATAGCGGCTTTCAATTTTGGGGATTTAATGGTTACAATATTAAAGATATTAATAATCTCCGTTTAGATGGGGTGATTGTGACGAGTTATTTATATGGGGAGGAGATGGAACAGAATGTTCGTGAAATTTTAACGCGAGACATTCCGATTGTAAGTCTGCCAAAGTTGCCGCGTAGTTTGAAAGAAAGGATATAATAAAACAATGGTATATTCATTTGATGTATTTGACACATTAATAACAAGAACAACAGCGACACCGACAGGGATTTTTGCTATTATGCAAAAGGTAATTAAAAGAAATGAGATATATGAGGATTTACCGCCGCTTGTTCGTGAAAAGTTTTATCAAGTTAGAGTGGATTCAGAACGGGAAGCTAGAGCGACAAATCAGATAAAAGGAAAAACTGCAGAAGTAACTTTAGCTCAAATATACAAGATTATGCGTTTGATGCATGGATTGACTGATAAACAGGAGGATTTATTAAAGCAGCTTGAATTGGAGACAGAATATGAAAATATTGTTCCAATTCAACATAATATAGAAAAATTAAAAGAATATAAGAAAAGATATTTGGTATTTTTGATTTCAGATATGTATCTTTCAGAAAGCATAATTCGAAAGATGTTGCTTAAGATTGATAAGATATTCGAGGATATTCCCATTATGGTTTCCTGTGATTATGAGAAAACGAAGGCCAGTGGACAATTATATGATGTTTTTTTGGCGCAAAATGGGATTAAGCCTGAGGAGTGGATACATGTTGGTGATAATAAAATTTCTGATGGCATCCAAGTAGAAATAAAAGGTGGAAAAGCACAGCTAGTTGATTTATATCCATATACAGACTTTGAAACGGTTACAATATCGAACAATATTGATAATGCTGATTTTCAGCTGGCATTAGGGGCAGTAAAGAATTCAAACCCGAAAGAAAGTGAATTTTATGAGATCGGAAGACGCTTCGGTGGGGTGATTTTATATAGCTATATATTATGGGTATTGGAAACTGCAAAAAAGTTAGATATTGGTGACCTGTATTTCATAGCAAGAGATGGTTATGTACTAAAAGCAATTGCTGATGTTATAGTGCAAGAAAAAGGGTGGGGGATAAGGACACATTATTTATATGGATCAAGAAAAGCATGGCAGCTTCCCAGTCTGGGAGATAGTAAGGATGATTTGAGAAATTGGTTTGCGGCTAAGTGCAATCCTTATTCCATAGAAGAATTGTGTCAAATGTTATTTATAGATAAGAAGACATTAATTGAGTTCTTGCCAGATATTGTTACTCTTGATTTCGAGGTTAATATTTTAACATATGAAGAAGTGGCATTTATTCGACAGCTTCTACTAGCAAATGACGACTTTTTTGATTTATTACAGACGATTATCTCTGGGAAAAAGCGGGAGGCAGAAGCCTATCTGCAACAGGAGATTAATCGTAAAGAAAGATATGCATTTGTAGAAGTGAATGGAAGCGGTTATACGCAACAGTGTTTATACCATTTAATTAATAATCCAGAACAAAAAATCGTTTCATTTTTTTATACATTAGCTGGTATGAATGATTTTTATAAAGAACACAATGTGTATTATAAATATACGTTTGAGAGATTTGAGATAGCTGAGGTAATTGAGTTGTTTTGCAGATCTTTTCATGGGCAGACAGCAGGATATACTTGTATTGATAATGTCTGGAAGCCTGTATTGGAAGAAGAGATTAAAGACTATGTTAGCGAAAAGGAATGTCAGATTTATGTAGATGGTCTGTTGGATTTTGTTAAAAACCTATGTGTAAATAACGTAGCGGATGGCATTGGTTTGAATTCGGTTGCAAACGCATATATACGTCATATCTGTAATGAGCCAGAAGAGGAGGTATTAAGGTTTATTGGTGATATGCCATTTATAGCAAGAAGTGTTCAGGATGATTCAAAAAATGATTCTTCCGATAGTTGTCAAAGTTTTGCTCCACATTTATCTGAAGAAGAGATTAAACGTATATATCTGTATGGTGATATAGTTTGGTATGAAAGAAAATATTCTCCAACCGGTAGAAAATGCATACAGTATAGATTGACTGAGCGTGACAGAGAACTAATTGAGTTTTATTCTAATATTCGTAAACAGTTGCGTGTGCCGGCGTTTAAGAAAACAGAGAAAACAGCGGTTAAGATGCAGGGGCGTGTGGCTTTATATGGAGCAGGAATAAGGGGAAAACGTATTTATAACACACTCATTGGTGCGGGTGAGGTTGAAGTAGTCGCATGGGTAGATAGAAATTATGAAAAATGTAAAGCAGCAGGAATGTCCATAAGCAGTCCAGAGAATTTAAGGGATTTGGAGTTTGATTTGCTTATTATTGCAGTGGCAAACAAAGATACTGTTAATGAAATTAAGCAATACTTGAAAAGTATGGGGATTTCTGAAGATAAAATTTATTGAAGTGGGTATTAGAAGATAGTATTGAGTGAGGAGATAGGATGATGACAGAATTATTGAGTGTAATTGTGCCGATCTACAGGGTTGAAAAGTATTTAGATAGATGCTTAAGAAGTATTGTGAATCAGACATATAAAAACTTGGAGATTATATTGATAGATGATGGCTCAGATGATAGTTGTCCTGAGATCTGTGATGAGTGGGGGCGCATGGATAGTCGAATCACTGTGATTCACAAACAGAATGAAGGTCTAGTTGCAGCCAGAAAAACAGGCTTAAAAAATGCACATGCTGATTATATCGGGTATGTAGATTCAGATGATTGGTTGGAACCTGATTTTTATGAAATGTTAATGGATAAAATGAATTTATATGATTGTGATATGGTATGTTCGGGTAGAATAGAAGAGTATGAATCTGAAAGCCGTGTTTGTAAAAATAGAATAGAAGAGGGCCTGTATACTGGCAAGAGTTTGAGAGAAAAACTTATATCTAACATGTTATGTAATGATCAGGGAATGCTCTTTAATCTTTGGCCAACTGTATGGGATAAAGTTTTTAAGAAAAACCTACTTTATGATGCCCAGATGAACGTTCCTGAATTAATTACAACGGGTGAAGATCTTGCATGTACCTATCCGGCGGTTTTAAGGGCAAAATCTGTATATGTATCGAATGAATGTAAATACCATTATAACAAGATTCGAAATGATTCTATGTTGAGAAAAAGGGACAACCAGTATTTTATGAGACTGCATATTCTTCAAAAATATTTATCAGAGATTTTTGAAACGAGCATATACGCAGACGAACTGAGAGTACCTTTGAATGAATACGTGTATTCTCAGGCATCATATGGGATTTGGCATGAATATGGTGTGACAAAGCATGTGTTTAAGGTCAAGAATAACGTAAATAAAAATGTGAGGCCTGCAAAAACATATTTTTTCCCATATGAAATGGTTCCATCTAAATCTAATGTTGTAATATACGGAGCTGGAAAAATTGGCAAACAGTTTATGCAACAGATTGATAATAACAAATACTGTAATGTGGTTAAATGGATTGATAAGATAAACGATAATGTGACAGTATTCAGTGTGGAATCATTAACAAATCTTGATTTTGATTTTTTGATTATTGCCGTAGCCAAAAAAGATTATGTGAAAGAGATTGTAGAGACATTGGAGAATTTCCAAATTGATAAATCAAAAATTATATGGAAAGCAGACTATGGTATAATAATGAACGGATAATGTAAGAGTAAAATATCTGTTGGGGAAGGAAGACAAAATTTGGAGAAACATCGCAGGCTGGGTTTATCTGTTATCCAGCTGGTTGATATATAAAGGGGGATAACTGATAATTAACCTGCGATTGATCGTCAAGTGTGGTGGGAGAAGGGGTAATTGAAAGTTAAGTAATACATAGAAGACATAAAGCGGAGAACTGGAAGAATTTGTACGTATTTAGGTGAGTCTATTGCTGAAAATGGAGACTGAATATTGGTGTTATTTTTGTATTTTAAATTATTAGAAAGTGGATTATGATATGCTAATGGATGGTGAGAGATGAGCGGGGGCAAGATATCGGTCGTTGTGACTACAAAAAATCGGAAATATGAGTTACGAAGAGCGCTTGACAGTGTATATAAGCAAACATGTATGCCAGGAGAGGTTATAGTGGTTGATTGTAGTGATGATGACTCTGTTCGAAGATATATTGAAAGTTTCTCCTTTACAAATTTAATATATGTACAACTAAAAGGTTCCGAAAAACACCCACATTCTGTAGGCAGTGCAAGAAATGCTGGAATTAAGGTGGCGCATGGAGAATATATAGCTATTCTTGATAGCGATGATGTATGGTGTGAAAATCGCATCCAGGAGGCTCTGGGCAGAATGAATGGCGCAGAAATAGATGTTTTGGCTTCTAAATACAGAAAGCATGTTCGCCAGGAAATTCAGGTTTTACCGGTTGTAAAGTTTTTGGACTACAATAATTTGCTGGAAGCGTCCTTAGATCAGAATTTGGCTGTCGGAAGTGCAACAATATATAAAAAAAGTTTTTTAGTAAAAATCGGTATGTTTAATGAAAGACTCAATTATACTGCAGATTGGGAATTGGCAATACGGGCAATGAAAGTTCCGGGGATCCATTTTGAAATGCTAGATGAACCTTTGATAGATACATGGGTTATGTATGATTCAGTTTCATTACTAGACACTGCACAAAGGGAGAAAAAAGAAATGTTTTCACTATTCGAAAGTGAGATGAACGAGATTAATTATAAAGACCGGGATGATTTGCTGGAGCGCATACATCATTTGGAAGAGGGGCTGAAGCGAAAAAATTCTTTTTATCAGTTTTTGAGAAAATGGCTGGAGTTGAAATTAGCAGGAGATTCCATAGCTCGAAAGTTGGAACGTATGTGGATTCATACAGTTATTATTTATGGTGCCGGTAAGCATGGAGATATTTTATTTCAGGATTTAGCTTTTTCAAGAATAAAGATAATTGGATGGATAGATGCCAAATCGACGGAAAAAGAGCATAAAGGATTGCCAATATATAGACTTGATGATTCTGTAATTCCTAAAGCAGATGCAGTTATTGTGACACCATATTTGGAGTTTGACGGTATCTGTAAAAATTTGACGGAAAAAATATCGGAATGTATTATACCATTAGATATATTACTTGAATGGTCGCAAAATGATAGAGACGAGATTGTAAAATACGACAATTCAGTACAGAAGGATAGTAATATTAATTTTAAGGAAAAAGTTATTTGTGACTATATTGACGCTCAAGTGGGGGATGAGGATTATTCTAACATTTTACAAAGGGATGATCGTTATTTTGTATGGGAGAATTTAAGTGACCAGAGACAGGCAGCGCTGCGCTGGTATCCTTTTAAGCCTTCGGGGAGAGTATTGGAAATCGGTGCTGGCTTCGGGGCCCTGACAGGTGCACTATGTGACCGGTTAAGTAGAGTCGTTGTGACAGAAACGAATCATGTCCAGGCCGACTATTTGACTAAAAGATATATAAACAGAAAAAATCTTACGGTAATTGAAGGTGAAATAAGAAATATTTCATTTGAAGATCAATTCGATTATATTATTATGTTTGGTCATTTGGAAACTATAGCGAATGGCAGTGATGAAGATGAAATATATATTGAATATTTGAGATACTTAAAGTCTCTTCTCAAACCGAATGGAACTATTATACTTGCAGTAGATAATAGATATGGAGTACGGATGTTATGTGGTATGATAGATAAATATACACACAGACCATTTGATGCAATAGCAAACTATCCAGACGGAACGGAGGGCAGACTATTTACACGGGAACAACTGGCTGGATTTATAGATAAGGCTGGTTTTAAAAGGAAAAAGTTTTATAGTCCGTTGACGGATTACCGGATGCCAAGAGTAATATATACAGATAAAATGATGCCAGATCGTACCATTATGGAGCGCCTAGATGCTTATTATGAGAGTAAGCAAGGGATGTTTGTCAATGATAGAAATGTTTATTATGATGCTGCTGTTAACCAAGCGTATCATTTTCTTGCCAATTCTTATATTATAGAGATGACTGATGGTGAAGAACTTTGTAATGTGGATTATGTGACTTTATCTCCATATAGAGGACGTAATAGGGGATTTGCAGTAACCATATGTAGAGAGGATAATCTTGTCTTAAAAAGATGGCTGTATCCCGAAGGGAAAAAGTATGCCGAGTATTTATGCTCTTGTGTAGAGTTATTAAAGTTAAAAGAAGTTCCTGTATTGGAGATGAAATTAGGATCAGATGCATTAATTATGGAATATATCAGAGAGAAAACACTTCAGCAGCATATTATAGAATTAGTCGAAACAAAGTCTCCTGCTGATAAAATATTCGAAATCTTTGATGACTTATGGAAATATATTATAAAATCATCTGATTATGCAGCGTGCTCAGAATGGCGAACTGATTTTGCGAATGTTGGGCCGATTTTGGAAAAGGCATTTATAGAACTGATACCATTAAATTGTTTCTGGATGGAGGGACAGTATCTGTTTTTCGATCAGGAATTTATTTTTGAGAATATTCCGGCAAAATATATTTTGTTTAGAGGGATAAATATATGTCTTGAATATATTGTTGGAATCCAACAGATTGTATCCCGACAAGAATTTGAAGAGCGGTATGAAATTTCAGAAGAATTATGGGAATATTTCAAGCAAAAGGATATAGGGTTTGTAGATGAGGTAAATCTTAATAATTTGCCCTGGCAGCCAGTTAACGAAGATGAATTAAGAAAAAATAGGGAAAGACTATTATGACAGAGGTATACAAACATTATCATATAGGTTATGTGCCAGGCGTATATGACCTGTTTCATATAGGTCATTTAAACCTAATTCGAAAGTCCAAAGAGTGTTGTGACTATCTTATAGCCGGGGTATTGACTGATGAATTGGTTGAGTATTATAAAGGTAGTAAGCCTTATATACCAATGGAAGAAAGATTGGCTATAATTAAAGCAATCCGATATGTGGATGAGGCAGTCGTAGTGGATTTTCATAATACTGATAAGCTGGATGCCTGGGAAATTTACAAGTATGACTGCCATTTTTCTGGAGATGATCATGCACAAGAGTGGCAACTTTTACAGAGACAATTAAGGGAAAGAGGCTCGGATATGATTTTCTTCGGATATACTCAGAGTACCAGTTCGACAAAGATAAAAGGGAAAATTCAAGATGATATATAAAACAGGATTTATTTTGTATGACATAAAAGACAAAAGTTTAACAACGAATACGATTGAATTGTTCAGACAGTGCAAGATGGAGTGTGATTGTCTGGTCGTAGGTATCTTTTCGGATGAATTTCTGGCTAAGATGTCCTTGACAGATCAGAAAGATGAATTTGAAAATAAAAAGGATTTGTTATTGGCGCTAGACGAAATTGATAAGGTGGTACAGATTGACGGGTCTCATGCACTTTTAGCGGATCTTTGGATGACTGTGCAGTTTGACTTGTATTTTAGCGGGGGTACACATGGAAGTGGAAGTCGGGAAGATTTTAAGTTTTTAGAGAGTAAAGGGGTGAAAATTCGTTTTTTATTTGAGAGAGCTCAATTTGATATGAATCCTTTGCAGGTGGCTTTACAGCAGGCAATAGGCGAAAAGAAAATTGTTCTTTTTGGGACAGGTGTATATTTTGATAAATATATGAATTCTTTAGGAACTTTATTTCCACCATTGTTTGCGATTGATAATAATGACCTGAAATGGGGAACGGAAAAGTCTGGCATTATGATAAAGAATCCATTAGAAGTGTTTGAAGTGGAATCTCCGGAGAATATATTTATTGTTTTTTGTAGTAAAGAATACAAAGACATGGAACAACAGTTATTGAAATATTGGCCGGATGCAGATTATAGAAGTATGTATTATAGTCTAGTGACAGGAGTACTGGAAGAGTATTTGTATGTGTATAAAGTAGAACAAGAATATTTGAATGCAATACATGATGATTTAATGAAAATTATATCTGAATTTGATAAGGTTTGCAGGGAAAATCATTTGAGATATTATATCACTGGAGGTTCTTTAATTGGGGTAGTGAGACATCATGATTTTATTCCATGGGATGATGATATTGATGTGACAATGCCTTTATCTGATTTTGAGAGGTTAAAGACGATCGTAAAAGACAAATGGACTGGAGACGAGTTCAAATTGTTGGACTTTGATGAACTGGGAGCGGGAAAATTTTATGATTTTATCCCACGACTTTTATATATGAAAGCAAAGTATCCTACAGATAATTATAGCAAAATATTTTGTGAGGATAATCCAGAAATATTGCATAGAGCTGCACTTGACATATTTATATTAAATGCAGCTTCTGATTCAAAACTTAAGAGAATGATTATGGAGAATGGAATTCGTCTCGTGTATGCTTTGTGTATGGGACACAGAGATATTTTGAGTTATAGTGAATATGACCGTTTATCACATTTTAAGATTAAGACTTTAAAAATATTAAACAGAATAGGTTCTTTGATTCCATTAAAGTTGTTGTTTTCATGGTATAGGCTCCTTTCAAGTATGGCAGAAAAAGAAAATAGTTTGTCATACTTTGAAGCAAATCTAAATATTTTGTATCTGTCGACTTACGTAAAGAAAAAATATTATGGTCAGGGACAAGATATGATGATTCAGAATCTGGCGGTACGTGTCCCAGATGATACCAATGGGCAGCTTAATGCTAAGGGATATAAAAATTATATGACTTGGCCGGCACCTAAATACCAACGGCCGACACATGTAATATCTCAGAAAGGTGTAAAGTGGTAGTAAATCGAAATGAATAAATATTGGAATGTACTAATAAAAACTTTAAAGATATGTATTGTTATGGCAGTTGTTGGTGGATCAATACTTTTTGCGCTATATCCTGTTAAAAATCAGAATGTGACTGTTATAGTAGACACGGGAACTGAAACTATATCGCAGGAATTTTCCGTAGATCAAATTGAAGGAATGACAGAATTTTCTGTTCCTGTTTCTGACAGTAATGTTGAGGAGATACGTCTATGTAGGCGATTTAAGAGCATTTGTGTGGATAAAATTCAAAAAAGTGATTTTGATAAATATCTGTTCAGCGCAGACGGTTCTATCGTATTCAATGAATTTGCTTGTGATATGATGCGAAGACAGTCAAAATCTTTCTTGCTGGAAAGAATAATCTATATAGAGGGTTTGTGTATTATTGCACTCTTTTTTTGGATTCTGCTTCACGCATTAGAAGAAAAGCTAAATGGTAAATATCAGGGAAATCATGGACCAATACATGAGATATGGCGATTTATTGGGGATTTAATAAAATACAAGGAATATGTAGTTTTTGCGGCTCAAGCGGATTTGAAGGCTGAGGTGGCTAATTCTTATTTGAACAGATTATGGTGGTTATTGGAACCTCTATTTAATATGTTAGTTTATGTTATTGTCTTTGGGCGTATTATGGGAAACTCAATACAGAATTACGCTACATTTGTTTTTTCTGCATTACTTATGTGGAATTTTTTTAGCAAAACTATCAATTATAGTGTTAAATGTGTGAGGGGAAACAGAGATATTGTAACAAAAGTGTATGTGCCTAAACATATACTTTTGATTTCCAATATGATTCTAAATTTTTTTAAACTGTTATTTTCTCTTATTGTTCTGATACCAATGTTAATCATTTTTCATGTTCCGGTTGGGATACATGCTCTATGGTTAGTTTCGGCATATTTGGTAATGATATTGCTTTCGTTTGGAATTGGAATGATATTTCTTCACTATGGTGTCTATATTGACGATCTTAGTTATGCGGTGGGAATTTTACTTCAGATGACAATGTTTCTGTCAGGTATTTTTTATGATGTAGTCACGGGGCTGTCGGTGCCATTGAATGTTATGATGCTTTCTGTAAACCCGGTGGCAATGTTTTTAGATACTATGAGAAATGCGTTGTTGGGCAATTATGTTTCGAACGTTCCGCTGATAGGAATATGGATTTTGTTATCCCTGCTGCTTTGTTATATAGGGGTTCATATTGTTTATAAGAATGAGAACGGGTATGTGAAGGTGGTATAAATGAAAGAAATAGCATTGGATGTGGAACATGTCAGTATAGACTATCGTGATTTGTCACATATGTCTTTGGCTAAAAGTTTAAAAAAGGGAGAAGTAAAACGAGCAAACGTAGTGCGTGCAGTCAATGATGTATCTTTTTGCGTTGAGAAAGGTGAAATTGTTGGTATTGTAGGCAGGAACGGCTCAGGAAAGACTACGTTACTTCGCTCCATTGCAGGGATATTTCAACCCGATGAAGGTAGGATTGACGCGCATGGTAACAGAGTAGCACTTATGGCAATTGGGATCGGGTTCAATTCCAATAATACAGGCCGTGAGAATATTTTGAAATCGGGTATGCTGCTAGGATGTAAATTAGATTATGTGAAGGAAAGAATGGATGAAATTATTGAATTTTCTGAATTAGGAGAGTTTATTGACAGGCCAGTACGCACGTATTCATCCGGTATGTATTCTAAGTTATCTTTTTCTGTTACGGCAATTTTGGATACAGATATTATGTTAGTAGATGAAGTACTTTCAGTGGGTGATGAACATTTTCGTAAAAAGAGTTTCAAGAAAATGGAGGAATTGATGAGGTCTAATCGTACGGTTTTGATTGTTAGCCATGCGACTAATACATTAGAGCAATTCTGTGACAGGATACTCTGGATCAATGATGGCAGATATATGATGATGGGGAACACGCCAGATATATTGGCCGAATACAATAAGTCGATGCAGTTGTAGAATTAAGGGCGGATAGTATAAATGCAATGTGGATTTAATATAAATGGCGATGTGGGCAAGATAATAATTGCGTATCTTGAAAAGAGTAATAAAGAATATCTGGATGATGTGATTCAATTTGATCCCAGAAAAGAGATTTTTTGGTCGTTGAGCTGTCTGTCCGGAAAGCTGTTAGAGTGGTATCCGTTTGATGAATTATCTGAGGTTATGGTTGCAGGGGATGTTTACGGCGCTTTGACAGGTGTATTGTCGGAAAAGGCTGGTTCAGTAACTGTATATGCAGATGCAGATGAACAAGAGGTTGTTCTTAAAAAGAGATATGTTAAAAGGGATAATATATTTATATTTCATTCGCCATCAGATTCTGAACATTTAGAACAAAAGTGCAGGGAAAAGAAATATGACTTTTCAATTATAAATCATCATCCTTTGCTTACGGAAGATGAGCTGGATCATTATATAGTCGCAAAAATGGCTCAACTGGGGACAAATATTGTAAAAGAGGAAGGGAAAATTCTTATTGTATGTCTACGTAGAGAAATTGCGCTTATATTAAAGATATACAAAGAGTATGGATATGCTTATTATAATGTCTATGACCCTTTGAAAATGGGACTCTATGTTATTGAGATATCTAAGAAATACGCCAGTAATAAGGTGTCTTATTTATATTCTAATATTGAGTTGTCTCAATATATGGGCACAAATTTGTGGATGCAGAGATTTGGAAAGTTTAGACTTGATCAAAATTGCATTGATGAAGATGGAGAAGTATTGGCACGGGTCATAGATATTGAACTTGAGTTATTAAGAGTTTTAAAGGAGTTGTGTAGTAAGCATGGACTTAAGATGTATCCCATGTATGGAACCCTTCTTGGAACGGTTCGTGGAACGGCTATGATACCCGGTGATGATGATATTGATGTTGCCTTGCCAAGAGAAGATTATGACAGGCTTTTGTCTATTGCTCCAACGGAACTTCCGCCGCCTTTTTTTTTGCAAACTCCTTTTAACGATAACTGTTTTTATGGAGGATATAGCAAACTTCGTAATTGCAGTACGACATCTATTATTCCGCAGAACTGGTGGGTGGATAGTTGTGAGGGAATCGGAATTGATATTTTCCCAATAGATAATGGGTTTATAAATCCGATTAAAGAAAACAGGAAGAGAAGGAAAATCCAACATTTACAACGGATGCTTTATGCAAAAGCATATGGATATTATCCAAGATTCAAAGATATGAAGTTATTGAAATGGAAGGCATATAAATATTGGGGGAAACTTTTTACCAGGAAACAATTAGCAGAGAAGTTGAATATGGTACTTGCGTCAGGTGATAGTGATCCTCAGGCCCCTTTTGGGATATATACTCATTATTCTGGAAAAGGTGTTTTTCCCAGATTATTTGATAGAAAGGCGTTTGTATCAGATTATGAGTTCCTTTATGAGGATGTATGGTTAAATGTTCCGTGTGGTTGGGATATGATATTGAAGTCGTTATATGGGAATTATTTAGAACCGTGGGAAAAAGGAGACAGAAAACTCCGACATGGATTTTATAATCCGGATGTATCTTATAAAGATTATATAAAACATTTTCATGGGCTTCACCGACCGGGGCCATCAATAGGACAGGAAATAGTTCTTTTTGGGGATGGGACATTATTTCAGGCGTATCTGAAAAGATATGCTAAAAAATGTTCCAATCCTGTTAAGATTGTGGTGTTTGATGGGTATTATGACTTGTATTTCAGGGAGTTGGTATCTTCTAAAATTGATATACCTGTGATATCCATGCGAGAGTTTCATGTTAATGATTTAGATAGTATTTATCCGATCATTTGTGCTGCAGATGTTCGTGAGGCAGAAGTGATTATAAAAAAAGCTGGATTTAGTGAATATTATTTCTATTGGGAGAATCGTGATTGGATGCTTTTCGCAAATGTATCGGAAATACGTAAGGAAGTGAAAAGTCTTTGCGTATGATAAGTGTATAATTGGGATATTGATACTGGAGTAAAAGGAGATTCAATAATGGAAAAAGGAATCCAACTGTTAGACTGTACATTGCGTGACGGTGCATATATCGTAAATGGTGAATTCGGAATACCCGCCATCCGGGGGATTATAAGGCGTATGCAGGATGCAAATGTGGAGCTTGTAGAATGTGGGTGGCTCAAGGATTTCCAGCATAAAGTAGGAACGACCTTTTATCATTTGCCTTCAGACTTGGAACCATATCTGTCAGGAAAAGGCAGTCATACGACTTATGTGGCTATGATTGACTGGGACAGGTATGATTTGGAAAAATTGCCGTATTATGATGGGAAATCTGTCGATGCGATTCGGGTGGTGTTCCCCAAAGATCACTTCCGAGAAGGGATCGCATTGGCGGATAAAATAAAAGAAAAGGGATACCAGGTGTATCTGCAAGCGGCCAATACGTTAGGGTATAATGAGGAAGAGTTGATTGCGCTGGCATGGGAAGTTAACAGCATTTGTCCGGTGGCATTGTCAGTAGTGGATACATTTGGTGCAATGTATGGGGATGATCTGGAGCGTATCGTAACGGTTTTGGATGGATGTCTTTCTCCGGAGATCAGACTTGGGTTTCATTCTCATAATAACCAACAGCTCTCCTTTGCTCTCACAATGCAGTTCATAGAGAAAGTGATAAAACTGGAGCGGGGTGTCATTGTGGATTCCAGTCTTTGTGGTATGGGACGGGGAGCAGGAAATGCAACGACGGAGTTGGTGGCCAATTATCTGAACAGGAAGTATAATGGTAATTATGATATGGATATTATTATGGATGCCATTGATATGTATATGGGATATTTTACAGAGCATTACAGTTGGGGATATTCCATACCGTATTTTATTTCCGGGATGTATTGTGCACATGTAAATAATATTGCCTATTTGCAGAAAAATCATCGCACCAACGCACGGGCAATGCGCCATGTGATAGGGGCGCTGTCAGATGAGGATAGAAAGAAATATGATTATGATGTGTTGGAGCAAAAATATTTGGAATACCAGAATAAAACTGTGGACGATGAGAGGGCATTGAAATCTCTGAAAGAGGAAATCGGAGACCGGGAAGTATTATTGCTATTGCCTGGCAGATCGCTAGCAGAGCAAGAAGATGTGATTAAGCGGTATATAGAGAGTAGCAAACCTTATATAATCGGCATCAATGCGGTTTTTAGCCAGTATTCGTATGATGCATTGTTTTTCAGTAATACGGTAAGATATGATTATGCGAGAGAAATTTATCCAACACTTTTTTTCACCAATCAAAGAATCGTTGCTTCTAATATTAAGACAGAAGCGGTGGGAAATGAGTTAGTGGTTAATTTCAACCATTTGGTCAAAAGAGGCTGGGAGCACTTTGATAATTCCGGAATGATGTGTTTGAGACTGTTAAATAAACTGCATATCTGTCATGTGGCAATGGCCGGTTTTGACGGTTTTGAGGATGCTTATTCCGAAAGCTATGCGGATATTTCTCTTCCGCATATTAATCCGGGGAAAAAATGGGAAGATCTCAATGCGGAGATCAGGGATATGTTTCAGGATTTTAAGAAGACAACGACAGACTATATGACAATCCGTTTTATTACGGAAAGTAAATATGATGTCTGACAAGGAGACAGACGATGATAAAAGTATCGGATTATATTATAAAAAAACTGGAAGAGACCGGAGTAAAGCATATGTTTATGCTGCCGGGCGGCGGTGCCATGCATTTGAATGATTCTCTTGGCAAAAGTGAGAAAATACAATATGTATGCTGTCTGCATGAGCAGGCGTGTGCCATCGCAGCGGAGGCTTATGCGCGGGTAAATAATACCCTGGGTCTTCTAATGGTAACAACAGGCCCCGGTGGGACCAATGCGTTGACCGGTGTGGCAGGAGCTTATCTGGAGTCAACACCGATGTTTGTTGTCTCCGGGCAGGTAAAAAGGCTGGATATGATCAATGGACAGGGTATTCGCCAGCAGGGGATGCAGGAGCTGGACATCATATCGGTGGTCAAGTCTGTCACCAAGTATGCAGAACTGATAGATGATCCCCAGATGGTACGATATCATGTGGAACGTGCGCTTTACGAAGCGACGCACGGGAGAAAAGGGCCGGTATGGCTGGACATACCTTTGGATGTACAGGCAGCAATGGTGGATGAAACAAGACTGATTGGTTTTACTGCCCCGCAGGAAGTAAAAAACAGCCATCTGGAAAAGCAGGTCATGCAGGTAATAGAATGTCTGAACAAAGCAGAGCGTCCGGTACTTTTGGCGGGAAATGGGATACGGCTTTCCGGCGGCACAGATATTTTTGAAAAATTGGTGGAGACTTTGCAGATTCCCGTACTTACGACGTGGAATGGAATTGATCTGATCGAAGAAGAGAATCCGCTGTATTATGGAAGACCGGGCGGGCTGGGGCATCGCTATGCCAACTTCATGCAACAGAACTCCGACTTCTTTTTGAGTATTGGCGCAAGGCTGAACCTGTTGCAGACCGGCTATAATTTTGA
The DNA here is from genome assembly GCA_947574055.1 of uncultured bacterium. Taxonomy (GTDB): domain Bacteria; phylum Bacillota; class Clostridia; order Lachnospirales; family Lachnospiraceae; genus VSOB01. The sequence goes on from CANPIC010000001.1 coordinate 109,558, forward strand.
TGGTTTTGCCAGAGCCGCATGTAAAGTCATGGTCGATATAGACAGAGGTGAACTGCACAAGATCAATGTGCGCCCGGATCTGCCGGTCTGCGCGGATGCCAGGGAGTTTATGGAGTGTTTGCTTGCCCACCAGGATCAGATCATACACAGAGACAGAAAAGAATGGTTTTCCTATGGCGAGCGTCTGAAAGATAAATACCCTATCGTGAAACCGGAATATCGGGAACAAAAGGAACTTGTGAATACGTACTGTCTCCTGGAGACGATTTCGAACTATATGACAGAAAACGATATTTATGTATCGGGCAGTTCGGGCAGTTGTATTGATATTTCCATGCAGACATTCCGCGTCAAAAAGGGGCAGCGTGTATTCTGCACCAAAGGACTGGCATCCATGGGCTATGGACTGCCTTCCTCTATCGGAGCCTGTCTGGCAGGCGGTGGCCGGAGAACGGTCGGTGTCAATGGAGACGGTGGATTTGTCATGAATATTCAGGAACTGGAGACGATACGGCGTCTGCATATTCCTGTTAAACTGTTTGTGCTGAGCAATCGAGGGTATGGTGCGATAAAAGCAACTCAGACAAATCTGTTTGCCGGCCATCTGGTAGGCTGCAATGAGGATTCCGGCCTGTCTCTGCCTTCCATAGCGAAAATTGCAGAGGCTTATGGTTTGAAAACCGTCACCATTTACCATAATGGAGAACTGGATGAAAAGGTACAGGAAGTGCTTGCCTATGACGGGCCTGTGATCTGTGAGGTTATGACACCGATCGCCCTGACCGCACAGCCGAAACAGGTTTCCTATAAGCGCTCAGACGGTCAGATGGAATCTTTGCCACTGGAATATCTCAACCCGCCGATCAGCGAGGAGGAGATGGCGGAAAATATGTTGATTGGTCTGTATGAGAGGAAATAAGATAAAAGATTGCCTATTAATCAGGTGTTTTAGAAAATGTGTGTAGAAGAGAGTTAGTGTATGATGTAAGTGACTAAATGGAAAAAACGGGACAATAATAAACAAATGTAGAATAAGCAAAAATAAGTACAAAAGGGAGCAATCAAAACCATGGACATCACATACTTACTATTCCTACAAACCCTTCGCGAAACTTTTGGCAGCATTTTTGATAATTTTATGCTTCAGATCACGGCACTGGGAGAAGGTACAGTTACCTTCTTCCTTCTGGCGTCCATCTACTGGTGTGTGGACAAGCGGGTCGGTCAATATATGGCATTTAATGTGGCACTGCAATGTACATGGAACCAATTTCTGAAGCCGTTGTTTCGGATTGAACGGCCATGGGTACGGGATGAACGCATTCATCCGGTGGAAGCGGCGCTTTCCGGGGCAGGTGGTTATTCATTTCCAAGCGGCCATACTGCCAGAGCAGTGGCAGTTTGGGGTGCGGCAGGCAGTGGGGTATGGAGACGAAAAGCGTATCGCGCCGCCGGCATCTTGTGCTGGGTGATCGTCGCGGCGGTTATGTTTTCCAGAAATTATCTGGGAGTGCACACACCGCAGGATGTATTGGTGTCGCTTATATTGGGAATCGGTGTCTTGTGGGTGACGGCAAAGGCACTGGTGATTGCAGAGCGGTACCCTTTCGGGGATCTGCTGGTATGCGGTCTGGGATGTATCTTTTGTTTTCTGCCGATGCTTAAGGTTGGCTGTCTGTCCAATGCGGGCGCGGGTATGGGTTTTATGCTTGGCTGGCTGTTTGAACGGCGTCTGGTACAGTTTGAAATAAAAGACAACGCGGCAGAGCGGATGACAAGATTGCTTGTGGGCGGTTTGCTTTTACTTCTGCTCTGGAAGGCGGCGACACCATTTCTGACCTTATTTATGCCCTCAAAATATGCGGGATTCTTTGCTTCTTTTGTGCTGGCGGTCTATATTATGGCAGGCTATCCTTTTCTGTGGTGTGTATGGGAGCGGTGCCTGGAAGATCTGCCAGGAAAACGCAAACGGGCCTCTGCTTTGGCGGCAGGGATGGTACTGGTTGTTGTGGTGGCTTCAGTCATTCCATTGCAGGTGCGCAGGAATGCAGCCAAAGAGAGGGAGGCGCAGCGGCTGCAGGCAGAAGCGGATGCGGCAGCAGAAAATGCCGGTGCGGCTTCTGGCGATATGGGGGCAGAGCAAGGGCAGGATAAGGAATACTTTGAGGAGGCGCAGACCGTGGAAAATACGGGTTTTCAGATCATTGCGCACAGGGGATATTCGGATGTTTTCCCGGAGAACACACTGGCGGCGTTTCGGGGGGCACTGGATATCGGAACTGACTATATTGAACTGGATGTGCAGCTGACAAAAGACGGACAAGCGGTGGTCTCTCATGATGATACCCTGCTGCGGACGACAGGTGTGGATGCCCGTATTTGTGATCTTACCTATGCCGAATTGCAGGAGTTGGATGCAGGCGGATGGTTCAATGCTTCTTTTGCAGGAGAAAAAATACCGACGCTGCGGGAGGTACTGGATTTGATCCGGGGTACCGACTGCAAAGTGTATCTGGAATTAAAAGATATCGGGGAAGTTGCAGGATTTGAAGAAACTATAGTAGAGACTGCTGAGGCATGTCATATGACGGGGCGCTGCCTGTTTGCTTCTTTTCAATATCGTTATCTGGAGCGGCTCAGAGAGTTGAATCCTGATCTGAAAATCCTTTACAATACGACGTCCGGTCGTACGGACTTACCGGAGGTATTTCCGGCTGATTATTATGGACTGTCAATAGAAACTGCCCGCGCCGATACGATAGAGGCTATTCATCAGGCGGGAAAGCGGGCTTTTGTCTGGACGGCGAATACGCCGGCTCAGATGAAAAATATGCAGGCGGCAGGTGCTGACGGGATAGTTACCAATCGTCCGGGCCTGGCAAAGGTAGTCTGCAGGCCGGAATACGGGTATTTGGCAGAAAACTATGAACGATCTGTTGTTATGCCGGGGTTATACGGTGTGGATCTGCCGGAAAAATGTGCGGAAATGGTGGTGCAGGGATTCAGTAAGGCGGGGAATGTGCTGCTTGTTTCCGCTTACAGCAAAGCAGAGGAAAACAGCATACTATATATGACAGATCTGGCCGGAAGACTGATCAGGATTGTAGATTTAGGATTCCGTGCACATACGGGTGGTATTGCCTATGACGAGGACCATGATCTGTTATGGGTGACGGGCCCGGAAGGAAAGGTATATGCAGTGCGTTATTCCTCTCTGTTGGATGCCACTTATCAGGGAGAGATACAAGTCAGCTTTGATGCAGGACTGGTCAACCATGGTGGTGCTAAGGTGACTTCTTTTCTGACTTATGAAGCGGGTGAATTGTTTGTAGGCTCTTATGTGGACAGAGAGAAGGGAAGGTTGAACAGATATGATCTGTCTGATCCGGCCAGTCCGGCCCTTGTATCATCAGTGATGATTCCGGAACGGATTCAGGGTATCACTTTTCAGAGGGATATGTGCACGGGAGAACGGTTCATGCTTCTGAGCCAGAGTTATCAGACTGAGGATTCACACTTGCTCCGTTTTGCGTATCAAGAAGAAACGGAGGATTATGGGGAGCCATTGGAGAGCCATGTGCTGCCGGAAGGATCGGAACAGATCCAGATGAGCGCAGAAGGGATGTATGTGTTGTTTGAGTCGGCCTGCAGGCCTTACAGAGAGACCGCTAGGATTCCCAATGATCAGATTTATGTGATTCGGCAATAGAGATGTTTCATAAGACAGCGGCCTTGCTGGACAGGGCCGCTGTTGCAATATCAGGGTATTTCCGGTTTGCTGGAGCCAATGGAAAAATTTATATCTTTTTGCAAATGTGTATGGTATACTTTATTCATATACCAGTGATATGGTCAGTCTGGAAGCAAAGGTCGCATGGAGATAGTCGTTTCATTTGCTTGGATTATGATGTATAAGGATATTCCTGGTGTAGGACAAATTTTCTGAAAATTATTTGGACCAAAGTATAGCAGGGACAGGAGTTATGGATTTACTTGAGATATTGAAGCATGTGCCGGAAAATAATCAGTTAATTGCTACTTCTATTGTTCTTACCCGGTCAAAGTTAAAGCATTACAAAAAAGTACTTTGTTCTATTAGTGGCGGAAGTGATAGTGATATTTTGCTTGATTTATGCCAGAAACTTGATGGATCAGATCGTATTACATATGCTTTTTTTGATACAGGGCTTGAATTTGCGGCGACAAAAGAACATATCGGTTTTCTGGAACAGAAATATAATATTCAGATCGAATGGGTAAAAGCGGAAAAACCTGTTCCGCTTTGTTGCCAGACATATGGTCAGCCATTTCTTTCAAAGCAGGTCAGTGAATGGATCGAAAGGTTACAAAGACATAATTTCGGATGGGAAGATGAACCTTTTGAAGCATTGTATAAAAAATATCCAAGGTGTAAAGCGGCTCTGAGGTGGTGGTGTAACGATTTTGCCAGATCCGGCAAGGGAAAAGAGAGCAGTTTTAATATTGCATATAACAGATTTTTGAAAGAATTTATGATAGAAAATCCACCAACGTTTCGGATCTCGAATAAATGCTGTCATTATGCAAAAAAAATGTCGGCAGGGCGGTTTAGGGAGAATGGAAATTTTGACCTTAATATGTATGGAGTAAGGAAAGCAGAAGGAGGAGCCAGGAGGACTGCTTATAAATCATGTTTTTCACAAGGGAAGGGGAATTGTGATGAATTCAGACCAATATTCTGGTATGTTAGTGATACAAAAGCGGTATATGAGAAATACTATCATATAGAACATAGCAGATGTTATCGCGAATATGGACTAAAAAGGACTGGATGCGCTGGATGTCCTTTTGGGAAAAACTTTGAGGAAGAATTAGTTGCTATGTGGCAATATGAGCCCCGGCTGTTGGTTGCTGTAAATAGTATATTTAGAGACACCTATGAATATACGAGAGCGTATCGTAAATTTGTCATGAGCAGAAAGAACGAGGAAAATAATGGAGACATTAAATAAAAAGGTAGATGCTAGTCCGACAAAGGAATTTTTTATCTATATGTTAACAAGGGATATAGATATAAAACCGGCCATTGTAGAACTGATTGATAATGCGATTGACGGGGCAAAAAAGATACGAAAAAATAAAAATTATTCTGGATTATTTATAAAAATCAACATGTCTGATCATCAGTTTATCATAGAGGATAATTGTGGTGGAATAGATATAGAAACTGCACAAAAATATGCATTTAAATTTGGCAGGCCGTCAGAGCGACAAAACGATTCTTCCGAATATTTTACCGGAATATTCGGAATAGGTATGAAACGGGCACTTTTTAAATTGGGAAATAAGTTTGAAGTAATATCTTCCACGGAAACGGAGTATTTTGATCTAATCGTTGATGTTAACGAGTGGGTTAAAGAAGAGGAATGGAATTTTCATTTTGAGAAAGCAGAAACAGGGCTGCATAATTCACAAGTGGGTACGAAAATAATAGTGGAGGGCCTGAAACAGGATATTTCATCTGATTTTGATAGTGAATATTTCAGGAATACATTGATTGATTATGTTCAAAAATATAGAACTGTTGAAGCGGAAAATGGATTAACAATAGAAATAAACGATATTTTGATTAATACAAAAAGGGAAAAACTATTGGATTCAGAAAAAATTAGGCCTTATACGTATCGGATCGAGGATCCTAAGGGTACAATCAGGATTATTGCTGGTATTACGGAAAAGGGAGAACCGGATAAGGCTGGATGGTATGTGTATTGTAATGGCAGACTGGTTTTATATGCCAACAGGGATAATTTAACTGGTTGGGGGGATGGAACGAGAAAATATCATCCCGGTCTGGCTGAATTTAGAGGATATGTTTATTTTGAATCTAAGAATTTATTAGATTTACCTTGGAATACCACGAAAACAGGGGTGGATACTTCGAATAGATTATATGTTATGGCAAAGCAGAAGATGATAGAAGCCATGACGCAGATCATAAGAGTGACGGAGGCAGTGAAAAAAAGGCATGATGTCACTGATTTAAAAGAACTTGGTTTTGTTAAAAATACAGGTGAAAGAGAATTAACATACAGTAGTGTAGCGGAGATCAAAAAAAATACGGATTTCAGTATTGCAGAACCAGAAACAGTAATTCCCATGACTACCATATCCTTTTCAAAGCCGACATCCCAATATGATAAAGTAAAGGAAAACTTGGGGGTGAAAACAAAAAAAGCAGTAGGAGAAAAACTTTTTGAGTACTATTTTGAAATGGAGGCACTCTAATGGCTGGCAGCAGTATTAGTGTTAATTATAATGTAAGACCCTGTAAAAGTATCGAAAGAAAAATGATGTGTGAAATGATTTCTAGATTGAATGCATTTGATCAGATTGAGAATTACAGATATATTGGAATGGGTGCGAAATACTTTGCAGACTTTTCACTGCTTCATAAAGAGTTTGGAATAACCGATATGATCAGTATGGAAATTAGTTCAGATGAAAATAATAAAAGGCGCTTTGAGTTTAACAAGCCATTTAATTGCATAAATATAAAATTTGGAAATGCAAGCGATATACTGAATAGTACCCAACTGCGGTGGGAGGGGATAAAGAATATTATATGGCTTGATTATGACGGAGGTATGCGTAGCAATCAGTTTCAAGATGTAGAAACCTGTATGGCCAAGGTGGATACGGGAAGTGTCATATTTATCAGTTTTAATATGGATTTGGGGGATGCTTTTAATAAGGGATCGCCGAACGAGAAGCTGGAAATCTATTGTTCAAGAATCGATAATAACTTACTTGTCGAATTGCTGACACCCAAAGATCTGGTAAAGGAAAAATTGTTTCAGACAACAAATAGAATGTTTGATATCATAATCAAAAATAAAATTTCAATAAGAAATAAGACGATTTTAAACGAAAAAGAAAGATATCAATGCAGACAAGTGGCTTATTTTAAGTATAAGGATTCGCAGGCAACTATGTTGACGCTTGGATGGATTGTATATAATAATAGCGATATTGAAGCATTTGAGAAATGTCGCTTTTCAGATTTGGAATTTTATAATTGTACGGATCAGCCCTACGATATAACAGTCCCTAATTTTACATATAAGGAATTGAGTGTTCTTAACAAAAATATGCCTAATCTATCATATCCGATCAAAGAAGCTGAATTTTTGCATGAACATGAGGTCATGGCTTATCACAAGATTTACAAATATTATCCGACGATATTTGAGACTTCCATCGTTTTGTAAACGAATTCTGTTCCTTATTGTAATAAAGATAATAGCCAAGAACAGGGAGAAAAAAATGTCACAAAACAATTTTTTTTCGTTTTACAAAAATAAAAAAGTTCTGCTCACCGGTCACACGGGTTTCAAGGGAAGCTGGATGTGCACCTTGTTAAAGCAGACGGGGGCAGTGGTAACCGGTTATGCGCTGGAAGCACCGACATCCCCGTCTTTGTTTGACTTATGTGATATTGCAAATGGGATGCACAGTATAACAGGAGATATCAGAGATCTGGACAGGCTGATGGAAGTATGCAGGCAGGTTCAGCCGGAAATTGTAATTCATATGGCAGCGCAGCCGATTGTAAGGGAATCTTATAAGAATCCTGTTTATACGTATGAGGTCAATGTGATGGGGACCGTAAATCTGCTGGAGTGCGTGCGTCAGACGGACAGTGTGCGGTCTTTTGTCAATGTAACGACTGATAAAGTATATAAAAACCGGGAGTGGGAATGGGGCTACCGTGAGAATGAAGAGTTAAACGGCTATGATCCTTATTCTAATTCCAAGTCCTGTTCGGAACTGGTGACAGACAGCTATAAAAATGCTTTTTTCTCAGTAACAGATAAGGATATGGAAGGAAAGGCGGCGGGGAAAAAAGCGATTTCCACCGTGCGCGCCGGCAATGTGATCGGCGGCGGGGATTTTGCCATTGACCGTATTATCCCGGACTGTATCAGAGCGGCAGAAAAGGGGGACAATATCATTGTGAGAAACCCTTACTCCGTCAGGCCGTACCAGCATGTCCTGGAGCCGGTGGCTGTTTATCTGATGTTAGCAGCCAGGCAATATGAAGATGACAGTCTTGCAGGCAGTTATAATGTAGGGCCGGATGAAGTGGACTGTTATACGACAGGCAGGCTGGTGGATTTGTTCTGTAAAACGTGGCGTGCCCAGACCGGCCAAGAAATCACCTGGATAAACAGATATGACGGTGGGCCGCATGAAGCGAATTTTCTGAAACTGGACTGCTCAAAACTGAAAAAGACATTTCACTGGCAACCGGTCTGGAATCTGGAACAGACGATGAGACGGATTGTGGAGTGGTCTGTATGCTATATACAAGGCGGGGATGCGAAGGCGTGTATGGAAGCGCAGGCAGAGGCGTATATAAGGGACTGGAACGATATCATATAAGATACGGATATGTTTGCCGATGTGGCTGGGAGGCTAAGATGAAGGTAGTGATTTTGGCGGGCGGACTGCCCAGTACGATAGCCGAGGACAAGCAGGGAATACCGAAACCGATGGTAGAAATAGGAGAAAATCCCATTCTCTGGCATATCATGAAGAGTTATTCTTCGTTTGGGTTCAATGAGTTTATTGTCTGTGCCGGGTACAGAAAAGAACTGATCAAAGACTATTTTAACGATTTCTATATTTATCAGTCAGATATTACTGTGGATCTGAAAAGTAATACAATAGAGATCCATCAGAAAATTACTGAGGACTGGAAAGTCACGGTTGTCGATACCGGATTGTATGCGTCTACGGGACAGCGTGTCAGTCTGATTCAGAAGTATATTGACGGGGAGGAATTTATTGTCAATTTCGGTGACTGTCTGTCAGACATTGATATCAACAGCCTGATTGCGGGGCATCATGAAAAAGGGAAGCTGGCTACAGTGGCACTGGCGCATCCGGCAGGAAGGAATAAAATACTGGAAATTGATGAAGAGGGCAATTATCTGGGGTTTCATAAACATGATTCAGAAGAGAACCATGCCTGGGTAAATGCGGGTACTTATGTATTTCACAGGCAGGTATTTCAGTATCTGATGGGAAACTACCAGCTTGAAAAGCAGCTTCTTGAGGTACTGGCAGAAAAGCAGCAGATCACTACCTATAAGCATACGGGCTTTTGGTCTCCGATTGAAACCAAGCGGGATAAAGAACAGATGGAAAATCTCTGGAATGCGGGGATAGCGCCATGGAAAATATGGCAGGGGTGAACAGCATGAAAACAGTAATACTTGCCGGGGGGATGGGTACCCGATTCAGTGAGGAGACACAAATTCGCCCCAAACCGATGATTGAGATTGGCAATAAGCCGATACTTTGGCATATCATGCATACCTATTCTGCATATGGACAGAATGAATTTATCATCTGTTGTGGTTATAAAGGGCATATGATCAAAGACTATTTTGTACATTATTATATGTATCAATCGGATGTGACCTTTTCCGTAAAAGAAAGGGAACGTATGGAGCATAAAAATACTGCAGAGAAGTGGAAAGTAACGCTCGCGGATACCGGACTGCGTACACTAACTGCAGGTCGCCTGCTGAAGATCAGGACATATCTTGAAAAAGAGGATACTTTTATGCTTACTTACGGGGATGGTGTGGCTGATGTGGACATCAGTGCATTGCTTGCTTTTCATAAAAGCCATGGCAGGATCGCAACGATATCCACAACCCAGCCTGAGGGCAGATTTGGCGCGATCAAAATCGGGGAAAACGGACAGGTAGAAAGTTTTAAAGAAAAAGCCCGAAGAGATCAGTCCTGGGTCAACATTGGCTATATGGTGTTTGATGGCAGGGTATTTGGATATCTGGGCGACGGAACTGAGATGTTGGAAGCATCTCCTTTTGAAAGACTGGCAGCAGACGGAGAAATGATGGCATACCGGCATCCGGGATTTTGGTCTCCGATGGATACGATCAGGGACAAGGCATATCTGGAGGATTTATGGGAGTCAGGCAGGGCGCCATGGAAAGTGTGGTAAAAAGTATGGAAAACCAAGATAAGATCAGAGGAGTCGTAATTACTGGTCCCACCGGGGCGATAGGAACTGCCCTGATTCAGTTGTGTATTGAGCAAAGGGTAAAAGTGCTGGCGATTGTCAGGAAAGGATCGGACAGAAAAGCGCGGCTTCCCCAGTCCCCTCTTTTGAGGATCCTGGAGTGCAGCCTGGATGGCCTGAAAACACTGGATGAAAACAGGCTGCGCATGGCTGGCGCAGAAATAGGCAGATATGATATATTTTATCATTTTGCATGGGCGGCTACCATTGGCGATGGCAGAAATGATATGCGGCTACAGACGGAAAACATCCGTTATGCGTTGGATGCGGTGGCACTGGCATCACGCCTGGGCTGTCATACGTTTATCGGTGCAGGCTCTCAGGCAGAGTATGGGCGTTGTCATACAAAGCTGTCAGATCTGACACCGACATTTCCTGAAAATGGCTATGGTATGGCAAAACTATGTGCAGGCCAGATGACACGTCTGGAATGTAGAAAGTATGGACTGGGGCATATCTGGGCACGGATTCTCAGTGTATACGGCCCTGGCGATGGGGAAAAGACGATGATCAGCATGGTCATCCGCAGCCTGTTGGCAGGTGAGCGGCCGGCTCTGACGAAAGGGGAACAGATGTGGGATTATCTGTATTCCGGAGATGCGGCGCGGGCTATGTATCTGCTCGGGAAGAGCGGCAGGGACGGCAGTATATATTGTATTGGCAGCGGACAGGCCAGACCTTTGCGGGAATATATTGAGATTTTGCGGGATTGCATGAACCCGGAACTGAAACCGGACTTTGGAGCGGTGCCGTATGGAGAAAAACAAATTATGTATCTCTGCGCCGATATCGGGAAATTAACGGAGGATACGGGATTTGTGCCAGAGGTAGAGTTTGCGGAAGGGATCCGGGAAACCATTGCGTGGAAGAGAGCCGGCAGCAGATGAAAATATGATGGAATCCATAGGCAGCGGCATTTAATACCAATTATTACCTTTGTGGGAAAGAGCCTTGATATGCCGCCCGGAATCCTGTCAGCCCAGCTATCAGCACACTACATTGAGAAAGAATAAAAGAAAATTGAATACGACGCAGACGCGACGTTTCTTTATTCCTATACAGGGAGAACAGGAACGTTGCTTTTTTTATACCTGAGATGGTCAAGCATTTTTGTAACACTGCCCCGGAAAAGTTATGGATTATTTGTATAACTGTTTCGCTTTTCAAATGGTGTTATATAACGTAAGCGTCAAAGCGGGCGTTCTCTCTTTGTATGGTATAAACAGCGCGGCCTATGCGGGGTGCATCTGATAATCCTACCCAGCACTGGACACGGATCAGTACCAATAACACCATCGAACGGCTTAACGAGAGAGCAAACTACATACTTCCAGGAGCATGTATTTCTTATAGGTGATTGCACTCTGAATCGGAAGTGGTTGCTGTGAAATATTGGATTTGGGTGGTACAAATCTCCGGAAAGAATGTGCTATTTAAACACAATACTCCAATATAGTAAAAATAATTAAGAATTACCATATGTGGTAGTAATTACACGGAAAAATGGTATAGAATCAGCTTATAATCAGATGCGGGAGGATGGGACGGACGATGGAAGAACAAATGATATTATCGAAAAGAATCGAGTATTTTTGTAAAAAAAGCGGAATTTCTTATTACTCTTTGTCATATAAATCTGCCGTACCTATGACGACTTTGATGCATATTATAAACTGCTCAACCAAAAATCCGGGAATTTTTACAATATTTAAGATCTGTAATGGGCTAAATATTTCCATAATCGAGTTTTTTAATGCTGAGGAATTTGCTGGAATTGAATATAAGTTAGAGTGACAATCTTTACGATTCTGGGATAATGGATGATTGGGCTAAAGCCCGGATGAAAATAAAATACAAAAGGGGCATGGGAAACAGAAGATGAAAAAAGAAATAGGCATAAGAAATGGTTTATATGTACTGATATATTGTGCTGTACTTGTTATATTGTTGTCTGCACTTGCTGGGTGCGGAGCAGGACAGAAGTCTGAAATGGAACCGGTAGAGGATTTTGTTTTTCCAGGTATTGAAGATATTGTAAGTGTTGATGAAGAAATAAATGGCGAACCCGGTGCCGTTTCATACTCTTCGGTAGTACCGGTTAAAGTTTATGTGGACAATACCGGTAGCATGACGGGTTTTACATTTAATGAAGTCGGAGAATCAAAGAAGCCGAGTACGAAATTTAAGGCATTGATGCGTTGTATTCAGGATATGGGGAGGATGCAGACCGCAGAATACTATGTGCTTGATGCGGATGTGCAGAATTGGGTTTTATATGAAGATGGTCTGTATGAAAACTTTGATAAACCTGATTTTTATGTTTATTGGGCGCCATCGAATGTGCAGCCGGGGCCTTTGACCAAACTTTATATGGAAGGAGGGTTGGATAAAAATTGTATTAATGTTGTGTTTACGGATCTTGCGGAACAAAATCTGAATAATACACTTCTTGCGGAACAGATTCAGAATATGTGCAGGGAAAGCGGCTGTGATGTGGATTTGTATGCTTTTAAATTTCCGTTCCACGGGCTTACACAAGTGCCTTCACCGGACGGGTATGGGATGATCGAAGGGATGGTTGAAGGAGAACTGAAACCATATTACATGATTATCACAGGGCCATCCGGATATATGGATAGGTATCGTCAGGGTCTGCAGAATTTATTGACGAAGGCAGGTCTTGTTGAGGGAACGGATTATTATACGGCAACGAGTAAGGTAAGCATGAACAAAGACAGGATTTTCCTGTCAGATGTAGTTTTCGTGCCATTTGCCGGTTATGATGACATTGTGGAGGAATATAAAGAAAAGAAGAAACAGGAAAAGGAACAGGATCAGATAGCCGGTCAAAGCGGGGAGGATGCTGCAGAGGCAGAAGGAAGCGGGGAAAAAGCAGCCAAATCCATGGAATTGCAATCGAAAAATCTGATCAGACATGAGGATACAAATCACTTATTTGTAAACAGTTCCGAAACGGAAGTGGCCGCCTTCAGATATGAAAAAGTCGAGGGAATATCGAAAACGGCAGGGGACTGGAGATTAAATTTTTATATCCCCTTAAAGGATTACGGAAATCCTGATTTGAACTATAGCTATACCATTGATTTCTATACGATAGAGCAGCCGGAAGAAGCAGAAGCGGAGGCGGATCAGGATAAAGAGATATCGGAAAGTGCGGCGCAAAAAAGGGCATCAGGCAGGTGGGTAAAAGACGAAGATCCGTCAATAGAGGTGGTCTATCGAATGGAGGACAATACAGGGAAAAGCAATGCGGAATTTCCCAAAGTCATATATTATTCTTTTACGAATAAAGTGGAGATGGATCGGGGTGCGCAGGACAGTCTTGCACTGATAAAAATCTGGAAGGATGAGATAAAAACCTATGAGATCCCCGTATGGCTTGAGGAATTTGATACCGGAATGACGGACGATTATTTTACGCGTACCTTTAATCTGGAAGGGTTTTATAACGTCCTGTTCAGCGGAGGAAATGGGTTTATCGAGGGACAGGAATTTCATGTAAAATCAATCTATGCTCAAATTCCGATCTTGTTAATGGATATGGACAGGATCGGGTGATCAATGGCTGTGTTTCAGGGATGCAAAAGATAATACTCACAGGGAGGGACGGATACAATGGTGAAAAGATGGTTGAGAGGTACACTGCTTATGGTAGCGGCAGTTCTGCTGGTATATATTTCCGGCAAAGTGATTCTGGAAATGGATTTACTTATGTTTAATCCAAAGAACAGAGGGATGATGTTTGCGGGCATTGTATGGTTCCCTCTTTTCCTTTATGAAATCGTATATGGGGTGTGGTTTCTCAGATGCGCGAAAAAAGGAAAATGGAATTATACGATTTATAAGGGAACGGGATTTTTGCTTATATTCACCGCAATCATATATTTGGCGGCTATTGTCTGGAGCTTTTCCCAAATGGGTTTTCTGAGTGAGGCAATCCTGTTTGTTATGATAAGCTTTACCATTACGACGATGGCTTTTGGGTATTCATTATTACGCATCAGACCGTTTTAAGGAGGAAACAAATGAGAAAACTTTTTTTGGCAATGTTTGGGGGCAGCCCCGCCCGGGCGGAAATCTGTATGTATCTGAATGCGGCGGCGGGGATTTACCAGGATTGCGATATCCGCTGCTATCCGATTGACAAGGATACAGAGAGTCCCAATTATATAAAGGCGCGGGATTTTTATCTGCAATACAGAGAATTTCGGAAAATCGCGGTGGGAAGTGAACTTGCGGGGGTGGAGATACAGCGTACGGAACCTTTGTTTGATGAAATGCTTAAAAATGCCAATATTGCGCCGCAGCAGGAAAGTATCCGGTATGCGTTGGCGGCACATAAAGGGATGCGAGGAGAGGACGGGCAGCTTCTGGATATTTGTTATACATATGCTGAGCAGGAGGATAAGCTGGCAGGGGGCTATTATGGAAAGGCAAATATGGGAGCTGTTATAAACGATATTTTTGTCAGAGAAAAGGTATATGAAAAACTGGATATTTATAAAGATATACAGACTGTCCTGTCCGGGAAAAATTCGCTTGATGTCGTGATCATCTGCTCTTCCTTTGGCGGAACGGGTGCAAGCCTGGGGATTAATTTTGGTGAGTACTTATATGATAAATTTAAGGAAGATGAGAACTTCCATTTACATTGTATTCATATTCAGCCCTATTTTTATTTCCCGGATCCGATTTTCATACAGGACGGAGGCGGACAGCGGGAAAAACAGATTGATTATAAACAGTTTTATGCAAAGTCGGCAGCGGTGACATCCGTCCTTGGCGAAAGGGAAGATTTGATCAAAAAGGATACAAAGGAGGCTGTATTTGACCGCTTTTACTACATTGGCCAGGAAGTACTGGATAAGGTTTCGGAGAGAAACTCTGCGGCAGGCGGCCAGGATAATAATATTCACATCATTGATATGTTGGTGAGCCTTGCGGTTCAGGATATTTTAAGAGAAAAACAGAACAAGGGTACGCAGCTTTATGGCTATCTGTATTCCAATGACGGAACAAGTTATATTTCATGGCAGCAGATGCCGCGTGCAATAGGGTTTCAGACAAAACACGCATGTATGATGCGGTTTTGTGAATTTATGCTGGATTGTATGATGCCATTATTTCAGGAAAATGATGGCAATTACAAGACGGAGGCGTTGATTGTACATCTGTTTGGCACTAAGGGCTTTTTTAAAAACGAAGCAGATATCAGAGAAGAGATTAATAATAAATTGCGTGATGATATGAGAGTATGCTGTGATTTTTGCAGGAGTTATATGCAATACTGGATCGAATTGGAAGAGAATACGCGCTATGGGGACGATGGCGAAGGAGTCACCCGATTTTTTAATCTGGAAGAACTGAAACGAATCGTAAATGCGCCGAAATCTGATTACAAGGCGGTATGGGAAAAGACGGATAATCTGGAATTAACCAGGATGACTGAATATAAAAATTATGAAAAAGGAGATACCTGCTGTGATATTTATGCATTGTTATGCAGGGAAAAGGAATTAAAAGAAATTGCAAGACGGGATAAAATCGGAATGAATGTGGCAGGCGCCCTGATTAGAAAAATATATGAAAAATGCGCGGTCGAAGATTATGACACACGATTGGATTAGGGAGGAAAGACATGAAGATAGTTGCGGCAGTACCGTTTGAACTTGATAAAGGCGGGGAAATTTTTCAGTTAAGTGAAGCAGGATTTCATCGGGTTAATGCAGATTTAAAAACCTTGGGTGAAAAAACGGCAGCGAACAGAGATAAAGCAGAAGGGCTGGACGCAATTTCCTCCAGTACGGCGCATCTGTTAAAGATACACAATGATATGCGGGATGGGGGCCTTACAAGAGGATATTGTGAAGAACAGTGGCGCAAGGTTATTGTTATTTATATACTGAGTGAATATCGGGCTTATGATGTTTCGGTCAATGTGATTCGGGAGAAAGACTGCAGTGAGGCGGGATGGGAGTTTTTGGGGCAGAGGATTACAAAAGTAACGGGCGTGAATGATATATATATGCTCAGGCTGTCAGGAAAAGACATTGCCATTTTCGATGAAAAAGGATTTTTGCTACCGGTCAGAAATTTTCCTGATGAGGTCAATGCGGAATTAGGTGAAGACTGTATCGAGGCATTGCAGAAATATGAGAGAGACATTGTACTGACATATCTGAAGGGGTTTTCCGACAGTGTAGAGGAGTATCAGTATTATCTTAAAAGATTTGCAGACAGTCTTATACAGAAAGGCGCTGAAAGAAGAGAGATCCGAGCGATAAAAGAACAGGTCAGTGGTAATTTTGGAGCGGAAGATAATGTAAACGGCCCCGCATGGAAATATTTCCGTAAAATACCGAAACTGCCATTGAAGTTGCCGGGGGTTTTTGCACCCACTCTTGTGATTGCGCCAACAGAAATGCGGAACAGAAATATAGTCGGATTTGGAAACACCCATACGTTTGTGTTTCAGATAAAGGCAGAAAATATACCCTATTATTTTTCCGGTTTTCTTCCGTTGTCTGAGGAAATGGCAGATTTTCTGGAGAAAAACAGAAAAGAAGCGGAGCTGACTGGCATTACGGCAGATACATCTCAATTTGAGTTAAAAAAAGAGATAGAGATCGGTATTTCATTGAAAATCCATGGGGAGAATCATTTGTTTAAAGAGGAAATTTTCCTGAAAAAACGGTATCATGAGCGTGAAATATTATATATGGATTCTATTCCGCTTCTTACGATTTTTCCGTATGTAGATCTGCCGGAAGAGAGATGGAAACAGTACTATATGGTGCTGAAGCCACGGATAGCACGGAGAGAAGGAACGGGTGCTCCGGAATTTTTAAAAGGGCTCAACCAGATCCCGGGTGAAGCACTTGATATGATGGAACCGGATTTTCGGCGTTCCAGGGAGAGCGGAAGCGACGGGGATGTCTGGTATTATGCGAGAAAAGAGAGAGTTCCGGTTTTGGTCAAGCTATGCAGGGCTGATTTTGGGTCAGGCATTACGGATGATGCAAGAAATGCCGTCAAGGTAAATCATTATCTGGGCTGTATATACGTGGGCAAATCGAATCTGTCTCCAAAGGCAGAGGGGCGCCAATATTTATGGGCACTTGATATGGGAACGCGTAATACGATAGCCGCTTCCCGGGAGTCAAACAGTAAGGAAGTGTCATTCAGGCTTGCGTGTAATCAGCTTTACTGCATCCTGCTCAGAGGAGAGTCGGATATGGGGAGTGATTTTGCAAGAAAGTACTATGCACCGGATCGGCAAATTATAGGGGGTTTTCCTACCATGGCAAGGATTTACAAAGAAGGCCTGTCGGGCGGCAGCAGGGAATGTTATAAAGACGGGTGTGCACTTTTTCCGGATCTGGAATTGATGAGCCTTCTTATGGAAGATGGTGTCAATCTGCAAGATTCTGCTATTATGACGGATTTGAAGTTTGGGGAGCAGGATGATGCACATGAACGGGCGCTGCAGATTTTCCTGTACAATATGCTATGGCTTGGATGTCTGGAGTGTATCTTAAAGGGCGCGGGAAAAATGGATATTTATATATCTTATCCAAGGGAGCAAATCAAAAAACGGATATCAGCTAGATGGGCCATTGTTTTGGAGGAAATAAGAGAGCTGACCGATATAGGGATCACGGATATCCGCTATGTTACAGAGGCGGAGGCCAATGCAAAATATCTCCAGAAGGAGATGGGAAGTCAGCCGGATAAAATGATTACTCCCAGAAGTATTTTCGGGATTTGTGATATAGGGGATGGTACTTCTGATTTTAATGTGTATCTGGGGGATGCGGATTTTGACAGAAGGCCGAGCCGGATCCAGTTTTCCCTCCGGTATGCGGGCGGGGACATTCTTGTGGATACCATCATGAGACTGGCAAAAAATCAGACAGATTTTGAAAAGTTTTGGAATATCCCTTCTGATGGTGGGGGAAGTAATTGGGAAATAATTGAGAAACTATTGGGCAGGTATCAGAAGCTAAATCAGAAAAGCAGTGAGAGCCAGAGGGAAAGCAGGAGAAATATCATTCTCACTCTGATTGAAAGTGTTGGGCTGAAAAGCAATCTGCCCGTTGACCCGGATGGGTTTTTGAGAGATTTTGCCGCAATTCTTACCTTTAAATATTGGAATCTGTTTCATGTATACGGCGTATTACTGGAACAATTTGTGCCGGGGGAGGCATTGACGTTTAAACTTTATATGTATGGCGGCGGGAGAAAGGCGATTAAGGATGCAATCGGGATGCGGATGGAGCAGTTTGGTGATAGCGAATTTGGCCAGGATGTGATCGCATATTTGAGTGCACAGGCCGGGGTAAAGAAAGAAAATTTCCATATTGAGTTCGGTTTGGAAAATAAACAGAAAACAGAAGTGGTGGAAGGAATGCTTGTACAGGAGAAGGAGGACACGATAAAAGGAGAAGCTGTCAGCGGAAAAGAAAACATAGATACTTTTTATAACGGAAAAACTTCGTTCGGACTACCCGGGCGTGAACTTACGAGTGAGCGCATTGAGCAATTTCTGGAAAATTACCAGAACTATATTCAAAATGTCAGGGGAAAGGATTATTTTGATATCAGTTCCGCGGCGGAAATCAGGAATATTTATGAAGCGATCTCAGTGGGAGATGCGAACAGGCGGCCGGGCTCGCTGGAGGATCAGAACCATAATTTCTTTGAAAACAGCGTAGGAGCTTTATGGGAAGAGATAACGGGGGATGAAGAGAATCCGGGTTGTCTGTGGGAAGGCCTTCTTTATTCCAGAATGTCAAATGAGCTGCTGATCAGAAATATTATGCAGTAAAAGAAGGGAATATTTTTTATGGGTAAATGGAAGATGATTTTGGCAGAGGTATTTGCAGGCGCTGCCTTTTGCCTTTTACTGCTTATGGTTTTTACTTTTTTCCTGGAAGAAAACTGGCAAAGTGGCAGCTTTCTTATGTGTTCCGTGCTGCTTTTATGTCTCTCCTGGCTGTTTTTGAAAGACTCGGTTAAAAGGGATATGGCCATAGCGGAGCTGGAGAAAAAAGTTTATAAAATGGGGGAAATCTGTTCTGCTTTTGCAGATATTGTGGAAAAAGTAGAGAGACATGACACTCACCTGAGCAATTTGAAGGCTAGAATTAGCAATTTGGAAGAAAAAAATGTTACGGGACCAAGTGCGGAAGCAGAGGAGAAGCCGAGAAAGGAATTAATACAGGAAGAAAATAAAAAAAGAAGAGTTTGGGAGGGAACAGGTGCTGTCACTTGCCTGCGAGCTGAAGATAAAGGATTTAAGCTATATGAGGAAGAAACTGCAACAGGATCGGTCAGAAAACAGAGTATTGGAGACACGCAGAAGGCCGTGGTAAAAATACCAGTATACCTGCCTGGCGAAAAGCAGTTGCCAAACAGGCAATATGACAAGGCGAAGGAGCGCGTAAAACTGGAACAAGTAAGAACTGATGGTCCCAATACCTTGATAAAGGAATATATTATCTATAAAGATGGAAGAGGGACATTTTGGCTGAATAAAGACGGAGAAATCACGCCTGTTGATTTTCGGGAAGGCGACAGACTGACAAAGGGGATGACGGATTTGATCGGCGCTTCCAATATGCGGGGATTATTCGAAATACCGAGAGGAGATCTTGTGAATAAAGAGGTCACCAGAATCAGTCCGGCAGTAATTTCTTTAAAAAATAATAAAGGGACGGATACGGAAGAAGGGGTTCTCAGCACGATAGGAAAGATAGAGATCAGATAAATACCTGTAAGGATAAAAAGTTTTTCAGAGGAGGCAGAAAGCAGTATGGCAAATGAGGAAAGAGTGCAAAGAAGGTCAGAAGGGGTATATGGTTTTGTGTGTATTGTTGTATCGGTTATCATTTTTGTAATGGTCTGTATTGGCTCCGTTCTTGTAGGGATAAAGATTGGAGAGGGGAAAATCACCGATATGGAACATGTTGTGCAAAACATTGAACAACAAATGGAACAGATGGAGGAAATGCTGGCTATTCTGCGAGAGGTGGATGATAAAATTGACAGGGTAACAGACAGTATCCAGGAACTGGAGAGTAAGGTGGATGCTTTGAGTCCGCCTGTGCCGCAGGAAGGAGCAGAGAACAGTACCGGCACTGTAGATCCGCAATTACCCGATAATATGCAACCGCCAGAGGGAGTTCAGCCATAATAGAGAAAATATAAATGTGCTTTGTTTCTGAAGATATTGACAGATAACAAAGCACATTTAAATGAACGGTATAATCAAAAGAGGAGAGTAAAAGAGGATTGTTATCCGTCTTTGTCATAATAAGATACCATGGAGGAAATAGAGCGTGAAAGAAAATATATATACGAGCGGATTTAAGCTGTCAGAGGAAATCAAACGACAGATTGATTATATACTGGAGGAATTTCGATTGGAGGGTATATCTTCGCTGTTATTTCCGGGACAGTTGCTGGCGGTATTGTTGGTGAAAAATAGCGGAAGATTTAATTCAGGTGCCAAGGAAGGCAATCCGTTTTTCCGTAAAAATGGTATCGGGGAGGTAAAGGCTGAATTTGAAAGGATTAAAGGTAAGATTGTTAAAGGACATAGTATATATGGCATTATACATTGTATTAATCTGATATCATCCCAACAGATATTAGGGGATATCTGGAGACTTGGGACAGGGTTGATGAATATATATGCGAATTTGCACCATGATTTGGACGAAGCGGTTAAATTGGAAAAGGGGCATGGCATACGGCAGTTTGAAGATGTGATGAATTATATGAATGAGTCCATAAGAAAGGGACATCGGGGGAAAGAATTTTATGTGTCATACAGCCTGGCAATGTTGTTGATTACGCTGATTGATCCTGGTGCGGGAAAGATTTGGGTTCCCTTTTTCGGGAACGGAACCATGTTATTACAGACAGCGAAATGGGCAGAAGACAAAAGTTGCAATTTTCAAGTTGTGGGGGAAGAGGATGATCAAAAATTAATAGACTTTGTTTATACCAATGCTCTTTTTTATGGGGTGCCCATGGAATGTCTAACACTTACAAGGACGTCCAGTGGATCTGGTTTTTCAGTGGTGAAGGACGGTCCTGAATATGATTATATTTTTGCTAATGGCCTGTCTTCGATTACTGGATCAAGCAGAATAAAGGCGTTCAAAACAGCAGCAGGATATATCAGGAAGTGGCCGTTTTTGGGACCTGTTTTGGACCAGATTAAAAAAACGGAAAGGCAGCTATTTTAGTAAACGATGTTTTTTTATCTGATAACGGAAAGGAAGAACAGGAAATCCGCAGGAGAATGGTTGATAAATTTAGTTTGCGTTCTGTACTTTCCCTGTCAGGGGGAGATTTTATGCCAAATGCCGGGCGAAAAGTTTCTGTATTATTATTTGACAGAACTGTGTTAAGTGCTACAGCGGTCAGTTTTTATAAATTAGAGAAATTGGACTTTATATTGGATGAGGAAAAGGAAGATATATCAGGCAGTGATACGTTTAAGGTAATTGGAGCAGAAGGTAATTGGGATAAACGAAGAGATCGCTATATAAAATGGAGAGAGGCGAGAGAGCAGGATTCTGTTTTGAATCGTGATGGAATCAGAGTAGCAAAGAACTGGGATTATGAGACCGGTTGGTTTGCAGAGCGGGATGAAATCAGAAAGACAGAATATAATCTGGAAGGGAATACTTATGCGATAAGGACGGAAACAAGACAGGAAGCAGAATATACATTATCAGAATTGTTACAACAATTGAGAGAAAAAGAAAAGGAATCTGGTATAATACTGGAACAATTGATTAAGATGATGAAAGAAAGTGTATAATGAAATGAAATACAAAAGACTGGGTGAACTGGCTAAAGTAATGGAAAGTGAATTGCTGACTGATCGTACGAATAAAAACGGAGTACTGAAGGAAAAAATTCCGTTTGTCAGGGCGCGGGATTTGGGAAATGGAGAAGTTTTGGGTACATATGAATTTAGTACGGCATATACAAATATGGTACCTCCAAATGCTGTTTTGATTTCAAGCAGTGGTATAATTGGCAGAGTAGGGATTGCGGGGAGAAAACTCCTGACAGACAGCAATATCCTGGCAATTGTTTTGCGTGATGGCAGTAACTTGCTGCCAAAATATTTATACTATTATTTGAAATATTTTTTTACGGACAGAGAGAATGTGTCCAAGATTATAAGCGGGAAACGGATCAGAAAAGATGTATTGGAGCAGCTTAGTATCCCAGTTCTACTATCTGGTGAACAGAAAAAAACAGCAGACATTTTAGATATGGTGGAGCGATATTCGCTGAAGAAAACAGAGATGGTTGATATATTAAATAAATACAGGAAGAGGAAGTTGCTGGAAGGGGCTTCCGGTTTCACTCAAAAGGAAAAAGATATTTTTTTTCATATGCAGGAGATTACAGAGAGTATGGAAAGAATACTAAGCAAATTTTTGGTTTTGTTAATGTATCAGATCTTTGGAGAAACAGATCACAGTAGGATTCCGCACTTCATAAAAAATGTGCGGAATTTATCTGTATCAGAGATACTGGAAAGATTACCTCAGGAGTGCCAAAAACTGTTAGAAAATGTTTCTATGTTCCAACGGGTAATATACTGCAAATATTATGAAAAGGGACGGCCTTGTGCAATTCATGAAATATTGAGAGAAGTGCAGAAAGAGGGGAAAAAATTTCGTACAAAGGATATACAAAATGCGTTGTTTGCTGTTGATGCGTTGAGTCAGCTCGGACTGTTGAGCAAAATGGAAAAGAGAAAACTGTTATATCATGCAGGTGATGAGATGACAGAAGAAAATACTGTGCGAGACAAGGAGGGAAACTGCCTTGAGATAAGTATGTGGAGTTGTATCTTTTAAATTAGGGAGTATGGGTATGAGACTGGTAAAGGTTAAAATAAAAAAGTATAAACATTTACGTAATGTTGAATTTAATGCGGAAAATACGGATCCGAAAAATATTCCTGTCTATTTTTGTGCGGGTTTAAATGGCAGTGGAAAATCTGCATTTCTGGAAGCGGTGGCATTGATTTTTTCAAGAATTTCACAAAATGGATTACCTGGCTTTACTTTTTTTCTTGCATATGAATTGTATTTGGAGGGAAAACCGATTCTGGTAACGGTCAGACCCCAAAAGAAACATTCGGAGACAGGACGGCTTTACATAACTGCTGGGGGTGAGATTTTACATTCGTTTGAAGGAAATGAAAAATATTTGCCATATAAAATTTTTGCGTGTATTACCGGGCCAAACAGTCAGATGCGGCAGCTTCTCTGGGAGAATGCCCGGGATTCCATTATCAGTGATATTTATGATGCCGGGATGAATAATCAGGCGGAACAGATTAGGAGTCTGGTTGGCTATCTGGAAGAACTGCGAAATAATCCCAGAATGTTATTTTTGGATGAAGAAACGGCGGTTCTGGTCCTTTTTGTACTATGCGCCTGGATACCCCAGGAAGAAAACGGCTATATCCGGCTGCGGAGTGAATTACTGCGGAAACTGGAGAATGGTTTTTACCCGGCAGCGCTTACGATCGTGGCAAAGGGGGAACAAAGCAGGACATCACTTTTTTCAGAACTGTTTAACGATGGCAAACAGGGGGCAGTGGAGACAGATAAAGATGTTGCTTCCTGGGTGAGTAGCGACGGGGAATTGATCAAAGCGATATACCGAGTGGATGGAGACGGAGAAAATTTTTGTGTGGCACGGATTGCAAAACGTTATATTAGTCCGCTTACGCTGCTGGTTATGTTATTACAGGCAAAAGCGAGCGGGGAAATGACGGAGTGTCATGTGATGTTTCAGAGAAAAAAGGATGACGATTTGCTGATGGAGCAGGCTTTAAGTGATGGAGAACTGATGCGGATCGGCAGAATGGGTCTGGTGCTCCTGGCAAGACAGGAGACATTTGATAATTGTTTGTTCTTAATGGATGAACCGGATGTACATCTCAATGAAAGCTGGAATGTGGATTTTGTCGCTGATATTCAGAAATTGATAATGACGGATGTGTGCAGGCTGCATCATAATTTTATTGTAGCCACACATTCCAGCCTGCTTTTAACAGATGCGCCATATAATCAAATCTTTTTGTTTGTATCGGATCATGGGAAATCGAGGATTCGGCAGCTGCCAATATCATTTTTTGCTGCAAGTCGAAGTGAAATATCAAAAATGATGTTTTATACAAATGCGGAAGTGGGCACATATGCGGATCAGTGGGTGGAAGAAGTATTGCAAAATGAAGAGGATCCGAAACGTTTATATGATTTTGCCCGCCTGACTGGAGCAGGAATTCATCGTTTTCGGCTGTTGGATAAATATATGCATCAGATTGGGGAGTGAAGATTATGTATTTGAAACTTAGTCAGGGTATGGATTCTGATAAGATGCGTGATATGAACAAAACGGTTTTAAAAATATTCGAATATGCCGCACAGAAGTCTGAACCTGATTTGCCAAGGATGAAAAAGTTCCTCGATCCTGATGGACATTGGCTGCTTGCTGCATGTGAAAAATCCGGGAAATTGCGGGAATACATGGAGGCACTGTTTTCGGAACCACAGACGCAACGGCAATCTGTTTATGAGGCTTTCCGTCATGACATGGATTTTGATAAAAATACAGAGGAGAAAGACGGGTTTGTTTTTCTGGAAGATAGTCTGGATAAACAAATAAAACAAAAAGCCAAACAAATCGTCTTATGGTTGTATGAAAATTCGTTCAAGAAAAAAATAAATGGAGAAAGAAGTGGGTACAAAGCATTTAAAAAATCCCTTTTTTTCGGTAACGTAAAAAATCCGCCAGACATTTGTCCGTCCTGCCTGGCTTTCCAGTCTAACCTGTCAAAATATGGTGAGATGGATCATTTTTTTCCTAAAAAAGAGTATCCGGCACTTATATTCCATCCGGTGAACCTGACATGTATCTGTTCTGTTTGTAATGGATCATGTGTAAAGGGGCAAAAGAACCCTGGCGAGAGGAACCGCTTATGGGAAATTTATATTCCTTACCTGCTTGCTGCAGAAGAAGAGGTGGTGCTCAGAATACAAAGAGACAATAAAGGCGGGAAAGAATGGAAAGGGCCTCGCATTATGATGGTACCAGATAAAAACAAAAAGAGTAAATATACGGATAAAAGAATTGATAATCTGGACTCTTTATTTAATCTGAGCGATCGCTGGACGGACGAGATGTATCGCTTTATAATGATAGAGCTTGACTGGTTAAAAGAGAAAGCGGAAGACGAGTATGAAAAGATGCTCCGATATCGATCCGATATGGCAAAGGAAATATTTCAGAATCAGAAATGGAATATGGTTGGCGCAGTCTGCTTATCCTATATGGCAGACAGCGGATTGAGGCTGGTAAAGAAGTATATGGAAATGTGGAAGGAAGATGAGGAGAAAATGAAGAAAGGTAATTGAATCTGAAATTAGAATTATCGCGATGTTGCTAAAATAAGAACCCAAACCAGTCCCACAAATTCGCCATCAAACAATAGAATAAATGAAATAAGACAAATGTGTGTAGAACCAAACAACAAATCAGCGCTTCTTATAATCTTCACACAACCCCAATCCGACTGATATCAGTTTACACCAGACAAGGAGATGATACCATGGCAATCAATCCATCAGGAAGACCATTCGGTATTGAGTGACAAAAATATCGGCGGGATCAACCAGGGCGGAAAAAAAGAGGAGGCATTTGATGTCTCAAAAATATTTGACGGAGTCGATGAAGAAATCTCCCACACGAGAGTCACAAAGAGGGCTGACAGAGAATAGAGCAGTCGTTATTCCCGCCAGGTTTTCGCAGAGGATTGATGCGCATATGCTGGGGAATATGCTGGATATTGGGCACTATCCGCTTATTATGGCGATTATCGGACAGCCGGGGATGGGGAAGACATACCAGTTGCGCAAATATCTGGAAGGGATTTCCCCGGAGGTACGCGATGATACGGACAGACACAAGGCGGTGTGCGAGAAACTCGGATATTCTTACGGCAGCGGTGTACCGGAATGGAAGAACCCGCCCTTGGAGGAAGGTCGGCGTGTGAACGGCCTGCAGGAAGCAAAGGTAATCCGCCGCTGCTCTTAAGGCGACTCTTTTATCATAGTATCCTTAGAGGACGAATGTGATCAGGAAACAGATTAGGTCATACCTGTCCGGATTTTACGGAGCAGACATCTGTCTCCGAAAGTCCCGGCAGAAAGTCAGATGAAAGGGGGTATCAGATCCTCATGTCTCATGAATCCATGAATGAATCCACGATCCGTTACATAGAAAATCAGCTGCACAGTCTTATGGGCAGTCTTTGCGCAAGCGGGGAACGACCAGAATTAAAAGAAATTCTGAAAAGGATTTACCTCGGTGCGTTTCCGGAAAAGTCAGATTTGCAGGCTGCGCAGGCCGCGGATACGATTATGGAAGCGGTTGGGAGCTATGAACGGGAATACCGGGAAGCGGCGAAGAATCCGGATCAGTGGTTAAAAAATTTTACCGACAGTCAGTTACAGGGCAGAAGTGTGGAAGATAAGTATGACCTTTTGCTGCGCCATTTTATCATACAGCGTGAAATTCTTGCCAGATCGGCAAATGCTGTGGTGCAGGAAGAGGAACCCATTCTGCGGGATGTTCTAGAGCACCTGGAGGCGGGTAATATCTGTATAGACGATCCGTCGAATGAATTGCTGCAGAATATACTGGGACGGATTGCGAAGCTGCATGAAGGTAGCGCGGTGGTTTTTTGCCGCTGTGAAGAAGCCGTTCATGCGGTGCAGTCCCGGATCGAACATATGGATCTGGCATCACTCAGCGCAGGTCAACTGCAGAGTCTGGAAGAATGTCTTGCCGTGGCGTCGATGATCGGCTACGTGGGTTGCCGCAGCGGACGCATTGCCGGTGTGCCGGATGAAGTATCCATTCGCCAGATTACCTATGAGATATGCGCGGGGATAGAAATGGCCAGAATTGCGGAGGAGATGCAGAGCGGGACGCTGAGCCTGGAAGCGGCGGGCGGGCTTTTAAAACTTGTGGGCAGTATTGTCTGCGGATTTATCAGTCAGGAACTGATCAGCGTCAAGGCTGCTGCAAGTTGTTTTCTGCTGGGAAGTGCGGCAGGGATTGTCATCAGTGCGGGGGCGGCCGCGTGGGTTCTTCTGCGCCTGAAAACCCTGGCACAAAAAGGGAAGGAAGCGGTCAAAGGCGGTTTTTATAAGATCCGGGACGGCGTACATACGCTTTGCGGCTGGATCAAAGAGCGCATCATGGTTCCCGCAGGGGAGATCATGGACCAGACGGTTGGATATTTGGAGCATATCATGGAAAAAGTGCTGACCGTGGATGAAAGTGTCATGGAAAGGAATGAATAGGGAATGTTTACGATCAATGGCTATATCATCAGTTCCTACAAGGATTTCTGCGATCATTTTGAATATGTCGGAGTAGTCAGGCAGATTAGGGAGTTTGCCGTATGGCTGGACGGTGGACGGCGGTATATGCTTACGATACAAAAAGACATTGACCCTATTTTAAAGCTGTTACAATATGCGGACGATGAAAAAGGCCCGGTTATGTTTCACAGTCAGGACGGCTGCTTTACCAGTGATTTTTCCTCCCTGACGGATCAGGAACTGCTGGCCTTTTTTCAGAGAAATAAGGCGCTGGTCAGGCGTTTTGACGATCTGCTGGGAGCCAGTGCACTGACAGAGAGCCAGAAGCGGAGGGGATGGCTGGAGGGCGTTGCGGTCAGTGCAGCGGCGGCGAGTGACGCCTCCGCGCTGACCGCGGAGAAGATAAAGGCCTGCTATAGCCAGGATGAGGCGACGCCCCATGTGCTTCCGGAACAGATCCAGGTATTTTCCGGTGATATTTGTGAGTATGAAGTGTTTGACACTGACAACAACCCGTGCACACCCTTTGCGATCAGGACACACAGAATAAAAAACTGTTCTTCTTACGGAGGCGCGGGCGCCGTGATACGTCTGGTAAGAAAAGGCGCCACGGAATATGAGATGATACTGGAAAAGGATGAGTATGTCTATCTTACGATGGCGGGGCCCTATGCCGTTAAAATGCTTCCCAGGCTGAGTTTTTGCGGAAGTACGGCGATCGGCAGACCTGATCTGCGGAAAAATACATTATGGCGTTATAAAGTCGACAGGGTCAGAGGGCGGATCAGTGGCAGCGAAGTGTTGGATCTGCTTCCGGATAAGCATATTTCCTGTATGAGCGTGGATTACCGCGGCGGCCTGATCTATATCCAGGAGGGCTGTCTTAAAAACGATTCGGCGGTTTTTTTTGAAGGTCTGTATTCTCCGACGCTGAAAGAAATCAGATTTGTGGAAGCCTATGTACGAAAAACCCGTTTTCTCTTGCTGGACGAAAACGGTAATACCTATTCCAATATTCCGGCACTGGACGGTCTTCACGAAATATACAGAATTGATATGGAGGGGGCGATAGCTGCGGCCAGCAGGACAGACGGCGAGACATTGACAGCGGTGGTGTATGAAGAAGAGAAACGGCTTGTATATGAGCGGGAAAAAGGAACGGATATCAGAGAACAATGTTTCGATCAGGAGTTGGCGGCTGTCTTTACCCGGTCAGGAGACTGCAGGATTGTGAAAGCAAAAGAGAGGGAATGATGGGAGGATAAAATGCAGTTTTTCAACGGTTTTAATCTTTACATTGACAAGCAGAAAGAATATAAAATTATCAGTATTGATCTGGGGCATGGCGATACGAGTGCTGCCAGAATCGGGTCGGACGGAAAGATAGACGATATGCAGGTGGCGGACGGCAAGACGGTCGTCCGCTCCATTCTCGGATACGATGCCAAGGGAACACCCTGCATCGGCGAGGCTGTTGGCAGTATGCCAGAGATTTATCCGTATTTTAAGGAG
Source organism: uncultured bacterium (assembly GCA_947574055.1). Lineage (GTDB taxonomy): Bacteria > Bacillota > Clostridia > Lachnospirales > Lachnospiraceae > VSOB01. The sequence goes on from CANPIC010000001.1 coordinate 138,625, forward strand.
CGGCCTGATCTGCTTGACGAATACCTGCAGGGCGGACAGTCGGGACGCCCCGGCAGGACAAGAAAACAGGTCATTCATGATTTTTTGAAAGTTCTCATGGACAATATATACAAATATAATTACCCTCATATAAAAAAAGAAGATTCTCTGATCCTGTTTGTGGGATGCCCTTCCGATCCGGACTGGGACCAGTTAAAATATCAGTATGCGCAACTGATCCGGCAGGCTACCGGCATCAGCCGGGTGGCTGTTCTGCCGGAATCCAGGGCGGCGATCATCAATGCGCTGGAAATGGATCGAAAGATCGTTATCGACGAAGGAATTATCGTGTTTGACTTCGGTTCTCTGACAAGCGACTGCACCTATATCATTCCCAGAAGCGATATGGTGGCAGACTTCAGTATTACGCTGGGGGCTTCCATGGTGGAAGAAAATATGCTGAAAAGCGCTTTAAAGTCATTGCCGGAAAAAGTTCTGGTCAATGTGACCAATACGAAAATACAGCTGCGGGAGTGGAAGGAGTTTTTCTTTCTAAAGAAATTTCAGGAACAGATCGTTCCCATAGAACGTGGGGACAACAGCGAATTTCTGATTCTAAAAGTCAATCAGAAGCTGATGGACAGTGTACTTTGCGGCCAGGGCGCAGATGCGAAGGCGATGCAGTTCTGCATCAGATCAGAAGTCAATACCTGGTATGGCCACTGTCTGGATTTCTTCCGGGCCGCCAGAGAGAAGCTGGAAAAAAGTAACGCTGCCGTGAAGCATATCATTATCACGGGTGGTGCGAGCAGAATGCCTTTCATCATGGAACTGTGCAGGGAGGTGTTCGGGGAAAAGGGGATCAGCTATTCCCATGAGGGAAATCCGCAGTTCAGTGTTTCCAAGGGGCTGTGTTTTGCAGGGTATAAAGATCTGCAGGCTTTTCGTGTCTTTGATGACGTGCATGCAAACATATTAAAAAGGGTGCGGGAAAAACTGGATCAGCTTTCTTGCAGCGTGTCACAGAAGCTGGCATCTATGATCTATGACGTAGCCCTGGATGAAATCAGAATCTGGAAAGAGAAAAGTGGCATGGCCACATTGCGGGAACTGTCCCATAGCATCGAACAGAAAATGAAGCGCAATATGACACCGGGCCTTTTGAATGAACTGACGATGCCGGCTGCAGAACAGTGGCTGCTTTCCGTTCATAATGAAATCAGAGATTCGGTGAATACGGCTTTTCAGAAGATATACGGCAACACGGTGTCCGTGGATGTTTACCGGCTTACGGATGAGAGATGGAAACGGATTCATGATACCCTGACCGGTAGAAATATGATCAGCAGCAGCCAAGTTGATTTCTCGGAGATCTTTAAAAATATTGACATATCCGGAATGGCTGTTCTGGCATGTAAAGTCGTGGTAGTCATCGCTGCAGCATTGATTGCTTCTTTTCTTGCCGTCGTGCTTGTCCCGTTTCAGAAACTGGCCAATTTTTTCCTTGATACGGATTATAACTTTGATGAAACATTTGATTCGATTTATAATGTGATGGATAACTGGCTGCCGGAGATCGGTGCCGATCTGGATAAGGATCTGAAGACAAATGAACGGGAAAATCTCTATGAGAAATTTTCAAATAAGAGCCAGTATGTTACAATCATAGGAAATAAGATTTATCCCACGGTGAAGCAATGTGTGGATGAGCAGTACGACGGGAAGGCCGGTTTTGGGATTGGAAAGGCGGTCCAGGATGCGCTGAGTGAGGCGATCAATAAAATTGCCCTTCAGAGCATATAGCAGGAAGTGTGGAGGAAAGAATGGCGAGCAGTAGAGATGTGATCTCTCATTTTAAGAGAAAAGCACATGATTTTCTGGGAGGGGCGCAGACAGATCGTGTCAGATGGGAAGAACTGCAGGATAACTATGTGGATCTGGCGGATCAGTACAGGCAGCTGGCAGAGGATGTGGGAGAAAATGAGAAAAAACTCCGGCAGTACAATCAGGAATGCAGAAAACTTTATTGCACGGTGGGCCCTGCCTATGAGGAATACACGATTTTGCAGACTGTATTTTCCGGAGAGGCTTCCATCCCCTATTATGTCGATTATTTTTTGGATGTGTGCAGACGCCGTGCGCCCGTGAAAGAGGACGCGGAAAGTGCGGAACTGTTTGCTTATAAAAATATCCTTTCCATGATCAGAATGAAGCTGGAAGATATCGGGCAGAAGTTAAAGACAATTCCGGTGTATGATGATTCCGGTTTTGAACATTATTATGAGATCTGCCCTATGGAAGAAATGCTGGAAAGTGTTCCTGTCTTTGCTTTCTGTGATGTATACAGAATGAGTGAGGCGGAATATGAAACACTGAGAAAAATGCACAGACAGCTGAAGGCAGGCTTTGTCAGGCTGGAGAAAATGAATCAGGCGTATGCGGAAACGATTTCCTATCTGGAGAGGATCAGGGAAGAATGGAATAACCGCAAAGAGTATCTGGACGTTGGCAAAGCAGGGCAATACCGGATGCTGTATCATAAACTGCAGGAAATTCCATGGGAGGAGTATGCGCTGCGGGAAGAGGAGGGGGCTGATGCTTATAAGAGCCGTCTTCTGGAACTGGCAGGCATGTTAAAGGGGCTGATAGAGGTGATTTTGTAAGAATACCCAAAAAGACCGCGCTGGCACACCGGAGGAAACATGGATGGATGATAAAAGCAGAGTTCTTGGCAGGCTGTGTGAAGACTGCAGACAGGCATTTCTCAATGACAGTCCGATTATTTATATTCTGAGCGATGAGATCAGTCTGATTGATGCGCTTCTTGAGCAGGATGTGGTGACGCCGCTGTATTTTCGCCTGCCGGATCGGAGCATCATGTTCGGACGGGATTATAAAAGAGAACTGCGCAAGGCATATGAGGCAGTGAAGGGTTTGTGGAACAGAGATGTGCTTTCTTTTGAAGAGTTGCAGGAAATAAGCGGCGTACCCGTAGACAGACTGCAAATATATCTGGAAAGTATTGTGGAAAAGGGTCATAGCAGTTTCCTTAGAAAAAATCTGATGGAAGGCTATGAGACAGGCGTGTTGTTTCCAAAAGAAACAAACTGCTCTTATTATGTGAAAATCCCTTCGGGTCAGCTGACAACTTGTATCAAAGAGGCAAAGATCTCTCCTGTGATACAGGTTGTGTGGAATTTTGAACCGTCTCACAGCGCACTGCAGTATGTAAGCGAGTATGTTGTCAGCTATGAAAAATCACCGGCAAACAGCGTATACAGAAATAGCACCCTGCTCTTATGTTCCAGTGAATACCGTCTGCCGGAAGATATGCAGGGGTATGTGTCGGTGATCGAAGTGGAGATGCCCGGTGATATGGAGATAGGTGAGATTATCCGAGACGAAATCGCCGCCTGCGGCGGCGTTCAAGTGGTTTCCAGAGAATATCTCAACGCCCTTGTAACGGCATTCAAGGGATACAACGAAACGGGTATCCGCAAGTTGCTGCGCGGTATTATGATGCGATATGGGAATGATATCAGCAAGAGCAATGCCCTGCAGGATATCCGCAATGACAAGAAGCGCCTGATCCATAAATACGAAGTGCTGGAACTGGAAGAAGCAGATGAAGATACTGTCATGGTGGGAGGGCAGGAGGTTCTTTTAAACTGGATGCGCCGTCAGGCGGACTGTCTGAAAAATCCGCGGGAACGTTATGACATATGGGGGCTTTCCGGCGCCAAGGGTGTACTTGTGTGCGGTATTCCGGGCACGGGGAAATCTCTGGCGGCCAGACAGGCATCCATGGAGTCGGAACTGGATCTCCCTCTTTTGAAAATGGATATGAGTACCCTGATGAACCACAATCTCGGTGGGTCGGAAGAAAATTTGAGAAAAGCGCTTCGTTTAGCGCAAGCCATGTCTCCCTGCATTTTGTGGATCGAAGAGCTGGAAAAAGGATTTGCGGGGGCCGGGGGCGCTTCCAGAGGGGATTCCGGGACATTTAAACGGATGTTTGGCACCTTTTTGACCTGGATGCAGGATAACAAAGCGCCAGTTTTTCTTTATGCCACTTCCAATGATGTATCCGAATTGCCGCAGGAGCTGCTTCGAAACGGCCGGTTTGACGCTTTATTCGGCACGACGATGCCTACCGCAGGCGAGTGTATGGATATTTTTAAAAAGACCCTGACAGGGATGCACAACAGAGTGGAACGGGCTATCTGCAGAGGCGTGGATGTTACGCCTCTGTTTGAGATGGAAGCGCTGAGCGATAAGGCTCTGGAGCAATATGTAACCCTGAGTATTGAAAAAGGACGCAGGAAGTTCATGACAGGGGCAGATATTTATGTGATTGTCAATACGGCACTGCGCCTGATCAAAGAACAGACGGGAGAACGCAGGCACAGTATCGGAATGTTGGAAATGAAAAAAGCAGTGGATCTGGCCTATGATGAAGTACGTACCTATGGGGAGGGAAGGAGTAATCTCACCTATATCGCCAAAACCTATGTGAGACTGCTGGAAAATAAGTTCCTTCCCGCCAGTGCGTCGCCGCTGCTTACCCTGCGGGACATACGGGAGCGAATGAAGGAAGACAAAGGCAGGCGGGCTCTGGTCAGTACGGCGGGTTATGACGCTCTTCTAAAGGAAGTGATCCTGGCGCATATGGGTCCCTGTATGTGAGGAAGTGGTCTTCTCACAGTTTCAGACAGCCTGAATGATTATTTTTTGATGTTTTTGTCATAAGGACTTTTATCAGTCCCATTTTTCCCCGGATTGTTAATACAATAGTCTATATCCGGACCGGAACAGGTTCATGAAAGGATGAGACTATGAAACAAAAGATAAAGCAGGACGAAAACGGTAATATCGGGAAAAATATCAGAAGTATCCGAATCGCCAGGGGCATTGGTCAGACAGAACTGGTCCGTCTGCTGGATTTGCAGGGGATTTCGATTACAAGAGAATGTCTTGTAAAAATAGAGCGGGGTATTCAGCATGTCCAGGTCAAACAGTTGAAGGCGATCAAAAATGAACTGGAGACGACATATGAGGAATTGCTGAAATAATGGTCTTTTAGTCTTGGTCGTCTGATCGTCTGAAATTTTTTCGCGGATGCTTTGACGCCAGAAATCCCTCTGTTTTGCTATGCTCACATACATATAGAGCTGCGTTAGGGTAATGGAGATGCTATGGCAAAAAGCAGTTCCGTGACTGCGGCATCTCCAAGAGTGTCTCCTTATCCAGACATTTCTGTCTGACACAATATTCCAGATAGCTTCTCATTTGTACCTCTATGTCATTCATGATAAGCCCTCCTTTTTTTAAGTTGTTAGAAGTTTTGACCGGCTTTTCCCTGGTAAAACCATAGCCTGACGCAAATCTCACAGGCTGTCAGAAATAAATTGGTGCTAAATCCACATTTTCAGAGATTTTTGGGATGGGATGTAGTATAATGGAGAACGATAATGATACAGGAAAAGTAAGATGATGAAAAAACAACAGCTATCATAGTTCATAGATTGGCAGGAGTTTTGCATTTGGCCCATTTCTTTGCAAATTCTATAGAGAACAATAACAATGAATTGTCTGGCAGTTGACGGCATAAAAAAACGTGGACGGGATCCGGTCACGGGAAATTAGTTAAAGGAGACTCTGAACAAATGAAAATCATACTGTTATCCGGCGGCTCCGGCAAGCGGCTGTGGCCTTTGTCCAATGAGGCGCGTTCCAAACAGTTTCTGAAAGTATTACAAGATCCGCAGGGCAATTCCGAATCCATGATACAGCGGATTTACCGGCAGATCAGGCAGAGCCGTCCGGATGCGGAGGTGGTGATCGCGGCCGGAGTGGCACAAAAGGATTCTTTGCGCAGGCAGCTTCATGGTCAGGCGCAGATTGTATATGAGCCGTCCAGACGCCACACGTATCCGGCCATTTTGCTGGCCTCGGCTTATCTGCTTGACGAGAAGCAGATACCGGAGGATGAGATGATCGCGGTGCTTCCGGTTGATCCGTATGTGGAGCAGGATTATTTTGAACGGCTGTGCGCAATGGAACAGGCGCTGACCGATTCGGGGGCGGATCTTTGTCTGCTTGGCATACATCCCACCTACCCTTCAGAAAAATATGGTTATATCAAAGGCCGTGTCGTGGCGGGCCGGTCATACTGCCGGGTAGATACGTATCTGGAGAAACCGGATCTGGAAAAGGCACAGCGGCTGCTAAAAGAGAAGGCTCTCTGGAATGGCGGGGTTTTTGTATTTCGCGCCGCTTTTGCCAGGGCGCTGATCGAAAAGGAGATCGGACAGGTCTCCTTTACAGGACTGCGGGAGCGGTACCAGGATCTGCCATATAACAGTTTTGACTATCAGGTGACAGAGCAGTGTGCTTCGCTTGTCTATGTTGTTTATGATGGGGAATGGAATGATATGGGAACCTGGAACACGCTGACGGCAAAGATGGAGAATGCTGACGGCGGTTTTGTCATCCGGGGTGAGAACTGTGTCAATACACATGTGGTCAATGAACTGGCAATCCCTGTGGTGGCGCTGGGGCTGAAGGATACAGTGGTGGTGGCCAGTGCGGATGGGATACTGGTCAGTGACAAGCATGCAAGTTCTTATATGGGACAGTATGTGGAGCAGATTGATAACCGTCCCATGTATGAGAAACGGCAGTGGGGAGAATACAGAGTACTGGATTTTGCGCAGTGCAGATCCGGGAAGGAAAATTCCCTGACGAAGCATCTTCATGTGGAAGCGGGCAGAAGCCTCAGCTATCAGCTTCATCACCTGCGCGATGAAGTCTGGACAATCATTGATGGAACAGGCCTCTTTTTGCTTGACGGAGAGATCAGAGAGGCATCCCGGGGTGATGTACTCTATATCCCTAAGGGGCATAAGCATGGCATGGCATCCCGGGAAGGGGTGGACTTTATAGAGGTACAGCTTGGTACCGATCTGGTGGAAGAGGATATCGAACGGTTCCCCTGGGACTGGGGTGAGCGGCTGTCGTAAATGTGGCCGGATTTTGCATGTAACAGCGCAGTTTGTCTGCGCTGTTGCGTATAAAGGAGATGTTGCAGCATGGAATGTAGTACCTGGAGTAAATTCTGTTATATCTTTGATCAAAAGCAGAAGCTGAAAGCGGCCCTGCTTTTTGTTGTTATTGTCATCGGGGCGTTTGTGGAACTGGTCGGTGTCAGCGCCGTACTTCCGTTTATCAGCGCCGTACTTAACCCGGATCAGATGTTGGCCAATCCGCTGCTGGGCGGTATATACAGACAGCTTGGTTTTACAGATGTCAATTTGTATATCGTTTTTCTGGGCGCTGCCATCATACTGATTTATATTTTTAAAAATATTTATGTTTATTATATGCATGGCATGCAGTACCGGTTTACCTATGAAAATCAGCGCCGATTGTCGTATAAGATGATGAACTGCTATATGAATCAGCCCTATCTTTTTCATTTGCATCATAATAGTGCGGAGCTGAGCCGCAATATCAATGAGGATACGGTTTCTTTCTTTGAGGCGGTTTTGGCGGGACTGCAACTGGCCTCGGAAGGTGGTGTCTGCGTGGCCCTGCTTCTGTTCCTTATGTGGGAGGATATTACCGTCACGCTTGGCGTGATCACCATGGTGGGGGCATTTGGGCTGGTCTTTTTAAAGGTGTTCAAAAAGCGTCTCAAAGCGGCAGGCAGACACAGTCGTGAGAAGCAGGGCAGCACGAGGCAGGCTGTGCTGGAGGCTCTGGGCGGGATCAAGGAGATCAAAGTCTTAAGCCGGGAGAAAGTGTTTGTGGAAGAGTATAATGAGGAATATAAAGATTACGCGGAGAGTAATCGGCGATTTAAAGTATATGCGATGATTCCCAAACCGGTGATGGAGACCATTGCTATTTCCGGTCTGTTGTTGATTGTCTGTATCAAAATATCGCTGGGAGCGGATGCGGCGTCTTTTATCCCTACCATTTCCGTCTTTGCCATGGCAGCGTTCCGTATGCTGCCATCCGCTAACCGGATCGCAGAATATTTGAGCCGGATTATGTTCAGCCGTCCTGCTGTTGATGCCATTTATCATGATCTGAAAGAGATTGACGGACTGATGGCAGAGCAAAAGTCCGAAGAAACCAGAACCGAGATTCCCTTTCAAAAGGAGATCGCTGTCAGGGATATTACATTCCATTATCCCGGGACGGAGAAGCAGGTCTTTTCTCATGCGTCACTGGTGATTCCCCGCAATCAGTCGGTTGCCTTTATCGGTCCGTCGGGGCAGGGTAAGACGACTCTGGCCGATATTATTCTGGGCCTTCTGGAGCCCCAGGAGGGCGCGGTGCTGGTGGACGGCGTGGACATCCGGGAAGGCATGCATGCATGGCGGCAGAAACTGGGTTATATTCCGCAGTCCATATCTTTGCTGGATGCTTCGATCCGGGATAATATCCTGTTTGGGATTGCAAAAGAGCAGATCAAGGAGGAGAGATTGTGGGAGGCTTTGGAGGAGGCCCAGCTAAAGGCATTTGTGGAGTCTTTGGATGAGGGGATCGATACGGTGATCGGAGAAGGGGGCGTACGCCTTTCCGGCGGACAGAGGCAGCGGATCGGCATTGCCAGAGCACTTTACCATAATCCGGAAGTACTTGTGCTGGATGAAGCAACCTCCGCGCTGGATAATGACACGGAGGCTGCCGTGATGGAAGCCATTGATTATCTGGCAGGCAGCAAGACACTGATTATCATTGCTCACCGGCTTTCCACAATCCGCAACTGTGATCTGGTGTATCAGATCGAAGGAGGTCAGATAGTTTCTTCCCGCTCATAAAGAGGAAGAGGGGAATGATCTGCAGTACGATGCGGTTGTAGGAATCGTCCCAGTTGACCCAGAGGTGCTTTCCCACTGCGCAGTAGGAGATAAAGTTCAGCAGCACGTAGCCTGCCCAGAGGAAGGTATCTTCATCCCAGAAGGGCCGGCGGAGCAGGGTAAGGGTCAGCAAAAGACCGAAGAAGAGGCCGCTGATTCCCCAGGAGGCAGGATATAAGAACATATTGCGGATGGTCATGTCAATATTGTCCACAACCTGATTCCAGTCGCGTATCGTGAGCAAAAGTAACAGGAGCATCATCCCTCCATAGAGCAACCAGGTTTCGGAAAAAGGGAGTCTTTTTTCCAGAAGCGGGTGCAGGAGGAAGAGATAGAGACAGCAGGCCGAAATTGCGGCGATGACAAAAGCCACGTTGGCATTGTTGGCAATAGAAGTAAATGCGGCCTGCTCGACCGTGGCTTTTAATACAATGCGCACATAAAAGAGCCACCACAGTTCGGAGATTATGGACGGCAGGAAAATAAAAAACAATGTTTTCCTGCTCCACCTGCTCTTGAGGGCGAAATAAACAAGCAGGAAGCAAACAAAGATGATGCCGTCTTTGCGCAGCATGGTAAGCGCGGTAAAGAACAGGGCGCTTAGGATGCAGCCCTCTCTTTTGCATAACTGACAAAATCTTTCCAATAACAGGACGGCAAAGAACATATAAGCCATGCAGTACATATTGGCCAGAATCCAGGTGGAAGCAATGATAAACGAAGTGGAGGAGGCCAGAAGGCATGTCATCAGGGCGGCAAAGACCGCCGCTTTTTTATGGTTTTCTTTTTCCCTTCCCATCGCATACTGAAAGAGCCCATAGAAAAAACAGGCGCCGATATTTACCGTCAGGAAAGCCTGCATCTGAAAACACTGATCCAGTCCCCAGAAAGCGGTGTAGGAATTTAGCAGGGGCAGAAACTGACTGATATTGGTGAGTGTGAAGCTGTTTTCTCCTACGATATCGCGGAAGTTCTTTACAATCGTCAGTGTGTTCCCGTAATTGGTAAAATAAAAGTACGAATCATAGCTGACAAAGACATATAGCAGCCCGCTGGAAACCCAGAAAGCGATTCCCAGGAAAAAAAGGAGGGTGGGAAGCGCCTGTGCCATAAACGCTGCTATTTGGTAGTCTGACGGCCTTTTTTTTCCTGCTTTGTGAAAATACCACCAGGTAAGAGCCAGAATCCCTATGATCACTGTCATGGTGGCGGGAAAAGTAAAAGGGATTCCCAGCAGTAGCAGCAAAAGACCGGGAAATACCCACAGACAGATACCGGTTGGAAATGCCAGCAGGGCGGTGAGAGTCGGAGAGAGCGTGTCCCGGATACACAGCAGAAATAAAAAGCCGATCCCAAACAGTATGATCACAGAAAGGAGCTGCCGTATCTGGTAGGAGGAGATATTGTCTGCGGCAATCCGCTCAAAATAATCCCGGTTATGAACCATGCTGACGGCAAAGAGTATGCCGCACAAAGCGGCAAAAACAGAACTCCACAAGGTAAGTTTTCGATTCATCGTTTCCTCCATATTGTGTGCTTTCCGGCACAGATCAGATACTTTGCGTGATTTGCTGATAGTAAGTCTCGCCCATAATGTATACAGAAAAATCCGGCTCCATGACAAATATCAGCCGCGATTGCCCCTTCAGGGAAGCGGTATTGATATAGAGCAGGGGATAGGTCTCCTCTTCGAAAGACGGCTGCAGCGCCTTGGGTATCTCATCCGTTACATAGTCCATAATGCCCATGCATGTAAATTCATGGGAAAAATCAAAATCTTCCCGATGGGAGCGCACAGCATCACGTGCCGCCTCTTCAATTCCGACAGTGGTATATGCATCGGCATAGAGGGAGATAAATTTCTCATAAAAGCCGGCAGTATCATCCAGGGCGACGCAGCGGTTTCTGAGGACCGGGAATATGATCTCATCCTGAAACATAAATTCATCTGAGTATGCCAGCAGATTTTCGGAAAAGGTACCATAGCGGAAGCGGCCATTGATTATTTCCATATAAAAATCAGGAAACATGACCAGGGCGTTGTAGGTACAGTTGGCGATACAGGAAATCAGCAACAGGGCAAGCAGTATGTGCTTGGCCGTTTTTCTGTTTTTTTTCCATAACAGACGAAAGATGAAGTAAAAAAGGATCAGGACACAGATTCCTGCGAAGGCTTCCTTGAACATAACAACTCCTTATGGGTAGGGCTTTGCGGGCAAAGCAGTGCGACGAACAGGTGGCAGGTGCAGATTGCTTGTCCGTCAGATTTTCCCCGCCAGTATCAGCAGGCGGAAAGCGATCTCATCAGGCAGACGCTCGCGCAGCCTGTGAGGATAAAGACATTTCTGCAGACGTCTGCGGCTGGTAAACAGGGTGAGAAAATCCGCACGGTCTTTGGAAACTTTTTTGCCATATAGCCGTCTGTAATCCAAAAGCCCGTAAACGATATTGTCACAGTGACGCTGCATGTGGCGTAGCCAGTCCCGGTAGCGAAGCAGTCCGCCGGCGTCTCCGCAGCTGAACGTGCCAGGATGTCTTCTGTAGTAGGCCAGCGGTTTTTTGTCATAGATAAGGGCGCCGTTCATCCCTGCCACGACCCAGGAGATCCAGCAGTCAATTGCGATAGAGCGTCTAAAATTTCCGGTATGGAAAGCAAATTCTTTCAGGGTGTGGTTAAAAGCCTGTGCCATACCTACACCTGCCCAAGTCCCAGTCATGATGACTTGGGCCAAATTGATAGAAGGCATTTCTTCAGGCGAGATACTTTGTCTTCCATGCAACATATGTTCAACATGTAATTCGTTATCACATACATAATAATTATGGGTATAGAGAATGGGCAGATGAGCTGGATACTTATTCATGTGGGCAACGGCTCGGGATACTTTATCTGGGCACCAGACGTCATCCTGGTCACAAAACATATAATAATCAGCGCGTTCCAGAGAGCGGATCAGGAAATTATAACTTTGGTGAGCGCCTCTATTTTTCCAATCGTTAGTCGTATCGTTGACAAGGATAAGACGTTTTCCTTGTGGAAAATTATTTTGGTAGTTGCGGAGGATGGATACAGTAGAATCGGTTGAGCCATCGTCGCGGACAAATAGTTCGATTTTTGAATAAGTCTGTGATGCAATACTGTCTAACAATGCAGGTAAGTATTTTTCACCATTATAGGTGGAAGTGATCAGAATAACTCTTTTCATAAAGGCCCCTTTTTGAATGTATTTTCAATATAAAAAACTTTTCTTCCGTTATCGAGAGTACGTGTTTCCACTTCTTGAAAACCTGCCTTCAGGCATGCATACATAGAAGGAAGATTATCTTCATAGATTTCGGAATACAACTTGGAAAGTCCGATGTGCATGTGGGCAATCATGGAAGTGCCATAAGTAATGGCACTTCCCAGACCTTTTTCGGGAAAAAGTAATTTGTTTACCAGAAGTCGACCATATTCTCCCATTCCTTTTTGGCGATCTATATGGTAAATGGCGTTACCTCCGGCAAAAATTCCTTTATAATAAAAAGAGAACATTATGTCATTTGCGTCTTTTTCATATTGATCATACCAGGCTTGTTGGTCATCCGCAGTTATCTGCCCCTGATAAAAGAAACGGATTCGGTTTTGCTGCTGATTTCGGAGAATCCGGTATTTCTGACTATCGGCCAAGGTCATGGGACGCAATTCGATATCTCCCTTTTTGTAGAAAAAATCATGTTTCATTCATCCTGCTCCTTCGCAATCTTGATCACCTGATCACAGATATATCGCACATCATCATAGGTCAGCCGCATGTGCATGGGCAGTGAAATCACATGGTCACTGACCCAGGTCGCTCTCGGGCAGGTACCCTGGGCGTAGGCATACATGCGGTACATAGTATTGTCCGTATAATGTACACCGGGGTAGATGCCGGCGGAATTCAGGGCCAGTATCATCTCATCGCGGTTTGCCACAAGGATCTGGAACAGATGGCAGGAAGAGGAACATTCCTTCGGCACATGAATCAGTTCCACTAACTCGGGGTATTTTTCAAATTCTTCCCGGTACCAGGCCGCCAGCTGCCGCCGGTAGGCATTGTCGCGGTCGAGATAGCGCAGCTGCACCAGGGCGATGGAAGCGATGATCGAATTGCCATGGAGTTTTTGCCCGATATATTCCACATCATATTTCCATTTGTAGTTTCCGGCGTTGACTGTACGGCTGTAGGTATCTTTATTGATACCCAGCCATCCTTTTTTGCGGGCGATCTCATCAAAGTCCTGTCGTTTGAAACAGATCATGCCGCTGTCTGCCGTGGGCAAATTTTTTACCGCCTGATAAGAATAGATCACCACTTCCGCCTCTTTGCCGGGGATCTCTCCGTGCAGACGGGTGCCTGCCATATGAGCCGCGTCCAAAATCAGCAGGATATTATGGTTGCGGCAGATTTCCACAATCTCTTCATAATGCCCGGTATTGCCGCCCATCCCCACATAGATCACTGCCCGCGTCCGCTCAGTGATGCGCTCTTCCACGGAAGCGGGGGACAGACAGTTGGTATCATCAATATCAGCAAACACGGCCTTCAGCCCTGCCAGAGGTATCGCATGATTGGTTGAAATAAAGGTCAGGGGGGTGGTGATCACCTCATCTCCGTCCTGCCATCCATAGCCTTCTTTCAGAATCTCCACCGCCAGATTCAGACCGGCTGTGGCGGAATTTAGAAAATAGGCATGTTCCAGCCCTGTATAGGCTTTCCACTGCTCCTCAAAGCGCACGGTCTTATAGCCAAGGCCTGTCCAGCCTTTCTCCAGACAGTCTCTGATTTCTTCCAGACATTCCTCGACTGCAAATGTCGGCGTGAATAGCTGAATCTCTCTCTGTTCGTTTTTCATAAGAATCTCCCCTTTCGGTATTATCTTTGATCTTCACGGATGGTTGGTGAGCGGGATTGTTATGACTTTTGCCTTTTTAATAATGTATGATAGATCTGTTCAATCCCGTTTACCATATCTTCATAAGGAAAACTTTTTTCTTTCACATGTCCGAATGCCTGATCGCCCTGTGTGATCACCTTCTGCAGGCAGTCCGCCAGAGCATGGCTGTTTCTGTTTTCAAAGAACAGACAATCGCCGTAGACCACTTCGGTCAACGGACCACCGTCACTGGAGATGATTTTTTTGCCCATCTGACATGCCTCCAGTGCGCTCAGGCCAAAACCTTCCGTGACGGAAGGCACTACCACATAATCTGTCTGCAGAATACAGCGGCAGAGATCTTCCCGTTCCAGGGAATCCCGCACCAGGACATATTTTTCCAGTCTGTATTTTCGAATGGAATCTATAAATTTTCTGCGCAGTTTCACCGGCTCGGCTCCCAGGATAAAACAGAAGCGGATCTGGCTCAGATTTACTTTGCGCGCGCGCAGGATGCGTATGGCTTCCTGATAGACATAGATACCCTTTGTCTGGCCGGGACGGCCATAGTACAAAAAGATACGCTCTTTTTCACCCAGGCCGAAATATTTCCGCAGATTGAGGGAAGACTTTTCGGCGATGGAAGTGTCCATTTCATTGACTGCGTTATAGACGCAGACCACATTTTTATGCCTGCCGCAATAGGCCAGAATATCACGCTTTGTTGCCTGTGACACCGCATGATAGACATCGAAACGCTGTCTGCATACAAATTGCTCATAGAGCCAGAAGGCACAGGCATGGAGGGGATCTTCCACCCAGAACCATTTCGGCCCCCTCACTTCATGGACAGTGAGGACGGATGGTTTGTGATACTTGTGTGCCATACGGCTGGCGGGAAAAGCCGGGGTGAAGATGGAAGCATGCACCACATCACACCAGGCGATATGTTCCCGGATATCTCTGGCAGGGATGATCGGATGGCCGAACATGGACTTCCAGGGATAATACCAGACATCCATGCCCCGTACCCGTTTATGCCCCAGATATTTTTTGCCGACATTGCGCGCAATCACCCGGATCTCGTGACCACGTTGCAAAAATCCCTGTACCATATCGTAAAAAATGCGCTCTCCGCCTCCCACATATGGATAAAAATGGGGAAGTATGAAGCAGATTTTCATTTGTTGCATCCTCCTTTGCGGAAATACTCTTATTATGTCCCATAATATCTAAATGCTATCACACTTTGTAAAATAAAACAACGACAGAGTTTACATGATTTTCCATATTTGTTATACTGAAGTAACTGTTCAGACAGGTCTGCGCGTTTGCAGGTAAGAGGGCGGAGCGTCTGAATTGTTACAGAATTTGAATCATGATCCAGGGAGGGAATGGGGACAGATGAATCATAAGAAAAAAAAGTCTGCAATGTTGGCAGGCGCATTGATACTTGTTCTGTTTCCTGTGCTGTTGGCGCCTCATTATAAGATTGTGGAAAAAGTATCCGCCGATCGCCTGGACAGAAGTTTTTCTTTCGGGCTGCCGGCGGGTGTTTATGACAGGGATATTACACTGGAGATGCAAACCAATATACCGTTTGCGGATGATCTGGAAATATATTATACGACAGATGGGAGCATGCCGGACCGGCAATCAGAGAAATATACACATCCGCTGACTTTTTGTGTAGAACCCGGACTAAAGGCCGTCTGCCTGCGGGCCTCGGTATATGACAAAGAGGGGGAACTGGCCGGTGGTCCCTATGACGGCACCTGGTTTCTGACCAATGTACCGGAAAGCCTTACGGGGATTTTGCTGGTTTCCCTTCAGGCAGAATGGAAGGATCTCTTCGGGGAAACGGCGGGTATATTGTATCCGCCTGTCAGCTATGTGACGACCGGAACGGGAGAGCGATGGAAGGAAATGCATGCGCAGAACTTTGCCCAGCATGGTGAGGAATGGGAACGCCAGGCACAGATTCAGATTTTCGAGGGAGATGGCAGGATGGTGGTCGACCAGGGCTGTGGTCTGAGTGTTAGCGGTAAGCACGGTTCTCTTACCCATTATCCGTTTTCGTTGAACTGCCGGGCAGACGAAAGATATGATGCAGACAGCAACAGATTTTCTTATGATTTTTTCGGAGAACGTGTTTTATTACAGAAAGAATTCTCTTATTATAACAATATTTCTTTTAAAAACGGCGGCAATGATTATTATTGGGGAGATCTGCGACAGGATATCAGAGGAACGATGCTGCGCAATACGATCGGGCTGAGGCTGGCAAGGGAAGCAGGGCTTTTGGCGTCAGAGCAGAGACTTGCGCTGGTATTTCTGAACGGGGAATTTTATAATCTTACTTATCTGCAGGCCAATTCCAATGAAAAGACGATTGCTGCCATGACAGGTCTGAATGATGATTATATCATCACCAGAAAAGAGGACGAACGGTATGCATTTTCTTATTTTGCACTGGAAGATTTGTATCATTCTTTCCCGGAACTGAAAGATTCTATGATTTTGGAGGACAGGAGCCGGTTTGAGGAGCGAGTGGATATGGAAGGACTGTTCCGCTACTATGCGTTTGAATGTATTGTAGGGAACGGGGACTGGCCGAAAAATAATTACCAGCTCTGGCGTTATATCGGGAAGGAACAGGAAGGCAATCCGTATACGGATGGCAGATACAGACACTGGGTTTATGATCTGGATTGTATTTATGATCTGGAAGACTGGCTGGAAGATCCATGGACAGCCCTTTTTGAGAAACCAGACAGCGAGAACTGTCTGCTGATTACCCTGATGCAGGTGGAGCCATATCGGAACCAGTTTGTAAATACGGTACTGGATCTGCTAAACAGCCCCACGTTTGAGGAAGATTATATTCTTCAGGTTATTGAGGAAGAGAATAATCAATACGCTCCCTGGTACCAGTGGTTGTATGGGGCCGAAGCGGAGCTGGGCAGGGAGGATAATATCAGCCTTTTGAAAGATAATGTGTTAAAGAGAAGGGCCGAGGTCATGGGGTATCTGCAGAAATATTTCCAGGTCGAAAATCCCTACAGGCTGACGGTGCTTGCGGCAGAGGGCGATGGCAGGATTCGGCTCAACAGTCTGACTCTGGAGAACCAGTCTTTTACCGGTACATATGATGCAGCTTATCCGGTGACAATAACGTATAGGGATTCCAGGGGACATGGGGCCGGCTGTTGGATGGTAAACGGTGTTTTGACAGATACTGCGGAACTGGTGATCACGCGGGATATGATAAAAGACGGGTGTGTTACACTACAGCCGATTGCGGAAGGAAAGAAGGAGTAGTGCAATAAGGTGAATATGATAAAAAAATACTGGCAGGAAACAGAGCCGATCAAAAAAACAGCAGATATTGCCGGCCTGTGTATTATCGCAGCAGGTCTGGCCGTCAGCATTATCATGAACTGCGCCGGACGTTCTCTCTGGCTGGACGAGGCCATGCTGGCCTATTCGTTCAGTGAGCGTTCTTTTTTCGGATTGACTAATGGTGTATTTGAATGGGAGCAGAGTGCGCCGGTACTCTATCTGTATTTGGTGAAGCTGCTGACGCTTGTCTTTGGCAATACGGAGGCGGTGCTTCGCAGTTTTTCCATTTTTTCCTATGTGGTGGTGTTGTTTCTCAGTGGTTATGTGGCATACCGATTATTTCAGGTCAGATATCCCATTCTGGTCAGCGCTTTTCTTGCCAATATGAACTTTATTTTAAAGTATTCCAACGAATTTAAACAATATTTGTCGGAGTGTATCTGGGTGTTGCTGGTACTCATTTTCTACTATTGGCATAAGGAAAAAGGGCTGGCGTGGTGGAAGATGATGGCGGGCTTTATGGTTGTAATCTGGGGTGCCAATCCGGCCTGCTTTTTTATCGGTGGTGTCTTACTCTATGAGTTTGCAGACGGCATTTTGAAAAAGGATACAGGCAGGATACGAAACAGCATTGTCACCGGTGTGGGGGTCGGCATCAGTTTTGTGATCTATTATGTTTACTGGCTGCGGGGCATTGCGCTCAACGGGGCTATGCAGAGTTATTGGGAAAATGCGGATTTCCCCCTGATACCCAGAAGCGTGGATGATCTGAAAATGGCCAAAGCCATGGTATATGAAATATTCATCACCTTCCGGGATGCCAGACTCTTTATGGCAGCTTTTGTACTGGCGGCTTTTGTGCTGGGCGTTTTCTGGGAAGGAAACCGTTACTGTAAAGTGATCTTTCTTGGCTTTTTGGTATCTTTGTTTGCTTCTTATATTCATATGTTCCCCATTGCGGACAGGCTCTGGTGTTTTTCCTTTCCGATTTTTACGATCCTGGCTTTTTATGCCATTGACAAGATGGCGGCCGGGAGCAGAAAGGCGGAACTGGTGGCTCTATTTCTGATGTTTACCCTGCTGCTGACCAACAACGGCATCCTTGTATACAGGAATCCGGAACATGTGTTTCAAAAAGGGGAAGAGGCCAATCCGGCCATCGCCTGGCTCCAGGAGCATGTAGCTGCGGATGAAAAGGTATATGTGTATTATCAGAGCATCCCGGTGACAAAGTATAAGATCGGCTATGATACGAATCGCATCGGGAATGTGGATATGGATAACATTATCTGGGCGACCGATACTCTGAACAAGGAAAAGGCACAAGGGGACATCGAAAAAGTGCTGGGGGAAAAGAAATGCTATATCCTCGCATCCCATGCGCCGGAGGAACGGATCGGCCCGCTGCTGACTGCCCTGTCGGAGGCGGGAGGCCTGGAAATCGTACTCAATGAATATGAAACGCCTTTATATTTTTATGCCGCCTCTCCCCGGGATCGAAAGAGCAGAGTCAGCTATGAACTGCTCTCCCAGGAAGAAGAAGAAGACACCTGCTATGTGACGATCCGTGTCAGCAATACAGGCATCTCCTACATCAATACAGAATATGACAATGTGCGTGTTGCGTGCAGAGAGAGAGAGGACATTGGAACAAACCTGTGGGGGAATCTTGCGCCGGGCGCTTATTATGACATGCCCCTGCAATTTGACTGGAACGGCCAGACCACAGTTTCCCTCCAGCTCGAAAACAGCGGCCAATACTGGTTCGATGAACTGGACTGCCCGCCCATCACCATTACCAGACAAAGCACAAGATAAATAAAAATGGAAACCGCGGCACTGGGAGGGAGCCTGCGGGACTT
Source organism: uncultured bacterium (assembly GCA_947574055.1). GTDB lineage: Bacteria > Bacillota > Clostridia > Lachnospirales > Lachnospiraceae > VSOB01. The sequence continues at coordinate 157,577 of CANPIC010000001.1, forward strand.
AAAATAGGAGACCCCAAATATGTTATTTACTTCCTGGCAGTTTTTTTTGATGCTGCCGTGTATACTGTTTTTATATTTTATTATCCCGGGCAGTTGGCGGGTCTGCTACCTTCTGGCTGTAAGCTGTCTGTTTTATGCCTGTTTTCATCCGGTGTATCTGACAGTGATTGCGGCCGTGACGGCTCTTTCCTGGTACGGCGGCCTGTCACTGGAGCGAAAGCGTAAAAAGCAGGAACCGCCAGGCAGGCCTTTTTATTTCTATGCAGGCATCTGCCTGTTGTTTCTTCTTGTATTTAAATATACAGGATTTGTGCTGGACAATCTGCATAGATTGTCGGCATTGTTTTCCGGGCCGTCTCTGGAACTGCCGTTTTCACTGGTGATGCCGGTGGGTATTTCCTATTATACGTTTCAGGTTATCGGTTACCTGACGGATGTTTCCCGGGGCAGGATAGAGGCAGAGAGGAATTTTCTGTACTATGCCTTGTATGTCTCTTTTTTTCCGAAAGTGATCTCCGGGCCGATTGAGCGGGCGGAGGCGTTTTTGCCCCAGATTCGCAGCTGCCCTGCGCAGAAGCTGTGGGACGGGGGCCGGGTAAGAGATGGCCTGGTGCTGATGATGTGGGGCTATTTTCAGAAGCTGGTTATCGCGGACCGGCTGGCCATTCTGACAGGGGAAGTGTTCGGCAATTATGCCGGTTATGGCTCCGTGGAGTTGTTTGTGGCAGCAGCCGCTTTTTATGTGCAGCTTTATACGGATTTTGACGGCTATACCAATATTGCCAGAGGACTGGCAAAAGTGATGGGATTTTCACTGGCAGAGAACTTCCGGGCGCCTTTTCTGGCCGGAAGCATCCGGGAATACTGGAGCAGATGGCATATTTCTCTGAGCACATGGCTGCGCGATTATGTGTATATCCCGCTGGGAGGCAATCGAAAAGGGACACTGCGCAGGTATATCAATCTGCTGCTGACGTTTCTTGTCAGTGGCTTCTGGCACGGAGCGGCCTGGAACTTTGTGTTCTGGGGCATGTTGCATGGTATCTTTGAAGTGGCGGAAGCTGTCATGGCACCGTGGATCAGGCGGATGAATGATTGTCTCCATACCCGGACGGAAAGTTTCAGCTACCGGCTGCTTCGCCGTGTGAAGTGCTGGCTGCTTGTCTGTTTTGCTTATATTTTTTTCAAGGTGCCTACGGCGGCGGACGGATTTCGCTATCTGAAGCGCATGGTGAGTAAATGGAATCCTTGGGCACTCTTTGATGGGAGCCTGTATACCCTGGGGATTACAGAGAAATATATGCATATCCTTTTTTTCGCCCTGCTGTTATTGGCAGCGGTGGATCAGGTGAGGGAGAAGCGGCATCTGGAGCCGGATGCCTGGCTGGCGCAGCAATGTATCTGGTTTCGGTGGCTGGCAATGCTGGGCTGCCTTCTGGCAGTGATTGTGTTTGGCGCATATGGCCCTGCCTATGATGCGGAAAATTTTATCTACTTTGGGTTCTGACCCAAAGGAAGGTTACAGAGGGATGCCTGCAATATGAACAGAGAAAAAAAACTTGTTAAAACGCCCGCGGGTGCAGACAGGATACCAGAGCAAAGCGCCCTGAAAAGAAGGGTGGCAGGGCTGTTTCGTTTTGTCCTGTTTCTGGGGCTCTTTGCCTGTCTGTACCATAAGGCACAGGAAATCTTAAAACTGGATATGGGGCACCGGGGGACGGATAACGTAACAGGGTTTTATGCGGAAAAAGAGGACAGCATAGAGGTACTTTTTATCGGGGCCAGTACCATGTTCTGCACGGCAGATCCGCTGGTGCTGTATGAAGAGTATGGAATCGCATCCTATGATTTTGGCAGTTCTGCCCAGCCATTTGCACTCAGCTATCTGTTTATGCAGGAGGCGTTTCGCACACAAAAACCCAAAGTAGTGGCGCTGGAAATGCTCAGTGTGGGCAATGAACTGGATACGGCAAAGGCCGATAATCTGAATTATGGTCTGACGGACATGCCGTTTTCCCTGACAAAGGCCCGTGGCATTTATGATATGTTTCAAGATGACAAGGGGACAGGCCTGTCCTATCTGCTCCCGATGATGCAGTATAAAGACCGCTGGCAGGAACTGACGGAGGAGGATTTTGCAGATGGCAGGACAGGACAGGGTTATCCGATACGAAATTATGCCAAAGGAGCATATACCCCTGATCTGGTTGCACCGTCTGCGCTCGATTTTTCTTCGTATTATGAAGCACAGGAGTTTGCGATACCGGAGAGAAATCTTGAAATTTTTGCACAGATGGTAACATTGTGTGAGGAAAATAATGCCCGGCTTTTGTTGTTCAAATCTCCCAATGTCGGGTGGAACATCAGCCAGACCAGAGCGGTAGAGGCGCTGGCGCAAGAATATAACCTGCCGTTTCTTGACTTCTTTTCTCTGATGGAAGAACTGGAAATTGACCCGGCCAGAGATTTCAGAGACAACACGCACTTTAACCGCTATGGTTCCCGCAAGGCTTCCTGTTATCTGGGAGAATACCTGAAGGCACATTACGATCTGACGGATTATCGGATGACTGACTCTGATAATTCCTGGGATCTGGCGCTGCAGGGCCGGGAGCACGACCGGGCCAATGAACGGGTGGCAAAGGCCGGGGGACTGCCGGATTATATGGCGCTGATCCCTTATGCGGGACATACAGTGGTTTTTTCGGTGACGGGTGATTGCGGTCAGATGGCAGACTTCTTACGGCAGCTGGCGGGTGCGTTCGGTCTGGATGCAGAGAAGCTACTGGCAGGCGGCAGCTTCGCGGTCAGAGACGGACAGTGCATCAGCGGTCTGATCGGGACGGATGATAAGCCATGGCGCTGGGAATGTGGCTCTGATACAATGCTGCTGACGGGCTACAGCATTACGTATGACAGGGACATCTATCAGCTTGTGGACGATGGTCTGACGATATTGGTCTATGACAACGAATGGGAGGAACTGGTGGATGTGGCAGGATTTGATGCATATGATCCGGCCCACGCCATTCGCTCAGAGTAAAAAAGTAAGCAGACCGGGGAGGCGCAGGGATGGAAGAGAAGATACGAATCCTGCATGTGCTGGGGCGGCTGGACCGGGGCGGGGCGGAAACAATGGTCATGAATCTCTACCGCCATATGGACCATAGCCGTATTCAGTTTGATTTTGTGATTCATACCAGGGATACTTGTGATTATACAGCGGAGGTTCTGGCGTTGGGCGGACGCATTTACTCTATGATGCCGTTTCGCGCTGCCACCGCTTTATTGTATGGAAAAGCGTGGCGGCGTTTCTTCCGGGAGCATCCGGAATACAAAGTGATACATGGTCATATGCGCAGTACGGCCTCTTTGTATTTGCATGAGGCCGGGCGGGCGGGTCTGGTGACGATCGTTCATAGCCACAATACGTCATCTGGCAGCGGATTTTCCGCACTGGTGAAAAATATGTTGCAATATCCTCTCAGGTTTCAGGCAGATTATTTATTTGCCTGTTCCAGGGCAGCGGGGATCTGGCTCTATGGGCGCAGCGCATGTGGGACAGACAGATTCCGTCTGCTGGTAAACGCGACAGAGCCGGAACGTTTCCGCTTTTGTGGGGAAGTACGGGTGGACAAAAGAAAGGAATTGCTGACGCCATGCGACGGCGGAGCGCAACCCTTTGTGTTTCTCCATATCGGCAGACTGGAGGAGCAGAAAAATCACCGTTTTTTGCTGCAGATTATGGTGGAGATTCGGAAATGCGCTCCCGGCGCTGTGTTGTGGTTGTGCGGCATGGGGCCTCTGGAGGAGGAACTGCGCCGGCAGACAGAAAAGGAAGGGCTGGAAGCGGCCGTATGTTTTCTGGGAACGAGGACGGATGTGCCGGCGCTGATGCAGGCGGCGGACGTTCTGTTGTTCCCGTCTCTGTTTGAAGGTTTGCCGGTGACGCTGGTAGAGGCGCAGGCAGCAGGCCTGCCGGTTTTGATGTCAGATACCGTGACCAGGGAAGTGATTCTCACAGATCTGGTTCGTACGCTGTCACTGCATGAGAGTGCCGCGCAGTGGGCCAGGATAGCTTTGGAGATGGCGCAGAGTGGCAGCAGGGGATCTGATATGGCAAGAGGCAGGGCAGACAATGGCAGAGCGGCATATGCGGATAAAATCAGACTTTGCGGGTATGATGCGGCGGAAAATGCCGGCAGGCTGGCCCGGTTTTATGAAAAAGTGAGCGCTTCTGAGAGCCGACCGGGGAAAAAGCACCATGACGGGGACAGATCGGGGAGAAATAACGGGAAATGAGAAAGAAAGGGAAGATTACTGCGCTGCTGGGGACGGTACTGCTGCTGAGTGTCTGGCTGGGGCTGCGTATCTGGTGGGATGGCAGGCAGCCGGTCACCGTTCAGGAGATTACTTTCTTCCTGGGGGAAGAGGAGCATAGGCGGCTGAAATTATGGCACAATTATTATAATAATACAGAATATTTATTTCTGCCTGCTTATTGCAGTCAGGATATGCAGGTACAGGTGACTATGAGCCGCAGGGGGGCTCTGTCCTGGGACGGGCAGGCACTGGGGCGGCAGAACCTGCTGTATGATCTGACGGAGGGGACACATTATCTGCAGGCGGGAAATACGGAATTTACTGTGGAAGTCATGCGTTCCGCCAGTGTGCCGGCTCTGTTTCTGTATACCAGTTCGGGTAGTCTGTCGCATATCGAGGCCGTGAAAGGCAATGGGGAGCCTGCCCTGTATGAGATGGTGGACGCGGATGGAGAGGTCATTGCCGCCGGAGCGGTCAGTAAGCTGAAATCGCGGGGAAATTCTACTTTTCTGGAAGACAAGAAGCCCTACCAGATGACGCTGGAAGAGGGGGCTGACCTTCTGGATAACGGGATACAGGACAAATATATTCTGCTGGCAAACCGGCAGGACCAGTCGCTGCTGCGTGACCGGATTATGTATGATCTGGCGGCGGATATGGGGCTGGCTTATTCTGCGGTCAGCCGTTTTGTGGATCTGTATGTGAATGAGGAGTACAGGGGTTCCTACCAGCTTTCGGAGAAGGTGGAGACCGGGCATGGCAGGATGGCGCTTGACACCGAAACGGGCAGGACAGAGACTGCGTTTCTGGTAACCCTGGAATACCCCAACGAGGACAGGCTGGCGGAGGCAGAGCATTATTTTACGACCGGAAACGGACAGAATGTGATTATCAAACGACCGGCCGAGCCTACGGATGCGCAGCGAGCTTACATCGCAGATACCTTTGCGGCGGTGCAGGAGGACATACGGGCAGGCAGAATTGAGGAAACGCGGATTGATATGACCAGTTTTGCCAGGAAATATCTGGTAGAAGAGATCGGAAAAAATCTCGATGCCATGTATACAAGCCAGTATTTTTATCAGGATGAACCGCAGAAGGACGCAAAACTGTATGCCGGACCGGTGTGGGACTATGACAAGACACTGGGAAATCCGCTGATTGAGCGTACAAGAGCAGTGGATTTCCAGGAACCACGGGGCATCTATGCCGCTATGGAACAGGCGGATGCTACCTGGTGGTATGATCTGTATCAGCTTCCCGCCTTTCGGGAGACAATGATCCAGGAATACAAAGAGACGGCCGTCCCGGCCATAGAAGCCATGCTGGGCGGTAAGATAGATGGCTACCGGGATGAAATCTGGAACAGTGCGCATATGGACTATATGCGCTGGGATCCGTTTGAAGATTTTAAGTATGAAGAAGAACTGGAGTTTGAGACGTCGTATCAGGCGGAGATTGATCGAATCAAAGAATTTCTTAATCTGCGCCGCCAGTTTCTGGATGATATCTGGCTGGAAGGCAGAAAATATGACAGAATCACTTTTGATCCCGGGGAAGGCAGTATGTATGTGACCTATGTGGATGCCATAGAAGGCAGGACACTGAATCAGCCCCGTGACCCCAAACGGGAGGGATATCAGTTCGATCACTGGGTGCGGGAGGATACAGGAGAAGTCTATGATTTTACGGCGTGTTATGATGGGAATCCTTTCGTCTTACAGGCTGTGTACCGCCCGGAGGAGGAGTGAACCCTGTGTGTTGACAAATGTTTCTGACAGGCAATAGTATAGGCCTGGCGGGAACGGACAGGATGAAAAAAGAGGACAGGATGGAACAGAAGCAGTCAGTTACGGTTTCGCCGGAGGCGATACGGAAAAATATGATATGGAATGTGAGCGGTTCGATCGGCTTTATCGGGGCGCAGTGGATGATGACCATCCTGATCGTCCGGCTGGCCGGGTATACGGAGGCGGGCTATCTGTCGCTGGGCCTGTCGCTGACCAATATCTTTACCAATATTGCCTATTTTTGTATCCGCAACTTTCAGGTGTCAGATACAAGGAGTCAATACGATGCAGATACCTATGTAACCCACAGGGCAGTTTTCACGGTTGCGGCCTTTGCATTGTATACGCTGTTTGTCCTCTGCAACGGGTATCCATTGTATGTGATGGTATTTTTGCTGTTGTTTATGATATACCGTCTGAGCGAAGCAGTGGTGGATGTGTTTCACGGGATTGACCAGAAAGCGTGGCGGCTGGATGTGGCGGGGCAGTCTTTCCTGATGCGGGGAGTGCTGACACTGGCGGCCTTTATCATTATGGAAAAACTGACCGGGAATCTGATCGTCACCACCCTGGTGATGCTGGCAATGGCTTACGGGGTAATTTTTTTCTTTGACATTCCCCGGGCGTCCACACTGTCTCCTTTTTCGCTGAGGGGGGAGAGACACTCGCTGATCGCGCTTACCAGGGAATGTTTTCCCCTGTTTCTCTACGCCATCTGTCTCAACGCCGTAGTGCCCATTCCACGCTACATGCTGGAAAAGATAGCCGGGAGTGAGGTACTGGGGTTTTACAGTTCCGTGGCAATTCCGGCGTCTGTCATACAGCTTCTGGCATCCTATATTTTCACCACATTTACCGCATTGTTTTCCGATTATCTGTTTCAAAAAGACAGGGCGCGGTTCATGGCATTGTTTGGCAGACTGACGATGGCCATTGTCCTCATTATCCTGCTGGCGCTTGGCGGCAGCCTGCTTCTGGGAGAATGGGCTCTTGTGCTGCTGTTTACCGAAAGCATCCGCCCCTATGCCTACCTTTTGGCTCCCACTATAGTATGCTGCGGCCTGATTGCGATGGTCTGGTTTATGGGTACATTGCTTACGATTATGCGGGACCGCAAAGGCCTGCTGGCAGGCGCTGTGGCAGGTACACTCACTGCTGCGGCTGCTTCCTGGCCGTGTATTGTCACCTGGGGCATGGACGGAGTCAATATTGTGCTGTTTTTGTCCAGTGCGGTGACACTTGCTATTTTTGGCGTGCGATTTGTGCGGTATCGGTGGTAGGAGGGGAAGGTCGGAAAAAGTGACGCCGCAACGGACAGGCAGACAGATACCAAAGCCCGGGCCAACGCGCAGCTGAACTAAGCGCTAACTACGGTTAAGCCGCTCCGGAAAGCCGTCGCGCCGAAACCTGCGTAAGCGCTGGATTTCATCTGCGCTAATAGCGTCCCCCAAAGGGCTTTGATATCTGTCTGCCTGTCCGTTGCGGCTGGTGATTGACGGGGCCCCAGCGGCAGTAATATATTAGCTGTTAGTTAAGGGATAATATAATATTTAGTAAATGCTATTGGGAATATTTGTCTGGATTTTATGTATCTACAGTCATAACGCAGCCGGAGGGGAAGGAATACCGGCTGTCAGAACCCTTTGGGGACGTTATTAGCGCGGATGAAATCCACCGGTTATGCAGTCTTAGGCGCGACGGCTTTCCGGAGCGGCTTAGACGTAGTTACCGGTTAGTTCAGCTGCGCGTTGGCCCGGGTTCTGCCGGCCGGTATTCCTTCCCCTCCGGCGTGGCTTTGCCAGCCAATATAATGAATATGGCGCTTATTACAAATCCTCCTCTCTCATCAGGCTTTTAAACATGTCTTCCGTTCTCTGGAGTTGATATTCAAAATCCCTGCGGTTATTTTCACTCATATTGCTGAGAATCAGTCCGGCGAAGAAGGATTGTATGGCGGCCAGAGTGACAAAGCCGCAAACGACAAGTGTGGGTATCTGCAGGACAAGGTGGGTTTCCAGGAAGCGGATGAGCACCGGGATAAAGAAACCGACAGCCAGCAGCAGCAGTCCGGCGGCAATAAAGGAAAAAAAGGCCAGCGGTTTGTAGGTTTTAAACAGCCGCAGAATCATTTTCAGCACCTTAAAGCCGTCGGAATAGGTGTTGAGCTTGGAGACGCTGCCCTGTGGGCGGTCCCGATAGTCGACGACGACGTTTTCAATCTGCATATGGTTGTAGACTGCATGGATGGTCATTTCCGTCTCGATTTCGAAGCCCTGAGAGAGGACAGGGAAGGTTTTGACAAAGGAGTAGCTGAAGGCGCGGTAGCCGGTCATGATATCTTTGATATCGGAATGAAAGAGGCGGTTGATACTGCCACGCACCAGGCTGTTGCCGAAATTATGGAACGGCCTTTTGTTTTCCGAAAAATAAGTGGAAGAGAGGCGGTCTCCCACAACCATGTCTGCGTGGCGTTTGAGAACCAGCTGCGCCATCTCTCCTGCCTGTTCCAGCGGGTAGGTGTCGTCGCCGTCTATAAGGATATAGCAGCAGGCGTCGATTTCCCGGAACATACGCCGGATCACATTGCCTTTTCCCTGCTGGTATTCGTTTCTGACCACCGCCCCGGCTGCGCCGGCGATCTTTGCGGTAGCATCGGTGGAATTGTTGTCATAGACATAGATTGTGGCATCCGGCAGTGCTGCTTTGGCATCACGGATGACTTTTTCTATGGTCAGTGCTTCGTTATAACAGGGAATCAGTACTGCGATCTTGTCTAACATCTTGTTTTTCCTTTCTGAAATGCGGCAGCGGCAGCGGAAACAGTCCGGGCAGCGTCAAATATAAGAAAAGCAGCAGGGCGGACAGTATGGAAATCCAGGCCGACAGTGTATAGCGGGCTGGTATATGGTAATCCAGCGTGACAGTATGCACTTTTCCGTCTTCCTCCAACATGACACGGATCCGGTTATTATCTCCTTCTTCCAGTGTCACATCTTTGCCGTTTTCATCAACAGCGCGATAGCCCGGATAATAGATGACCGGCACTTCGATGTACTGAGCGGGGGCCAGGCAGGCATAGATGATCTGCGTGGTCACACCGGTCCGTTCCAGTTCTTTGAGGTTGATCACACTGCTGTCGGACAGTTTATGTTCCGTGGTAAGGTCTGCATCTATGGTATGGCGGGGGCGCCACTCAAAGGGATAGACTACAGTATTGGCCCCTTTGGGAATCCCTACCAGTTTACTCACATGCCCATAAGTATAGTCTCTGTCGGTGGAATAGGCAAAGTCACTGTCACGGAAACGGGCCGTGGACAGGATGCAGATACCGGCCAGCGCCACCAGGAAAATGCGATTGTATTTTTTGAGCATGCGCGACCGGAAACAGCAGATACTGCCGGTGACGGCAAAGAAAAAACTGGCCGGTCCGATCAGCCGCCAAGCGAACTGTATTTTATTAAGGATAATCTCTGCCAGCGGGATCGTCATCATTTTCCAGCCGGGGAAAAAGCTGAGCATCATAAAAGTCAGAAAAGCGCCCAGCATAAACAGGTGGCCAAGATAGGATTCGCGCTGCGTTTTTCCGCGTTCCAGCAGCACATAACAAAAGGCGATGACAGCACATACAGCCAGCGGGACGCCAAAGGTGAGAGAATGGTAGTCGCCGTTTGTCTGCAGCCCCAGCAGTCCTGACAGATTCATCGTATATTCCTGATAAGAGCCAAGATCCAGGGCGTCCATCCACAGATCACCGTTTTCATAGAAATCCAGGAAAGGGATCAGAAACCCGATATTTAGCAGCAGGCTAACGAGAACCGCCTGACAGAGGGAGAGCCATCGCCTGCCGGAAACAATTTCTTTCAGATAGAGGATGCCCATAACGGCGCAAAATACCCCTGCCAGTGTGACACTTAAAATATGTGTCTGTAAAAGACCTGTCATGCCCAGGGCCAGATACCACCATTTTTTCCGATTGCCCAGAAAGATATGGTAAAGGCCGGCAAATACAGGTGGGAAGAAGGCCATGGCAAGAAACTCACCGACCGCTCCACGGGCATAGATATTGGTAAAGCGGTATGGGCAGCAGGTGTATAACAGAGAAGCCAGCAAAGCGGCCTTGCGGTTTCCGCCGATTTCTTTTGTACAGTGATACGTCAGAAATGCCGTCAGGAAATTAAAAAGAAAAATCAGGCATTTAAAACTGTCCGCCATGGATACCCCCTTTATCCGCAGATAAGCGGGAAGATAGAGGAACAGATTAGGATACATACAGTTTAAGTATCCGTTGCCCTGCAGTGCCTCCGGATAGATGACCACCGGGAACTGCCCGGAAAGAAGGCCGTCTTTGATTCCTTCAATACGGATCAGATGATAACAAAGATCCACTGCCCAGGAAAGCCCTGTGTTCAGGTAGGGCAGGGAGGCAATGACACCGATGCCCAGAACGGTCAGCACCACATAGTCATCCCGCAGATCCCGTCCCTTTTTGGCGCTTTGATACCGCCAGAGATAAAACAGTCCGGTCAGAAGGAGGAATAGTACGATCAGAAAAGTGGTATCCGTATAAAAGCGGTCTTTGGGGATCAGCGTCACACTCTGGATCAGCAGATAACTCGTACCGCCGTAATTGATCGTAAAGGTAAAATCCTGAGATGTACGTTCCAGTTCAAACTCATATTCACGATAGGTGACGTCGGGGTCCAGCTTATGGGTATCCAGCGTGGCACCATTATCATAGAGGATCAGTTCATTGTCTTCGCCGTCGGTATGATAGGCGATGCCGATGGTATAGGCGCCGGCATCCAGCAGATAATTAGAACCGGTCAGCATCTTTCCGCTGTATTGACTGTCCGGTGTCAGGCCGATGGATGTATCGTCTTCAAAACCGGCATGACGGGTCATATCTTTGGCATTGATCGTGATGGGAGTCCGGCTTTCGTCATTCAGGAGCAGGAAAAAGATGACAACCAGCATAAACATCAGACAGGGAATTGTTTTTTTCAGTGTTTTCAGTATCATTCAAAAAATCCTCATGTATCAGATCTGATATCTTTCATCGAAATAACGACCGCGTTTATTTACACAGAATATAGTTCGCAATCTGTGCTGTTTTGCCTTTTATGATATTTGCCGGAATCTGCGGCACATCATAAACAGGAGCAGGCCCAGTATTAAAAATACCGTATAATAAGGAAGATAATTGCTATCGTCTATTTTGTCGGTGTAAGTGTAGATGACAGCGGGAGCCAGTTTTTCCTCCTGCATGCCGTTATAGTAAAAATCTCCCGTTTCCTCTGGCCCGATTACGGGACTGCCGGCATAAAGGGCAAGTGAGGCCTCTTCATATTCATGTGCCTGCAGATGCCACATATAAGTCCGCTCCGTATCCAGTTCTATCTCGATCGGAAAATCAATCCAGCGATAGTTCATCACGTCGCCGGATTCCAGCGTAACGGCGAAGATATCTTTGCCCGTATCGTCCGACAGACTCAGATCGACAGTCCCCTCACGGGCCTGTCCGCTGATCAGAAAACGGAAAGAAATGCTGTCAAGCTGCCTGTGAGCAGGTGTAAATTTACAGGTCAGGATGGAAGCGTCAGAAAGATTCAGATTGGGAAAAATACCGCGTTCCAGAGAAGCACTTTCATACCGGGTATGGCCCAATAATCCAAGCGGCCATACCGCCAGACACATAAACAAGATCAAAGCGGAAATCATAAAAGGGTAATAAGAAAAGCACTTTTTATATTTTTCATAAAACATACAAGATATCCTTATCAGCATTTATTACTGTCTATGGTTTCATACAGGCATCAGATTATGCACATGCACAGCAGCTGATTTCTATTATCTTATATTTTAGAATCGGTGTCAAAGGGAAAATATGATATGTGCGCGTTCCAATCAACTTGTATTCAAAGTAGGAGTATGTTAAAATAGGTAGCAGTTCAGACGAAAAGAGCGAGGTAAACCATGTCAGAGGGCAAACGATGGCAGGAAGCGGATGTCCTGCGGGGGATGGCGATACTGATGGTACTGCTGTATCATTCCATTATTGTCTTTCCTCTGAATCTTCATGTGATCGAACGGTACAGGATATTGCACACTTTTTTATGGACGGTGCAGATGCCGCTGTTTTTTCTGGTATCCGGTTTCTGCTATTCTTATGATGGCAATTACAGGGCATATGCGTGGAAGAAATGCCGGCGTATCCTGATCCCACATATTGTATTTTCGGCACTGGATATTGTACCGCGTCTGATCCCCAATCCATTCGTGCATGAACAGATGGAAGCGGGGGAGGCAATCCGGGACTTTGTGCTGTACGGAGGCAGTGACTGGTTTTTGTGGACGCTTTTTGTCATAGTCATGGTGTATCCGGCTTTTGACTATATGTGCAAAGGGCCGGCCGGCATGCGTAAAGCGGCCATCTTCTCGGTCATTGCGCTGTTTTTGTTAAAGCCGGTGATGCCGGACCTGTTTCTTCTGAATATGATCAGTCAGTATCTGCTATATTTCTTTTTGGGATATGGCGTGCGCAGGAAACTGGACAGTCAGGAGGATGGAAAGGGATACGCCGCTTTGGCGGGCACGAACGGAAAAAGTGACAGACAGGATCGGAAAAAGGGCGTGGGCAGGATTGTGATTGCCGCCGGGCAGAGAAATTCCATGCTGCTGACGGGGCTTTTGGGGATGCCGTTTTTTTTCCGGCAGGTTCTTATTTGGGACGGGAGCGGGTCGGTGCCGGGGATGATTGCGGAACTGTTGTGCGTATTTTGCAGCTTTCTGGTTCTGATTCCACTGGCCGGTATGTGCCGCGGCCGGATTTTGGCGTTTTTTGTGTGCTGCGGGAAATGGTCGCTGCAGATGTATCTTCTGGATGCCTATGCGCTGGTGCTGACAAGGACCTTGCTGGTGAATGTATGGGGAATCCGGCTGCCGTGGCTGATTGTTATGGGCAATTTTCTGGCAGATACGCTGATTGTCCTGCTGCTCTCAAAATATATATTGACAAAAGCGAAGGTGTTCAGGATTGCCTGTGGGATTCCTGAAAAGGGTTAACAATGCTGTTTAATTCCTATATTTTTATACTGCTATTTCTGCCGCTGGCGCTGGCAGGCTATTTTGGCTGTAATGCAAAGGGCAGGTATGAATGGGGCAGGATATGGCTGACAGTCATGTCATTATGGTTTTACGCCTGGTTTAATGTGAAATATCTGCCGATCATTGTGGGCAGTATTTTGTTTAATTATGCTTTATACAGGCTGATTCTCGGCCACCGCGGTATGGAAGGGCGCCGCAGGAGGGATCTGTATCTGACGGCAGCCGGCATAGCGGCCAATCTGGCTGTTTTGTTTTATTATAAATATTTTGACTTTTTTGTGGAAAATATCAATCAGGCGTGCCATACCGACTTTACACTGCGTCATGTGCTGCTACCGCTGGGGATCAGTTTTTTTACTTTTCAGCAGATCGGCTTTCTGGCAGATACATACCGGGGCGGGACGGAGAACTATCCTTTTATGGATTATGCTTTGTTTGTGACCTTTTTTCCACAGTTGATCGCCGGGCCTATCGTTACCCATGACGAGATGATCGGCCAGTTTGGAGATATTTCCAGAAAGAAATGGGATTTTGCCAGTGCGTCAAAGGGGATGTATGTCTTTGTCTGTGGTCTGGGGAAAAAGGTGTTACTTGCGGATGTCTTTGGCAGGGCGGTTGCCTGGGGATATGGAAATCTGCAGAGTCTGTCCGGCCTGACAGCACTGTGGCTGATTGCCTCGTATGGTGTCCAGCTTTATTTTGATTTCAGCGGTTATTGTGATATGGCCAGGGGGATCGGGCTGCTGTTTCGTATTGACCTGCCGGTAAATTTTTTTTCACCCTATAAAGCGCGGGATCTGGTAGAGTTCTGGAAGCGGTGGCATATTACGCTGAACCGTTTTTTTACAAAATATGTTTATATTCCGCTGGGCGGGAACAGGAAGGGCAGGCTGCGCACCTGTCTGCATATTTTTCTGGTCTATTTTGTCAGTGGCATCTGGCACGGCGCAGGCTGGACGTTCCTTTTCTGGGGGACGGCGCATGGCATAATTTATATTGCAACAAAGCAGCTGCAGCCGCTGCTGGCAAAGATTCCCGGCGTCCTGACCTGGTTTTGCAACCTGCTGACAGTGCTGGTCTTGTGGGTGTTTTTCCGGGCAGAGACAATGGGAGAGGCGTGGCAGGTGCTTACTCGTGCGCTGTCCGGTGGGTATGGTTTTTCCTCTGTTCCTGCCGGGTTTGCGCAGCAGTTTCGGACACCGGAGTTCTTTTATGGTCTGAAAATGCTGCACCTCTTGCCGGGTGATCTGGTCACAGCCGACTATATCCTGATGAGCGGGTATATGCTGGCTGCCTGGTTTCTCGTCCTTTGCTGCAAAAATACAACGGAAAAACTGCAGACTTTCCGGCCGGGTATGATAAATTCTCTGTTTACAGTCTGTGTATTTCTCTGGTCTCTGCTGTCGTTTTCGGAGGTCAGTACCTTTTTATACTTTAATTTTTAGAGGAATGAACCGCCTATGACATACAAAAGATGGTTTATACAGACGGCTCTGATAGCCGGAGCGGCTCTGGCCGCTATTGCGGCCCTTGTGATAATCATTGACCCGTTTTTTCAGTATCATGCACCACTGGAGGGATTTCCCTATCAGGTCGACAATCAGCTCAGCCAGAATCCGGGTATGGCGAGGCATATGACATATGACAGTGTGCTGCTTGGTTCCTCGATGACCGTGAATTTCGAGACGGACTGGTTTTATGAGGAAATGGGGCTGCGGACGCTCAAGCTGTCTTATAATGGTGCCTATCCGAGAGATATCAGCAATATCATGGCCCAGGTGGAGCAGAGCGGGCAGCCGCTGCGGCATATCTTCCTGGGGGTGGATCTGGCGTCTTATACAGGAGGTACCACAGAAACGAAGTATCCGCTGCCGGATTATTTATATAATGCAAATCCGGCGGACGACGTAGCGTATTGGTTTAATAAGGATGTGCTGCTCGACTATATCATAAAACCCATGATCGAACGGGAACCGACGGACCTGAGCAGTGTGTATTCTTCTGAGGAATCCCTGAAAGGCTGTTACAGCCGGGCGTATGTGCTGGCGAATTATACGATACCGGAGGCTAACGAGGCCTGGTTTCCGGAAGATATGTTTATTGAAGATCTGGAAGCCAATCTGCAGGCTAATATCCTGCCGGTGATCGAGGCCTGTCCCGAGACGCAGTTTACGATTTTTTTCCCGCCTTACAGTGTTCTTTACTGGTATGAATATATACAGAACAATCAAATGGACGCGGTGATGTATGAATATCAGTATTTCATGGAAAAACTGTTGGTATACGATAATGTAAGGCTGTTTTTTTTCCCGGGGGAGGAAAGAATCGTCTGTGATCTGGATTTGTACGCGGACACCGGGCATTATAACCAGAGTATCAACAGATATATGACAGAGTGCTTTGTCAGTGGAGAGCACCGGGTCACGCAGGAGAATTACAGGGAAGAATTACGGCAGATGAGGAGTATGATAGATGCGTATGATTATGAGGCACTTTTCGCGGGAAGCAGTGACAGGGAAGAGCGATAATCTGTTGCAGTGGATAAGATACGGCGCAGACGGCGCGGGAGGAAGATAAGATGTGGCTGCACTTGCTGCTTCTGGCAGTCTGTACCTGGTTACTGCCATTTTGTATGGGGCTTTTGCCGGTCCGCTATATGAAAGAGGAACACCGGTCCTTTGGTATGATCTGGCTGGCAGGCTGGATGATGATGTTTGCAGTGTTTCAGTTGATGACGGTGCCCTTTATCGTGTTTGAGGCATCTTTTACCGTGGCGATGCATTGCTATACCATAGTGATCGGGATACTGGCGGTGATTTTTCTGCTGCTCGGGCGTGAGAGTGTTCCGGGCTGTATCCGGAAGATAAAAGAGCATAAGCCGGAGAAGGGGCAGATTCCGATGATGGCGCTTGTGCTTTTACTGATTGCATTACAGCTTTTCCTGGCTTACCATATGCAATATCTGGATGGGGATGACGCCTTTTTTGTCGCCACTTCCCTCACCAGTCAGCACACGGATGCCATGTATCTGTTCACGCCCTATTATGGCGCCAACGGGGAACTGGATATCAGACATGCCCTTTCCACGGAGCCCATCTTTATGGCCTGGCTTTCAGAGGTAACGGGGATTCATGTGACCATTATCTGTCACAGCTATATCAGTATCCTCTTTCTGGCACTGATGTATTGTATTTATGTGCAGGCGGGCAATCAGTTGTTTCCCTTACAGAGAAAGAGCAAATGGCTGTTTCTTTTGTTTGTCAATCTCTGGTATCTTTTTGGCAATGTATCCATTTATACAGCGGAGAGTTTTGCCTATACAAGGACCTGGCAGGGAAAGGCCATGTTCCCCAATCTGATGATTCCGGCTTTGTTTGTATGGCTTTTGTTTATGGCTAAGGACGAGATGGATGTCGGAGAATGGGCAATGCTGTTTGTCATCGTTCTTTGCACCACTTTTACGACCAGTACCGGTATTTTCTCGGTGCCGGTGCTGCTGGGACTGGCGGCGGTTTTGCTGGCGGTGCAGAAAAAAAAGGCGATACTGATCCCGCAGACACTGGCCTGTCTTTTGCCCTGCATTTTCTATGGCCTGCTGTATCTGCTATTAAAGTAAAAAAACGGGATCTGTATCAGGAAGGGCATGGCTTGGATCAGTCTCAACTGTGTCCGATAAAAATATCAAGGATAAAGGTAGCATATGGGTGATATAGTCAGAACCACACTTACCATCTATCAGAATTACGGCGGCGGCAGTACCATGACCGTTATTGTGGCAGCGGCAATTTTGTATCTGTGGGTGGCGGAAGATAAAAAAGAGATCAAAGTACTGTTTGTACATCTGACCGCCGGGATACTGGCCCTGTTTTTTTGTCCCTTGTTTGCCTGGGCGGCCATGAAATTTTTCCTGGATTCCCAGGTTTATTACCGGCTGCTCTGGCTTGTGCCCATGGGGATGACAGTGGCATATGCGCTGGCCAGGGCAGTGAGCAAAATCGAGACAAGGAGAAAACGTATTGTGATTAGCACGGTATTTGCGCTGCTGTTGGTGCAAAGCGGCAGTCTGGTCTATCGCAATCCGATGGTGACTAAAGCCGAGAATCTGTATCATCTGCCCCCTTCGGTGATTTCCGTGGCGGATGCCATGCGTGTGGAAGGACGGGATGTGAAGGCAGTGGTGCCGGGAGAGATGCTGCAGTTTATCAGGCAGTATGATGCCAGCATCCATCTGGCATACGGCAGAGAAGCACTGGTGGACGGCTGGAGCAACAATCCCCTGTATGAAGCCATGGAGTCCAGTCCGGTCCGGTCTTTTGCCATTACCGACTATGCGAAGCAGCAGGGAGTGGAATATATCGTGCTGCGGGCCGGGACGCCGATTGCAGGGAGCAAGCCCATCAGCAAATATGAATTCAGTTATCTGACTACTGTCGATAATTATGATATTTACATTTATGACAGAGCCAAGTTTGCTGCAGAAAAGAAGGCAGAATTCGGGATTCTGGCTTCGGGAGACTGGGAAGAAAATTATATACAGACACAGTGATGGAGGACGGACATGAAAGAATTTGATGCTTCAAAAGTATATCTGATCACAGGGGGGGCCGGTTTTATCGGCTTTCATCTGTCGAAACGGCTGTTGGAACAGGGAGCCGCCGTGATTGGCTTTGACAATATGAATGCCTATTATGATGTGTCACTGAAAGAAGACAGACTGAAGATCCTGCAGGAGTATGCCGGTTACACCTTTGTCAGGGGTGATCTGGCGGATAAAGAGGCCGTGTTTGCCGTGTTTGAGAAATATAAGCCTCAGATTACGGTAAATCTGGGAGCGCAGGCAGGAGTGCGATACAGCATCGACAATCCGGATGCCTATGTGTCTTCCAATCTGCTGGGATTTTATCACATACTGGAAGCCTGCAGGCACTATGGTACGGAGCATCTGGTATTTGCTTCTTCCAGTTCTGTTTATGGCGGCAATGAGAAAGTGCCTTTTTCCACAGAAGACAAGGTGGATGGCCCGGTGAGCCTGTATGCTGCGACTAAAAAATCCAACGAACTGATGGCACATGCCTATAGCAAACTGTATGGGTATCCGGTGACGGGGCTGCGTTTTTTTACCGTGTATGGCCCTATGGGCAGGCCGGATATGGCATATTTTAAATTTGCCGTCAAAATCATGGATGGCAGCCCGATTGCGATTTACAATAACGGCGATATGCTGCGCGATTTTACGTATATTGATGATATTGTCACAGGGGTATGCAATATTTTGTGCAATCCGCCTGCGGCCAATAGGCAGGGGGTGGCATATAAGATTTACAACATCGGCAACAATAAGCCGGTGAAGCTGATGGATTTTATTGCCACACTGGAACGATGCCTGGGCAGGGAGGCAGTGAAGGAGTACTATCCCATGCAGCCGGGGGATGTCTATCAGACCTATGCGGATGTGTCGGAACTGACAAAAGACTTTGGGTTTCGGCCGGATACCTCTATTGAAGAGGGGCTGACGGCATTTGTGACATGGTTTAGGAAATACTACGGTTTTAGCCAGGGAGAATAAAGAACAGATGAAACAAAAGAAGATCCGTCTGGCGGTGCTTGTATTTTCTGTTTTGCTGCTGGGTTTTGGGGTGCCGGTTTACGGAGAGCGGGCTGTGGGAAGCGGGTTTTTGCCGGGAAAGACAGTATGGCAGCCCGTGGCAGGAGAGATCTGTGTCTCACTTCCCATGGCTCATTTTAGGCAGCAGACGATCCGGCTCTGGTGGAGTGACAGGGAGCATAAATATTATCTGTTTTTGCCCTCTTTTTGGCAGGAGGGGGACAGTCTGAAAGTATGGACAGTGGATGGGAGCTCTCTTTTGCTGGATGGGAGCCGGCTGGCATCTGGCAGGACGGATGCTCTTAGAGAAGGATTGCATACGCTGGAGATCGGCGGGGAATGTTTTGAACTGGAAGTGATGGCATCGGGCCGGATACCGGCTCTGTTTGTGGAACTGGAAAACGGGAAGCGGGAAGCATTGACCCAGGAACCTTATGAACGACAGGATGGCGGAATACTCATGCTTGTCAATAGTGAGGGGCGTGTGGAGACAGAAGGTGCCATGGATAATCTGCGTGTCAGAGGCAATACCTCTGCCGACTGGGTCAAGAAACCTTACCAGGTAACGATGAGTCAGGCAGTCGATTTTCTGAATATGGGCGGTGCTGACACCTGGAATCTGCTGAGCAACTGGTCGGATAAGACATTGCTGCGCAATAAGATCACGTATGATATGGCAGCCCGGGCCGGCATGGCATATGCGCCGGAAAGCGGGTTTGTGGATCTGTATCTGAACGGGTCCTATGAGGGATGTTATCAGCTCTGTGAAAAGGTGGAAATCGGCAAAAACAGGGTGGATATCCGTAATCTGGAAGATTATACCCTGTATGAGCCAAAACAGGAAGAAAAGGATCTGGATGCACTGGCTGTGATTACGAAAGAAGATCCGCAAAAGGGCGGTGTACAGACACTGGAAAACGGCATCCATCTGCGGGGATATGATACCCAGGTGGGCACGGATGATCTGACAGGGGGATATCTGCTGGAGATTGAGCGCCCTTCCCGTATCTATGCCAGCGCCAGTTTCTTTATTACCAAAGGTGGTCAGCCTGTCACGGTAAAACGTCCCAAGTATGCGGACAAGGCGCAGGTGGCCTATATCGCGGCTAAATGGCAGGCTTTTGAGGATGCGCTTTTCAGCCCGGATGGAGTGAATCCGGGTACCGGTGTTCCTTATACACAATACATTGATGGGGAAAGTTTCGTAAAAAAATATCTGGTGGAAGAGATTGTGCGCAATTATGATGCGTCTTCCACGAGCCAGTATTTTTATAAAGATACGGATCATGCGGATTGCAGGATATACGCCGGGCCAGTCTGGGACTATGATATGAGCCTTGGCAATCCCATTATGAGTCCTCTTACCAATCAGCATTATATCAGCAGCGTCAGTCCGTACGGTCTGTTTGCTGCCCTTCCCATGGATGAGTTTTCGATCTGGTATCGAATGTATGAGCATGAAGATTTCCGGGAGGAAGCGGCAAGGGTCTATACAGAGACTTTTCTGCCTATCTTAAAAGAGCTGGAAGCGGGAGAACTGCAAAAGATGGCCGCCTGTCTGGAGGATGCTGCTTTGGCGGACGGTGTGCGATGGGAGCGCAACAAAGGGGTGGACCGGGTGTCCAGAGTGCAGGAGTATCAGAACAGTGTACAGATCCTGCAGGAATTTCTGACAACCAGAGAAGGTTACCTGACAGGACTCTGGCGTGATGGCCGGGAATCAAAAAAAGTCTACCTGGACGGAGGGGATGCTGACCTGTATATCTCTTATGTGGAAGGTCTGGTGGGGGATGTGCTGGAAGAACCACTGGCGCCAGAGAAGGAAGGCTATACCTTTGTCAGATGGCTCAACGGCTATACGAAGGAGCCTTATGATTTCACAAAACCCTATGACGGCAGTGACCTGTATTTTGTGGCGCAGTACAGAAGTGATGCGGATGGCAGTATACTGACCGCGGGAGAAGAACCATGATCACCCCATAAGGGGACTGTTGCCGGGAGGCGGAAGATGATTTTATTATTGTGCATAATCAGCCTGTTTCTGTGGGCTTTTATCATTCAGAAAGCAAGGCCGGGAATCGGTCTGATCAGACTGTGTGTGTTTGGCTTATGTGGCTTTTTCTTTTTGTATACGGTTGTCAGTGCCGGCTTTTTCTGGGCGGATTGTTTCACATTTGGCGGTGTACTGGCCTGCTGTATTGTGTTGCAGGTGTTGCTGGCGGGCTGGATGACGTGTGTGCACCTGCCTGGAACTGCGGGGGAGCAGGGGCGCTTTTGGCAGAGCCTGAAAATGGACGTGACGTTTGACGGCAGGCAGTGTGTGATTCCATTGGTGATAGCGCTTCTGGCGCTGCCCTTTACCTGGAATAAATTTGAGCTGTACAGTATGGGACAGGATCAGGGCACCTATCAGGTGAAGGCGCTCGCGCTGATGAATGGGGAAACGCACAACTATATGGAAATGAAAGAGTTTACCAGGCTGGAAACCCCTGAGGAACGTCAGAAGTATCTGGACTTTATCTATGGACAGAATAACCTTTATCTGCCCCGCGTGATTGAGGAAACGGAAACGGATGCTGCTGCTTTTGAGAAGATCGTAGGTACAATCCATGGATTGCCCACGTATTCGGCATTGTTGGCGCTGTGGGGTATGTTGTTTGGATATCCGCAGATGATCGGGGTGCAGACGGTGTTGTATCTGTGCAGCCTGTTTCTCATCTGGTTTGTGTGTGAAAACATGCGGCTGCATCTGGCTTCCTGCACCTTTGTCACACTGATGACTGCCGCCAGTCCTATTGTGTTGTGGCTTTCCAAGTCGTCCTTGACAGAGATAGGGATCATGCTGCTTGTCTGTTGGTTCTTATATGCCCTGACAGCGGAAAAAAGTCATTGGACCTGTATGATTCCCATTGTTGTTTTTGCTTTTTATCACATCAGTCTCTATGCCTTTATGCCGATTTTTGTCCTTGTGCTGGCGGTGATGTATATCGCACGCCAGGACAGGGGATATCTATACGCTATTATGGGAAGCGTGGCAGGGTATGGCGTGGGAGCGATCTGGGCATTTATGATTGCGCCATATTATTCCTATGGCAATTACAGTGAACTTGGCAGGATTACCGGTGGTCTGCTGGGAGAGAAGACATTGATTCCGCTGATTACCACTGTTTGTCTGTTCCTGGTAGTATTGTGTTTTGTTTTGCAGTATAGCGGCGCGGTCGAAGCGCGTGTGTTTGCGATCTTTGGGTCCGGCGGAAATGAGGCGCACAAAATATGTGCCGGTACCGGTGCGGCCAAAGAGAACGGGATAAAGAAGGTTGTCTGCCTGCTGATCCGCATACTACTTCTGCTGTCGCTGCTTTTTTTTGTATATAAAGGGGTTGTGCAGGGAGAGACAACAACGTCCTGTGAATATCTGCAGATCAGCACATATATTTATATGTCGGGTATGCTGATGATTCCGGTCATTTACATCGCGATGTTTCTAAAACCTGGTGCTTTTTTGAAAGATGAACTGCGTACTTCTCTGACGTTGTTGTTTTTGTATTGTGTGGTTATGTATTCCATGGTGATGCGGGTACGCATTTTGTATTATTATTATTTTGCCAGATATGCGGCGCTGTTTCTTCCTGTCATTTTTCTGGTAGGTGTTCAAATTCTGGAAGAGATGAACAAAAGAGTGGCAGTTTTGCTGGCGGTGTGCATGTTTCTCACGTTTGTACCGTATGATCAGGGACTGCTATACCAGAAGGACCATAGTCGCTGTGAATGGGTGTTTTTGGAGGATGTATGTGAATATATCGGCCCGGAGGATGCCTTCATTGTAGGACCGGATGAACAGCAGATTGTTTTCATCTTTCCGGTGAAGCTGCTGACCGGATGTGATGTTTACTATGCGGATGAAGGATTGGATAAGCAGTTGAAACAGCTTGCACAGGTATACGAACATGTGTATTATATGGATTATGATACGGCATTTGAGGATAACTGGGGCAGCAGCGCTGTGCTGGCGCAGGTGGATGTAACCAAAATTTATACCAACTGGAATCATCTGAGTTATCTGGATTATTTTAATATTTCCAATCCATTGACGCCGATTCCGCTGGATTATGTGGAGTACAGACTGAAACTGTCCCTTTATGAGGTGAAAAGAGAGGTGGAAAGATGAAGCTGATCATACAAATTCCCTGTCTGAATGAGGCCCAGACACTGGAAATTGCCCTGAACGATTTGCCCAGACAGATAGAAGGCATTGACGAAATTGAGTATCTGATCATTAATGATGGCAGCAGTGACAATACTGTGGAAGTGGCGAAGAACTGGGGGGTTCATTATGTCGTCAGTTTTCCCAGGAACAGGGGGCTTGCCCGGGGATTTATGGCGGGACTGGATGCCTGTCTGAAAAATGGGGCAGATATTATTGTCAATACGGATGCGGATAATCAGTACTGCGGAGAAGATATTGTCAGACTGGTGGAACCGATTCTCAAAGGGGAAGCAGAAGTTGTAATCGGAGAACGCCCCATTGATGAAACGGCCCATTTTTCCCCGTTAAAAAAGAAATTGCAACATCTGGGAAGCTATGTGGTGAGAAAGGCTTCTGCTACGGATATTCCGGATGCACCCAGTGGGTTTCGGGCGTTCAGCAGAGATGCGGCCATGCGGATGAATGTGATCAATGAATATACGTACACGCTGGAGACGATTGTGCAGGCCGGACGCAATCGCATGGCCATTACTTCCGTACCAATCCGTACCAATCCGGAACTGCGTTCTTCCAGACTGTTTCACAGTATGTTCGGATATGTGAAAAGGTCGATGATGACGATACTGCGGGCTTTTATGATGTACAGGCCGTTGTATTTTTTTACGTTGGTGGCGCTGGTTCCGTCGTTGATCGGCCTGGGTATTGGTATCCGGTTTTTATATTTTTTCTTCACGGCGGGTGGTGCGGGTCATATCCAGTCGCTGATTCTGGCATGTATGCTGATTATGATCGGATTTATGACTTTTGTAATCGGGTTGCAGGCGGATGTGATATCTTCCAACAGAAAACTGCTGGAAGATATCCAGTATCATGTGCGCAGGCTGGAGTATGATGCGAAACAGTGAAGAATACAGTCTGCGAGTGCCTGGCTGTCGCCCATGGGCACATAAAACACGGGTACTTTCCAGGCAGTATCCCGTTCCCGGGATGCAGGATTGTCACCCAGGATCATAGGCTTTTCCATGGCCTCATAGATATAGGCTTTTCCGGGAATGGTGCGCCGGGCTTTGGGGATGGTGCCGTGGAAATGCCCGGCCAGACAAAGATCGGCCCCGGCAATTTCTTCGGCCAGTGCCTCCTGCGACAACCAGGAAAAGTAGCGGATATGGCTGTCTGCCGGCTTTTTCCATTTTGCGGGAATGGGGCCGATGATGGTGAAGTAAATTTCCCCTTTGTCCTGTAAAAGCCGGATGGCATCCAGGATGACAGGCAGGCCCTGCAAGGGCAGGACAGAGCCAAAGTAAAGCACGTGAAAACCCTGAGAAGGACGTGTGGGACGGGGATAATAGATGGTAGTATCGGCTTTCAGATATAGTGTTTCCTGCATTCCTTTTGGGGAAAACTCGCTGGCAAAGTAGTGTCCATGGGCTTTTGTATCACTGATGATGAGTCCGGCGCGTCTTATGGTATAGCGGTCCAGCAGATAGAGGAGCCGGCCGGTAAGGCTTTGAGGAGAAAATTTTTGTCTGTCATATACGAGAGTATCATAAAAAGAGATAAAAAAATCTTCTATTAAAAAAGCACGTCGGAACTTGCAGGAAAAGAAGGGCACGATAAGCTGTGGGGCAAAGCCGATAAAGACCACGGAATATTGTTTCATGGAAGTCAACAGCAGTTTTGTCCAGACGGACAAAAGACGCCGGGGATAGGAAGCGCTGCTGCTTCCTATGATGTGTACTGTAGCGGCATGCTCTTTCAACAGTTCGATTTCCTGGGTATTGCGTAAATAATCGAGATTTTTGGTTGTAATAAAAAGTACGGATTGTCCTTTGATTTTTTTTATCAATGTTGTCATAACAGCCTCCGTGAAATAGAAATTGACAGGTAAATATGGTATGGGCTCTGTCCCATGTACCTGTACATGATAACTGACGCTATTTAACAGTATACCATGGAAGACAGTGCGGGTACAGTGTTATGGAACCATATCGAATATTCTGACGAAAAGGCGGAAAATTATGTATACAGGCATTATACTTCATGTGATGAATAAGCTCGCTTTTGTCATCGGCAGTTATACGATGCATTTTTTTCTGGGAAGATATCTCCCGGAGGCGCAATATGGCATAATCGGTACGATCATTACGATCATCAACTTTGAATACATCTTTTTTACCGACGGGGTGCGACAGGGGATGTCCAGATCCATAGCGGCAGGCCGCTATGATGAAAGACATCTGATCCGGCTGGGGATACAGGTCCAGGTTATCATGATTGTTCTTTTCTTTTTTGGTACCTGGGCTGGTGCCTCTTCCATAGCGGCGTTTTTGGGGGATGAGACTCTGATTCCTTATATCAGGGGAGTGGCCTGCCTTTTGCCTTTTACCGGAATTTATTCTCTTATGCTGGGGATCTTAAATGGGCATAAAGCGTTTGTGGCAGAAGCGGGAATTGGGAGTATCTATCCGGTTTTAAAGTTGTCTGTGATACCGGCAGTTCTGTTTCTGTACGAAGATGCAGTAATCGGTGTGGAAATGGGCTTTTTGTTTGCAGGAGTTGTGACGATGGTGCTTTCTGCTCTGCAGGTGGTACGCAGTCGAAAAGCGTTTCGTCAGACAAGCGAGCGTATGTCGGCTAGGGAGTACACAAAGATCACGCTGAGTTATATGCTTCTTTTTTGTGTCACGACAGTGATGATGAATCTGGATACCCTGATTCTGAAAAGTGTGACGGGCAGTGATGAGGCAGTGGGATATTACACAGGGGTTGCTACCTTTGCCAAAGTACCTTATTTTCTTCTGACAGCGTTTTATACGGTGGCGTTGCCGGTCGTGACCAGAAATTATGTGACGGGGGAACTGGAGAAAGCGCAAAAAGCAGTGAGCGATCTGATGACGATTATCA
This sequence comes from uncultured bacterium, assembly GCA_947574055.1. Classification (GTDB taxonomy): domain Bacteria; phylum Bacillota; class Clostridia; order Lachnospirales; family Lachnospiraceae; genus VSOB01. The sequence continues at coordinate 183,510 of CANPIC010000001.1, forward strand.
TCAGTCTGGTGCTGCCGGTTGCAGTGGTGATTTCTGCAGCATCCGGACATATTCTTGCGGCTTTTTACAAACCGTCTTATGTGGCCGGTCAAAATGCCCTTTCTTTTCTCGCTTTTGCCATTGCCTTCCTGGGAATGACACTTGTGTTTACGATGGTCATTTCAGCAGCGGATCAGAAAAAATGGATTGCACTGCTGTCAGTGGGTATGTTTGTAACAGAACTTATTTTATGTCCGGTTTTCACCGGTTATTTTTCTCTTACAGGAACCGCGGCGGCTACATTTCTGACTGCGGGAGCGGGGATGCTGGTATCGGCAGCAGGTGTGAAACGGATTTTCGGAATGTTCTGGCAAAAAAAACATACGCTGCTTTTATTGTGGAATCTGGCAGCGTATGTGGGGTACTTTTTTATCTTCCGTTGTCTTTCCGACTGCAGTTTCTTCTTTTTGGCCGGTCTTTGTGCTGTCTGCTATGTGGCATTAGCCGGGACTGCGGTGTTCCGGCTGGGACTGCTGAAACAATACAGGCAATGACCATGCGGAAGGGTTTCAATTTTTGTATGGCAGAAGCGCTTGTGACAGGACCGTTTTACTGACTGATAAAGGAAGCAATTCTTTCGGCGATGGCATTTCGGCCTTTTGTATTGAGGCTTTGTTTATCGTCTTCCAGACAGGATTCATAATTATCTTCGGTGATGGTGCCAAAGTAGTTGTCAATAAAGGAGACGCGGGAGATAACCGCGATGTTTTTATAGGCTATCATATAATCTGCCAGAGTACCCTGCCCATTGTTATAGATACTGCCTGGCTGCAGTTGCCCGTCTTCATCTTCCACGCAGGCAAAATAAGGCGACGATACGATGATCTGTATATGCGGATAGGTCTGCTGAAGTAACCGCACAGACTGGAGCAGACAACCGCAGCAGGTTGCCGCCATTGTCTCATCATACGGACCTGCCAGCAGGCGGCCATCCTTATAATCACTGTAATCATACATGATCGTAATCACATCAACGGTGTCCATATCCAGATTTTTCAGCATCTCTACCATATCTCCGACGCCGCTGTCCCCATCCCAGGAGCGGGCGTTGTCTTCCAGAAGAGTGAAATCGCCCAGGGTGATACACTGGGTGATCCAGTACAGACTGAATACATCTGTCTGGTAGGATTCCTCATACACGGCATTTTTTACGGAGAGATAGGTATGATTGAGGCTGGCGTCATAAACTTTTCCACCGGTCAGTGATTCCAGACGTCTGCCAATTCCATCTTCCTCTTCTCTTGTCTCGGCCAGAACGCCATTTCCAAGCAAAAGAATGGTGGTCACACCGTCGTCTGTTTTGGATCCGCCTGCCTGTGGATCGGGCGGGACACGAAAATCTTCCGGCTCCGTATCAAATTCCGTGGTGATCTGATCCGGATCATAGTCGGAAGCCTTTCCTTTGTTCCATATGGCCAGGCGCACAGCGCCCACAATACCGATCAGGAAAGCCAGGACTATGATACCAATGTGGATATGAGAGATACGCAGACGCCGGGAAGCGGGTCTCTTTTTGCGTAAGGCGCCCGCCGTCGTCCTGGGTTTCCCGGCTCCGTTTCTGCCGGCGGCGGTTTTCCGCGTGCCGGATCTGGTGTTTGCGGCGCCGGAAGATGATTGGCGGGACCTGGGATTGGTATTGCCGGGCGGCGTTCTTCGCACTGCAGCACTGGCATTGCCGGATGCCCCGCGTGTGCCGGCGCCTGATTTGCCCTTTGGTCGTCTGCGCGGGTCTGTACGATTCCGATCTGCCGGTACGTTACGCATGTCAGAGCCGCTCTGATCCGCCGGGCGCCGGCGCCCGCCGGCCCCGTTTTTGCCGGTCGCTGCCTTGCTTCTATCTGAGGCGGCAGTCTCTGTATCCGGTATATAGGTATCGGCGCCGGATATGTCCTTAACCGGGTTTACGTCTTCTTCCTGATGCAGAGTGATTATTTTTGTATCGGCGTCAAGAATATTGTTCTGATCTTCTTTCATAGAAATCTCCTGTGAGGGTGGGAAATCAAATGGCTGGTCATTCATTTAACTTTACAACGGTTACATCATTGATGACCTGGATGGAACCTTTGTGAGGAAAACGGGGCATCTCCTGAAACTGGGGAGTGGCCCGCAGTGCTTCTTCTTCCTCAGGAGTGACAATGGTAATATCTTCTCCCAGGCAGTTCTGGAAGAAGGGCAGATAGGCGCGGCTGGTGCCGCCAAATACCCGGGGCCCTTTCATCCCGGTCATGGGGTCTAACAGTGCTTCGGTGGCATCCATTTTATAAGTCTTGCTGTAGTTGCCGATAAAGGCAATGGGCCTGTCCTTGTCATAGTCGTCCGATTGTTCTATTCTGTCCATTATTTTGATACATAATGCATATGTCTTTTCATAGCGAAAGTTCATATTAAAGTAGGCAATATTGGAAAGCAGGATATAATTCCATACTACCAGAAACAGCGCCGCAAAGGAAGCCCATTCCAGAAGCCTCATGGCGGCGGGGCGACAGAGCGGTACTGCTTTTTCATAAAAAATCACAACTCCGATAAACAGAAGGCACCAGGCATGCCGCATAAGCATATGGATGGTGGCTCCGGATGAGATGAGATAAAATACATTGAGGGAGGGAGGAATACAGAGAAAACAAAACAGAAGTCCTCCACTGCGCAAAAGGCTTTTGTAAACCTGATGCCGGGTATATAAGGTCAGCAGAAAAAACAGCAGCAAAAACAAAGACAAAAGGAGCGCAGCCTGCATCCAGCGGTTAAAGGCCAGAACCTGAGAGGGTCTGAAAAAAACTGCAAAATCCTCAAATACCATGCGCAGGCGATTCTTGATTTCAGACAGGCCGGGGATGGAACTGTCACTGATACCCTGATAGGAACTGAGTTCCATATGTTTGATTTTCAGGGTACAAACCATACCCACATAATAGGCCGCCATGCCAAAACCAAGCATCAGGATATAACGAAACGCCATGGTCAAAACGGCTTTGTCCGAATAGTGCCCGGGCTGTAACAGCATCAGCATGAAAAAAAGCAGCATCAAAATCAGGGCAAAGGAGAGATAAGCCTGATAGATGCCCACACTGAGACAAAGCAGGAGAGCACCGGCCGCCCATCCCCACCTTGTTTCGGAACGTGTGACAAACCACACGGCCAGTGTTGCCAGCAGGCAGCTAAGCAGAAAGGGGTCCGCGGCAAACATATAAGAATACAAACAGGCCACTGTGGGAAAGGTAATAAACAATCCCGATAACAGGATAATACCCAGTCTGTTTTTCAGGTCAAAGATAGAGACAAGGACCATTGCGGTGATACTTCCATAGAACAGTGCCAGGACGCCGTTGACAACAGGCATACTGAAATAAGAAGAAATGCCGCCGGCGTATGTCTGCACCCAACGTCCCAGTTCCGGTTTATCAAATGTTACATATAGATAACGGATGTCATCATTATTATACATGGAATTGGTGAAAATAAATAAGTGGCAGATAAAGCCGGTCACAAACGCAGCAAGAAAAGCTGTCTTCTGTTCCCGGGTCAGTCGCTGCCGGAAGCGGTCTATATATTCCGAAGGGCTTTTAAGGGGTATCATCATAAAACCTCCTGTACAGGGTTTGTCATTGTATCAGCTTATTATATTACAATTACCATATATTATCAATTTAAGAATGTTACAGTTTATGATTTGCCATACAACTGACTTGTTTTAGGGAAAACAGGGAATGTTCTTGTCACCCAAAACAATTTGTTATATGATATAGGCGTATGAAATCAAACTGGTGTTTCGAGAAAGTAAAGAGTGAAAAATGTGGACGGAAAAAAATCAAAAAAATTTAGCATGTAGTCTTTTGGCGGGTGGTTGGCTTATCATGAACTGTTATTTTCTGCTTTGTCATGAACCGTGGAGAGATGAGGCCCAGACCTGGCTGCTGGCGCGGGATTTGCCGTTTTGGAAACTACCGGCTCAGATGTCTTATGAAGGCCATCCCTGTTTGTGGCATATGCTGATCTGGCCTTTGGTACACATGGGGCTGCATTACCGGATGCAGAATATACTGGCATTTGTGATCATGAGTATTGCCGTATTTCTTTTTATCTATCGGGCACGGCTGCCTCTGTTGATTAAGGCGGCGGCTGTTTTCAGCCCGATGCTTACCTATTATTATCCGGTTATTGCCAGGAATTATTGTCTGATTCCGTTGTTTTTGTTTCTGGCAGCGTTGTGGTATCCGGCAAGATTTGAACATCCATGGCGTTATACCCTAACGGCAGCGCTGCTTGTGCAGTCTCATGTGATAATGGTTATCACGGCATTTTCACTGAGTTTTTGTTTCTTTTGTGAGTGCAGTATACGATTTTACAGAGACAGACAAAGAAGGGAATATGGAAACTGTATTGCCGCCTTGTCATTGCCTCTGGGAAGCGCCGTTTTTTTGCTGTATGAACTGCTGAATGTGGAGCGCAGCAGTCTTTTGCATATTGATACCGCCAGTGTAAGAAGAACGCTGGAGAAAATGATGGAGTCGACAGTGGAGGGAACTGATATGCTTTGCGGCATATCCGGACTTTCGGGCGTCGCTTTGTTTTTGCTGGGCCTGGTGCTTTTGTTGTATCTTTTGTTGCGAAGCAGGACAAAGGCCAAATATACGGCAGCGGTGACGCTGGTGCTTACATGGGGGTTTCAGTTCTGGTTTTATGCCATGGCATATTCATTTTCCATGCAGAGGCTGCTGACATTTCCGCTGCTTATGATCTGGGCTATGTGGATTGTGAAAACGGAAGAAGCAGACGATGGAGAAAGTACGCTTCCTGTACAAAAGGTGAGTGTGCCGCAACTGTTCTTTGCTGTTTTCTGTCTGGCCGCCCTGTATCATACGATTCCTGATATAAAGATGGATATTCTGGGTCCTTATTCTAACGGGAAAGAAGCGGCGGCATTTATACAGGAAAAGGTACCGCCACAGGCGATTATCCTGACAGATAATCAGGCAGAGGTATCAGCGATATTTCCGTATCTGGACAGAAAGGATTTTATTTATGCGCCCAATATGCACTATTATACCTTTGTTACCTGGGATGAACATTGGATGGATCGTACGGATTTTGATACATTTCAACGGTGGCTGGCCCAGGCGGAGATCGGGCAGCGGCCGGTTTATCTGATCTCCAGCAGCAATCATTCTTATATTGATGGCAGTGAGCGGTTTGCACAAGAGTATTCTCTGCTTTATGAATCTGCCACAGCGTCCATAAAGGAAGAAGATTACCGGATTTACCGGATACAGTGAAAGAAGATCGCATATGAAATTTTCAAAAATACCCCTCAAAAATATCCTGTTTCTGCAAGTCGTGATTATGATCTACACAATATCCGGCATCGCGGCCAAACTGGCGGCAGCCGAAGCGCTTTTTTCCTGGAAATTCTGTATGTTTTATGGGGTGGAGATCGTGATACTGGGCGTGTATGCCCTGCTCTGGCAGCAGGTGATCAAACGGTTTGAATTGTCGGCGGCCTATGCCAACCGGGCCATGGTGCTGGTATGGTCTTTGTTGTGGGCGGCGCTTATCTTTCATGATCAGATTACATGGAAAAATATATGCGGTGTATTGCTGGTGATAGCAGGGACCGTGATTATCAATCTGGATATGGGAGAAAAAGAGAAATGAATCTATATTTTATGCTTTATATTCTTTCGGTTACGGTAGCATCCGTATCTCAGTTATTGCTTAAAAAAAGTGCCATGCAGCAGCATGGTTCCCTTCTGCGGGAATACCTGAATCCCTGGGTGCTGGCCGGGTACGGACTGCTATTTACGTCCATGTTTCTGACCATTTTGGCATTCCGGGGAATGGCATATAAGAACGGAGCCGTGATCGAATCTCTGGGATATGTGCTGGTGTTGTTTTTTGGACGTATTTTTTTCGGGGAAAAGATTACGGCCAGGAAGCTGATCGGCACGGCCTGTATTTTGGCGGGCATGACTGTTTTTTATTTATAAAACCGGAGTCTGGCCGCAGTTTTTGCGGTAATGGCCTGCCCGGTATACACATTGGAGCTGCGCTAACTGCTGCTCATCGCCAAGTCTCGTCTGGTAATCTGCACGCTGTTGTGCGTTCATATCCGAGAATTCATGAAAACTGATGGCAAGTTCCACAAGGGTTTCACTGCAGCCGGGGCAGTTTATCTTGTGGCCATTGAGGATGTGGATGCGGTTACAGCGCTTACAAAAATGCATATACATCATGGAAAGACCCTCCTGTTTGTATATTCTGCTATTATTCTGGCATTTCTCCCAAAAGAAGTCAATAACCTGCAAAATAATTCGAACGACAAAAAGCGCCCCGGAACGCGCACGTGTTGTCATATTTTGTTGGGAATTGGTGGAAAGGTTCGATTTTCCTTGAAGTATTGGTTTTATGATGGTATAATGCTACAGAATTGTTAAACAACAGTTGGTTAACATAACATACCAAGGAAGACCCGGGTACTCTCTGGTCCGGATCAGCCGGACGCAGAGCATGACTGCAGATAAATCAGGGCCCCTATGACAGCCGCTGCATCTATGACAGGTGGCTGCCTTACAGGGGGGAGATATCGTTGAGAGGATACAGAGGAGCGGCAGAAATGTCTGCCGCATGCAGTGATAAAAACAGGGAGGAAAAAGAAAAGCAGTTATGAGAAAAGACAATCATGATGAGTTCGGATTCCTGGAAGAATTGGAACTTGATGAACATACAAAAGCAGAAAAAAAGAAAACACCTGCCAAACGCGGCGTAAAGAAAGAAACGGCAAAAGCGCGGACGGCGGGAGGGGCAGACAACGCCGGCAGAAAAACGGGTGCGGATAAAGCGGAAGCGGCGCCGAAAAAATCCCGTACAACATCAAAAGAGCAGCCGCGGACGACGGCAAAAGAGACAAAGCGGTCGAGGGATGACAGGCCGGAAAAACAAAAGACAGCAAAGGAAGTGTGGCTGTCCGGTTCTAAGGCGTCCGGGAGGCCGGCAGCGGAACAGAAAAGAAAAAAAAGCAGCCGCGAGGATGAGAGAGAGAAGAACTTCCTGCTGGTATTCTGGGAGGGGCTGCAGGAGAATCTGTCGGAGATGACAGCGGGAGATGGTGTCGTCGTGCTGACCGGTGTGCTGGTGCTGGTACTTGCCATCGTCACCGGCAGCATTTATGCTTCTGCCAAGACCGTAGATAATCAGGTGGCGGCTTTTGCGGAAGTGGGAGAGGAACTCGGTGCGGTCAGTGTCATGGGGGAGAGTGGTCTGATTGCCGTGGCGGATGCCCGGGTGGCAGCCATGAACGCGGAGATCGCGCAAGAGGAAGAGAGTGAGGAGACAGAGGAGGAAGAAGAGAAGGATGTAGAGGACGAGGTCCTTCTGAATCTGACCAGTGTCCAGCGTGATCTGAAGATTAAATTTATGAATCGCGCGGGCGGCAAACTGATCTCAGGCATCACTTTTAAGGCCAGTGTCAAAGGGCCTGACGGGAAAACGGTGACATATGAAGATGATGACAAGGATGGTATCATCTATAAGACCGACTTGACGCCGGGTACGTATGAAGTAGCCATCATGGAGACTGACGGACTGGAAGGCTACAAGTATTCCACCGATCCCGTAACCGTAAAAGTAAAAGATAAGATTGAATATAAGCAGATCGACGTGGCTGATGAGATCAAAACAGAGGCCCAGGTCAATGTGGCAGTGGAAGATACAGCGATTCAGGAGGCAGAGACAGCCCCGGCGCTGAAAGACACGGTCGAGTGGGTGGAGTCCACCAAAACTCCCATTGGTGATAACGGTGAGGCGGGTAATGAATTTGAAAAGGTAGATAAAAAAGATATACCCGACCCGACCCTTTCCACAAGAGCAAGAAGTGTGTTCCGTGCTCTGTCTCAGTTTGAAGAAGGGGATCAGCTGACAGAAGAAAACAGCGGCGAAGGAAAGACTGATAATAAGGAAGAAAACCCTGACAGCCAGGAGAAACCAAAAGAACCTGATACCAGTACAGAGCCGGAGAAACCTGCAGAACCAGAGCAGCCCAAAGAACCGGAGAAGCCGGAAAAACCGGCAGAGCCTGAAAAGCCCACAGAGCCGGAAAAACCGGCGGAGCCCGAGAAGCCTGTAAAACCTACAGAACCGGAAAAACCCACGGAGCCGGAGAAACCTGCAGAACCTGAGAAGCCGGCGGCAAAAGTGACAAAAGTCACCATTTCCGGGGCGGCGGATATGGCGGAGGGCAGCACGCTTGTCCTGAAAGCAGTGGTAGAGGGTGAGAATCTGGCCGACGTAGACAAAGGTGTCACCTGGAGCAGTAGCGACAGTGCAGTGGCATCGGTGGACAGTGCCGGTAAAGTGACAGGCATCAAGGCCGGCAAAGTGACGATCAGCGCTGTATCTGCAAAGGATAACAGCAAAAAGGCAGAGTGCCAGATTACGGTGACAAAAGCGGCCCTGACTGTTACACTCAATCAGACGGAACTGACACTGAAAACAGGCGCTTCTTCCACTCTGACAGCCAGTGTTTCCAGCGGCAGCGTCAACTGGTCTTCTGACAATGACAAAATCGTAAAGGTGGAAAACGGTAAGATAACGGCGCTGGCAGAAGGCGTGGCCACTGTCAAGGCCGAGTCCACAGAAGATGCAAAGGTCAGTGCCGTATGTAAGGTGACGGTGACAAAAGCCGATGCCCTGACAGTGACACTGGATGCGGAAACTGTAAAACTCTATACAGAAGATAAAAAAGAACTGAAAGCGACGGCCGGGAATGGAAGCGGTGAGATAACTTACAGCGTTACAGCTGATAAGACAGACATTGCAAAGGCGGAGGTCAGTGCAGATAAAGTGACTGTCACGGGTGTGGCGGCAGGAGAGGCTGTCATTACGGTAACGGCGAAGGATGCTTCAGGGGCAACAGCGACTGTTTCCTGTAAGGTCATTGTGACACTGAATCCCAAAAAAGATAGTGCCACCAAACTCAAAGATAAGGACGGCAACCAGATTTATATCAAGGATAAAAACGGAGAATTTGTGGAAGCCGTTCTGGCCGATTACTATACGGCGGATGAATTTTATAAAAAACTGGAAAATATAGAATATAAATATACCGGATGGCAGACAATTGATGGCAGAACGTATTATTTTGATAAGGACGGTAAACCGGTCACCGGAGAACAGATCATTCAGGGAGCAAAACATGTATTTGGAAGTGACGGTGTACTGATTGTAAATTCCAGCACCGGCATCATGGGGATTGACGTATCCAAATGGAATGGTACAATTGACTGGACAGCCGTTAAGAATTCCGGTGTGAACTATGCCATCATACGGTGCGGATACCGTGGTTCTTCGACAGGTGCACTGATTCAGGACCCGAAATTCAAGGCCAATATTCAGGGTGCCAATGCGGCAGGTATTAAGGTGGGTGTGTATTTCTTCACCCAGGCCGTCAATGAAGTGGAGGCGGTAGAAGAGGCTTCCATGGTACTGAACCTGATCAAGGGCCATAGACTTTCCTACCCGGTGTTTATCGACGTGGAATCCAGTGGCGGACGGGCGGATGGCCTGGACCGGAATACAAGGACTGCCGCCGTAAACGCGTTTTGTAAGACAATTCAGAACGGCGGCTACAGCGCAGGCATTTATGCCAACAAGACCTGGTTTGAGAGTAAGATGAATACCGCGTCTTTGAGCGGTTACAAGATCTGGCTGGCTCAGTATGCGCCGGCGCCCACTTACAAAGCCACGAGATACGATATGTGGCAGTATACATCGAAAGGAAAAGTAAGCGGGATCAAAGGAGATGTGGATATGAACCTCAGTTATCTGGGATACTGACAAAAGATAAGAGAAAATAGCAGACCGGAAGGGGCGGCTTCCGCCGCCCCTGCACCGGCCCCGCAGGCGGCAGCGGAAGCTGAGAAAGGGAAAGAAGAAATGAGAACCTATCTGGTAACAGGCGGCGCCGGATTCATCGGCTCCAATTATATTCATTACATGTTCAGAAAATACGGAGATCAGATCCATATCATCAATGTGGATGCTCTGACTTATGCAGGCAATCCGGAGAATCTGAAAGAAGTGGAAGGCCGGGGAAATTATACATTTGTGAAGGCTGATATCTGTGATAAAGAGGCCATTTCCCGTATTTTCGCGGATTATGAGATTGACAGGGTGGTGCATTTTGCGGCCGAAAGCCATGTGGACCGGAGCATCAAAGATCCGGAAGTGTTTATCCGGACCAATGTGCTGGGGACGGCAGTGATGCTGAACTGTGCCAGAGAAGCCTGGGAAAATGAGGATGGTACGTATAAAGAGGGGAAACGTTTTTTGCATGTATCGACCGATGAGGTTTATGGTTCGCTGGAAGAAGAGGGTGGTTATTTTTATGAGACGACGCCATATGCGCCCCACAGCCCCTATTCTGCCAGCAAGGCCTCTTCCGATTTGCTGGTAAAGGCATATATGGATACGTATCATTTTCCGGCCAATATCACCAACTGTTCCAATAACTATGGCCCCTATCAGTTCCCGGAGAAACTGATTCCGCTGATTATTAACAATGCACTGAAGGGAAAGAAGCTGCCGGTATACGGAGATGGCAAAAATGTACGGGACTGGCTGTATGTGGAAGACCATGCCAAGGCCATTGATCTGGTACAGGAAAAGGGGCGCCTCTTTGAAACTTATAATGTCGGCGGCCATAATGAGAAACAGAATATAGAAATCATTCATATCATCATAGAGACATTACAGGAGATGCTGCCACCGGGTGATCCGCGCAGAGCGCATGTGACAAAAGAGTTGATTACTTATGTGGAAGACCGCAAGGGGCATGACAGGCGATATGCCATTGCGCCCGATAAGATCCGCGATGAGATCGGCTGGGAGCCGGAAACCATGTTCCGTGAAGGAATCAGACAGACGATCAGGTGGTATTTTGATCATGAGGACTGGATGGAGCATGTGACGAGCGGCGCATACCAGAAATATTACGACGATATGTACGGAAAAAAATAATAAGTGCTAAAAGAAGGGTTATTTTTGCTATGCTGATAAGCCTTCTTTCTGCGCGTTAGGAGGAAATGACATGAAGGGAATTATTCTCGCGGGCGGTTCCGGGACCCGTCTTTACCCACTGACAAAGGCCATATCCAAACAGATTATGCCTGTGTATGACAAACCTATGATATATTACCCGCTTTCCACGCTGATGCTGGCGGGAATCCGGGAAATACTCATTATCTCTACTCCCAGGGATGTGGTGGTATTTGAGGAACTGCTGGGGGACGGAAGTCAGCTTGGGCTGCATCTGGCCTACGCGGTGCAGGAAGTGCCCAGAGGGTTGGCCGATGCTTTTATTATCGGCGCGGATTTTATCGACGGCGATAGCGCTGCACTGGTGCTGGGAGATAATATTTTCTATGGGCAGAGTTTTTCCAGAGTGCTGAAGGCGGCGGTCGAACGCAGGGAAGGTGCCACCATATTCGGTTACTATGTCCGGGACCCCAGAGAGTATGGTGTGGTGGAGTTTGACGAAGAGGGCCATGCGCTTTCCATTGAGGAGAAGCCGGAGAAGCCCAGGAGTAATTATGCGGTGCCGGGGCTGTATTTTTATGATAACAATGTGGTGGAGATTGCCAGAAATGTCAAACCCTCTGCCAGGGGAGAGATTGAGATTACCAGCATTAACAGAGAATATCTGCGCCGTGGCACGCTTCATGTAGAGACATTGGGACGTGGATTTGCATGGCTGGATACCGGCAATCATGATTCTCTTCTGGATGCGTCAGACTTTGTGGCAGCGGTGCAGAAGCGGCAGGGGCTGTATATTTCCTGTATCGAGGAAATTGCCTATAAGAGACATTTTATTACAAAGGAGCAGCTTCTGGCGCTGGCAGAGCCGTTGATGAAAACGGCTTACGGACAGTATCTGGTAGAGGTCGCCAATGGACTCTAAATTAAAGCGGATCACCCTATTTTGTATGGTGCTGATGCTGCTTCTGATTTCGGGGACGCTGGCAGGGATCTGGCTGCTGCAAAAAGAGGAATACCGGCCGGCAGCGGCGCAGCAGCAAAAAGAGCAGGCCGGAGGCAAAGAAGCCGTGCTGACAGAGGAGGCGGTGGATTATTCCGCTTTTCTGGGCGACTCCACATTTTTTGACAAAGATAAGTCAGATTATGAGAAACTGCTTGCGCATACGGGGAAAAAACTGAGTCTGTTTGCCACTTCGGTAGAGAAGGACTTGCGTGTACAGATACTCAATGAGATGGGAGAACTGGTCACAGGAAAAGAATTGTATATTACTCTCAATGGAGAAGAATACAAGGATCTGGATCAGGACGGTATTATTTATATTGGCGATCTGTCTCCCGGAGAGTATGAAGTGGCGCTGAAGGAACTGGAGGATTATAAGGTGCCTTCGACCCCGGTTGCCATCCATGTCAAGGAAAATGTGGAATATATTCCCATTGACGATATATCACTGCTGATTAAAACAGAAGATGATATTGATGCGGAAAAGGAAGATTCCCGCAAAGGCGATGCGGATGCGGATAAAACAGAACAAAAAAGCATCCGGCCATCTGAAGGAAACAGCAGTTTTGGTATTGATGTGTCTAAATGGAACAAAGAGATCGACTGGAAAGCAGTGGCGGCTGCCGGGGTTGACTTTGCCATTATCCGCTGTGGGTACAGGGGTTCTGTGACCGGCGCATTGGTGGAAGACCCTTACTTTTACCGGAACATACAGGGGGCCAGAGCTGCGGGAATTAAAGTGGGACTGTATTTCTTTACCCAGGCGACCAACGCGGTGGAAGCGGTGGAAGAAGCCAGCATGGTGCTGTGCCTGAACGGTGGGCTGCCTTTGGACTATCCGATCTTTATTGATACGGAAGGCGCGGGCGGCAGCGGACGGGCCGATGGACTGGATGTGAATACGCGGACGGAGGTTTGCGAAGCATTTTGTGAGACCATCGAAAGTGCGGGATATGATGCGGGCATTTATGCTTCCAGAAACTGGTTTTACAACCGACTGGATATGACACGGCTGGATTCCAATGTGATCTGGCTGGCGGAATACAGAGAGTATCCGCAGTATGAAGGAAAATATCAGATGTGGCAGTATACATCGGGCGGCTCCATCGACGGAATTGAGGGCCGGGTGGACTTTAATATCAGCTACCTGGGGCAGTGACATGTCCCGCAGGGCGGCTCCGGGTGCGGAGCCCGCCTGGCTGATTTTATACATTCTTACGGATTTTATGGCAGCGTGCAAAGATCTGCCTGCAATATGACACATAAGGAGAGAGGAAACATGGGTAAGATAACGGTAGAGACTTGTGAGATAGAAGGATTGAAGATCATCACACCGGCGGTTTTCGGGGATGAGAGGGGCTATTTTATGGAAACCTATCATTACAATGACTTTAAGGAAGCAGGCATTGACCAGATATTTGTCCAGGACAACCAGTCTGCTTCCAGAAAGGGTGTGCTGCGCGGCCTGCATTTCCAGATTCATTTTCCCCAGGACAAACTGGTGCGGGTGGTGAGCGGGGAAGTGTTTGACGTGGCTGTGGATCTGCGGGAAGGCTCTGCCACTTATGGCAAATGGTATGGGGTGCATCTCTCCGCGGAAAATAAAAAACAGTTTTTTATTCCCAAGAACTTTGCCCATGGCTTTCTTGTCCTGTCTGATTATGCGGAATTTGCTTATAAGTGTACCGATTTCTACCATCCCAATGACGAAGGCGGTCTGCTCTGGAGCGATCCAGATATCGGTGTGGACTGGCCCATTGCGGAAGGGATGGAACTGATTATTTCCGAAAAGGATAAAGTGTGGCAGGGGATCAGAGCGTATACTGAAGGAAAAAGGAAAGAATGAAAAAGCTGAAACTATCCAAACGGGCCAATATTGCCGTTGTTTCCATTGTGGCGTTTGCATTTCTGGCTGTTCTTATGCTGCATGAGAATCCGTTTGCGAACCCGCGGGACGAGTTGATCAAGAAATGGATTGCTGCCGGTATCCTTGTTGTCAGTCTGATCCTGTACGCTGCTTTGTATGATAAGATCACTGTCCTTCCGGCAGAACTTTACCAGAGCAGACGCCTGATCTGGAGGCTGGCCAAGAATGATTTCAAGACCAGATTTGCCGGTTCTTATCTGGGGATTGTGTGGGCATTTGTGCAGCCGGTAGTGACGATCCTTGTCTATTGGATCGTATTTGAAAAAGGGCTTAATTCCAAGGCAGAGACACTGGCTGACGGTACTACGGCGCCTTATGTACTGTGGCTCACTGCCGGTCTCGTGCCCTGGTTCTATTTTTCAGAGGCGCTCAGCAACGGCACCACATCCTTGCTGGAATATAATTACCTGGTAAAAAAAGTTGTATTTAAGATCAGTATATTGCCGATCATTAAGATCATTGCCGCGACCTTCATCCACGGCTTTTTTGTGCTGTTTACGTTGCTTCTCTATATGGGACATGGCTTTTTCCCGGATGCTTACACCCTGCAGCTCTTTTATTACAGCTTCTGTCTGTTTGTCTTTGTACTGGGCATTTCCTATGCCACTTGTGCCATTGTGATTTTCTTCCGGGATCTGACCCATATCATAGCCATCATACTGCAGGTTGGGATGTGGGCGACACCTATTCTCTGGGCCTTGGACCGCGTACCACAGCAGTATCAGATCATATTTAAACTGAATCCCATGTTCTATATTGTAAACGGATACCGCAGTGCCTTGCTGGAAAAATCCTGGTTTTGGGAGGATTTTTATTCGACCATGTTTTTCTGGATCATTACGGCGGTGGTATTCGGCGTGGGGGCGCTGATTTTCAAACGTCTGAAGGTACACTTTGCGGATATGCTGTGAGTAAGATGGAGTGCAGCGAAAGTCAAGTACACATTTTTAGAAGGGAGCCTGAAATGGAGGGTAAGACTGCCATTTCGGTCAAAGGACTGAATAAAGTATATAAATTATATGACAAGCCGATGGACCGGCTGAAGGAGGCGCTGGGGCTTTCCCGGAAGAAGCGGTATAAGGAGCACTATGCCCTGCGGGATGTGGATATGGAAATCAGGCAGGGGGAAACCGTGGGAATCATCGGGACGAACGGATCGGGAAAGTCAACGATTTTAAAAATTATCACGGGTGTTTTGAATCCGACCTCCGGCAGTGTGGAGGTGGACGGGCGGATTTCCGCCCTGCTGGAACTGGGCGCCGGTTTTAATATGGAGTATAACGGGATTGAGAATATTTATCTCAACGGGACGATGATCGGCTTTACCAGGGAAGAGATTGACAGCAAACTGGAAAGGATACTGGAATTTGCGGATATCGGGGATTATGTCTATCAGCCGGTCAAGACGTATTCCAGTGGTATGTTTGTGCGGCTTGCCTTTGCGGTGGCCATCAATATTGATCCGGAAATATTGATTGTGGATGAGGCGCTTTCGGTCGGGGATGTCTTTTTCCAGGCCAAGTGTTATCACAAGTTTGAAGAATTTAAGAATATGGGCAAGACGATTCTGTTTGTCAGCCATGATCTGAGCAGTGTGAGTAAATATTGTGACCGGGTAGTGCTGTTAAACCGGGGACAGAAGCTGGCGGAGGGCCGGCCCAAAGAGATGATTGATATTTATAAACAGGTGTTGGTAGGGCAGTATACCGCACATGACGCCTCAGAGCATGGCGGGAATCTGCTGGAGGATGAGCAGATCAGCAATGCGGCGCGCCAGGCCGGCAGGAACGGTGTGAGCAAGGCGGAAAAATCCGCGCCGGGTATGCAGGCGGGCGACGCGGGCAGAGCGGAAACAGATGGAAAACCGGAAAGCGATGCCACAGAAGGCCGGCAGGGGGACGAGGAGCAGGAACCGGTATCCGGCGATGCTGACAGGGCAGAGGCCCACGATGGTATGCTGGAGTATGGGACGAGGCAGGCGGTGATCACGGAGTGTTATATGACAGATGAGTCGGGGATGCATACCAATGCAGTCCTGAAGGGAAGCCGTTTCTCAGTGCATATGAAAGTGGTTTTTCATGAGACTTTGCCGGCGCCTATTTTTGCCTGCTCGATTAAAAATGCGCTCGGGGTGGAAATCACGGGCACCAATACTATGGTGGAGAAGGCCTTTCTGGAACCGGTGTCAGCAGGGGAGAAGAAGGAAGCGGTCTTTACACAGATCATGAATCTGCAGGGCGGGGAATATCTGATCTCTCTGGGACTGACCGGTTATGAGGGAGATCGGTTTGCCGTTTATCATCGCCTGTATGATGTCATGAATCTGACGGTGATTTCTGATAAGAATACGGTGGGATATTTTGATATGAATTCCGAAGTGATGGTAAAGGATGTGTGATATGGCGGAAACGACCGGCAGGATTGTAATAGATGACACCTATTATCCGGGACAGGATCTGTACTGTGATGGGGCGGTGGAAGACGAAATACTGGAGATTGTCAGGAACGGGGAACCGGGGAGATACGACAGGGTGATAGAGGAGAGGAAGAGCTGGCCTGTCCTCTATCATCTTTCCCGGCTGCGCGAAAACATTGTCAGCTGGATACCGCTGAAGAAGTCGGACCGTGTACTGGAAGTAGGCTCCGGCTGCGGAGCAGTGACAGGAGCGCTGGCAGAAAAAGCCGGCAGTGTGACCTGCATCGAACTTTCCGAAAAGAGGAGCCGTATCAATGTCGCCCGTCATCCGAATTGTGGCAATGTGACGATCAAGCTGGGGAATTTTCAGGATATCGAACCACATCTTCCCTGCGATTATGACTATATTTTTCTGATCGGAGTCTTTGAATATGCCCAGAGTTATATCGGCGGGGAGAAACCTTATGAGACCTTTATGGCGATTCTGAAGCGTCATCTGGCACCCGGAGGCCGGCTGGTCATTGCCATTGAGAATCGCCTGGGCCTGAAATACTGGGCAGGGTGTCAGGAGGATCACCTGGGCACCTATTTTGACAGTATCGAAGGATATCCACGGGGCGGTGGAGTGCGTACATTTACCCGGGCGGCACTGGAGGAAATCTGCCGGGTGAATGAGATCACACAATATCGGTTCTATTACCCGTATCCAGATTATAAATTTATGACCTGTCTCTATTCTGATGAGCGGCTGCCCAAAGTAGGTGAGTTATCGGACAATCTGCGCAATTTTGACAGAGAGAGGATGCTTTTATTTGACGAAAAACATGTGTTTGACAGTCTGATCAGAGAAGGATTGTTTCCACTGTTTTCCAACTCTTATGTTCTGATCACCGGGGAGCCACTGCCGGTGGTGTATGCCAGATTTTCCAATGACCGGGCGCCGCAATATGCCATCCGCACGGAGATACGTAAAAAAGAAGACGGTTCTTTTGAGGTGCGTAAGATTCCGCAGACGAAACAGGCGCAGGCGCATGTGGCAGGGATGGCGGAGAATTATCACAGACTGGAAGAGACCTATGCAGGCAGCGGTCTGCTCTTGAATCACTGCCATATGGAAGGTGCGGAAGCGGTATTTGCATATCTGCCGGGCAGGACGTTGGAAGAGGCGTTGGATGACTGTCTGGATCGGGATGACGAAGAGGGATTTCAGGCGTTATTTAACCGTTACCGGCAGTTGGCAAAATATCCTCTGCAGGGGACGCTCTGCAATTATGACCTGATTTTTTCCAATCTGATTCTAACACAGCAGGGGTGGAACCTGATTGATTATGAATGGGTGCATAACAGGAAAGCACCGGCGGAGGAGATCATGGCCCGTGCCCTTTACTGCTATGCACTGGGTTCGGGCAAACGCAAAAAGGCCGGTCTGGGGCTGCTGGCACAGATTGGCTGCCAAGAAACGGTATTTGAAGAGGTTGCCGAGAAGGAGAAGGCTTTTCAGAAGTATGTGACAGGAGAGCGGATGTCAATGACGGAAATCCGGGCAGCGATTGATCAGCCTGTGATGCCGGTGGCAGACTGTTGCGACGGATATGTGCTGGCACAGGAGCGGAACCGGATTCAGATTTATGAAGATTTCGGGAACGGCTTTGCGGAAGAGAGTTCTTACTTCCTGTCGGGACGTTATCAGGAAAAAGAGATCGTGAGACTGGAACTGGCGGGGAAGCCGGGGCTGAAGGCCGTGCGCATTGATCCGGCCCTGGACTATTGTATCGTAAGGCTGGCCTGTCTTGTGGCAGACGGGCAGTCCCGCACGCTGTATGACAGAAGGGTGCAGTGCAGCGGGAAGGTGCTTTCCGCAGATACGGTGGTGTTTGGCACCGAGGATCCGGGTATTACGGTCAGTGAGCCGGGAAACGGCATTGTGATGGAACTGGAAGTGATCCGTATCACAAAGGAGATGGCGGTGAGTATGGCAGGCGGGGATACTGGAGACGGCGGCGGAAGACGGCATAAGGGGCTGGCATGGTTTCACAGATAAAAAAGAAGATTCAACATAAATTGCATACGATCTGTTACGGAAAATACAGAAAGGAGATCCGGCGACAGGAGGACTCCTATCGCCAGTGGTATCTTTTGCATGAGGACTGGAAGCGGGAAAAATACCCTGCCCCTGATCCGGATATTTTCCTTTTTGCGGACCGCGCGGGAAGGGTGGAAGAGAAGGCGGCCGGGCTGGTGACGGCTTTTTTCAGAGCACATCCCTGGGTCAGGATTGCCTATGGGGATGAGGACTGTGTGGACAGGGCCGGAAGGCGGCACTCTCCCTGGTTTAAGCCGCAGTGGTCGCCGGATACGCTGGCGTCTTTTAACTATTTCGGCCATTTCTTTGCCGTGCATAAAAGTGTGCTGGAAGATATGGCACCGGAGCAGTGGCAGCCGTATCTTTCGGACACGCAAAGCCGGGGATGCCATAAGCTGTTGCAGACACTGACAGAAAAGGTGACTGCCGGGGAATGGATCCGGGCGGACGGCGCACAAAAGGCCATTGCGTCCCTGGGCAAGGTGCTGATTCATATGCCGGGGGAGGAGCAGGAAGGCGGCGTGGACAGTGATGAGACAGAAGCGCTTAGGCAGACGGCAGAGAGCGGGTATGGGCGGACTGCAGGTGCGGGGCAGGGAGCAGCGCTCTGCTCTGAGGAAACGACTGGGCAGCCACAGTCAGACAGCCCGGTTATCTCGGTGATCATTCCGTCCAAAGATAATCCGCATGTGCTGGAGGTCTGTCTGTCCAGTCTGCGGGCGCACACACATCCGGGCCTGCCATATGAGATTGTTGTGGTGGACAATGGCAGCAGTGAGGAGAATCGGGCTAAGGTGCAGACGCTTTGCGGGCGCTATGATTTCCGGTATCTGTATGAGCCGATGCCGTTTAATTTTTCACGGATGTGCAATCTGGGGGCCGAAAAGAGCAACGGCGCATTTCTTTTGTTGCTCAATGATGATATGGAGATTACGGATACGGATTTTCACTGGATGGAGAAGCTGCTGGAAAAGGCACGTCTGCCCCATGTGGGAGCGGTGGGGGCCAAACTGCTCTATCCGGACACGGATCTGATTCAGCATGCGGGTATCACCAATCTGAAAGTGGGGCCGGCGCATAAACTGATGAAGATGCACGATGAAAATTCTTATTATCATGGTCAGAACAGGCATGTTTATGATATGATAGGAGTGACGGCGGCCTGTCTGATGGTGGATCGCCGCAAATACGAGGAAGCAGGCGGGCTGTATGAGGGCATGGCTGTTTCTTACAATGATGTGGAATTTTGTTTTGCCCTTTATGAACTTGGGTATTATAATGTACTGAGAAATGATGTGGTCTTGTACCACCATGAATCTCTCAGCCGGGGAGACGACAATCTGTCGGATGAGAAGTGGAAACGGCTTTTACAGGAGAAGGAGATCCTGTATGAGCGCCATCCGTCTCTGCGGGGCTATGATCCTTTTTACAGCAGAAACCTGGCCGGTATTTCCAATATTTACAATCCTGATTTTTGCTATGAATTTGAAAAGATGGATCACTATGTCCGTGTAAAACGCTATAAAAAGCCGGAACCGCTGCAGTGGAGCAATGAATGCCTGATTGTCAATGTGGAGCATTACAGACTGGAGCGGCGGCTGGAAATAACAGACAGGGATGAGGTATACTGGATCGAGGGCTGGTCCTATGTATTTGGCATGGATAACTGCCGCTATCAGAGGAGCCTCCTGCTTCATGGCAGTCGGGGAGGGATCTATGAAGTACAGGTGCTTACCCGCTACCGCAAAGATGTGGCGGCAGTACTGCCGGGGCAGATTAATGTCGAACTGGCCGGCTTCGTATGCCGGATTCCGAAGCAGGCATTGCCGGAAGATACTTATGGTATTTCCGTGCTGGCAAGAGACAGATGTTCGGGACAGAGGCTGTATCGCAGGACGGAGCACAGTTTTGTCATCTAAAAGAGTAGCAACCAATGTCCGGAGTATGCGGATTGTGAGCAGACAGGAGACCATATGAGCAGTCAGGAACAGGAAAAACAGGCGCAGTTGTTGGAATATTACCGCCTGGCCTATGAGCGGGAACGGGAAAAAAATACGGCGCTGACAGCCAGGCTGGCCGATGCGCAGGCACAGGCGCAGGATCTGGACTTTAAGCTGAAGCGGATCAAAAACAATCCCATCTGGAAGGCGACAGGGCCGCTTCGGGCCATCATGCACTGGATGATCCGTATGAAAGACCGGATCGTGCGTCTGGGCAGTCCGCGGGGGATTGCCAGAAAGTTAAAGAGCAAAATGATTGAAAAAAAGGCCATGCGGCTTCACGGAAAAGCCAGCTTTCCTACCAGGGAGCAGCGGCTGGCCATGGAAGGGACGCAGTTTTCACGGGATATTACATTCAGTATTCTGGTGCCGCTGTACAATACGCCGAAGAAATTTCTGACGGAAATGATAGATTCCGTCAGGGAGCAGACCTATGGGAAATGGGAACTTTGTCTGGCAGACGGTTCCGACGCAGAGCATGCGTATGTAGGAGAGATCTGCCGGCGGTATGCGGCGGAAGATAAGCGTGTGATTTACAGAAAGCTGCAGCGCAACGAAGGGATTTCCGGCAATACCAACGAATGTTTCCGGATGGCCACGGGGGAGTATATCGCCCTGTTTGACCATGATGATATCCTTCATCCCAGCGTGCTGTTTGCCTATATGAAAGCAATCTGTGAGCAGGATGCAGATTATATCTATTGTGATGAAGCCACTTTTAAAAATGGCAATATTGATCATATGATTACGCTGCATTTTAAGCCGGATTATGCCATTGACAATCTGCGGGCCAATAATTATATCTGTCATTTCAGCGCCTTTTCCCGTCATCTTCTGGAGGGGACAGAGTTATTTCGTTCCCAGTATGACGGCAGCCAGGATCATGATATGATTTTGCGTCTGACAACCAGGGCAAAGCATGTGGTACATGTACCGAAGCTGTTATATTACTGGCGTTCCCATAAGGCAAGTGTGGCATCGGATATCAGTGCCAAACTCTATTGCATTGAATCTGCCAGGGGGGCGGTGGCGGATCATCTGCGGACTTGTGGGATGGACCATTTTGAGATCACCAGTACCCGTGCTTTTGAGACGATCTTCCGTATCCGTTATCAGCTGACCGCTTATCCGAAGATATCAATCCTCATTGCCAACAAAGATCATTATGAGGATCTGAGCCGGTGTGTTTCTTCTATATTAGAGAAGTCTTCCTATGAGAATTATGAGATTATCATAGTGGAAAATAACAGCAACACCCGCGAGATCAGGGCATATTATGAAGAGATCGGACAACATCCCCGTGTAAAGATTGTTACGTATGAAGGGGCATTTAACTACTCACGCATCAATAATTATGGCGCTTCTTTTGCTGAAGGAGAATTTCTGCTGCTCTTAAATAATGATACGCAGGTGATTACGGTCAACTGGATGGAAGAGATGCTGATGTATGGCCAGCGCAGTGATGTGGGCGCCGTGGGAGCCAAACTTTATTATGAGGACAAAACGATCCAGCATGCGGGCATTGTGCTGGGACTGGGGGCCCATCGTACGGCAGGGCATACTCATTATAAAGTTAACATCGAAAATGTGGGATATATGGGCAGGCTCTGCTATGCCCAAGATGTATCAGCGGTAACGGGAGCTTGCCTGCTTGTACGCAGGGAGTGGTTTGAGAAGCTGGGAGGCCTGGATGAAAGTTTTGCAGTGGCATTGAACGATGTGGATTTTTGCCTGCGGCTGCGGGAACTGGGCCTGTTGAATGTCTTTACACCCTTTGCTGAGTTGTATCATTTTGAGTCCAAATCCAGAGGGCTGGACGATTCGGCGGAGCGGGCCAGCCGATATGATGAGGAATCCGCGCGTTTCCGCGAGAAATGGAAAGCAGTGCTGGAAGCGGGAGATCCTTATTATAATCCCAATTTTTCTCTTGACAGAAGTGATTTCAGCCTGCGAATATAAGAGGGGGCAGATATTGGCGCTGGCTGTTGTATGATACCGGCAGTCCGCATAGGATGAGGCGGACGGCAGAGCCGGTTCATATAGAAAGGATGCGCATGCGTATCCCGCCGCAGCCCTGCGGGCAGCGGCAGCAAACTATTTATTTTAACAGGAGGTATGGCAATGAGTTACAAAGAGGAGTTTCAATTCTGGCTGGAGGATTCCTATTTTGATGAGGATACTAAAAAGGAATTGCAGGCAATCAGGGACAATGAGGCAGAAGTGGAAGACCGCTTCTACAAAGAACTGGAGTTTGGAACCGGTGGTCTGCGCGGTGTGATCGGTGCCGGGACAAACCGGATGAATATCTATACGGTGCGCAAGGCCACACAAGGACTGGCAAACTATATCTTAAAGAAGGGCGGCAAGGAGAAGGGAATCGCCATTGCCTATGATTCCAGACTGATGTCTCCGGAATTTGCCGATGAGGCGGCTCTGTGCATGGCGGCCAATGGCATCAAGGCATATGTATTTGAAGCGCTGCGTCCCACACCGGAGCTTTCTTTTGCGCTGCGCAAACTGGGATGTGTTTCGGGTATCGTGGTAACGGCCAGCCATAACCCGCCGGAATACAATGGCTACAAAGTGTACTGGGAGGACGGCGCACAGGTGGCGGCGCCCAGAGACGGCGAGATTATCGAGGAAGTCAAGGCAGTGACCGATTATCATACAGTGAAGACCATGGACAAGGCTGAAGCACAAAAAGAGGGCCTTTATATCGTCATCGGCCAGGAAATTGACGATGCATATATGGTGGAACTGAAGAAGCAGATTATCCATCCGGAAGTGATCGAGGAGATGGCGGATGATATTAAGATTGTTTATACACCGTTCCACGGCACCGGCAATATTCCGGTAAGGCGTATCCTGTCCGAGCTGGGCTTCAAACATGTCTATGTGGTGCCGGAGCAGGAACTGCCGGATCCCAAATTCACCACACTGGACTATCCCAATCCGGAAGATCCCAAGGCCTTTAAGCTGGCACTGGAACTGGCAAAGGAAAAGGATGCGGATATTGTGCTGGCTACTGATCCCGATGCGGATCGCCTTGGTATCTATGCCAAAGATACTGTGAGCGGAGAGTATGTTCCTTTTACCGGTAATATGTCCGGTATGCTGATTGCGGAATACATTCTGAGAGAGCGGACGGCAATGGGCATCATGCCGGAAAATCCCGCACTTGTTACCACGATCGTTACGACCAATATGGCAAAAGCTATTTCCGATACGTATCATGTAAAATGTATCGAAGTACTGACCGGATTCAAATATATCGGGGAACAGATCAAACTCTTCGAGCAGACAGGTTCCAACCACTATGTATTTGGCCTGGAAGAGAGTTATGGCTGTCTGGCAGGTACGCATGCAAGAGACAAGGATGCTGTCGTTGCTGTTATGTGTCTGTGCGAAGCGGCGGCGTGGTGCAAGAAGCATGGTATCACGCTCTGGGATCAGATGTTGAAGCTGTATGAGCAGTTCGGATATTATAAAGAGAGTCAGTATGCGATTACGCTCAAGGGGATCGACGGCTCCAGGCAGATCGCTGAAATCATGGACCAGCTGCGCAGCAATCCGCCAAAAGAATTCGGTGAACTGAAAGTGACGAAACTGCGCGATTATGAGAATAATGTAACGACAGACATGGCTACGGGTGAGAAATCTGCAACAGGGCTGCCCAAGTCCAATGTTCTTTATTTTGATTTGACGAATGATTCCTGGTGCTGTGCAAGGCCTTCCGGAACCGAGCCCAAGATTAAGTTTTATATGGGCGTAAAAGGGAGCGATCTGGATGATGCCCAGGCTAAAGTAGAGGCTTTGACTGAAGCTCTGAAAAAGAAACTGGATGAAGGAAAGTAAAGAACTGACAGTATGAAAAAATTAGTGGATCAGATTTTGAAGTTCGGTGTGGTAGGGTTTATTGCCTTTTTTATTGATTTTGGCATTTTCAAACTGCTTTCCGGCGTATTTGGCGTAAATTACCTGGTGGCCAACTTTTTTGGCTTTACGATTTCGCTTATCTTTAATTATATAGCCAGCATGACCTTTGTTTTTGAACGGAAGGAAAATGCGGACAAACGGGCAGAGTTTGTGATTTTTACGGTACTTAGTGTGATCGGCCTTGTCTTAAATGAGTTGATTATTTTTGTCTGCATTGAGGGTGTCTATCTGAAAATGCCGTATCTGGCAGAGCATATGAGCCGGCAATGGGCGGAAACTTTTGGAAAAATGATTGCCACGGGTATTGTTATGGTTTATAATTTCATAACGAGAAAAATTTTTCTGGAAAAGAAAGCGTAAGAAAACGATGGAAGGACAGAGAACATACAGGCATGAATATAAGTTCCTGATTGATGAGCGGCAGAAAGCCCTTTTGTATTACCGGCTGAAAAATCTGATTCCACTGGACATGCATGCAGGGGAAGCAGGGCGGTACTGGATTCGCAGTGTCTATTTCGATGATTGCCGTAACAGTTGTTTTTATGAAAATGAGGACGGCGTCAACGAGCGGGCCAAGTACCGGATCCGGATCTATGACGTTTCGGACCAAAGCATAAAGCTGGAGCGCAAGAGCAAGAAAAACGGTCTGACCTGTAAGGAGTCCGCGTCTTTGACGCGGGCTCAGTGCGGGCAGCTTCTGCGCGGTGTTCCTCTGCCGGTGGAAGCGGGGCAGCCAGAAGTACTGCGGCAGTTTCTGACACTGATGCGCAGTCAGGGGATGCGGGCCAGAACGGTCGTGGAATATGAGCGGATTCCTTTTACGTATCCGGCGGGCAATGTGAGGATAACGTTTGACAGAAATATTACCTCATCTCTGCAGGTTGACCGTTTCTTTGAAAAAGAGAACCTTCGTTATCCCGTTCTTTCCAGAGGACAGCAGCTTCTGGAAGTGAAGTTTGACGAATATTTTCCCACATGGATCAGGAACAGGCTGGAAATCGGCAGTCTGCGTCAGACGAGCTTCTCCAAATATTATTTAAGCAGAAAATATACGGTTTCCTGCGCAGGAGGTAGACTAAAATGAGTTTCAGAGACATCATTAAGAAATCCGTACTGGAAAGTTTTTCAGGCAGCAGTATTACCACGGCCACGGTCTGTGTCACACTGGGAATTACTGTGATTCTGGCATTGTATATCTTTGTGGTGTATTATCTCTCCACAAGAAAGACATTCTATCATAAGACGTTCAATGTATCACTGGCGGCCATAGCGGTGATCACTGCCAGCATCATACTGGCGATGCAGTCCAATCTGGCGATTTCCCTCGGTATGGTGGGCGCTCTTTCCATTGTGCGTTTCAGGACGGCGGTAAAAGATCCCAAGGATCTGGTGTTTCTGTTCTGGTCTATCAGCGTGGGTATTATCTGCGGTGCCGGTATCTATGAGATTGCGATCATATCTTCGCTGATCGTTACCATTGGCCTGTTTGTCCTGGAACTGACACCGGTGGGATATGCCGGTGGGATTCTTGTGGTAAATTGCAATTCCCTTGACAAAGAGGCGGAGATCATGGAGATTGTCAGCGCAGGCAGCAAAAAGCCGTCTGTGAAATCAAGAAATGCTTCTGTGGCAGGCGTGGATTTTGTCATAGAATGCAGGGCAAAAGAACCGTCGGAGATGCTGCAGAAATTACAGGCGCTGGAAGGTGTCACCGGTGTGGCGCTGATGGAGCACGACGGAGAAGTCAATTTCTGATGGAATGAGCAGCTAACAAGGCAAAAGCGGTCCATGCAGACCGCATGATAGTGATTCCGAAACGCCCCGCCAGTCTGTTGCGGGGTTTTGACTTGTCATATGGGAATGGAGATGAGAATGGTAAAAACGGCAAACCTGTCCAATCTGAAAAAAGCATATCGGTATTGCAGAAAAAACGGCATGATGCCCACTTTTTACGCAGTTCTCGAGCGTCTCCGGGATAGCGGCATGCAGTATGAAAAGCGGATCATCACGGAAGAAGAACTGGGAGTGCAGCGAAATACCATGTGGGAACAACCGGAGTATTTCAGTATTCTTGTACCTGCATATGAGACAAAACTGCAACACTTTCATGAGATGATTGATTCGGTTCTCACGCAGACGTATGGCGGATTTGAACTGATCATAGCGGATGCCAGCCCTTCGGATAAACTGGCAGAAGAATTGCAATACTATAATGACAGTCGGATCCGTTATCTGAAACTGCCGGAAAACAAAGGCATTTCCGAAAATACCAACAGAGCGCTGGAAGTGGCCAGGGGAAGCTATATCGGCCTCTTGGATCACGACGATACGCTGGAGCCGGACGCATTGTATCGTATGATGGAAGCGCTGACAACCGGCAGAAAAGAGCGGGGCGTGATGCCCGCTTTGTTGTATTCCGACGAGGATAAATGTGATGATGCCATGTCCGGTTTTTATGAGCCTCATCTGAAAGAGAAATTTAATCAGGATTTAATATTGAGTAATAACTATATTTGTCATTTTCTTGTGATGGAAGCCGAACTGATGAAGTCTCTCGGATTCCGGCAGGAATTTGACGGTGCGCAGGATCATGATCTGGTACTGCGCGCGGTGAAGGCGCTGCATGGCGAAAAGGACAGGATCGTCCATATTCCCCATATTCTGTATCACTGGCGCTGTCATACCGGTTCTACGGCAGATAATCCGGCCAGTAAAATGTATGCCTATGAGGCAGGCAGGCGGGCGGTAGAGGATTATTGCCAAAGTCAGGGATGGCAGGTTCGCGTCTGTCATACAAGGCACCTGGGCTTTTTCCGGGTGGAGTATGAAGGGGATATTTTCCGCCAGCGTCCGGAACTGGCGGCTGTAGGCGGCAGGATACTAAACGGCGGCAAGGTTGTGGGCGGTGCCTATGGAGAGGACGGAGAAGTGCTGTATAAAGGGATTTCCCGGCATTTCAGCGGTTACATGCACAGAGCGGTGCTGCAGCAGGATGTGGCGGCGGTGGACGTGCGCCAGATGCGGGTGCGGGAAGAACTGCGTCCCCTGTTGGA
This sequence comes from uncultured bacterium, assembly GCA_947574055.1. Lineage (GTDB taxonomy): Bacteria > Bacillota > Clostridia > Lachnospirales > Lachnospiraceae > VSOB01. The sequence continues at coordinate 210,989 of CANPIC010000001.1, forward strand.
TGAGATCATGCAGGAAGAAAAGGATCCGGCGCTGGCAAGTCTGAGATTCGGAAGGGAAGCCGCCGACCGGGGATATCTGCTGCTTTGGGATCCGGGAGGGCAGGAATCTTGAAAGCAGAGACAAACAGAGGCAAGACACAGAAAAACAGAATAAATGCGACCGTTATCATACCCAATTACAATGGAATCCGCTATCTGCGCGACTGCCTGCGCTCTTTGCTGGACTGTGAGGAAGCAGTCTTTCCGGTGATCGTGGTGGATAATGGTTCCGGTGACGGAAGCAGGGAGATGCTCAGAAACGAATTTTCCCAGGTACGTCTGATCTGTTTTGCGGAGAACAGGGGATTTTCGGCGGCGGTCAATGCCGGAATCAGAGCGGCCAATACGCCGTATGTGATTCTTTTGAATAATGATACGATCGTAGAGAAACATTTTGTATCCCGGCTGTGTGGTGCGCTTGACGCCGATGGACGGTATTTTTCCGCCGGGGCCAGGATGGTCACAATGGCAGATCCGGATATCATAGATGATGCCGGGGATTTTTACTGTGTACTGGGCTGGGCTTTTGCCAGAGGGAAAGGAAAGCGGCGGGAACGTTATCAGAGGCCCTGTGATATATTTGCCGCCTGTGGCGGCGCGGCGGCTTACCGCAAAGGTATATTGGAAGAACTGGGGCTGTTTGACGAAGCCTATTTTGCCTATCTGGAAGACATTGACATAGCCTTTCGGGCCAGGCTGTGTGGATACAGAAATCGTTTTGAGCCGGGGGCAGTAGTCCGCCATGCGGGAAGCGCCTCTTCCGGTTCCCGGTATAACGAATTTAAGATCAGACTTTCCTCCAGAAATAATGTATATCTGCCAGGGAAAAACATGCCACCACTGCTGCTTTGCCTCAATCTGCCTTTTCTGCTGACCGGCTTTTTTGTGAAATGGCTTTTTTTCGTCAAAAAAGGATATGGAAGGCTTTACCTGACAGGGCTGGCGGAAGGGCTGAAGATGCTGAGCCATGGCCGGTGGAAAGCAGGGAAACAGACTTGTTGCCCAGTCTCGCTGCCTGTCTGTATCCGGCTGGAGGGGGAACTGCTTTTTAATCTGTTTGCCCGGCTATTTTGGTAACAGGCCGGCCCGGCTGTTTTGCTGCTTTTTGCACCAGTATGCCGTGAACCATACAATAACAGACGGAGGCGTGGAAGGACTTTGTTTTTCAGTTAAGAAAAATTTAAGTTGTGCTTTACGTAATAATATTGTAATATGTTATGAGGATGGAGACCCGATGCCGTTATGATAAAGGATAATCAGAAGTATTTTAACAGACTGCATTTGCTGATCGACGCTGTTATCGTGGCATGCTCCTATATGCTGGCATGGTATCTGAGATTTGAAAGCGTGTTCGCTGAAAAGAGACAGGGTGTAGGTGTTCTTGAAATGCACACTTATTTCTATGCCCTTTATTTTATTGTGCCGGGTTATGTAATCCTCTATTATATTTTCAATATGTATACATCCAAAAGGACAGCCAGAAGGAAATATGAGGTTTACGGTATCGTAAAAGCCAATACCGCAGGCGTCCTTTTATTTCTGGTTGTACTGTATGTGGTCAATCAGCCCAATTTTTCCCGTACAATGATTGTGATCTTTTACGGGGTAAATGTGGTGCTGTGTACACTGAGCAGGCAGATTCTGCGAAATCTTCTGCAGTATTTTCGCAGAAAGGGCTATAACCTGAAACATATTCTTCTGGTAGGTTATTCCAGGGCAGCGGAGGAGTATATTACCCGCATCAAGGCCAACCCTCAGTGGGGTTATGTGGTGCGGGGGATTCTGGATGACCGGATTCCCAGAGGCACTCTTTACAAAGGCGCCAAAGTGCTGGGGGCTATTGACAATCTGACTTATATTCTGCCGGAAAACCGGCTGGATGAAATTGCCATTACCCTTGCGTTACAGGACTATGGGCGTCTGGAAGAAATTGTCGATTTATGTGAGAAGTCAGGTGTGCATACTAAGTTTATACCGGACTACAACAGTCTGATTCCCAGCAGGCCCTATACAGAAGACCTGATGGGGCTGCCGGTGATTAACATCCGGTATGTACCACTTACGAATACGCTGAACTGGATTTTCAAACGGGCAGTCGATATTGTGGGTTCGGCGGCGGGGCTGGTACTTGTCTCTCCCATTATGCTTGCGACTGCGCTGGCGGTGAAACTGTCCAGTCCCGGTCCGGTGATTTTTAAGCAGGAGCGGATCGGCCTGCATAATAAACCGTTCTGGATGTACAAGTTCCGGACAATGGAGATTCAGAAAGAGTCTTCGGAAAAGCGGGCCTGGACGGTCAGGGATGACCCGAGAGTGACAAAAATCGGGAAATTTCTGCGCAGGACAAGCCTGGATGAGTTTCCGCAGCTGTACAATATTCTGCGGGGAGATATGAGTCTGGTGGGGCCCAGGCCGGAGCGTCCCCTTTTTGTGGAAAAATTCAGGGAAGAGATTCCCCGGTATATGATCAAGCATCAGGTACGGCCGGGACTGACCGGCTGGGCACAGATCAATGGTTACAGAGGAGATACTTCGATTCGCAAAAGAATTGATTATGACATATTTTATATAGAAAACTGGACGATGGGACTGGATATCAAGATTCTGTTCCTGACGATCTTCAAGGGGTTTATCAATAAGAATGCATATTAGCATACATGCAAATGACAAGGGAGAAGAGATAAGATGTCAACAAAAAATGCAGATGGTGCAAGGCATGGAAAGAGCAGAAGCGGCATGAGCGGCTCCGGTCATACAGGAACTTCATCAGGCACAAGGCGCTCCTCGGGTGAGGGAAGTCAGGCAGGTACAAGGCGTCCATCAGGGACGACAGGCAAGTCGGGGGTAAGACGTCCCTCGGGGGCTGTCGGTCAGTCAGGGGCAGGACGTCCGGCGGACATGGGGAGTCAGACAGGGCCGCGGCGCTCTTCGGGGTCGGCCGGCCGGCAGGGGACGAGGCGTCCATCAGACATGAGAAGCACTGCAGCGGGGACAGAACGTACTCCCTCTGGCCGATATACGCAAAAGGAAGGGTATGACCGTACTGCGGACAGAACGCAGGGACGGAAAAAAACGGGCGGCAAAAAGATGTCTGCCAAAAAGCGGGCGGCAAAAAGGCGCAACAGAATCATACTTTTTGGTGTGGAGATACTGGTTCTGGTGGCGATGCTGGGATTTTTATATACAGTGCTGAAAACGGAAAAAATGGAAAAAATCCAGATCGATGAAGAGAGAGTCGTGATGGAGATGAATGAAAGTGTGGAAGAAAATGAAGTGATGAAAGGCTACCGTAATATCGCTTTGTTTGGTGTGGATTCCAGAAACGGATCTCTCGGTAAGGGCACTCGCAGCGATACCATTATCATTGCTTCCATCAATCAGGATACGGGAGATGTGAAACTGCTGTCCGTATTTCGTGATACTTATCTGAACCTTGGAAATGACAGTTACAATAAATGTAACGCGGCTTATGCAAAAGGCGGGCCGGAACAGGCCATCACGATGCTGAACAAAAATCTGGATATGAATATCACGGATTATATCACAGTAGGCTTCGACGGATTGATTGAGGTGATCGACGCCCTGGGCGGCGTGGAGATCAATGTGACCGAAGCGGAGATTCCTTATCTGAATGACTACCAGATCAGTATGGTGGGACGTGAAGTGGGACGAGTGGGCGATATTGTAAATTATGAGGCGACTGAGGGCAAAGACTATACGGCCGTAACACATGGAGGATTGCAGACACTGAACGGCCTACAGGCTACAGCGTATTGCCGTATCCGTTATATCGGCAATGATTTCCAACGGGCGCAGCGTCAGAGGGATGTGCTGATTGCCGCTTCCGAAAAGGCAAAAGGAGCCAGCGTTTCGGAACTGAACAGCATTGTTAATGGCGTGATGGGAAATATTTCCACTTCGCTGGACGTGGCGGAAATACTGGATGTTATGAAAGATCTTGCCAAATATAAAATCGTGGCCAACGACGGATTTCCGTTTGAACAGTATCGGGCTACCGGAAGAGTGGGCAGCAAGGGAAGTTGTGTGATCCCGCAGGATCTGGCGGTGAATGTGTCGGAACTGCACAGATTCCTCTTTGATGAAAACGACTATCAGATATCCTCAGAAGTGGATGAATTCAGCAAAAAGGTGTCCAGCGATACAGGTAAGTATGTCAATACCTCAGCAGATGAGTTTACAAAGAAAGAAAACGCCGATGATGAGGTTGCGGCATCAGAATAAAGAATGAAAAGAAAGATCGGAAGGGGCCGGTAGACGGCCCCTTTATGTCTTTATAAGGAAACAGGTCTCAAATATGGAAGTCAATGTAGATATTATCATACCCACATTAAAGCCGGGGCAGGATTTTGCAGATCTGCTCAATGCCCTGGAAACACAAAGTATCCGGCCAGGCCGTATTATCGTCATGAATACAGAGGAAAAGTATTTTGAACGGCTCAAATACGGGAAGAAAAAACTTAGGAAATATTCCAATGTGGAAGTGCATCATGTGTCGGAAAGGGAGTTCGACCATGGCAATACAAGAAACCAGGGGGTGAAGCGTTCAAGGGCTCCTTATTTTGTCTGTATGACGCAGGATGCTCTGCCCAAAAACGAATTTGTGTTGGAAAAACTGCTGGAACCACTTGTGAGAGGGGAGGCGGCGGTAAGTTATGCCAGGCAGCTGCCCAGAGAGGATTGCGGCCTGGTGGAGCGATTTGTCAGGGACTTTAATTACCCTAACGAGTCCCGGCTGAAAGGGCAGGAAGATCTGGAGGAACTGGGGATTAAGACATTTTTCTGTTCCAATGTCTGTGCTGCGTATAACAGAGCGGTATTTGATGAATTGGGGGGCTTTATCCGGCATACTATTTTTAATGAGGATATGATCTATGCATCGGCAGTGATAAAGTCTGGCAGAAAGATTGCTTATATGGCGCAGGCGCAGGTTTTTCATTCGCATAATTATACGTGGCTGCAGAATTTCCACAGAAATTTTGATGTGGGAGTTTCGCAGGCGGACCACCCGGAGGTGTTTGGCGGCATCAGATCGGAGACAGAGGGGATCAGGCTGGTGAAGGAGTTGACCGCGTATCTGAAAGAAACCGGAAATTCCAGGCTGATTCTGCCCATGCTCTGGGGAAGCGGCTGGAAGTTTCTTGGATACAGGCTGGGAAAACATCATACCTGGCTGCCGCAGGGATTTGTCATGCGCTGCAGCATGCACAAAAGATACTGGCAGTGATTGTTGGGAAAGGCGGGGAAGACGGATGTGTGGGATTGTAGGCTATATCGGAAAAAAGCAGGCGGCGCCGGTGATATTGGATGGTCTTGCCAGACTGGAATACAGGGGGTATGACTCTGCGGGGATGGCTGTCTTTGACGGGGAGAAGGTCAATGTCACGAAGGCGGTAGGACGGCTGAAAGTGCTGGAAGAATTGACGCACGGCGGAGAAACGATGCCCGGGCTTGCGGGTATCGGCCATACGAGATGGGCAACCCACGGAGCGCCCAATGATGTGAATTCTCACCCTCATTTTAATAAAGGCAAGACGATTACCGTTGTACATAACGGAATCATTGAGAACTATATATCGCTGCGCAATAAGCTGACGAAAAAGGGCTATTCGTTTGTATCGGAAACAGATACCGAAGTGGCGGCGCAGATGCTGGATTATTATTATAATGGCAATCCTCTGGAGACGATCCTCAAAGTATTACACAGGATTGAAGGCTCTTATGCACTGGGAATTATGTTTGCAGATCATCCGGGGGAGATTTTTGCGGCCAGGAAGGGCAGCCCGCTGATTGTGGGCCAGAGTAGCGATGGTTGTTTCATCGCTTCCGATGTGCCCGCCATTCTCAGATATACCAGAAAAGTATATTTTGTGGATGAGCAGGAAATAGTGCGTCTGGAAGCCGATCATATGCATTTTTATACGATGGACGAGGAGGAGATCGAAAAGGAAGCCACCACCATTGACTGGGATGCTAATGCAGCAGAAAAGGCGGGTTATGAGCATTTCATGTTAAAGGAGATGTATGAACAGCCAAAGACCGTGACCGATACCCTGACACCGCGTCTGAAAAAAGACCGGATTGAGATAGAAGAACTCGGACTTGGCGATGAAGAGATCAGACAGATCCGCAAGATACATATTGTTGCCTGTGGCTCGGCCTATCATGCGGGTGTCACCGGCAAATATGTACTGGAAGGTCTGGCCAGAATACCGGTGGAAGTGGATCTGGCTTCAGAATTTCGCTACCGAAACCCTATCCTGGAGGAAGGAGCCATGGTCATCGCTGTCAGTCAGTCCGGTGAGACAGCGGATACGCTGGCGGCCATGCGGGAAGCCAAACTGAAAGGGTTTCAGGTACTGGGCATTGTCAATGTGGTAGGCAGTTCTATTGCCAGGGAAGCCGATCATGTGATGTACACCTGGGCGGGCCCGGAGATTGCCGTGGCCACTACCAAAGCCTACAGTGCACAGCTGATCGCTTTTTACCTGCTGGCGGTGAAATTTGCTTTTGTCAGAGAGACGATCGACGATACCATGTACCGGCTGCTTCTGCGGGACCTGCGGCGGCTGCCGGATCAGATAGAACTGCTTTTAAACAGCAAAGAGAAAATACAGCATTTTGCCAATCGGTATATTGGTGCCAGAGATGTCTTTTTTATCGGCAGAGGGATTGACTATGCCATTTCCCTGGAGGGTTCCCTGAAATTAAAGGAGATTTCCTATATTCATTCCGAGGCGTATGCGGCCGGAGAACTGAAGCACGGGACCATCTCTCTGATCGAAGAGGGCACGCTGGTAGCAGCGGTATCCACCCAGCCGGCGCTTTATCAAAAGACCATCAGCAATATGGTGGAAGTCAGGGCCAGAGGCGCTTTTTTGCTGGCGGTGACCAATGTGGGCAACCGGGAGATAGAAAAGGTGTCGGACTACACCATTTATATACCTGAGACCAATCCGTTTTTTACCAATTCTCTGGCAATCATACCGCTTCAGCTCTTCGGGTATTATGTAGCCGTGGGCAAGGGATGTGATGTAGATAAGCCGCGGAATCTGGCCAAGTCGGTGACCGTGGAATAAGTATGTCTGTCCCTGTGCAATCGCCACTTTTTAAAGGTGGCGATTTTTTATGTCCAGTACAATCACCCGTCCTTTTTTCTCAATGATCCCTTCGCCGTCCATTCTGCTCAGTTCGGTCATCAGGGAACTGCGGTCAATGGCCAGATAGTCGGCCAGATCGGAGTAGGGGATGGGGATATGGACGGATGTGCTGCCCTGGCGGACGGATTGCGCGCGCAGGTATGCCGTCAGTTTGCTGCGGATGGTTTTTTGCTGGAGAATGTGGCAGTGTTCGTTGCCGGCATGGATGACAGCATGGAGCAGATGGGAAAAAAGCTCTGTCAGGTCGCTGTCGGAGTGTGTCAGCATATGTTCCTGCAGTTCCTGATGGGAAAGGCAGGCTGCCGTGCAGGGATACTTTGCCAGAATAAAGCAGTGGCCGTTGTCTGCCCCGGGAAGCATCTCGGGGCAGATCAGTTGTCCTTTTGTAAAATAGTCAAGAAGCTGTCTGCCGCCGTTTTCCTGTTCTACGCAAAGATAGGCCGTGCCCTTTAGCAGGATGCACAGCCGGTTGTCCGGCGCCTGGCCGTCCAGGATGATCTCCCCTTTTCCATAGGATTTTTGCTTTGGCCGGAAGATGTCGCGGATATATTTCATATTTTTTTCAGAAATAATTAAGGAGTCAAAATCCCCCATATATAGCTGTTCCTTTCTGCTTTTCACACTATATCTGGTATTATAAATCAAAAATGTTTTCCAGACAACAGTTTTTGCCAAATCGGTGTAATATAATGGTGCAACCGGGTGAGAGCATGTGTGGAAAGCAGCCGGGGAAGAAACAGGGAGGAGTGCAGGTTTATGAAAGTAATCAAACGCAACGGTTCGGAAGTTGATTTTGACATTACAAAGATACAGGCCGCGGTGGAAAAGGCCAATAAGGCGGCGGTGCGCCAGGAACTGACGCCAGAGCAGATCAGGGAGATAGCGGAGTATATAGATTTTAAATGCAGCCGGATGAACAGGGCAGTGGCAGTGGAAGAGATGCAGGATATGGTGGAGAACCAGATTATGGCACAGGGTGCCTTCAATGTGGCCAGATGCTATGTGAGATACCGGTATACACGTTCGCTTGTCCGCAAGAGCAATACGACAGACGGACGGATACTGACGCTGATCGAGTGCAACAACGAAGAAGTGATGCAGGAAAATTCCAACAAAGACCCGGTGATCAACAGTGTACAGCGGGATTATATGGCAGGGGAAGTGAGCAAGGATCTGACGAGGCGTCTTTTGCTGCCGGCAGATATTGTGAAAGCGGATGCGGAGGGACTGATCCATTTCCATGATTCCGATTATTTTGCGCAGCATATGCATAACTGCGATCTGGTCAATCTGGAAGATATGCTGCAAAACGGTACCGTGATCAGTGAAACGTTTATTGACAAGCCGCACAGCTTTTCCACGGCCTGTAATATAGCCATGCAGATCGTAGCGCAGGTGGCCAGCAGTCAGTATGGCGGGCAGAGTATTTCGCTGACCCATCTGGCGCCTTTTGTACAGATATCCAGGGAGAAGATACGGGGAGAGGTGCTGGAGGATATGGCGCTGACAGGGGCTGCGCCTTCAAAAGAGACGCTGCAGCATATTGTGGAGAAGAGATTGCGCAAAGAGATCAGGCGTGGGGTCCAGACGATCCAGTATCAGGTGATCACGTTGATGACCACCAACGGACAGGCACCTTTCCTGACTGTGTTCATGTATCTGAACGAGGCGGGCAGTGAGCAGGAAAAGCGGGATCTGGCACTGATCATTGAGGAGATGCTCCGGCAGCGCATCCAGGGAGTCAAAAACGAAAAAGGCATTTATATCACACCGGCTTTTCCCAAGCTGATTTATGTGCTGGAAGAAGACAATATCAGGGAAGACGGCGCCTATTTTTATCTGACGGAACTGGCGGCGGAATGTACCGCGAAACGGATGGTGCCGGACTATATTTCGGAAAAGGTGATGAAACAGCTGAAAGAGGGCAACTGCTTCCCGGTTATGGGCTGTCGGAGTGCGTTGTCTCCCTGGAAGGATGAGGAGGGTTATTACCGGTTTTATGGCAGGTTCAATCAGGGCGTGGTGACGATCAATCTGGTGGATGTGGCACTTTCTTCCCGCGGGGATATGGACAGGTTCTGGAAGATCTTTGATGAGCGGCTGGAACTCTGTTACCGGGCGCTGATGTGCCGTCACGATCGACTGAAGGGGACGCTGTCCGATGCGGCGCCCATTCTCTGGCAGTACGGTGCCCTGGCGCGGCTGGAGCGCGGAGAGGCTATCGACAAGCTGCTTTATGGCGGATATTCCACCATTTCCCTGGGCTATGCCGGTCTGTGTGAATGTGTGCGCTATATGACCGGAAAGTCTCACACAGATCCCGAGGCCAAGCCCTTTGCCCTGCAAGTGATGAAATATATGAATGAAGCCTGCGATCGCTGGAAAGAAGAAACCAATATCGGGTTCAGCATTTATGGTTCGCCGATCGAAAGCACCACTTATAAATTTGCCAAATGCCTGCAGCAGCGATTTGGCATGATTGAAGGCGTGACGGACAAAGGTTACATTACCAACAGCTATCATGTGAATGTCAGAGAAAAGATAGATGCCTTTGCCAAGCTGAAGTTTGAAGCCGAATTTCAGGCATTGTCAAAAGGTGGTGCCATCAGTTATGTGGAAGTGCCGGATATGCAGAACAATATCCCGGCAGTGCTGAGTGTGATCCGGTTTATCTATGATAATATCATGTACGCGGAATTGAATACAAAGAGTGATTACTGCCAGGAATGTGGCTATCATGGTGAGGTCGTGATCACAGAGGAAGATGGTAAGCTGGTGTGGGAGTGTCCTTCTTGTGGTAACCGCAATCAGGAGACGCTCAATGTGGCCAGACGGACCTGCGGCTATATCGGTACTCAGTTCTGGAATCAGGGCAGGACGCAGGAAATCCGCGAGCGGGTAATGCATCTGTAAAAAGGAAACAGCTATGAAATATGGTGAAATCAAACAGTTTTCCATTGAAAACGGACCGGGGGTGCGGGTTTCTCTCTTTGTCTCCGGCTGCAGTCATCACTGCCCGGGATGTTTCAGCGCCGTGACATGGGATTTTGAGTATGGCACTCCCTTTACGGAGGAGACACAGGAAAGGATTCTCGCTATGCTGCAGCCGACCTATATGGCGGGGCTTACACTGCTGGGCGGCGATCCGGGAGAGCCGGCAAATCAGCAGGCACTGTTGCCGTTGGTGCGGCGGGTGAGAGAAGAACTGCCGGCAAAAAATATCTGGGTGTACAGTGGGTATCTGTATGAGGATTTTCTGCCCGGCGGCCGGGCCTGTTGCCAGGTCTCGGCGGAGTTTCTTTCTCTTTGTGATGTGCTGGTGGACGGGCCGTTTCTGGAGGATCAAAAAAACCTGATGCTCAGCTTCCGGGGATCGGAAAATCAGAGAATCATTGATTTACGAAAGACACAGGCGACAGGAACGGTGACAGAGCTTTTCCTCGACCGGAAATGACGGGAAGAAGATGCTTATGGAACAGTTGGAGAAAGAAATGCGCGTCTGTATGCTCTGTCCGCGTGCGTGTGGTGTGAACAGACAGGCAGGGGAGCTTGGCCTATGCGGCCAGAGTGATGAGATCCGGGCGGCGAGAGCTGCCCTGCATATGTGGGAAGAGCCGTGTATTTCCGGCAGCAAGGGCTCCGGCGCGGTCTTTTTTACCGGCTGCGGGTTGCAGTGTGTCTACTGTCAGAATCGCAGCATCGCGGTACAGGGGCGGGGAAGCGTCATCTCTGTGGAGCGGCTGGCGGAAATCTTTCTCAGATTGCAGGAGAAGGGAGCCAATAATATCAATCTGGTGACGGCCTGCCAGTTTGTACCACAGGTGATCACTGCCATTGAGAGAGCCAGGAGGAGTGGTCTGCGTCTGCCGATTGTATATAACAGCAGCGGCTATGAATCACTGCATACGATACAGATGCTGGAAGGGTATGTGGACGTATATCTGCCGGATCTGAAATACAGAGATACAGAAGTGAGCCGCCGCTATTCCCATGCGCCGGATTACTTTGAGAAGGCAGCGTCTGTCATCACAGAGATGGTGCGGCAGACAGGAGAGATGTGTTTTACCGATGAGGCAACAGGGAGTTTGCGGCTGGGTATTGACGCCTATCAGGAAAGAAGCGGGCAGGGAGAAGACCTGCTGATGACAAAGGGTGTGATTGTCCGTCATCTGTTGTTGCCCGGATGTCTGGAAGATGCCAAAGAGATAGTAGCCTGGCTGTTGTCTTCTTTTGGCGAGCGGATTTTTATCAGCCTGATGAACCAGTATACGCCTATGGCTGATAGCTGTGCATACCCGCAGCTACATACGAAAGTCAGCGAGCAGGATTATCAGGCACTGGTTTCCCATGCGATTTCCCTGGGTATCGAGAACGGATTTATACAGGAAGGGGAGAGTGCCCGGGAGAGTTTTATCCCGTCCTTTGACGGCACGGGGATACTGGAGCGTGTCTGACAAATCATTCCTGACATCGGTACGCCCCATTTTGCGTGATATTTGTGCCAAATTCAGGTTACATAGCCCGCTATGCGCCCTTTCTTTGACCCAAATCTCCCACAAATTGTGACGCACATCTGACAGAAAGCATTTTTCAAACACGCTCTGGAATGAGTCTTTTGCTGTCAACCAAAAAGGGGCTGTCGGTTAATAGCGATTTTGGCCCCTGATTCCTAAGAAAGAGG
>CANPIC010000002.1 GCA_947574055.1 uncultured bacterium
TCTACTGGGACGGGGCGTGCAGTGCGGATAAGATACGGGAGTTTGCGCCCAAGGGGGTGAGAGGCTTTGTACTGGGCACGACCCTGCTCTTTGGGCAGAACGGGTCTTATGAGGAGACCTTGCATAATATACGGGAACTGAAATTCTGATTGTATGCTTGTGCAAACTCGTCTTTCTGATCAATTCTGCGGTTTCTCATATACCAAAGAGTGAGCCGCCGGGATCGTATGTCTCTGCCAGAAGGTATTAAGGTATTTGCCTACATATTTGTTCAACTTGTATTCTGCTGCATGTAAGAGAGATTCCTCGTTTATTCATTTCTGTCTTTGTCGTGCCCCATGGTAATGCATATTCCCATCCGCCATAAAATAGTGTATAATAGCAACAGAATCCATTTCTCAAAACAAATCTCAAAAGGAGAACAGAGATGATTACAGCACTGGTTTTGTCTGGCGGTACAGGTGCGCGTATGGGGGGAGATATCCCGAAACAATACAGGGAGGTAAACGGACGGACGGTCCTGTCTTACTGCATCGAGCGGCTGTATACGCACCCGGGGATTGATGCGATACGGATTGTGGCTGCCAGGGACTGGCGGGATCAGATCGTGGAATGGCTGCACCGGGAAGGCTGGGATGAGAAGTTTGCGGGATTTTCTGAGCCCGGGGAGAACAGACAGCTTTCGATTTTTAACGGCCTTACGGATATCAGGGTCCATGGGCATGAGGATGACTATGTGTTTATTCATGACGCCGCCCGTCCGCTTTTGACAGAGCAGTTGATTTCGGCCTGTCTGCAAGCTGTTACAGGTCATGACGGGGTGTTACCGGTACTGCGGATGAAAGATACTGTTTATGAGAGCCGGGACGGCAGAACCATTACCTCACTATTGGAGCGAAGCAGCCTGTTTGCCGGACAGGCGCCGGAAGTGTTTCGGCTGGGCAGCTATTATGAAGCAAATAAGAGACTGCTGCCGGATGCAATCTTAAAAATCAATGGTTCTACGGAACCTGCCGTGATGGCAGGGCTGGATATGGTAATGATTCCCGGGGACGAGAACAACTTCAAGATCACGACCAAGGCCGATCTGGAACGGTTTGGCAGGATTGTGGAGCAGGGATTGAGACCGGAAATGCCATAAGGGAAAGCACCAGCGTTATGACACTGTGGGTTTCAGATAATGAAAAACTGGAAGAGAGAGCATAAAAGATGAAGGCATGGGTATTACATAATATAGGCAGTATCAGGCTGGAAGAGGCGAAGCGGCCCGAACCGGCGGAAGGGGAAGCACTGGTAAAGGTGGGGGCGGCAGGTATTTGCGGTTCCGATATACCAAGGATATATCAATCGGGTGCATATTTTTACCCGCTGATTCCCGGACATGAATTTTCCGGGACTGTGGCAGAGACAGGGCCCGGTGTGGACAGTTCGTGGGGGCAGGCACGGGTCGGCATTTTTCCGCTGATTCCCTGCCGCGATTGTCTGCCCTGCCGGAAAAGCCAGTACGAGATGTGCAGGCGTTACAGCTATCTGGGTTCCCGCCGGGACGGTGGGTTTGCACAGTATGTTTCTGTACCTGCCGATAATTTGCTGCGTTTGCCGGACAACGTCTCTTTTGAAGAGGCGGCCATGCTGGAGCCTATGGCCGTGGCAGTACATGCCATGCGCAGGCACAGGCCGGAGAAAACAGAGCGCGTAGTCATCTGCGGGATGGGTACCATCGGTTCTTTGTTGCTGCTGTTTTTACGGGAAGCAGGCGTGGAACATATTTTTGTCATCGGCAATAAAGATCTGCAGAGACAGACTGCCCTGCAGACAGGTCTGCCCGCCGACTGCTACTGCGACAGCAGGACAGAAGACACCACAGCCTGGGTACTGGATCATACGGACGGTGCAGGCGCGGATCATTATTTTGAATGTGTGGGAAAAAACGAAACCATTGCGCAGGCCGTCACCCTGACAGCGCCGGGAGGCCGGATCACACTGGTAGGCAATCCTGCTTCGGATATCGGCCTGCCAAAGGATATTTACTGGAAGATCCTGCGCAACCAGCTTATCGTTTCCGGAACCTGGAATTCCTCCTTTACCCATGATCCGTCCGATGACTGGCATTATGTCCTGCAGCGACTGGCACAGAAAAAGATTACGCCGGCGCCACTGATTTCGCACAGATTTTCGCTGGATGAGGCGGAAACAGGATTTTTGCTGATGCGTGATAAGAAAGAAGAATATGAGAAAATTATGATCGGACTTTGAGCGGTTATGATGCCTAATTCCATATACCCCTGCATACATATATAGGTAAGAAAAGTAAGGCGGGATAAGACGGAATATGGTAAAAGAATATAAGGTACTGGCCAGGATCGGACTGTTGTTTGTGATGATGTATATGATCGGGGCCGGTCTGGCAGGAGGTGTCAATGTCTGGAAAGAGACTTCTGCGATTGCCCATGAGACCAGAGACTGGGGCCTGGGGTTTGGTGAGAGCGGACAGAAGCCGACCGGCAATACCAGTGCGGAGGAACTGGCGGAATATGATGCCTATTATGTGGGCGCCGCACAGGAAAAAGTGATCTATCTTACGTTTGATGCGGGATTTGAGAACGGAAATACACCGGCAATACTGGATGCCCTGAAAAAGCATCAGGTATCTGCCACTTTTTTTGTCGTGGGCAATTATCTGGAGACCAGTCCGGAACTGGTGAAGCGTATGGCGGCAGAAGGCCATACGGTGGGCAACCATTCTTATCATCACCCGGATATGACGGCCAAAAGTGATGCGGAATTTGAAGAGGAAATTCATCTGCTGGAAGAAAAATATAAAGAGATCACCGGCTGTGAACTGACAAAGTTTTACCGGCCGCCGCAGGGCAAATACAGCGCGGCTACGCTCAAACATGCCAAAGCCATGGGATACCGCACTTTCTTCTGGAGTCTGGCCTATGTGGACTGGCTGGAAAATGATCAGCCCACCAAAGAAGAAGCCTTTGATAAGCTCCTTGGCAGAATCCATCCGGGAGCTATCGTGCTCTTACATAGCACATCTGCCACAAACGGCCAGATATTGGATGAACTTCTGACCGAATGGGAGAAGATGGGATATCGGGTGCGGCCACTGACGGAGATCTCATAAAAGGGTGACGCTGCCTTTTTTATTTCTTTCGTTCCCGTTTCCATACATGACTTGGCTGGGCCATATAGGTGGGTTTACGGCGCAGTAAGGTGGAGAGGGCTTCCCGGTTAAACGGATAAAGCGGCCAGAAAAAACTCTTTCCCGCGAAGGAAGGGGTGGTCAGCACGGAAAGCAGAACAAGAAGACAGCCGGCAAGAAATCCCCATAGTCCGAGCAATCCGGTCATAAGCAGCAGGAAGATACGATAGCAGCGCAGCCCCTCAGAAAAAGCGGTGCTGGACAGGGCAAGACTGGCCAGCATGGTCGCAGCCGCATAGAACATCACTTCCAGAGATACCCAGTGGAGGTCGATGGCTGCGTCACTGAGGATCAGGCCGCCTACGATGGAAAGGGCGCCCGAGTAGGAAGAGGGGCTGTGTGAGGCGGAGTACTGGAAGAGATCCAGGGCCAGTTCCGCGAAAAGGATGTAGATAAGCAGTCTGCCGCATCCCGGATGCTCAATGGGAAAGAGCGAGAGATTATCGGCCATGGCCGGGAAATAGGAACCCAGCAGCAGAAAGGCCGGGAGCAGCAGCAGACTGATAAAAACACAGAAAAAGCGCAGCAGGCGGCTATAACTGCCTACCAGGGGACTCTTATAGTAATCCTCCGGACTCTGGGTAAACTGGAAAATCGTGCTGGGAAGGATCAGGGCCAGCGGCGAATTGTCCACGAGCAGCAAGATATTGCCCTCCAGCAGGTAACTACAGGCCACATCCGGGCGCTGGGTCTGCTGGATGCTGGGCAGGGGATGATACCATCTTTTGGGGACAAGCAGTTCTTCCAGACTTTTGGCGCCCATGGTCAGAGAGGTTACATGCAGGCTGTCCAGTGTTTTATGGATCTGTTCCAGCAGCGCCTGGTCAACATAGCCGTCGATATAGGCGATCGCTATATCGGTACGACTGTCTGTTCCCACATGGCTGACGGCGAATGTCAGGTGGGGATCACGGATTCTGCGGCGGATCAGGTTGGTATTGAACAGCATCGTCTCCACAAAGCCGTCGCGCGCGCCCATTGTGACACGTTCTGTTTCCGGCTCAGAGATACTTCTGGCAGGATAGGTGCGAGTATCGAGCAGGATAGCCTGGGCAAAACCGTCTACAAAGAGAACGGAAGGGCCGCTTAAAACATTGGAAATGATGCTGTCCCACTCATCTGTCAGTTCTGCCTGGGCATAACCGATTTTGGCTGCCATATAATGAGAAATGTCCTCAATGGAACGATTTTCCGTATAGACGGGATTTTGCAGATCGGAAAAGATTTCCTGCAATACCTCAGTCCGGCACATGCCGTTGATGCCCAGAAACCATGCCCGGGTCTTCCCCAGGTACAGATCTCTGAAAATCAGATCAAAACTTTTCCCCACAGGAAATATTTTATATGCCTGCTCCTTATTTTGGTCAAGAGAAGCGGATATTTTCATAGACAGATCCTTTCTTTGGCTGTGGTCTTATGTCCGGCCGGTGACTGTATGGAAAGGAAAAGCCTACCCGCCGAAAATGATACATAGTGTCTGCCCAAAGTGCAGGTTTTATACAGAAAAGAGCAAGTATATGCAGGTTGCACAAAAAACAAAACTGTTTTCAGGGGGAAGCATAAAGAAATGCATAAAAAATATATTGACAGAAATGGTTTGGGTTGGTATAATGGTACCAGTTGAACAGAATGTATGGATTGTTACTGGAAACAGGCAAAACCGGATTTTATAAATGGATCAGTAGATGGTCGTTTTGTAAAATTTGGTTTTTCTTTTTCTATTGTTGTACATTTAAAAATTTGTCTGATGAATTTATAGGGATCTGTATATACAGTGTGTTGGACAGGTAAGTGCGTCTGAGGGGAAGCAAAAAAATTCTTTTTCATAACGGAAATGCACGGATGCGAAAAGCACACTTTGTTTCTGGCGGCATGAGAGATTTGAAAGGGATAGAAATTGTTAATCGAGCGAATTATAAACAATAATGTCATCAGTGCGTTGGATGAAGACGGCAAAGAGATTGTCGCCATGGGAAACGGCATCGGCTTTGGCAAAAAGAAAGGGCAGGAATGTGATGAAAGCCGAATCGACAAGATCTTTCGCATAGAGGATGAGGCAGCGCTGGGACGGTTCAGAGATCTGCTTGCCAAACTTCCGCTGGAATATATACAGGTATCCAATGACATTATTTCGTACGCGAAGAAAGAACTGAGCGTTTCGCTGAACCAGAATGTGTATATTACATTGACCGATCATATCAGTTTTGCACTGGAGCGGTTTCAGAATAATATGAATTTTGCCAACGCCCTGCATAGCGAGATCAGAAGATTCTACCCGGCGGAGTATTCCGTAGGGATTCATGCTCTGCAGCTGATCGCAGAAAAGACCGGTGTCCTGCTTCCGGAAGATGAGGCTTCCACCATTGCCCTTCATCTGGTTAACGCGGAATTGAATCTGCGCGTCAGAGATATATGGGCACTGACGGAGATTATGGGCAGGATTATGGAGCAGATAACGACATTTATGCCGATATTGAAGGCAGAGAGCCTGGAAATGGACTGGCTTTTGTCGGATCTGAAATTTATTTTGTGCAGAGTATTGACGTTAAAACCTCTGAAAGAAAATGGTGATCCTGCATTACTGGCCTTTATGCAGGACTGTTGCCCGGAACTGATCAGACTGGTGACAGACATTGCGGTACTTTTGCAGAAAGAGTATAACTGCCATATGACAAAAGAAGAGCAGCTATACCTGGTGGTAAGCCTGAAACGAATCAAAGATTTGTATCAATAAAATCAAATAACAGCATCAGCCCGTAAGGCGCATGGATAAAAATACGGACGCAAAGCGGACGGAATTTTATCCGGTGAAGGGGCGCATGGAGGGCGGATGCGGAACAAAACAGACTAACAGCATCAGCCCGTAAGGCGCATGGATAAAAATACGGACGCAAAGCGGACGGAATTTTATCCGGTGAAGGGGCGCATGGAGGGCGGATGCGGAACTATAAATAGAGAGGAGAGAGAAATGGGATTTTTAAGCGGGGTTTTCAAGAAAAAAGAAGTGGAGATTGCATCTCCTGCTTCCGGCAGATGCGTCAGCATCAAAGAAGTGCCTGATCCTACCTTCAGTGAAGAGATTCTGGGAAAAGGCGTGGCAGTCAGGCCGGCGGAAGGAAAGTTTTACGCACCGGCAGACGGCAAGATCAACACACTGTTTCCCACGAAGCATGCAATCGGCATCACCACACCGGAAGGCGTGGAGATACTGCTGCACGTAGGGCTGGATACGGTGAATCTGAAGGGCGAACATTTCACGGCGCATGTGGAGGAAGGCGCATCTGTGAAGAAAGGGGATCTTTTGCTGGAAGCTGATCTGCAGGCAATACAGGATGCGGGTTATCAGACAATCACACCGGTTCTGGTCTGCAACACCGGAGATTTTGCCGATGTGATTCCTGCGGCAGAAGGAGATGTGGCTCCGGGTGACAATATACTTCGAATTAAATTATAGGAAGGTCGGATGATATGGAAATTTTTCATGGAAAAAGCGTATTACAGGGAATTGCCATCGGCAGTCTGTATGTGATGGAAAAAAAGGAGAGTACCTGGACCAAGCATATGATTGACAATACCGATGAAGAGGTGGCAAGATTTCAGAAAGCCAGAGAACAGGCGATAGCCGAACTGGATGAACTGTATGAAGAGGCCCTTGACCAGGTCGGTGAAGAAAATGCCATGATCTTCGATGTGCATAAGATGATGCTGGAAGATATGGATTATCTGGAAGCCATCGAGAATCTGATCCGGACAGAGAAAGTCAACGCAGAATATGCCGTGACGGTAACCGGAGAAGAGTTTTCTGCTATGTTTTCCGCTATGGAAGATGACTATATGAGAGCCAGAGCGGCAGATGTGCTGGATATTTCCGGCAGAGTGGTGAGAGTTTTGGAGGGAAGGGAAGAGCCGGGGCTCCATTCCAGAGAACCGGTGATTATTCTGGCGGATGATCTGACTCCCAGTGAGACCATTGCCATGGATAAGACAAAGATCCTGGCTTTTGTCACGAAACATGGCTCTGCCAATTCCCATACGGCGATTCTGGCCCGTTCCCTGAATATCCCGTCCCTTGTCAATACAGATGTGGAGATTTCCAAGGAATATCACGGGAAAGAAGCTGTTGTGGATGGTGTGACCGGTACATTGTTCATTGAGCCGGATGCACCGACACTGGAAGCAAAACAGAAAGAACAGGTTCAGATCCGGGAGAAAAACGAGAAACTGAAACTTCTGATCGGACAGGATAATGTTACCAAAGACGGCAGGCGCATCAATCTGTATGCCAACATGGGCAATGTGGAAGATGTGGAAAAGGTATTGGCAAACGATGCAGGCGGCATTGGCCTGTTCAGGAGCGAATTCCTTTACCTGGGCCGTGATACGTTCCCCACGGAAGAAGAACAGTTTGAAGCGTATAAAGAAGTCGTTTCCCGGATGGGTGGTAAGAAGGTTATTATCCGTACACTGGATATCGGCGCTGACAAAAAAGCGGATTACTTCGGGCTGGATCCGGAGGAGAATCCCGCGCTGGGGTACAGGGCTATCCGTATCTGCCTGACACAGAGGGAAGTGTTCCGCACCCAGCTGCGTGCCATCTATAAGGCATCCGCCTTTGGCACTGTGTCCATTATGTTCCCGATGATTATTTCCGTCGAAGAGATCAGAAAGATCAAAGCCTTTGTGGAAGAGATCAAGGCGGAACTGAAAGCGGAAGGGGTAGCCTTTGGAGAAGTGGAACTGGGTATTATGATCGAAACCCCTGCAGCAGCCCTTGTAAGCGGTGAACTGGCCAAAGAAGTGGAGTTCTTCAGCATCGGTACAAACGATCTGACCCAATATACACTTGCTATCGACAGACAGAACCAGAAGCTGGAAGAGTTTTATGATTCTCACCATCCGGCAGTGCTGAAACTGATCGAAATGACCATCCAGAACGGTCACAAAGAAGGCATCTGGGTAGGGATCTGCGGCGAACTGGCAGCAGATGATACCCTGACCGAAACCTTCCTGAATATGGGACTGGACGAATTGTCCGTGTCTCCCACCTACATTCTTAAACTTCGCGACAAAATCCGTAACATCGGCTGAAAGTCGCAAAAAAGTAACCCCATAACCAAAATCCGCAAGAGCGTCAGCCCAGGCAGCTGGGAAACAATCCGGTGGAAGAGGCACTGGGAGGACGAGTGCGGAACTTAAAACAGCAATCGTCAGGACAGTGCCTGGATTGGTTGACAGATGCAGCAGGCAGCTGGGAAACAATCCGGTGGAAGAGGCACTGGGAGGACGAGTGCGGAACTTAAATAAAAAGGAGAGATTAAATATGAAAACATTAGAGTATGTCATCACAGACCCGGTAGGACTGCACGCAAGACCGGCAGGTCTTTTTGTAAAAAAGGCAGCTTCCTATGAGAGCAGCATCACCGTGAAAAATATGGAAAACGGTAAGAGTGCGGATGCCAAACGTATTATGGCTGTTATGTCCCTGGGCGTAAAACAGGGCAATAAGATCGAACTGACCATGGAAGGCGGCGATGAAGAGACCGCCGAGACAGAATTGATGGCATTTCTGAAAGAAAACCTGTAAGAGGGTGATCTTTTTTTACAAAATATATATCTGGTAATGTAAAATTGCCATTTATATAGATGCAAGAAACACTCTGTGCCAGGTCAGAGTGATAAAAGAAAGGGGTAGTAATTATGATGAAGTATTTGCAGAAGTTAGGTAAATCCCTGATGCTCCCGGTAGCCTGCTTACCTGTCTGTGGTATTCTTATGGGTATCGGATATGCTTTATCGCCGAACGCTATGCAGGGCGGCGACATCACAGGTTTTGCAGCGATTGTTGGTTTCTTCCTGATCAAAGCAGGGGGTGCTTTGATCGACAATATGTCATGGCTGTTTGCCATCGGCGTGGCATTTGGCATGTCCGATGACAATGACGGCGCTGCAGGTCTTGCAGGTCTTGTATCATGGCTGATGATCATCAACCTGCTGTCCTCCGGCGTAATCAGTACAATCACAGGCGGTGAAGCCGATGTGGCATTTGGCAAGATCCAGAACCAGTTTATTGGTATCCTTGCCGGTGTGATCGGTTCCACATGCTATAACAAATTTAAGAGTACAAAACTTCCGGATGCACTTTCCTTCTTTTCCGGTAAGAGATGCGTTGCTATCATAACAGCAGTGGTATCTATCGTGGTAGCGGGTGTTCTGTTCTTTGTATGGCCTGTTGTTTATTCTGGTCTGGTAGCTCTTGGCTCCGGCATCCAGGGTATGGGCGCAATCGGCTCCGGTATTTATGCTTTCCTGAACCGTCTGCTCATTCCGTTTGGTCTGCACCATGCACTGAACTCCGTATTCTGGTTTGACGCCATCGGCATCAATGACCTGGGTAACTTCTGGGGCAATACTGGTGTGGCAGGTGAGACCGGTATGTACATGGCAGGTTTCTTCCCGTCCATGATGTTTGGTCTTCCCGCGGCAGCACTGGCAGTTATTCACTGTTCCAAACCGGAAAGAAAAAAGACAACAGCAGGTATCATGGGCGCTGCAGCTCTCTGCGCATTTATCTGCGGCGTAACAGAGCCTTTTGAGTTCGCATTTATGTTCCTGGCTCCCGCTTTGTATGTTGTATATGCAGTCCTTTATGGTATTTTTGCAGGAATTTCCGTTGCACTGGGCTTCCGTGCAGGGTTCTCTTTCTCCGCAGGTTTGACTGACCTGATCTTCTCTTCCCAGCTTCCGCTGGCGCAGAAAGTATGGTTGATCATCCCTCTGGGAATCGCAGCAGCAGTTGTATTCTATGCAATGTTCCGTTTCACGATCACGAAATTTGATCTCAAGACACCAGGACGTGAAGATGACGATGCAGGCGATGATGAGATGAAAGCTGTTCTTGCAAACAATGATTTCACAAAGGTAGCACAGATCATTCTGGAAGGTCTTGGCGGAAAAGCCAATGTGTCCTCACTCGATAACTGTGTGACGAGACTTCGTCTCGAAGTAAAAGATTATGTGGCGGTAGATGAAGCCAAAATCAAATCTGCAGGTGTTGCAGGCGTGATCCGGCCCAGCAAAAATGCCGTTCAGGTAATCGTGGGAACAAAAGTTCAGTTTGTAGCTGATGAAATGAAGAAAATGCTGTAAAATCTGAATTGGTAACAGAATTGAAAAACCTGGCAGGAGAGAGGGCAACCTCTCTCCTTATATTTTCAGGGAACCCTTGTGAAGCATCGGCAAACAGAGGTTCTTTTGGATCTGACTGCTATTGCCGGCCTATAAGTTTTGGCTTTCCAAAATATGCAATCTGGTGTATAATCGTAACAGTTCAGGCAGGCAGATCTGCCGGAACTGTTACATATATTTTCGGAGAATATGACGCAGGAAACACATGTATTTTGTGGGAGGCTGTATGGATTGTAAGGAAACCCGGAAGAATATATATAAATTTATAGAGGACGGACTGGACGGAAAAGAACTGCAGAGTTTTATGAGGCATGTCAGTGAATGTGGGGAATGTATGGAAGAACTTGCAATCCAGTATCTTGTAACAGAAGGGATGCAGCATCTGGAAACGGAGAGTGCTTTTGACCTGCAAAACCAGTTGGATAAAAAGATGGAAAGAGCCAGGAAGAAGATCCGTGCCAGAAAGAGAGTTATATGGTTTATGTATTTTATTGAGACTCTGGCTATTTTGGCGGTGATTCTGATGACGGTATTGGTGATTATCAAATGAATGAAAAAATTGTTTTGATTGACGGACACAGTATTCTGAACAGGGCCTTTTATGGCGTTCCCGTGCTGAGCAATGCCAGAGGACTTCATACCAATGGGATATTTGGCTTTTTGAATATTATGTTTCGTATCCTGGAAGAAGAAAAACCGCATTATCTGACGGTGGCGTTTGATGTGGGTGCACCCACGTTCCGCCATGAGATGTATGAGGACTATAAAGGGACCAGAAAACCCATGCCGCAGGAACTGTATGAACAGGTGCCGGTACTGAAAGAAGTATTACAGGCCATGGGGATACAGATCTGCGAGCAGGCAGGGCTGGAAGCAGACGATATCCTGGGGACGCTGGCCAGACGCAGTGAGAACAAGGGACTGGAAGTGACACTGGTATCCGGGGACAGGGATCTTCTGCAGATTGCGTCGCAGCATATCCGTATCAGGATTCCCAAAACAAAAGGCGGCAGGACAGAGATTGAGAACTATTATGCGGAGGATGTCAAAGCCCGTTATGGTGTTACCCCACTGCAATTTATTGAACTGAAAGCACTGATGGGAGATGCCTCTGATAATATTCCGGGTGTTCCCAAAGTGGGGGAGAAGACGGCTATGGCGCTGATGGCGGCATATGGCTCCATAGACGCTATTTATGCTGCCTGTGAAGATCCGCAGGCGACGATTAAAAAATCTGTCCGCGAATCTCTTCTGGCCAACAGACACCTAGCCGATTTGAGCAGGGAACTGGCCACGATCCGCACGGATGCAGAATTTTCTTTTACGTTTGAAGCGGCGCTGCTCCATGATCTCTATACGCCAAAGGCATATCAGTTATTTCAGGAACTGGAATTTAAGAACCTGCTGGGACGCTTTGACAGGCAGGAGTCAGAAGATACAAAAGAAGCCGCATTTCGCCTGATCACGGATCTGGCAGAGGCGCAAGCGGCATTCGATGCCTGCCGGCAGGCGGATAAAGCCGGTGTCTTTTTACTGAGTGACAAAGCGACAGGGATAGCGGGACTGGGACTGTGCTGGTCGGAAAACGACATATGTGTCATAAAATGCCAGGGGTTTGTGACGGATGCGTATCTCAGCGACCAGCTTGGCGGATTACAGGGCCAGACGCAGTTATGTGGCTTTTTCCTGAAAGGAATTTATCCTTATTTCTTATCCGATGATGTGTCGCAGTGTTTTGATATTCAGCTTGCCGCTTATTTGCTCAACCCGCTGAAAAGTGATTATACCATAGATGATGTGGCCAGAGAGCATCTGGGACTGTCGATGCCGGCCTACGTGCAGTGCTTTGGCAAGAAGTCCATGGCAGAGGCGGCGGAAGATGAGCCCGGCTTTGTCTCCTATGGCTGCTATGGGGCTTATACGGCGAGGGCGGCTTCTTTCATTCTGGAGGAAAAACTCAGCGAGACCGATATGGCCCGGCTTTTTCATGAGATTGAGATGCCGCTTTCCTATGTACTCTATGATATGGAGCGGGAGGGCATCCGGGCGGAGGCGCAGGAATTGCACCGATATGGGGAAGCGCTGATCGGAAGGATTGCCCAGCTGGAGAAAAGTATTCATGAAAAGGCAGGGGAAGTATTTAATATCAATTCTCCCAAGCAGCTGGGGGAGATTTTATTCGGGAAACTGGGGATTCCCGGCGGAAAAAAGACCAAAACCGGCTATTCTACAGCTGCGGACATATTAGAGAAGCTGGCTCCGGCGTATCCGATTATCAATGAGATATTAGAATACAGAGGGCTTGCCAAACTGAAATCCACTTATGCAGACGGATTGTCCGCCTTTATCGGAGAGGACGGAAAGATACACACCAATTTCAACCAGACCATTACCGCTACGGGCCGCATCAGTTCCACAGAACCCAATCTGCAGAACATTCCCATGCGGATGGAGCTGGGACGGCTGATCCGGAAAGTATTCGTGCCGGGCGAGGGCCATATTTTTACAGATGCGGACTATTCTCAGATTGAACTGCGGATTCTGGCGCATATGTCGGGCGATGAACAACTGATCGAAGCCTACCGGATGGAGGAGGACATTCACCGCATTACGGCGGCGAAAGTATTCCACACACCCTTTGAAGAAGTGACACCTCTGCAAAGGCGCAATGCAAAGGCGGTTAACTTTGGGATCGTATATGGGATCAGTTCGTTTGGACTCAGTCAGGATCTGAGTATTTCCAAAAAAGAAGCGGAAGCCTATATCCAGGAATATTTTGCCACTTATCCGGGGGTCAAGGCGTTTCTGGACCGGATGGTGGAGCAGGCCAGGGAAAAAGGCTATGTCACGACCCTGTTTGGGCGCAGACGCCCGGTGCCGGAACTGTCCAGCGGCAATTTCATGCAGCGTTCCTTCGGGGAGCGGGTAGCAATGAATTCCCCTATCCAGGGAACGGCGGCAGATGTGATCAAAATTGCCATGATCCGGGTGTACAGGGCTTTAAAAGCGGCCGGCTGCCGGTCCAGGCTGATTTTGCAGGTGCATGATGAATTACTGATTGAGACAGCTGTGGAAGAGGCGGCGCAGGTAGAAAAGATTTTGCGCGAAGAGATGACGCATGCCGCGGAACTGGCGGTGACACTGGAAGTGGACCTTCATACCGGGACAGACTGGTATGAGGCAAAATAAGACAGCGGTATAAATTTCTACGAGATAAGATGGGTATCAAAATGGCGCCGGCTATATGGAAGAAAGTACAGGGTGAGGGATAGATGAAAATAATCGGCATAACCGGCGGAGTGGGCTCCGGAAAGACAGAACTGCTGCATTATCTGGAAAAAAATTATAAGTGCCGGATTTTGCTGGCGGACCGGGCGGCTCTTTTGTTACAGGAGCCGGGCGGCGTATGTCATAAGCAGGTGGTGGCTCTGCTGGGCCGGGAGATTTTACTGGCGGACGGCTCTATCGACCGGGCGGCCATGGCAGCCAGAATCTTTCGCGACAGGGCTCTTCTGGAAGCGGTAAATGCCATTGTCCATCCGGCTGTGAAAGAGTATATCCTGCTGCAGATCCGGCAGGAAGCACAGAAGAAAGAGGCCGGCTTCTTTTTTCTGGAGGCGGCCCTTCTGATTGAGGAGGGCTATGGACAGATCGTGGATGAGATGTGGTATGTCTATGCGGATGCGGATGTCCGCAGAAAGCGGCTGAAAGAGGGGCGTCAGTATACGGACAGCAAAATAGACAGCATTTTGCAGGCACAGCTTTCCGATGAGACATATCGGGCTCACTGCAATTTTGTCATTGACAACAGCAGGGACATTACATATGCTTATGAGCAGATTGACAAAAAGATGGGGGAATATCTGTGGAAGAAGTAAAAAAATACCCGGGGAAGCTGGTATTCGGACTTGATATCGGAACAAGGAGTATCGTCGGGACGGTAGGATACAAAACGGGGGATCAGTTTTACGTGGTGGCGCAGCGCGTGCGGGAACACGAGACAAGAGCTATGCTGGACGGGCAGATTCACGATATTGGCAGAGTCAGTATGACAATATCTCAGGTAAAGAGCGAACTGGAAGCAACTGTCGGCACCCGGCTGACCGATGTATGTATTGCCGCCGCCGGCCGCGTATTAAAGACTGTTACCATACATACGGAAACAGCCTTTGAAGAGGAAAAGGAAATCACGGAAGAGGATATCTATGCACTGGATTCCAAGGGGATCGAAGCCGCGTATGAAGAGTTTAACCGTGAAAATCACTCTGATGTCACCTTCTACTGCGTGGGATATTCCGTTGTCCGTTATTATATGAACAATTATGTCATTGGCAATCTGGAAAGCCATAAAGCCAGAATGATCGGGGTTGATCTGATCGCTACTTTTCTGCCCGAGGATGTGGTGGACGGCCTGTATAAAGCGGTGGGGCAGGCTGGCCTGGAAGTGGTCAATCTGACGCTGGAGCCGATTGCGGCCATACAGGTCGCCATCCCGGAGATGTACCGGATGCTGAACATAGCCCTGGTGGATGTGGGCGCCGGTACATCCGATATTTCCATCACCCAGGGCGGCAGTATCGTGGCTTATGGGATGATTCCCATGGCGGGAGATGCCCTGACGGAAGCGGTGGCGCAGCATTGTCTGGTCGATTTTGTCACGGCAGAGCAGATCAAAAGGGAATGTGGCGAAAAGGAAACCATTGCCTATCGGGATATCATGGGACTGGATCAGACCGTAAAGCGGGACGAACTGCTGGAAGTGATGAAGCCGGCTGTTGAGTCGATGACAAAACAGGTAGCGGATAAGATCAAAGAACTAAACGGTGAGAAGTCTGTCAGCGCTGTCTTTGTGGTGGGCGGCGGTGGCAAGATTCCCGGCTATACGGACAAACTGGCGGCAGAACTTGGTATTCAGCCGGAGCGGGTGGCGCTGCGCGGCGAGGAAGTGATGCAGAAGATCCAATTTCTGGAAAAGGAGACAAAAAAAGACTCTCTGCTTGTGACACCCATCGGCATCTGTCTTTCCTTTTATGAACAGAGCAATTCTTTTGTCTTTGTCACTTTTAATAATAACAGGATCAAGCTGTATGATACATCCAGACTGGCAGTGGTGGATGCCGCCCTGCAGGCTGATTTTCCAAATGAGAGTCTCTTCCCCAGGCGTGGAGCGGCCCTGCATTTTATGGTGGACGGACATGCGCGTATGATCCGGGGCCAGCTGGGGGAGGCGTCGGTGATCACGGTCAATGGCAGTCCGGCCGATATTCATACCCCCATTCATGCCAATGATATTATTCATGTACAGGAGTCCACAGCAGGGGCCGATGCGTCGATGGAGATCGGCCGGCTGCCGGAATACAATGCCATTATCCGGGTGGAAGTCAATGAGAAGAAGATCGACCTGCCCAAGTTTGCCTGTGTCAACGGCCAGCTGCAGTCCGCTTTTTATGATATCCGGGAAAACGACAGAATTGAGATGTTAAATTTTTATACCGTACGTCAGATCGTCGAGTTTATGGATGTGATTCTTGATCAAAAGATGAACATTTATGTCAACAATAAACTGGCGGATCTGGAGACAAAAGTCTATGAAAATTTTTCTGTCATATGGACAATGGAGCAGTTGCAGCTCTCCGATGTGGAACAGTATGAAAACAGGTCAGCCATAGAAGCAGCTACTTATGCAGACCTGCCCGATGGCGCAGAGGAAAGCGAAGATCAGGCGGTACCGGGGCGGGAAGCGCCAGATGCCCGGGAAGATAGAAAAACCGCCGAAAAGACAGAAGACAAAGGGATTGCCATGGATATTTTTGTCAATGGCATGCCGGTGACACTGCATGGAAAACAGTCCTATATCTTTGTCGATTTGTTTGACTTTTATGCCTTTGATCTGACGCCGCGTCCGGGGAAGCGGATTACGACAAAACGGAACAAAAGAGATGCACAGTATATGGAACCGCTTGCGGCCGGAGACATGATAGAGATATACTGGAGGGATAATTGAGATGAGAATGTGCAGCATCGCCAGCGGCAGCAGTGGTAACTGTGTCTATGTGGGTTCTGACGCCACGCATCTTTTGGTGGATACGGGAATCAGCAGAAAACGGATTGAAGATGGACTAAAAGCACTGGATCTGTCCGTGCAGGACCTGGATGGTATCCTCATCACGCATGAACATTCCGATCATATCAGCGGGCTGGGCGTCTTGATCCGCAGACGGGAAATCCCCATTTATGCCACCAAGGGCACCATCCGCAAGATGCGTGCAATGGAATCTCTGCGGCACATACCGGCGGATCTGTTTCAGGAAGTGCGTGAAGAAGAACATTTTACGATCAAGGACGTGATGGTGGCGCCGATGCAGATTTCCCATGATGCGGCCCAGCCTGCGGCTTATCGTTTCCGACATGATAAAAAGTGGGTGGGTATCATCACGGATCTGGGCGTTTACAATGACGATACCGTGGAATGTATGCGGGGGATGGATGCCATACTTCTGGAAGCAAACCACGATGTAAGAATGTTGGAAACGGGGCCTTACCCCTACTATCTCAAACGCCGGATACTGGGTGAACGGGGGCATCTGTCCAACGAATTGTCAGGCCGATTTCTTTCCCGTATTTTGCACGATCAATTAAAAACGGTGATACTGGGACACCTCAGTAAGGAAAATAACCTGGCGGAACTGGCCTATGAGACGGTGCGCCTAGAGATTACCATGGCGGACAATGAGTTTAAGGGAACTGATTTTCCGATTATGGTGGCCAAGAGAAGCGAAGTGTCGGAGGTTGTTGCGATTTAAAGGACAGCCAGGCGCAGAGCGGGAATCATAGCTGGAACTGGAATATAAATATGCGGAGCTGGAATAGGAGTTATTCATATGAAAAAGACGATCATAACGGTAGTGGGTAAGGATACGGTAGGAATTATTGCCGGGGTTTGCAGTTATCTGGCGGACAATGGGATTAATATTCTGGATATTTCGCAGACGATTGTCCAGGGGTATTTTAATATGATGATGGTTGTGGATACTTCCGGGGCGGTCAAGTCTCACAATGAGATGACAGATGAGTTAAAGAAGCTGGGTGAGAAGATCGGTGTGATCATCCGCTGTCAGCGGGAAGAGATTTTTCAGAGTATGCACAGGATATAGGGGGATAAGGTATGCTGAACATATTTGAGGTGTCGGAAACCAACAAGATGATTGAGAAGGAAAATCTGGATGTGCGTACGATCACTTTGGGGATTTCTCTGCTGGATTGTATCTCTGCTGATCTTGGGAACTGCAATCAGAACGTTTATGAAAAGATTACAAAGGCGGCAGAGCATCTGGTAGCCGTGGGGGAAGAAATCGAAAAAGAGTTCGGGATTCCCATTGTGAATAAGCGCATTTCAGTTACGCCGATGGCTCTGGTAGGCGCCAGTGCCTGCAGAGGGGCGGAAGACTTTGTGACGCTGGCGCATACGATGGACCGGGCGGCAAAGGCAGTGGGCGTCAATTTGATCGGCGGGTATTCGGCACTTGTCTCTAAAGGTATGACACAGGCAGATGAATGGCTGATTCATTCTATCCCACAGGCTCTGGCAGAGACGGAGCGGGTATGCAGTTCGGTAAATCTGGGCTCTACAAAGACAGGGATCAACATGGACGGCGTGCGTCTGATGGGGCAGATCATCAAAGAGACGGCGGAACTGACAAAGGAACAGGACAGTGCGGCCTGCATGAAGCTGGTGGTATTTTGCAATGCGCCGGATGACAATCCTTTTATGGCAGGTGCCTTCCATGGCGTGACAGAGAGTGATATGGTCATCAATGTGGGGGTCAGCGGCCCGGGTGTGGTCAAGACAGCTCTGGAAAAGGTGCGGGGCGAGAGTTTTGAAGTGTTGTGTGAGACGATTAAGAAAACAGCTTTCAAAGTGACAAGGGTCGGACAGCTGGTGGCGCAGGAAGCGTCCCGGATGCTGGATATTCCGTTTGGGATTGTGGATCTGTCCCTTGCCCCCACGCCTGCCGTGGGTGACAGTGTGGCGGATATTTTGTGTGAGATCGGCCTGGAATATGCAGGTGCGCCGGGAACGACTGCCGCCCTGGCTCTTTTGAACGACCAGGTGAAAAAGGGGGGTGTCATGGCATCTTCTTATGTGGGCGGCCTGAGCGGCGCCTTTATTCCGGTATCGGAAGATCAGGGGATGATTGATGCCGTCACTGCGGGCGCCCTGACTCTGGAAAAACTGGAGGCCATGACCTGCGTCTGCTCCGTGGGCCTTGATATGATCGCGATTCCGGGCAAAACGCCGGCGTCCACAATCTCGGGCATCATAGCGGATGAGATGGCTATCGGTATGGTCAATCAAAAGACAACGGCTGTCAGGGTGATTCCGGCCATTGGCAAAGACGTGGGAGAGCAGGTGGAGTTTGGCGGCCTGTTCGGCTATGCACCGGTTATGCCGGTGAACGGCTATTCCTGCGAAGCCTTTATCAACAGAAAGGGCAGGATACCGGCGCCCATACACAGTTTTAAAAATTAATGGCGAGTGTGAACAGTAACAAAAATATACATTCTTTGGCAATGTTATCTGTGCAAATTGACAAGATGTGACGTATATTGTACAATAGTACCACTATACGAAAGGTGGTAAAACAAATGGAAAACAAAAATGAGTTCAAACCGTTTATTCCGGCGGACAGGGTAGTGCCGGAACTGACGGTTACGTCCATCATCATCGGCGCTTTGCTGGCCGTGATGTTTGGCGGTGCCAATGCGTATCTGGGTCTGCGCGTGGGCATGACGGTGTCGGCGTCTATCCCGGCGGCAGTTATTTCCATGGGGATTATCCGTGTGATTTTGAAACGGGACTCCATTCTGGAAAATAATATGGTACAAACCATCGGCTCTGCGGGTGAATCGGTGGCAGCCGGCGCGATCTTTACCATGCCTGCCCTGTTTATGTGGGCGACAGAGTCCGGCAGTGCCAATCCTTCTTTGCTGGAGATCTCGCTGATTGCGCTCTGCGGCGGCGTGCTGGGCGTATTGTTTATGATTCCTCTGCGTTCTGCGCTGATCGTGGAGGAGCATGGGAAGCTCCCTTACCCGGAAGGACAGGCATGTGCGGAAGTACTGCTGGCCGGAGAAGAAGGCGGTGCCAAAGCCGGTACGGTATTTGCTGGGCTGGGCATTGCCGCAGCTTATAAGTTCATTGCGGATGGTCTGAAGCTGTTCCCCAGTGAAGTGGATTTCGAAATCAAAAGCTATAAAGGAGCCGGTATCGGCATGGATGTGCTCCCGGCATTGGCAGGTGTGGGTTACATCTGCGGTCCCAAAGTATCTTCCTATCTGCTGGCCGGCGGAACGGTGGGCTGGTTTGTGCTGATGCCCCTGATTGTGCTGTTTGGCGGCGATATGATACTGTATCCTGCCACGGCGCCGGTGAGCGAACTGGGCACCTGGGGGATCTGGGGCGGATTCATCCGCTACATCGGTGCGGGCGCAGTGGCGGCCGGCGGTATCCTTTCGCTGATCAAGTCTCTGCCCATGATCCTGCGCACCTTTAAGCAGGCCATGGCCGTATATGGCAAAAAGTCTGCACAGAACAACCGTCTGAGCAAAGACTTGCCGATGAATATCGTGATGATCATTGTCGGTGTGATTGCCATTGCCATGTGGCTGATCCCGGCGATTCCGGTCAATCTGATAGGCGCTATCATTATTATCGTGTTCGGGTTTTTCTTTGCCACGGTATCTTCCAGAATGGTGGGTATCGTAGGCAGTTCCAACAATCCGGTCTCCGGTATGGCCATTGCCACACTGCTGATCGCCACCATGCTTTTAAAGGCCAGCGGTAATATTGGGATGCCGGGTATGATCGCTGCCATCACAATCGGTTCCATTATCTGTATCATTGCAGCTATCGCAGGTGATACCTCACAGGATTTAAAGACCGGTTTTATCGTAGGCGCGACACCCGTAAAACAGCAGATGGGTGAGCTGATCGGTGTGGTTGTATCTGCCATTGCCATCGGCGGTGTACTTTATCTTCTGAGTACGGCGTGGGGGTATGGTTCCCAGGAACTGCCCGCTCCGCAGGCGACGCTGATGAAGATGGTAGTAGAAGGTGTCATGGGCGGCGAACTGCCATGGGCCCTGATTTTCTGCGGTGCGTTTATTGCGATCGTGGTGGAGATCCTGCAGATACCGGTGCTGCCTTTTGCTGTAGGATTGTATCTGCCGATTCACCTGAGTACTCCTATCATGGTAGGTGGCCTGATCCGGCTGTATTATGATAAAAAGAAAATGGATTCCGAAGAGGACAGAAAGCAGATGGTAGAAAACGGCGTTTTGTATTCTTCCGGTCTGATCGCAGGCGAAGGCCTGGTGGGCATCCTGCTGGCAGTATTTGCCATCATTCCGTTTGGCGCGGGCACGCTGGGAGATTTCCTTGGCACCTGCCTTGGCATCAATTTAGGCAACTGGGGGGGGCTGTTTGTTTTCGCTCTTTTGTGTGCCACAATCATACTTTTTATCAGGAAAAAGAAAAAAGCGTAAGCCCGGTAATATGTATATGAAAAAAAAGAAAGATAATTTTCTGGATTATATTCCCAAGCATAACAGTCTGTTTCCCTTTGCGGAAAATGGAGACGGTAATGTGGAGATCATGAGAAAAAACCGGGGCCTGTTTAACCGGATTGCACAGATTTGTTTCAGGAAGCCGAAAGTGAGCAAGATTGAACTGGACAGGTTTGGCAGTTTTATCTGGCAACAGATTGACGGACAAAAAGATGTATATCAGATCGGCAGACTGGTAAAAGATAAGTTTGGGGAAGACGCAGAGCCGTTGTATGAGCGTCTGGCAAAGTTTCTTCATATATTGCGCAGCAATGATTTTATTGTATATGTAAATCTGCAGAAAAAGTGAGGCAAGGACATGGGCGTTTTATCAGATCTGGAACCTAAGAATGTGTTTGCATACTTCGAGGAAATATGCGGGATTCCGCATCCTTCCTATCAGGAGAAGCAACTGAGTGACTATTGTGTGAAATTTGCCGAAAGCCGCGGGCTGGAGGTACACCAGGATTCTCTTGGAAATGTTATCATTATCAAGGAGGCCACAGCGGGCTATGAGTCGGTGGAGCCGCTGATTATCCAGGGACATCTGGATATGGTCTGTGAAAAGGAACCAGGCTGTGAGATCGACTTTGCAAAAGACGGCCTGTGTCTGTATGTGGATGGAGATTATATCACTGCCCGGGGGACGACTCTGGGCGGTGATGACGGGATTGCCGTCGCTATGGCACTGGCTATTCTGGACAGTGACAGTCTGGAACATCCCCGCATGGAAATGGTCTTTACCGTCAGTGAGGAAGTGGGGATGGAAGGGGCATCGGCCATTGATCTGTCGATGTTAAAGGGCCATAAATTGCTGAACCTGGATTCCGAAGAAGAAGGGTATCTTCTGACAAGCTGTGCCGGGGGATGCCGGGCCAATATAGGCCTGCCTGCTGTCTATGAAACAAAGCAGGGAAAGGGATATCATGTCTGTGTGAAAGGCCTGACCGGCGGACATTCCGGTGCGGAGATTGACAAGGGCCGGGCAAATGCCAATCTGGTACTGGGCCGACTCTTGCTGACGCTGGAAAAGGCGGTGCCTTATGGGATCGTGTCTATGGCCGGTGGCCTGAAAGACAATGCCATTCCCCGGGAATCCGCCGCATATCTGCTTGTGGATGAGGCAGAAGAAGAAAAGTTCAGGACACTGGTGTCGGAAACAGAGCGGGTGATTCGCACTGAATATGCGGTCACCGAACCGGATCTGCATATTACGGCAGAAGCGGATGGCATGGCAGAGGCCAAAGTGCTGACGGCCGGGAGCCACAGGGCAGTGCTCACACTGCTTAACCTGCTGCCAAACGGAATCCAGTCCATGAGCGCCGATATCAAGGGTCTGGTGGAGACCTCGCTCAATCTGGGGATTCTGAAGTTAGGGGAGACGGAGCTGGAACTGCACTATGCAGTCAGAAGTTCCGTGCAGACTGCGAAAGAATTTCTGGTGGAGAAGCTCCGCTGCCTGACGGAGATGCTGGGCGGCAGGCTGACTCTGGAGGGTGTGTATCCGGCATGGGAGTACAGAAAAGATTCCGTACTGCGGGATGATATGGTGCGGATCTACCAAGAGATGTTTGGGAAAGAGCCGGTGATTCAGGCAATCCACGCGGGCCTGGAATGTGGGCTGCTGGCCGGCAAAATTGAAAATCTGGATGCGGTTTCCATCGGCCCGGATATGGTCGGCATCCATACGACAGAAGAGAAACTGAGCATATCTTCTACCAAAAGATTATGGGAATATGTGACAGAGATCATTAGACAGAAATAAGATATGACTGATATCCGCAGGTAAAGCGGAAGTGAACAGCTGACAGAGGCGCCGGAGAGCGTTCTGCCAGCTGTTTTTGTCTGCTATGGTCTATATTCCCGCTATTTGCCAAAACAGCCAGATCAATAAAATAAGTCTTGACTTTTGATTCTTTTGATATTATCATATAAATATAAAGAACGATGATCAAGTACAGAAGGCAGGAGGAGAGGATATGGCAATCAGGTACAGAAAATTTCAACCGACGGATTATGTGATCAAGGTAAGACAGGGCAGAGTCATTGAGGAAGGGCCGGGCCTTTCCTGTCTGTATAATACAATGACCACGAGTCTGATGGTTTTACCGGCTACGGCTTTTGACAGTGGATTTGCGTTTGACGACATGATGACGGCAGATTTCCAGAAGATCAATGTGCAGGGAGATATTTCTTATATCATAGCGGATTATGGCCGGGCTTCCCGGATGGTCAATTTTTCCTATGGAGACAGAGGCGGGGCATATGAAATGGTACTGAATGAAGCGCGGCTGCGGATGGCAAAGCGCATTATGAGTCTGACTAAGGTATATACGGCCACCTACCTCAGTGCCAAAACGGTGAAGGAAGCCGTCAAATCTGCCAATGAACTGGCCGGAGCATTGCGGCAGGCGCTGCGGGCAGATGAGACAATCAAGGATTTTGGGCTGGAAATCCTGGCGGTTTCGATCCTTGGCATTATGCCGCAGCCGGATACAAGGAAAGCACTGGAGGCTGCCACGCGGGAAGAGATATTAAAACAGCAGGATGATGCGATTTATAAGAGGCGTAACGCAGCCATCGAGCAGGAACGGGCCATTAAAGAGAATGAACTGAATACAGAGATTCGGATAGCGGAAAAGGCAAGAGAGAAAAAGGAAAGAGAGATGGAGACAAAGCGTATGCTGCAGGAGAAGCAGGCGCAGCTGGACGCAGGCAGGATCGAAAAGGAGATTGAACTGGAGGAGGAGCGGCGCAGGCTGGTGGATCTGCAGACAGAGAACGAGAGGAAAAAATCTGATGCCAGAGCGTATGATTCGCAGGTACTGCTGCATACTCTGGCAGGAGTGGACGCGGAGATCGTCAAAGCACTCACAGTCAGTGGTATGGACAGCCGGGCCCTGATTGCCAAAGCATTTGCCGAAATCGGAGATAAAGCGGATAAGATAGGTGTGCTCAATGTATCACCGGATCTGCTGGAAACATTGTCCAGAGCATAGGAGAGAACGGAGGAAGGGTATGAGGGATCGGGAGACGGAGAGAGGCCTGCATAAAATTGTACTCGTAACGAGAAAAACCAGACTGGCAGAACTGGTTGGCAGATACAATACATTGGAACAGGCCCGGTTTTATCTGGAACATCTGGGCGCGGACTTTTCTGATTATCAGAAAGAAGAGGAGAATTACAGACTGGCAGTGAAGACTGTTTTACAGACGGCTTTGCGTTTTGCACGGGTGCAGGAAATCGACCGGGAATTTGTCCCTGGTATGATCTTTGGCAAAGAGGATATCGTGATCGCTGTGGGGCAGGACGGTCTGGTGGCCAATGTGATGAAATACCTGGATGGCCAGCCCCTTATCGGTGTCAATCCGGATATCCGGCGATGGGACGGAGTATTGCTTCCTTTTGAGGCCGGCGCACTGGCAGCGCTTTTGCCCCGGGTGATAACCGGGGAGTATACGACAAGAGAAGTCACGATGGCAAAGGCCCGGACCGGAGACGGCCAATGTATGCTGGCAGTGAATGATTTGTTCATTGGCTGCCGCTCCCATGCCTCTGCCCGTTATGATGTGATCTGGAACGATGACAGAGAGAAGCAGTCATCAAGCGGCATCCTTGTCTCCACAGGGCTGGGAGCCACGGGCTGGTATCGGTCTGTGATGGCGCAGGCGGGCCGGATGGCGGCTCTGTTTGGCCTGGGTCATATCAGTGAACGTGTGCCCGGCTGGGATGAGGATCAGCTGATCTTTGTGGTACGGGAGCCTTACCCGAGCCGGTCCACCCAGGCCGGGATCGTATATGGGAAGATCGGTGCCAAGGACAACTTTCAGGTCATTTCTCAAATGGCCCGGGGCGGTGTCGTCTTTTCCGATGGGATGGAACAGGATACTCTGGAGTTTCATGCAGGCAGCCGGGTCACTGTCAGCATCGCGGAAAGAAAAGGCAGACTGGTGACGGCATAAGAAAGGGCCGGCGGGCGGCGCAGATACAGGATATAAAGGTTTTATGAAGATTTTCTTATTTCTCTTGCGCTTTGACGGGAAAAAGATTATGCTGTTTAGTAAATATTGGCAGACAGGGGAAATAAGGGGAAAGGAACGACCATGGTGCAGGCGGATCATAAGAAGTTTTTGGCTGTATCATCAGAAAACAGGTCTGTATTTTATGTCTGCATGAGGGGGCTGGATGATGGAACATTTTCATGGATATGAGATGTCAGAAGAAGAGAAAACCTGGTTTGAAACATATGATATCAATGGTTTTGACAGACCGTCCGTTGCCACTGATATGGCTGTTTTTTCCATTATGGGGATGGATTCCGGGAACGGGGGACGCACCAATCACCGGAAAGACCCTGAAAAGAGACTGAAGCTGTTGCTGATCCGCAGAGCTTCTTATCCTTACAGAGATTGCTGGGCACTGCCGGGCGGTTTTTGCAGGAGAGGAGAGACTACAGCGGAGACGGCCAGCCGGGAATTACAGGAAGAGACCGGCGTGCGGGATGCTTATCTGCAGCCATTTGCCATTTTCAGCAAGGCAGGGCGTGATCCCCGGGGCTGGATTATCTCACATGCGTTTCTGACGCTGATTGACGGTGAAAAATATCAGGTTCATGAAGGGACGGATGCCTGGGAGGCTCAGTGGTTTTGCCTGGATATTGAGAAAGAGCAGACGGACCGGCTGGTAGATGCTTTTCACGCCAGTGTTACGAACAGATATCATCTGCGTCTCTCCTGTACTGCGCATGAGGAACTCCAACTGACTGCACTGGTCAATGAGCGGAAAGAATTTGTCCGTTTTCATGAGAAAGCAGATTATGAGATTGTAAGCAGTGCAGGGCTCGCTTTTGACCATGCCCAGATTATTCTGCGTGCATTTCTGCATTTGCAGGATCAGGTGGAGAGTGGCGGAAAAATGGTCTTTGATCTGATGCCGGAGTATTTTACGCTGTCAGAACTGCAAAAGGCCTATGAATCCGTACTTGGCAGAGCACTTGTCGCGACCAATTTCCGCAGAAAGATTGCAGATTATGTGACCGAGACGGAGCAGGTTCTGGAAGGCGCGGGGCACAGACCGGCCAGACTGTTCCGCAGAAATCTGGAGGCATTTTACCGTTAAGATGACAGGCGGGAAAGGAAAAGAGCATGGCAGTGAAAGGGTCACTGGCAGAAGGGAGGAACTGGTTACGGGCAGGAAAAAGTATTTGCGCATGGCAGGGATGTTGTGCCTGGCTGCCTTTTTGGTGCTGTATCTTTTTTATGGCAGAGGCGGAAAAGGGATAAGGCTTTGTCCGGTCCGGGAAATCAGCCCTCAGGATGTGGTTTATTTTTGCCAGCAGGATGAGCGGTGGGCGAATGAGCATCTGGGCAGCGCCAGTGATACGATGGCATCCTCCGGCTGCCTTGTCTGTGCTCTGGCTTCGGGGCTGGATATGCAGGCCGCCGCGTCGGATTCTGACTTTTACATCACAGCAGGCGCATTGAATCAGGCTCTGTCCGAAGCGGGTGCCTATACGGAGGGCGGCGCCGTGATCTGGGACCGTATTTCCCTGGCAGTGCCGGGAACGGTGAGTTATGTGGCCGATGAGGTGGACAGAGAGGAGATCGACCGGTTTCTGGAGCAGGGGATCTGTCCGGCAGTCAGGGTACGCATCAAGGGGGTCGGCTCCTGGCACTGGGTATTGCTGATTGGTGCCGATCAGGATGGATATCTTTGTATGGACCCCATGTCGTCTGCAGAACAGCCGGTTTCTCTGCGCGCGTTCGGAAACCGGGTGTATGCTATGCGTGCCGTCTATTTTATGGATAACTAAAACTGTTTGTGGCAGCCTGTGACAGGGCTGCTTTTTGTTTTCTTCTGCTGTACATGATTGCCTAAATGCCACCGGGATGATATGATAGAGCAATATAATGATGCAAAGGAGGTCAATGAAATGAAAGATGACGGAAATACGGCCAATCATCCGCACGAGGGAAAGACGCGCAGCAGCTTTTCCGGAAAGCTGGGCTATGTCCTGGCGGTGGCCGGATCAGCGGTGGGGCTTGGTAATATCTGGCGTTTTCCCTATCTGGCGGCGAAATATGGCGGGGGTATATTTTTGCTGGTGTATCTGGTTTTGATGCTGACGTTCGGTTATGCCCTGATCGTATCAGAAACTGCCCTGGGGAGGATGACAAAGCGCAGTCCGGTAGGGGCTTTTCAGACGTTTGGCAAAGGGCTGCCTTTTCGGCTGGGAGGCTGGATCAATGCGGTGATTCCCATGCTGATCGTACCATATTACAGCGTAATCGGAGGCTGGGTGACAAAGTATCTGTTTGAGTATCTGCGGGGAAGTACACAGTCTCTGGCATCGGATGACTATTTTTCCGGCTTTATTGCAGATGGGATGGGGGCCGGATTCTGGTTCCTGATCTTTGCCCTGATGGTGGTGGCTGTTTTGTTTGGCGGAGTAAAACAGGGCGTGGAACGGGTTTCCAAGGTGATGATGCCGCTGCTGGTATTGCTGGCTGTGTTCGTAGCCGGGTATTCCATGACCAGACCAGGGGCATGGGAAGGCGTGAAATATTTCCTGGTTCCCAATGTGGAGAATTTTTCCTGGATGACAGTGGTTGCTGCCATGGGGCAGATGTTTTATTCTCTGTCTATTGCCATGGGTATCCTCTATACGTATGGTTCCTATATTAAAAAAGAAGTGGATATCGAGAAATCCACCACGCAGGTGGAACTCTTTGATACGGCTATCGCCATGCTGGCCGGTCTGATGATCATCCCGGCGGTTTTTGCTTTTTCTGGCGGTGATCCCAATACCCTGAAGGCAGGTCCCTCGCTGATGTTTATTACCATTCCCAAAGTATTTGCAAGTATGGGATTTGGCACTGGGGCCGGTGTGATGTTTTTCCTGCTGGTACTGCTTGCGGCACTGACAAGCGCCATCTCCCTGGCGGAATCCGGTGTTTCCACGTTTGAGGACCAGCTGGGGCTTAACCGCAGTCGCTCCGTGTTGTTGATGGGAGCTGTCATTGTTGTGTTTGGCCTGGCTTCCGCCCTGGGCTTTGGTGTGCTTGACTTTGTTACGATCCTGGGCATGTCCATTCTGGACTTCTTTGATTTTATGACCAATTCCCTGATGATGCCCGTTGCGGCTCTGGCTACCTGTTTTCTGATTACCCGTGTGGTAGGGCTTGACAAAATCGCCGGCGAAGTGGAGCAGTCTTCGGCTTTTAAACGCAAAAAAATGTACAACCTGTTTATGAAATACCTGGCGCCTGTCTGTATTGCGGTCATTTTGCTTAGTTCTGTTGCCAATGTGCTGGGATGGATTTCCATGTGACAAACATCGGCCATGAAAGCGGTCCTGTTCCTTCTATTTTAAGAAACTGTACAGAAAATATTGGTATTTTGTGCAAAGAGTTGTATAATATCCATAAGCAGCAAGAGTAAGTCAGATTGTAGCAACATAAAAGTGGACTAAAATGAGCCCGAACGGGAGAGATGGGGATCGGCAGCTGAGGAGGATTCCGCCCATGGGCAGGGAAATGAGGGGAAGAAGGATGAAAGATTATCGTTTTCAGGTGAATTTAGGCGGTATGATCGAGATATTGTCAGATCATTTATACAGCAGCCCTGATGTCTATATAAGGGAATTGTTGCAAAATGGTGTGGATGCCATAACCGGGCGTATGATTCGGGAAAAAGAGGAGAAAGAAGCAGGGCGGCAGGCTTCGGAAATTGCGGGCAGGATTGTTTTGGAGATTGAGGAGGGCAGACAGCTTATTTTTTCCGATAACGGCCAGGGGTTAACGGAGGAGGAGATTCACCAGTTTCTGGCGATTATCGGTGAGTCCTCCAAGCGTAATCCGGCTGACGGGCGGATACGGACAGACTATATCGGACGGTTCGGGATCGGTCTTTTATCCTGTTTCATGGTGTCAGATCATATCCGGATGCTGACCAGATCTGCCGGTAAAGAGGCACCGGTTCTTGAATGGCAGGGCAGACCCGATGGGACATATACAATCCGCCGGATGGAACAGGAGCAGGTCGGCAAAGGGGATATGGCTTTCGGGACGCAGGTCATTCTCTCGGCAAAGCCGGGCAGGGAAGACTATTTCACGGAGAAGGTTATCCGCAGGCTGCTCACCTACTATGGGATGCTGCTGCCGTTTCCGATTCTTGTCCGTGTGCATGGAAAAGAAGAGCAGATCAACCCTATTTATCTGCCCTGGGACGGCAGAGAGACGAATAAACAGGAACTGATGCTGTTTGGGCAGATGATGTTTGAAGAGCAGTTTATGGATTGTGTTCCCCTGCGCAGTGAGTCGGGAAATGTATCCGGCGTGGCCTATATTATCAAATATCCGGTTTTACCATCGGCAAAGGGGAGTCACCGTATCTATCTGAAAAATATGCTGTTGACGGAAAAGGGTGACAATCTGATCCCTGACTGGGCAGTGTTTACCAAATGCATCATCAATGCCACTGATCTGCGTCCCACGGCTTCCAGAGAAGGGTTTTATGTGGACGAAGTGCTGGAGAGCGCCAGGGACGCCATTGAAGATGCCTTGATAGACTATATTGCAGGGATCGCGGAGGATGAGAGAGAAGTCTTTGACCACTTTTTCCATATCCACAAACTCACCCTGATGTCACTTGCGCTGGCCGCACCCAAACTGTTTGGGATACTGGTGGATTACTGTGAGTTTGAGACAACACGGGGACTGCAGACCGGCTATGATCTGCGGACCTGCGCAGAGCCGCTTGTCTATGCGCCCACGGAAGCAAAATATAAGCAGCTTTCCCAGCTTTTCTTTGCCCAGGATAAGATGCTGATCAATGTATCCTATGTACATTCGCTGGAACTTCTCATGCGACTGGGACAACTCTACGGTCTGGAAGTACATCCGGTCGATGACTGGAGCGTGGAAGATCTGATGGAAGATCTGACACCGGATGATCAGGACGACAGTTTCGCCTTTCAGAAAGCGGCCAACCGGATCTTAAAGGCCTATGACTGCCGGGCGGAACTGAAATATTTTTCGCCGTATAATCAGCCCACTTTTTATCTGATGGATGAAAAAATACTGCTCAAGCGCCAGATTGAGGCTTCCCGTTCGCAGGCGGACTCCATGTTCTTTCAGATGCTGGATGCCTTTACGGCGGAGATTCCCGGCGATACGGCGGCAGTGCTGTATTTTAATTACAACAATCCTCTTGTAAAGAAACTGACAGAGAGGGAGGCGGAAGCGGATCTGAAGATACTGGTGGAGATTTTGTATGTACAGGCCCTGCAGATCGGTGGTTTTACGCTGCATAACAACGAACTGGGAATGTTGAACCGCAATATTCTGACACTGATGGAAAGGGGCCTTTCCGATGAATGAGAAATATACGGCAGATGGCTACTTCCCGGAAGAGATAAAAAGAGCCTTCGAGGCGCTGGAACACGGAAACGCCAAAATAGCGGCAATTCGCAGTGCCATAGAAGCGGCAGATGCCAGCGACGACACGCCTTTCCGGATCTATTTCCGGCTGGAATTGTGCCGGGAATCCTGTTTCTACGGCGACTGTATGGATATGATGGTGATCTTTCCCCAGGTGCTGGCCATTGCAGACCGGTATCCCGATACACCGGCTACCTGTTATGAGCCCGGTTATCTGGACGCTATGGATCATGTGTTATGGGTGTATAAGTGGATCCTGGAAGAGTGCTGCAATTTTTACCAGGTTCCCATGGCAGACTGTTTGAAGTTTTTTGAAGACTTTAGACGGCGTAGCCTGGCATATGGATACAATCTGCGCCCTTACTATTATTATCTGTATCTTTTTTATGAAAAAATCGATCCGGTGAAGTCACGGGAAGCCTTTCATATGTTTGAACAGATTCCCCGGGATGATAACTGCGACTGCAGGGCTTGTGAACGTAATACCATCATTGATTTCTATCTGCAGCAGGGACAGATGGAACGGGCAAAGGAATTGTCGGCGGAGATTGAGAACTTTGACCTGACCTGCGGACATGACAAAAAGGAGGCCTGGCTGCGGTTAAAACGCCATTATATGCAGCATTATCTGGGGCGACGGGAATTTGAGGAAGCAGAAACCTACTGCCATATTCTGGAGCGCCAGCGGATGAAGGATACGGAATTTCAGAGATGGGATGATTTCCTGTACTGCTATGCCTACCTGAACATGGGAAAAGCGCTGCGGATTTACAAAGCGCACTGGAAGGAATGGCTGGAAGAGAGACATCCTTCGACCATTTTTTCTGTCAATAGAAATATCACCTGTTTTTTTAAGAAATTGCAGCAGGAGAGAAAACAGGCGACGATCAAACTTTCCCTTGATCCGGCCTTTCCTCTGTATGAGGAGAGCGGACAGTACAGCATTGCCAGTCTGTACCGGTTTTATTATAAGCGGGCCAGGGAGGTGGCGGAGCGTTTTGATGAAAGAAACGGCTCGCATTATTATTGCAATCAGTTGACAGAAGTATTGTCATAAACAGGCAGGGTGCTTTGTATCTGCAGGAGGCTTTTCCGTACGGAGTACCGGCCGGGCGTATTTGAGAAAGGAGCCGGATTAACCATGAAAGACCAACAGGGAGAGCGTCTTTACGAACCGGAAAAACTCAAACAGCTTTGTGATCGTGCAGAGCACGGGATCGCCAGAAGGGAAGCGCTTCGTGAGGCCATTGCCCAGGCGGATGCCCACAACGACACTCCCTTTCGCATCTATTTTCGACTGGAACTGTGTCAGGAGTCCAATTTTTATGGGGACAGTTTGGATATGATGGTGATTTTTCCCGAGGCGCTGGCCATCGCCGACCGTTATCCGGATACGCCCTGTACGAGATATAATAACAGGATTTTTCAAAACTGTATGGGCCATATTTTATGGGTTTATAAATGGATTCTGAGCTGCTGTGATGAATTTTATCAGATTCCGATGGCGGTCTGTGAGAAATTTTTTGAGGATTTCAAACGGCGCAGTCTGGCTTACGGATTCAATCTGCGCGCCTATTATCTGTACCGTTATTATTTTTATAATTCCATGGATCTGGAAGAGGAGGCGAGAGCAGCATTTTATGCGTATGAAAGTCTGCCCAGGGACAGCAACTGCGACTGCAAAGCCTGTGAGCGTAACGTCAGTGTCAATTTCTACCTGGATATGGATGATTGGGAAAAGGCGAAAGAACTGGCGGCGGATATCGAGAATCATTCTCTTCGCTGCGGACATGACCGGATGGCGGCCTGGCTGCGCCTCCAGCGCCATTATATGAATTATTATCTGAGCTCGCAGCGGCGCAATTTTGCTGAAGGGGAGAAATACTGCAAACTGATCGAGCGCCATATGATCAGCGCCATCGAGTATCAGGAATGGGACAGCTTCGTATACTGCTATGCGCATACGAATCTAGGCAAAGCTCTGCAAATATATAAGAATCACTGGAAAGACTGGGAAAAGGAACGCAATCCCTCCAGCGAATACTATAGCTGTAAAAATATCATGCGTTTTTTTAAGAAGCTGGGTGAAGTGAGGAAAAGTAAGACCGTGAAATTGCAGATGGAGCCTTCTTTTCCTCTGTATCAGAA
Source organism: uncultured bacterium (assembly GCA_947574055.1). GTDB lineage: Bacteria > Bacillota > Clostridia > Lachnospirales > Lachnospiraceae > VSOB01. The sequence goes on from CANPIC010000002.1 coordinate 32,591, forward strand.
AAATGGTCAGTATGAAATCAACGGCCTGTACCAGTATTATTATAACAGAGCCAGAAAGGTTGCGGAACTTTTTGATGCCCGCAATGGCACGGATTGCTTCTGTCACTGGCTGGAAAGAGCCGCGGAGGAAGGGTGAGCCGGTTTTGACCGGGGGACCTGCCGGGGATGCCCTGGCCTGCCTGTTGACGATTACGAAAATTTTTCTAAAAAATGTCGAAAAGAAATCATTTTTTCGCTCCGGCATGATATAATGAAAGACATCAACATACAAACAGCATCCTTTCTATCTTCGGGAAGAAAGATGCGGAACTTATAAGCAGGAGGTATACATAAATATGGCAAGATTTACATTACCGCGTGACCTGTACCACGGCAAAGGTGCACTGGAAGCACTGAAATCCTTTCAGGGCAAAAAGGCAATGATCTGTGTGGGTGGCGGTTCCATGAAACGGTTCGGTTTTCTGGACCGTGCAAAGGAGTATCTGCAGGAAGCCGGAATGGAAGTGGAACTCTTTGAAGGCATCGAGCCCGATCCGTCTGTCGAGACAGTTATGAAAGGCGCCGAGGCGATGGCCAAATTTGAACCGGACTGGATTGTTGCCATGGGAGGCGGTTCTCCCATCGACGCGGCAAAAGCCATGTGGATCAAATACGAGTATCCGGAGATTACATTTGAGGATATGTGTAAAGTATTCGGTATCCCCAGCCTGAGAAAGAAAGCACATTTCTGTGCGATCTCCTCTACTTCGGGCACGGCTACCGAGGTGACGGCCTTTTCTATCATTACCGATTATCAGAAAGGGATCAAATATCCCATCGCTGATTTTGAGATTACGCCAGATGTGGCGATCGTTGACCCGGATCTGGCGCAGACCATGCCACAGAAGCTGGTGGCACATACCGGTATGGATGCCATGACACATTCTGTGGAGGCCTATGTTTCCACAGCCAACTGTGATTTTACAGACCCGCTTGCGTTACATTCCATTAAGATGATTCAGAATGATCTGGTGGCTTCCTATAACGGAGATACCGAAAAACGTTCTTCCATGCACAATGCGCAGTGTCTGGCAGGTATGGCATTTTCCAATGCACTGCTGGGAATCGTTCATTCAATGGCGCACAAGACAGGGGCCGCTTTTGCGGACTATGGCGCACATATCATACATGGAGCAGCCAATGCCATGTATCTGCCCAAGGTTATCGCTTTTAATGCCAAGGATGAGACTGCATGCAAACGTTATGGCGAGATTGCAGACTTTATGGGGCTGGGTGGAAATACTCCCGAAGAGAAGGTAGATCTGCTGATCGGCTATCTGCGGAAGATGAATGATGATCTGAATATTCCGCACTGTATCGCACATTATGGCACTGACAGCTATCCCGCAGAGCAGGGGTTTGTGCCGGAAGAGGTATTTTTGGAGAGGCTTCCCGAGATCGCAGCCAATGCGATCGGAGATGCATGTACCGGTTCCAATCCCCGCCAGCCGAGTCAGGAGGAGATGGAGAAGCTGCTGAAATGCTGCTATTATGACACAGAAGTAGATTTCTGACAGAGATCGAAAATAGGGGTATGTAACCGGAGGGCCGACGGGACACAGGCCGCCGTTTGACAGATATGCCGTGGGGCAGGAGTCAGTCTGGAGCGCAGAGCGCAGACAGATTCCTGCCCTTTTTTGATGTCAGAAATGGTCCGCCGGCAGAGATATGGTAAAGACAGCGCCGCCGCCGGGGGCATCTGTCACCTGGATGGTGCCATGATGGGCCTCGATGATCTCTCTGGCTATGGCAAGTCCCAGTCCGAAATGTGCTTTGTCATGATGGGAACGTTCGCTCCGGTAAAAGCGGTCAAATATTTTTTCTTTTTCGGCATCGGGGACCCCGGGGCCGCTGTCGGAGACAGAGAGGGCGAAGCGGCTTTGGCCGCCATGTTCCCGGCGGTATTGAAGCATGACGATTATGTTACCGCCCGCCGGTGTATAGCTGACGGCATTGTGCAGAAGGATGTTTACTGCCTGTCTGATGCGTTCTTTGTCACACTGGCACTGCGGCAGTGTCTGCGCCGGCAAAATAGGGCGTAGCCGGATGTCCTTTGTCCGGGCCATATGTTCATACGTTTCACAGGTATCGAGAATGAGGGTATCCAGTTCCACCGGCGCTTTTCGCAGGGAAAGGCGACCGGCGTCCCGGCTGACAAGGGTCAGCATATCGCCCAGCAGAGAAGACATATGTATGGCTTCCTCCCTGACTGTTTCCAGTTCCGCTGCAAGCGAAGCAAAGGAGCGGACCGGACCGGTATTTGCGCCGCTGCTTATGTGAAGTTTTTCCAGCATCGCTTCTGTGCAGGATAAGATAACGGCCAGCGGTGTGCGCAGTTCATGAGAGGCATCGGCCAGGAAACGGCGCTGCCGGATACGGTTTTCTTCAATGGGGAAGAGCAGCTTTCCGGTAAAAAACCAGGCAAATGCCCAGAGTCCCAGAAGCGCCGGCAGGATAATGGACAAAAAGAGGATACGCTGCTGTACGAGTGAGGATCTGAGGCCGGAAAGCGGCAGCATAAGAAGCATTTCCAGCGTGGCTTCTTTCTTTGTCACTTCTATTACAAAACAGTGGAAAGATTCTTTTCCGGGCACGACAAAGTCCCGGTATAAGCATTGCCGGGAAAGGGGATGTTTCGTAAAAGACAGCTTGTTTTTCTGATAGTATTGCCAGGCCGTCTCCAGGGAAGCGGTAGCTTCTTGCGTATGGGAGAGGCGATTGTACAAAAACGGACTGCCGTTGTCAAAGACAGCGATCAGGCCATTCTCCTTTTTTTCCAGTCCGGCCAGCCAGGCGGCAGTAAGAGACTGCTGTCCGCCAAGGCCGGAGGCGATCAATGTGATATCATTTTGCCAGGAGATGATTTTGCTCTGTAACAGATTCTGTTCGGATACATAGAGGTATCCCAGTGTCATACAGACCAGGATCAGGGTGCTGATACCGCCCCAGAGCAGAGTCAGCCGCAGTCGTACCTTTTTAAACATCTCTTTGCTCCTTTTCTTTTCCCACGCTGTCTCCTGTCAGCATATAGCCGATCCCCCGGATGGTTTTAAGCAGTATGGCACTGCCGCTTGCCTGCAGACGCCTTCGCAGGAAATGGATGTAATTATCCAGATTGCCTTCTTCCACATCACTGTCAGGTCCCCAGACTTTTAGCAGGAGAGTGGAGCGTGACAGGATCTGTCCGGGATTGCGGAGGAAGATTTCCAGCAGTGTGCTTTCCCTGTTGGAGAGCGTACAGGAGCCGGCCGGTCCTGTCAGGAGCCCGTTTTCCCTGTCATAACGGATATCCTGTACCTGCAGGACGGCAGACATTTGCAGCGCAGGAGAACGCCTTGTGACGCAGCAAATGCGCGCTAACAACTCTTCAAAGGCAAACGGCTTTACCAGATAATCGTCGGCTCCCAGATTCAGCCCGGTCACCTTGTCCTTCAGGGAACCCAGTGCAGTGATCATAATGACCGGTGTGGCAATGCCCTTATCCCGCAGGCATTTGAGGACAGCAGGGCCGGACAGCAGAGGAAGCATGGAGTCCAGCAGTATGATATCGTGGATATTCTGCTCTGCGTAATAAAGAGCTTCTTCCCCGTCCATGCAGGAATCCACATCAAATCCCTTTTCCGTAAGACGACTGCTGAGTGAATGATTCAGATTTTTATTATCTTCTGCAAGTAAGATGCGCATGGTGATACCCCTTTCAAAGGCATTTTATTACCCTTATTATTTTAGCACAAAATTCTCTAAACAGTCTCTAAATGCTGTGCAATCAGATGCCTGCCAATAAAAAGGGGCGTTTGTGTGAGTTTTAGAGGTTATTTAGAGACTGTCGTGGTAGAGTAAAGGAAAACAGTCAGTTGTATGACGCCGGATAGCATGGGGATGGGCCGGTAAGAGATCAGGAAAGGAGATTGGATATGAGAAAGAACAGGGCAGGGAGACGGATTTTGGCACTGCTTCTGGCATTGCTGCTCGCTCTGGCCGTGACGGCCTGTGGAGGGACGGCGGCAAAAATCGAAGAAGGCGGGGCGGCGCAGGCCACACCACCAGATAGCGGGGAAGAGGGAGATAAGACTGCAGAGGCAGAGGGACAAAACGCGCAGGGGCGATACAGAGAAGAAACGGTATGGGAGATGAAACTGGCAGACAATGCACAGGCGGGGCTCTCTGATGAGGGCGACTTTGTCTTTCTGAATTGTCCTACCAGTCAGATCCTCGTGTCCGGGGACGGCGGGTATACATGGGAAAATCGGGCGGATGAAGCCTTTACAGCTTTTACGGAGGAAAATTATGCGGTGGCCGCTGCATGCTCCGGTGATGGCAGGATAGCCATGGTTACCATGCATAGAGAGGCAGAGGATGGTGAGGAATGCACATACCGGCTGTATCTGTATGATACAGACCGGACCGTACGGGAAATTCCTTTCACACCTCCGGAGCCAGGCAGCAGGCCCGCCGCTCTGCTCTTTGACGAGAGTGGCCGGCTGTATGTAAGCACAAGTGGCAGTTACGCCGTTTTTGAGGTTTCCGTTACGGATGGCAGTGCCAGGAAGCTGGCTGATGTTCCCGGTATGGTGCAGACAATGGACTGCACGGGCAGCACGCTTATGTGGGCCACAGGTTCTACGGTATATTTCTATGATTTGGAGACGGGGAGCCTGACAGAAGATCCGATGCTGAATGATTTTATCAGGGAAACTTATGGCAATATGGAATGGTTTGGCGGCGGTTTTCACGCTCTGCCTTTTCTGGGCGGGGACGATGTGGTATACCTTGCGGGGGAGCAGGGACTGCACCGCCATGTGATCGGGGGCAGCACGATGGAACAGCTGATCGAAGGCTCTCTTTCTTCGTTTGGCGATCCTTCTCATAGCATTATGGCCATGCAAAGAAACGGAGAATCCGGCTTTCTGGCCCTGTTTGGCGACGGCAAAATTGTCATGTTTACTTACGATGCATCCGCGGCCTGCGTACCGGCTGGTGAAGTGACTGTCTACAGCCTGTATGCGGATGATAACATCAAACAGACGATATCCACATTCCAGGCGGCCTGGCCAGATCTGTATGTGCATTATGAGGTGGGTATGGAAGAAAGCGGAGTGACCAGGGAAGATGCACTGAAAAAGCTAAACACCAGACTGCTGGCCGGGGAAGGGCCTGATGTGCTGATTCTGGATGGTATGGATATTGCGGCGTATGCAGAAAAAGGCGTTCTGGCCGATCTGTCCGGTCTTGCAGAGGAGATCGGGCAAAAGGAGGGCCTGTTTGAGAACCTGCTACAACCTTTTTATCAGGGAGAGCGTCTTTGCGCTTTGCCGGCCGGATTTGGGATACCGGTGATCGCCGGCCGCGCGGACTGTATCAGTGGAGTCTGTGATTACGAGACTTTTGCCGATCTGGTGACGGCAGCAAGAGAAGAGAACCCACAGACTGATCTGCTCAGTGTCTGTTCCGGGAGCGGGATGATCAGACGTCTGCTCCCTGTCTGCGCACCGTCCTGGAAAACCGCAGATGGCAGTACGGATCTGCAACGGATCAGAGAATTTCTGGAACAGACAAAACGGATCTATGATGCCCAGATGAATGGCACGCCGCAGACAATGATCGAGATGTATCGCCAGGGTATGGAAAAGAGCGGTGAGTTTAGCGAAGAGAGTCTTTATTTTAAAGGCCTTTCCCTGAATAACTATTATTTAGGGGAGTGTAGTTTCGGGTTTGGGGAGATGCTTTGGCGTGACAATTATCTGGAGCTGCTTTCCGCACCGGGCATCAAAGGATTAGAAGATACGATCTGGCAGGAGATGGAAGGACAGAGTGACCATGTGTATCATCCCCTGACCATAGCCGCTGTCAATAGCGGTGCTCAGAACCCGGACGGTGCCAAAGAACTACTGCGCACGATGAGCAGTCAGGCAGTCCAGGATGTACTGCCGGTCGGATTCCCCATCAACAGAAAGGCTCTGGCCGCACAGTTTGCGTATGAGGAAAGCAGTCTGGGCGAAGATGGCGGCCTGCAATATATCGGGATGTCCACACCGGATGGCATCTATTTTGAACACACAATCTACCCTGCATCCCCGCAAGCGGTCAGGGATCTGGAAAAACGGATCGAAGGATTGAATACTCCTTATCTTTGCGACGCTGTACTGGAGCAGGCAGTGACACAGCAGGGGGCGAGGTATCTGAGCGGGGAACTGGATTTGGAAACAGCCATCAAGGCTATTGACAGCGCCGTATCGATTTATATGGCTGAGTAGTATGCGCGGAAGAAAAAGGAAAGAAAGCCGATATTTTCTGGGATTTCTTGTCAGCAGTCTCACAGGGGTGGCAGTCTTTGTCCTGCTCCCCTTCGGGGATGTGGTAAGAAGATCATTTCTGACAGTAATGTCAGGAGAATACGTAGGACTGAACAATTACAGGGCTGTCCTGCATAACCAGGCCTTTCGACTGGCAGTGAAAAATACCATATGTTTCTCAGTTACGGCCATTGTGCTGGTAACGGGGCTGGGGCTGGCGGCAGCGCTCCTGCTCAGCAGGCTGCAAAGGATCCGTCTGATCAAGAGCCTGTATCTTTTTCCACTGGCGATCCCTGCGGCGGCAGTGGTGATTGTCTGGCATATGTTCTTTTATCGCAGGGATTTTGGCAGCCTGACAGCCGCTTATCTGTGGAAATACAGTGGCTATACCATTGTGCTGTGGCTGGCGGGCATTGCCGCCATTTCGCGACAACTGACAGAAGCGGCCAGGGTGGACGGTGCGGACAGGCTGCAGGTCTTTTTGTTTGTGGAACTTCCCTGTCTGCGGGGCAGCCTGTATACGATTATCATTCTTTCTTTTTTAAATTCCCTGAAGATATACAGGGAGGTGTATCTGGCAGCCGGTGCCTATCCGGGAGAAGATATTTATATGCTGCAGCATCTTTTCCATAACTGGTATGTCAGTCTGGAATTTGACAAAATGGCGGCGGCAACCGTACTCACGGCGGGGGCATTGCTTGGTGCCTTACTGTTTTTTCCGGCTCTGTGGCGGAAATAAAGGTGGGTTGGCGTCGTCTGACGGGGATACGAGCGATGAGGAAGCTAGGAAAAAAAGGGAGGGGCTTGCTGTACAGAGTGTTGGTGCGGTTTGTTTTTACGATTCTGGGTGTCCTGCTCTGTCTGCCTGTTTGTTTCATGATAACGGGCTCTGTCATGGGGGAGGATGATCTGTTTGCGTATCTTTTACCGGTGTTTGAAGACAGGACGGGATTTGCAGGCTGGAAGCTGATTCCCACATATCCTACGTTTGTGCATTACAAACGGCTGTTATTGTATGCGCCGGAGTTTTTTGTGCTGTTTTGGAATGTGGTCAAACTGACCGTGCTGATTCTGGCGGGACAGATGGCAGTGGGGGTACCGGCAGCCTGGGCGTTTGCCGTCTACCGTGTGCGGGGCAGAAGATTTTTGTTTGCGGTCTATGTGGTGCTGATGTTGCTGCCATTCCAGGTGACTATGCTTTCGTCTTATCTGTCGCTGAGCCGACTGTCGCTGCTCAATACCCATTGGGCTGTCATACTCCCGGCTGTGTTTCATACCTTTCCGGTCTTTGTCATCTATGGGGGATTCCGGGATATCCCACGTTCCCTGATCGAAGCGGCCAGAATCGACGGTGCGGGCGAGGGCAGGATTTTTGTCACGCTCGGGCTGGGTCTTGGCAGGAGTGGCATGATGTCTGCGCTGGTGCTGGGATTTTTAGATTACTGGAATATGTTGGAACAGCCCTATGCGTTTTTGGAAGACCGTTCTTTATGGCCATTGTCACTGTATCTGCCGGAGATTGCATGGCAGGAGGCGGGGTTTGCCTTTGCCGCTTCCCTGGTGATGCTGCTTCCCGCCGGCTTCGTGTTTGCTATGGGACAGGATTATCTTGAACAGGGAATTGTCTATTCCGGTATCAAAGGCTGACCGCAAAAGACCGGGCTGACAGGGGAGGTATCTGGATAAAATGGAAAGAGGAGAAAATACGGCCCAGTGGCAGAAGATGGGCAGATGGGGGATCTGTCTGCTGCTGTTTCTGGCATTTATGTGGATCTGTACGATACTCTCTAAGAGCATCTATGTGTCTGCACTGCCGCGGGTACAGGCGCAGACGATGGAGGAAAAATTCATCGAACATATAATAGAGGTGCAGGGAATCATTGAGGCCGGGGGCAACCGGGCCGTGCATACACTGCCGGGACTGCGTGTGGAGAGCCTCTGTGTACAGGAGGGGGAACGGGTGGAGAGCGGCAGTCTGCTTTTGACCATTGACCTTGGTGACCTGGCATCCCTGATTGAAACAAAGGAAGCCCAACTGACAAGGCAGAGGCTTGACCTGTCAGACAGACAGGCCCGGCAGCTGCGCGGTTCTCTGGAGCGGGAAGTGGCGGTTCTCTGGGCTACGGAAGATTATGAGGCGGCGGACCGGGACGCCGCTTTGGCGGTGCAGCGTGCCCGGGAAGCACTGGAACGGGCCGAAAAAGATCTGGAAGCACATCTGGCGCAGGAAGTGCCCAGAACGGATGACAGTGAGCGGGAAGAGGCGTGGGACGCCTATCATGACTGGAAGGATAAGAGATATGATATGGAAGATAAGATCAGAGAGAAGGAGCGGGAAATCGCATCTCTGACGGCAGACTGGAAAGAACTTGATGAAAAGATCAGGCAGGCGGAGGCGGAAGGGGCAGAGCAGGGGATGCAGGAGACGGAAGGATCCGCACAGGAGCAGGCCCGTGATGAAGCGGAGCGTGCGCTGAAGCAGGCCGAAAAAGAACTGCAAAGTCTGCAGGACAGACATACGCAGCACGAAAGGGCTGCTGTTGAAAGGCCGGACTATACCACAGAAGAAGCAGAATATGACAACTGGCAGGCAAAAAAGGAAGAATTGGAAGATGCCCTGCGGGAAGCCAAAGAGGCACTGGAAGATGCAGACTGTGCCAGGGAACATATCCTCAGGGAGAAAATGCGGGAGATTGCCTCCGCGCAGCTTGAACCGGTACCCGACTCCGGGATCACAGTCTGCGAACTGGAAATCCAACTTCTGGAAAAAGAACTGCATGACCTGTATGCGCTGCGCGAAGCAGGGGGAAAGATATGGGCCGAAAACGGCGGTTTTGTATCCCAAATACAAATACAGACAGGAGAGCGCACCGGGGACAGTGCGGCTCTGCTGCTGACAGATGAGAACAGACCCTGTCAGTTTACAGGCAGCATAACGAAAGAAGAGGGCAGATATTTGCATCGCGGCGACAGGGTGGAACTGAAACTCGGCACTGCCAGACTGGAAGTCACTGCCGATTATCTGACAGAAAATGCATCCGGGGGATATGATATCGTCTGCCGTCTGCCGGAGGGGGTGGGGTATCCGGGCATGGGTGGTACCATCCGCAGGGCTGTACAGGGAGAAGCGTATCAGACTGTCATACCAGTGGAAGCTGTTGTCACCGAAAAGGAGTCCTGCTATGTCTATACCCTGCATGAAAAGAGCGGTATTCTCGGTCCGGAGCTATATGTGGAAAAGATAAAAGTACGGGTGCTTGATCAGAATGAAACATTCGCGGCCCTTGTGCCGGGCAGTCTCAGCGCGGACACCAGGATTGTCACCTTTACCTCCAAAGAACTCAAACAAGGGGAGACTGTGCGCGAGGGAAAGTGAAATGTACGCGGCACACAGAGAGAAGAATCTGTCCGAAAAAGAACTTGTGTTCGTATATCGGATATGGTATGATGGCTGTACAGACACAGGATCAGTTATATGTTGGGAAGAGGAGGCAGATAAGAATGGGATTATTTTTACAGACAGCAGTGATACCGGATTGTACGGAGACAATGGCGAGAGAAGCTCTGGAGCGGGTGGCCCGTCGGCAGCCGTCAAATGAATGTGACATGGAACTGCATCCGGATGCGTGCAGATTTGCGGTGCATGGCACGGGCGTGAGTATCCTGTTTGAAGAAGACTTTGCCGGCTTTGAGGATATAGCAGGTACCCTGTCGACGGAGACAGGCCGTCCGGTGCTGCTTTTGTATATTTATGATGGAGATTTCTGGGGGTATTTCCTTTGTGATAAGGGCGAGGTCGTGGATGCCTTCAGTCCCATGCCGGATTACTTTGACGAAATATCGGAGGAAATGCAGGAGCAGATGAAGGGAAACGCCGCGCTGATTGCACAATATTTCCATGTCGAGGTATCTTCCATTGACAGATACCTGATCTTCTGGACGGAGGATGTATTTGAGGAAGAGGAAAAGAAAGCCTACGAAGACGATGAATTTGTCATTGGAGAGGACTGGCAGATGGCAGATTTCATGAGAAAACTGGGATATCCTTATGAATGGTGACAGTGACAGACAAAGACCGGTGCTGTGCACGTAAGCGGTTCCGATATTGTATTTCCTTTCCGGATCATGTATAATTATAAAGACATGTCTAATTTGCAGAGGGAATGTCCAATTACAGGAACAGGAGAGGGGATCAGGATCATGACAGAAATACACGGTTACGGCAGGAGGACACGGAGAGCCGCGGGCACGGCTGCGGCGACAGCACTTTTAACGGCGCTGTTGTGCAGTATGCCGCTGACGGCGCATGCCGAAGAAGTACCTTACGGTGTACCCTATGGAACGACGATCGGAGAATTAAAAGCGGCAATCCCGGCGCAGCGTCTGATCATAAAGGTACAGGGATATACATTTGAGAAGATGATGGCAGAACTGGGAGAGACTGCCGTCGTGGTACAGGATAACGGGGACGGTACGAGACTGTGTCATATTCCTGATACGTCGCAGCTGGATTCTTTTGTGGCAGATATCAATGCGGCTCTGGCAGGAGTGCCGACAGAGGACGGGGCATTTTATTATTATGATACAGCCACCAATTCCATACAGACGTATCCCGGGGTGTCCTATTATCAGATCAATGCGGCGGGAAAAGAGCGTATTTATGTGACTCTGCTGCAGATCCTGGCAGGCAGTGGCATCGAGGATCAGACGGTGGAGCTGGGAGAAGCAGATGTGGAACTGACAAACGGTGAGATACCACAAGAAATTGCGCTGAACAAATATTCCCTGGAAGGAAGCTGTACCACCAGTTTCCGGGGCAGTTCTTCCAACCGGATTCAGAATATCCGGGTGGCTTCCGGCAACCTCAATCAGACTGTACTCTATCCCGGGGAAGTGATCTCCATGAACCGGGCGTTTCTGCCCAGAACATATGCCAACGGTTACCGGGAAGCGGGTGCCTATTCAGGTGGTAAAGTGGTTCCGGCGATAGGCGGCGGCATCTGTCAGGTCAGTTCCACGGTGTACAATGCGGTGATGAACAGCGGCCTCACCGTGCTGGAGCGGCATGCGCACAGTATGCCGGTCAGCTACCTGCCGCTTGGGATGGACGCGGCGATCGCCAGTGGCAGCAAAGATCTGAGAGTACGCAATGACTATCCGTTCCCTGTCTTGTTTGAGGCCTATACGGAAGGAAAGAATCTGACGGTCAATGTCTATACCAACGAGCTTATGACGGCAGGCACATCCTACAGGCTGCATGCGGTGAGAAAAGGCGGACTGGCCGCAGCTGCTTATCTCGAAGTGACAGTAGACGGTGTGGTGACTGAGGACAGGTCTCTGGGAACTTCCAGGTACAGCCCCATGCGTAAAGACAACGGTGCGGAAGAAGACTGAAAAAAGGAGTCATAACCATTTGCTGCGCCTGCATATATTGCAGTATGATCAGGAAGAATAAGCGCAATCACAACAACAGAGCCGTCAGAGACGGAGTAAATGAGCCTGTTACCAGAAAAGAACAGGTGGTGGATTCTCTGAAGCTCCCAAAAGATCTGCTTTTGGGAGCTTCTATTGTCACACTGACAGGAAACAGAGAAGCCTGGATCGAAAATTATAAAGGCATCATAGAATACTGCGATACGTTTGTACTTTTGCAGGGCAAGACCTGTCAGATCTGTATTTCAGGCAAGGGGCTGTCCATTGATTATTATACCAATGAGGATATGAAGATCAGCGGATGCATTGAATGTGTGAAATATGAATGACGGGAGGCTGCTGCAATGGAAAAGACCGTTCATTATCTGCGGGGATATGTGAGGATAAAGGTGTGGGGATACTCTCCGGAGCGCTTTATCAATCTGTGCGGAAATCGGGACATTCTTTTATGGGATATCGAAAATCACGGAACCTGTTATACGATGTGCATCAGTATCCGGGGATTTCTCAGTCTGAAACCAATCACACGAAAAACAAAGACAAGGGTAGCCATTTTGCAAAGATATGGCCTGCCCTTTTTTGTTCCCCGGATGAAAAAACGCAGCATCTTTGTGATTGGCCTTTTGGGATGTCTGCTCTTTCTCCACGGTATGTCACGCTACGTATGGGCGATTGAGATTACGGGTAACAGCAGCCTGACTACGGATGTGTTGATGGATTTTCTGGAGGAGGGAGGGATCGCCTGCGGCAGCAGAAAGAAAGATCTGGATATAGATGCGCTGGAAAAGGCGATCCGGCGGGAATTTGACGTAGTCACATGGACTTCGGCCCGTCTGGACGGGACAAAACTTGTCATCCAGATTAAGGAAAACAGCCGGGAGATACCGGAGACAGAAGAGACGGCGGAGCAGGGTATGGATCTGGAGGCCACAAAAAGCGGCCGCATCGTGAGAATGGTTACAAGAAGCGGTGTCCCTTTGGTCGGTGTGGAGGATGAGGTGGAGGCAGGGGAGACCCTTGTCAGTGGTGCGGTGCCAGTATATGGAGAGGACGCTGCCATTAAGGATTATCTTTTCTGCCGTGCGGATGCCGACATTTATCTGGAGTGCGGATACCAGTATAAAGAGAAACTGCCTGTCGCCTATCAGAGCAAGGTTTACACCGGCAGGGAGCACAGGATCCCCTACCTCAGAATCGGGGACCGGGAACTGCATTTTAATGTCAGGAACACGGAATTTTCCAGAAGCGACTGTGTGGTCAATGAGAACCGTCTGCAGCTGCTGAAGGATTTTTATCTGCCCGTTACGTATGGCGATTATTGTTACCGGGAATATACATTGTCAGAAAAAACATATACCAAAGAAGAAGCAAAGCGTATCTGTGAGGAAAAGCTGGAGCGTCTTATGAAAACTTTAGAGGAAAAAGGGGTAGAAATTATCCGAAAAGATGTTAAAATAGTAAAAGATTCTAAATATTATGTACTACAGGCTGATTTTACGGTAGTGGAAAAGACAGGGACACTTGTCAGTACAAAAACCGAGAGCCCGCATGAGGAAAACGGGTTGCAGGCGACAAAGGAGCAGCAATAGATGGATGAATTTACGATCAGGCTGTCGCTTCCGGCAGAGCATATGCAGAATGTGTTCGGAGAATATGACAGCTATGTCAGAAAAATAGAAAAAGAACTGTCAGTTACCATTGTCAACCGGGACGACGGCATCAAGATCACAGGCCGGGAAGCGGATGTCAATCAGGCAAGAAGCGTGCTGGAAAACCTTACCGCATTATCGAGGCGCGGAAATATCATACAGGAGCAGAATGTGGATTATACACTGGAGATGAGTTATGCGCACCGGGAAGATGCGCTGGTGGAAATGGATGGTGAAGTGATCTGCCATACCACAGGCGGGAAACCGGTCAAGCCAAAGACACTGGGGCAGAAACAGTATGTGGACGCCATCAGAGACCATATGATTACGTTTGGCCTGGGGCCTGCCGGGACGGGAAAGACTTATCTGGCCATGGCGATGGCCATCACGGCATTTAAGAATGATCAGGTGGGACGGATCATTCTGACACGTCCTGCCATAGAAGCCGGGGAGAAGCTGGGATTTCTGCCCGGTGATCTGCAGAGCAAGGTAGATCCGTATCTGCGTCCCCTTTACGACGCCCTGTATCAGATTATGGGCGCGGAGAGTTTTGCCAGAAATACGGAAAAGGGGCTGATTGAGGTAGCGCCCCTGGCCTATATGCGGGGACGCACGCTGGATAACGCCTATATCATATTGGATGAGGCACAAAACACCACACCTGCCCAGATGAAGATGTTTCTGACGCGGATCGGATTCGGGTCCAAGGTGGTTGTGACAGGAGATGCAACGCAGAAAGATCTCTCACCGGATGCACAGTCCGGTCTGGATGTGGCACTGCGGGTGCTTGGCAGTGTGGAGGATATCGCGTTTTGTCATCTGACAAGCAGCGATGTGGTGCGCCATCCGCTTGTGCAGAAGATTGTCAAGGCTTACGAGGCATATGAGTCAAAAGCCGCCCTGCGTCAGAAAAACAAAGGACAGAAGATGCGTCATGCAAAAGAGTATGGAAACAGAAGATAAGGGAACGGAAAAAAACGAAAGCAGGCAGATCCAAAGCGGACAAGAGGCGGCAAAAGAGATTATAACAAAGAAGACAGCCGCACAAACCGCCGCTGCGGTCCTGTGGGCGTTGATGCTTGTTCTGCTGCCCGGGTTTCTTATGGCAGGGTGCGGCTATTATTACAGCATACCCGTGCAGGAACTGCTCCGCAATCTGGTTATGCTGGAGGCGGGGATATGCAATCTTGCATTTGCGTGGTTTTTTTGTGAACAAAACGGCACGCTGGATTATGACAACAGCTGCCATCGCGGGCGTTTTCTTTTGTTTTTCACCGCCGGGATGCTGCTGTGCTGTCTGCTCCCTTATTTCCCGCATCAGGCCTGGCCGCTGCTGCCCTTTGCGGTGGCATTGTCACTGGCAGGTAATGTGTTTCTTGGCCTGTTTGCCTATGGAATTTTGGTCATGTCTGCCGTCTTTGTCGCGGGCAGTTCCGTAACTGTCTTTTTCCTTTATTTTATCTGCGGCGGCGTAGCGGCCTTGTTGTTTATGCGGCCGGAAGCGGCCCGCAGAACCGGGATTCCCGTGCTGACGACACTGCTTTATTTTTTTGCGGCGCAAACGGTATCTGCTGCCCTTTTTGACAGCGGTGGGCTGTCTGGTGAGACATTTGTCCTGCCGGGTATCAATCTGTTTGTGACAGCGCTGTTGCTGTTTTTGGTAGTTCGCAGTTTTCGCACTTCCTTCGGGAAACAAGCCGGAAATGAACAGATCATTCAATGCGATGGGGCCGGACAGCAGGCAGAGGAGGCGCAAGTGGAAGAGCAGGCAGAGGAGCCGCGTAATGATCCGGCTGTCTGGATTGAGGAGATGGAACGGCGCCAGCAAATGATCTGTCTGGAAGAGGAGGACGAAACACCCGGGGATGGCGGCGAAGAGCAGGCAGACATCGTTTCGGGCGGCGCGCAAAAGGCGGCGCGATATGCTGCGACAGTCCGGGAACTGACAATAACAGACGGCAGGGATGGGGAAAGGAATCTAAGGATGAGTTTTTATGTGGAAAATGATACGGAAGTGGAATTTCCCTTTTCCGTGGAAGAGATTGTGGAAGTGATCACAAAGGAGATACTGACCAGCGAGGCCTGTCCCTATGAGACACATGTCAATGTCCTGTTGACGGACAATGAAGGGATCAGACAGTACAACAGGGATTACCGGGAAATCGACCGCCCTACGGACGTGCTCTCTTTTCCCAATCTGGATTTTGAGACCCCCGGTGATTTTTCCGAGGCGCAAAAGCACAAGGCGTTGTATTTCGATATGGACACCGGGAAACTGATGCTGGGAGATATTATCATTTCTGTGGACAAGGTAAAAGAGCAGGCACAGGCTTTTGGCCATTCCGAAAAAAGGGAATTTGCTTTTCTTGTGGCCCATAGTATGCTACACTTATGTGGATATGACCATATGGAAAAAGAGGAGGCTGCCGTTATGAAGCAAAAACAGATAACGGCTCTGATCAAGATCGGCATTACAAGAGATTACAGATAGGATTCGGTACTTATGGATAAACGCAGAAACAGCAGAAAACAGAGGAATCTGATCGCGCAGGGAGGCATGATGGCAGGCATGACACTCCTTGTAAATGCCTGTCTTGTGCTGCGCCGGATTCCCCTGACCGTAATCTGGAGTGATGAAGGAAACGGTATTTACAGTGCTGCGTATGGGCTCTTTACCTTATGCTGGCTGCTCTGTTCCTACTGTCTGCCCATGACATTGCCCGGCCTGCTGCGGCCAGGCATCCGAAAAGGACACTACCGGGGAACGGGCCGTATGCTGCGCATTGCTTTTTTGTATGCCGGGATTCTGGGAGGCGGCCTGGGGGCATTTTTATTTCTCGGTAGTGATTTGCTGACCCGCTATGTGTTGTCTGAACCGCTTGCCATGCTGCCGCTGATGATTATGGCGCCGGCTCTGTTTTTTATGGCGCTTTGCGGCGTCTTTCGGGGATTCTTTCTCAGCAATGGAGCCGGCTTTCCGGTCATGATCTCCTGGCTGATCGAACAGGCAGCTGCCTTGGCCGGCGGTCTTGTGCTGACCCATATACAGAGAGACTATGGCATCATGGTGGGGGAACTTTTGCAAAATGATGCGTTTGAGAATGTATTTGCCGTCATGGGATTTGCCGGCGGGATTCTGGCCGGTGCATTGCTTTCGTTTTTGTTTTTGCTCTGTATCTATCTCTTGTCCCATGGATACTACGGAAAGAAGGGGCGTAAGAGCACGGCAGAGCGGAAAGAGGGATTTCCGCGGATGCTGGGCCGGTTTCTGGTCACGCTGCTGCCTGTCTTTTTTTATGGATTTTTGACAAGAGGATATGTCGCGGTACAACAGATCTGTTTCCGCCTGTTTGCGCAGGATAATATGGCAGCGGCAGCCATCACCAGACAGTGGGGCGTGTATGAGGGAAAGTATAAGGTATTTACCATGATTCCGCTTATCCTGGCCGCCGCCATGGGAATGACACTCTATGGCAGGGTATCTTCCCTGCGGCGCAAAGAGGAATGGGCCCATATCCGTGATCTGACACGGACTGCGCTGAAGGCGGCTATGGTTATTGTCATTCCGTTGTCCGTGATGGCAGGTACCCTGGCTGTTCCCATCCTGGAAGCCCTTTTTCCCGGGCAGGATACAAAGACCGGCTCGATGTTGCTTCTTTATGGCTTTGTGACGGCGATTTTCCTTTCCGCTGCCTGCCTGCTGGCGCAGGCACTGCTGGGACTGGAAGAGACATTGCTCGTTCTGTCATGCGGGGCCGGTGCTTTTGCCGTTCATGTGGTGTCCCTGTATGTTTTGCTTAAAATTCTGCTGCTTGATATATCCGGTGTACTCTATGCGGATATTATCTATGCTTTCTGCCTGCTGCTTCTGACAGGCAGCGCTGCCCGCAGGAAATGCGGGTTCCGTTACAGCCTGCTGCGCAGTATGGCGGCGCCCCTGGCAGCATCCGGTGTGATGGGGGTTATCTTATACTTTCTGGCCAAAGCCCTGGCCGAAGTCGTGGCACCGGTCATCCTGGCGTCTGTTCTGGCAGTGGCAGGCGTGGTGATTTATACTATCCTTTTGCTGCTGCTGCGCGGTGTGTCAGAGAAAGAACTAAGGCTCGCGCCCGGCGGCACTTTGCTCCTGGCAGCCGGGAAGGCGATGCGGATGCTGTAAAGACGGCAACAGAAAATACATGCGGGTGTAAGAATAAAAGTCAAAAATAAGCTGATACTAAGATAAAAGGAGTATGTCATGAAATTTATCGGTAGAGTCAGCTTATTTTGTATCATAGGGCTGCTTGGCTTTGCGGCAGGTATCGCTTCTAATTCCGTATATATGCACCTGTTTTATCCAAACTGGGGGGAAAGCCGGGAATTTGAGCCTTATTCACAGGAATTTAAAGACGGCACGCTGCCCGGGGAAGAGGCGGATAGCGGCGACAGTCTGCTCACGGACAGCAGGAATCCGGATATTATTACCTGCGATACCGTATTTTCCATTGAGGAATATGACAGGAATACGGACAGTACGGCCGAGCATGAGGAGGCGATTCCGGGCAAATATATCGGCATGGACCGGCCCGGATTCATCGACGCCATGGCGGCTTATGAACTTTCTCCGCCGCTGGAAGAACAGCAGCGGGGGCTGATCTCTGTAGAAGTGTTGGCTTTTTCCGCAGAACGGGTACGGATACGGAAAAATTATCAGATGATTGAAGAACCGGCGCAGGAACTCTTTTATCTGGTGGCAGAAAATCATTATATTACCGTATACCGGGAGGATATGCAGAGTGTCTATCTGTATACGGATATCTGTGTGGAGAATCTGCCGGTCTATCTGCAGGAAGAGATCATACAGCGGAAACTGATCAGCGGGGAAAGCACCCTGTATCACTTTTTGGAATCTTATTCCAGTTAAGAGATGCAGACATAAGAGAAGGAAGCACATATGAAGATAGGAATCATCGGCGGCGGTGCGTCAGGCATGGCCGCCGCGATTACAGCCTCTTCCCTGGGGGCGGCTGTTACCATACTGGAAAAAAAGGAACGGGTGGGCAGCAAGATTCTGGCTACCGGCAACGGTAAGTGTAATCTCTCCAATCAGCAAATAGGGCCGGATTGTTATCATAGTGAAGACCCTTCCCTTATCGCTTCTATACTGGAACGGTTTTCCGTGCGGGAGGTACTGGATTTTTTTCAGGCCCTCGGTCTGATGGTGCGAGTGAGAAACGGGGGGTTTTATCCGGCCTGCGAGCAGGCGTCTGCAGTTTTGGATGTGCTGCGTTTTGCCCTGGCGCGCGGCGGGATTGCTGTGGAGACCGGTTGCCTGGCCGTTCATGCGGCCTGTCAGCAGGGAACGTTTTTGGTACATACGGAAGGGATGGCCGGGAAACGGGTTTTTTCCTTTGACAGACTGATCCTTGCCTGTGGAAGCAGTGCCGGACTGGGCACGAAGGAGGCAGATAACGGCCTGAAACTGGCGGGAGAGTTCTCCCTGAAGCGGATTCCTTTTTCCCCGGCGCTGGTACAGCTCTGTTGCCGGGAAACCTGCTGCCGGGCTATGGCCGGTGTGCGTTGTCAGGCAGAGGTGACACTGCGGGCGGCGGGAACGGACTACCGGGAGCAGGGAGAAGTGCAGATGACAGACTATGGCATTTCCGGGATACCGGTCTTTCAGATCAGCCGCCACGCCTCCGCTGCGCTGAAGCAGCAGCGGGAACTTGCCGTTTTTCTGGATTTTCTGCCCGGGATGGAAACCGGCAGCTGGCAGGAACTGCTAAAAGACAGAGTCAGAACGCTGGGGCAGGAATCGGCGGAGCGGTTTTTTACGGGCACGGTGCACAAAAAGATAATAGCCGTGATTCTCAAAGAATGTGGGATCTCTCCCGGTGAGATCATCAGGCATATACCACAGGAAAAACTGACCGCCGCAGGGGAGAAGATAAAGCACTTTCCGCTTACCGTGACAGGAACGAATCCTTTTTCCAAAGCGCAGGTCTGTGCCGGCGGTGTGCGTCTGAGCGAGGTGACGGGCAATCTGGAGGCAAAAGGGTGTAAGGGCCTGTATATCACCGGCGAACTGCTGGATGCGGACGGCAGATGCGGCGGCTACAATCTGCACTGGGCATGGGCTACCGGTGTACTGGCCGGCCGGGCAGCGGCTGAGGAAAGGCCGGCTCGTCAGGCAGGCCGGGAGCGGTTTCACCGCCCGTAATGATGCACAGAGAAGTGACGGAGAAAACACCATGATAAGGATACAGCAGCTGACATTACAGACAGAACATACCAGAGGGGAACTGGAAGCGCGGATCAGGCGGGAACTGCGGATCGGGCCAGGGGAGTCTATTTCCTGGGAGATCAGAAGACGTTCCCTTGATGCAAGGAAGAAGCCGAAGCTGATGTTTAGCTATACGATAGATGTCAGTGCAAGTGCCCGGCTGGAACGCAAAATATGTGACCGCGCCGATGGCAGGCGGGTGTCTCTGGTAAAAGAACAGGTGTATTCTTTTCCGGAGGCGGGCAATCATATACTGAATCATCCGCCGGTGATCATCGGAACCGGGCCGGCGGGCCTGTTCTGCGGCCTTATGCTGGCCAGATATGGATATCAGCCCATCCTTCTGGAACAGGGGATGGATGTGGACCGCCGGTGCAGAGATGTAGAGACATTCTGGAAGAGCGGACAGCTGCATCCATATTCCAATGTACAGTTCGGAGAAGGCGGTGCCGGTACCTTTTCCGATGGCAAACTCAATACGCTGGTCAGGGACAGCGAGGGACGCAACCGGGAAGTGCTGCGGCTCTTTGTGGAAGCGGGGGCGGATCCGTCTATCCTCTATGACAGCAAGCCTCATATCGGGACGGATAAACTGGTAGAGATCGTAAAAACGATCAGAAAACAGATCGAAGCCTGCGGCGGTGTCGTGCGGTTTGGAGCCAAAGTCACAGGGTTTGTGAGAGAACAAAACAAGATAACGGGCGTTATCATAAATGAAACGGAGCAGCTACCGTGTGAGGCGGCAGTGCTGGCGATCGGTCACAGTGCCAGAGATACCTTTCAGACTCTGTATGAGCAGAATCTGCAGATGGAAGCCAAGGAATTTGCCGTGGGCCTGCGCGTGGAGCATAGCCAGGAGGCTATTAATCTGTCTCAGTACGGAAAGGCCGACCCCGGCTCCCTGGGAGCCGCTTCTTATAAGGTGACGGCAAAAGCAGCAGATGGCAGAGGGGTATATTCTTTTTGCATGTGCCCTGGCGGCTATGTCGTCAATGCCTCTTCGGAGGAAGGGCATCTGGCAATTAACGGGATGAGTTACAGCGGCCGTTCCGGTACCCATGCCAACAGTGCCATTGTCGTAACGGTGAAAAAGAGTGACTTCCCCTCAGACCATCCTCTGGCCGGCATTGCCTTTCAGCGGCAGATAGAAGAAGCGGCCTGGCAGGCGGGAAACGGAAAGATTCCAGTGCAGAGGCTGGGAGATTTCCGGGATGTCTTTACCAGGCGGACAAATAGCGGTGTCCGCGTCTCACGGACAGAGGATTGCAATATTTCCTGCAAAAGGACAGAAAGCAGCGATATAACAGCAGCGGGAAAGGCTGGCAGCCTCACACCATCTGTCAAGGGGGCATATGTGGCAGCAGATCTCACGCAAATCCTGCCCGAAAAAATAACGACTGCTTTTTTAGAGGGGATGGAGCAGTTTTCCCGGATGATAAAAGGCTTTGCTGACAGAGATACCCTGTTGTCGGCAGTGGAAAGCCGCACCTCATCGCCGGTGAGGATTCTGCGGGATGCGTCTTTCCAGAGCAGTCTGAGAGGGCTCTATCCCTGCGGCGAGGGAGCGGGCTATGCGGGGGGCATCACTTCCGCCGCTATGGACGGTATGCGCACTGCGGAAGCGATCCGCACATGTTACAGGCCATTGGCTGAGAAGAAGGAGAGGAATATAGAAGCATGAAAGAGAATATCAGAGCACGTCTGAAAGATAAAAAAAGGATTGTCGTCAAAATCGGCTCTTCTTCCTTGCAGCATCCGGAAACCGGGGATCTGGATTACATCCGTATGGAAGTGCTGATCCGGGAATTGTGTGATCTGCGCAACCAGGGAAAGGATGTGGTGCTGGTCAGTTCCGGTGCCATTGCCGCCGGACGCAAAGCCGTACATATCAGGGATATCAACAAAGAGCACGGGGAAAATCATATAGCGGTCAAGCAGGCATGTGCCGCTATCGGACAGGCCAGGCTGATGATGACCTATCAGAAGATATTTGCGGAATACAATCAGGTGACGGCCCAGATCCTGATGACAAAGAATACCATTGTCGATCATCTCAACCGTTACAATGCGCACAATACCTTTTCCGAACTGCTGAAAATGGGTGTGATCCCCATTGTAAATGAAAATGATACCATAGCCACATACGAGATTGAAATCGGCGATAACGATACCCTTTCCGCGGTAGTGGCGGCACTGATCGGTGCTGACCTGCTTATCCTGCTGTCCGATATCGACGGCCTGTATACGGATGATCCGCGAAAAAACGAACAGGCACGGTTTATCGATACCGTGGAGCATATCGACGATGATCTGATGCGTATGGGCAAAGAGAGTACCGGCAGCAGCGTAGGCACCGGCGGTATGAATACAAAACTGATCGCAGCCCGTATCGCCACGAGTATGGGGGCAGACATGGTGATTGCAGACAGCGAGGATATCCGTATTATCCACCGCATTATGGATGGCCGCAACCTCGGTACTTTTTTCTGCGCGGACCGGAATGAAAAATTTGACCTGCTTGATTTTATTGCCGATTATTAAAATAGATCTGTATGTTGGATTGGTCACAGATACGATGTCCGGCGGCCGGGACTTGGGAGGGATTTTTTTGCATAGGGATAAGAGAACACTGCGCAGGGAGGTGCTGGCAGTCAGGGATACACTTGCCGGGGAGATCCGGGCAGAGAAGAGTGCTTCTATCCGGAGCCGGTTACAGGCCCATCCGGCCTATTTACAGGCAGATTGTGTGTTCTGCTATGCCAGTTATGGATCAGAAGTGGAGACACTCCCCTTTCTTGCACAATGCCGCAAGGATAAAAAGACGGTTTGCTGCCCCCGGGTCAGGGGCAAAGAGATGGAATTTTACCGGATCGACAGCCTTTCGGATCTGCAAGCCGGTTTTCACGGCATTCCGGAACCGCCGGCACGTGCCGGATACCTGCACCGCCCCTGCAAGGGGACACTGATGGTGATGCCGGGCGTGGTTTTTGACAGAGACAGGCACCGCATCGGATACGGCGGCGGCTACTATGACAGATATTTGCAGGAAGGGCAGGGGATTGCTACCATAGCCCTGGCGTTTTCCTGTCAGATCAGAGAAACGATTCCCGCCGATCCTCACGACATCCGGCCGCAAAGCATACTGACAGAAGATGAAACAATCATATGACAGAAACATATAAAACGAAACGCTAGCAACCCGCAAAGCGCCCGAACGGGACACGGACCGGGGCTGTTGCGCAACTGGAATAGGAGCCAAAAACATGACAAATCTGGATGAAATGGGAAAAAAGGCGGTCACAGCCAAATACATAGTACAGACGCTGTCCGCGGAAGAAAAAAATGCGGCACTGTCTGCGGCGGCAGACGGACTTTTGGCAGATACGGCGGCAATTCTGGCCGCCAACGAAAAAGACATGCAGGCCGGTCGGGAGAACGGTATGCATGAGGGACTGCTGGACCGGCTGAAGCTGGACGGGGCCAGGATCGAAGCGATGGCCCTGGGGCTGCGGCAGGTTGCGGACCTGCCCGATCCGGTGGGTAAGGTTCTGGAAGCATGGGAGCGTCCAAACGGGCTGCGCCTGCAAAAAGTGTCTGTTCCGCTGGGGGTGATCGGTATCATCTATGAATCCCGTCCCAATGTAACAGCGGATGCCTTTGCACTTTGTTTTAAGGCAGGAAATGCGGCGATCCTCAAAGGGGGAAGCGATGCGATTCATTCCAATATGGCTATCGCAGCTTCTTTGCGCAAATCACTGAAAAAAAACGGGCTGCCGGAAGATGCGGTACAGCTGATAGAAGACACGGACCGGGAGACAACGGCCGCCTTTATGAAATGCAGGGAATATATAGATGTTCTGATCCCGCGTGGGAGCGCCGGGCTGATCCGTGCCACAGTGGAAAACAGTACCATCCCCATCATCGAAACGGGAACCGGCAACTGCCATATTTTTATTGATGAAACTGCCGATCTGACTGATGCAGTCAATATTGTGGTCAACGCCAAAACCCAGCGTATCGGCGTATGCAATGCCTGTGAGTCGCTGGTAATCCATGAAAAGATAGCGGCTGCCTTCCTGCCGGCATTAAAGGAAGGCCTGGCACGGGTACATGAAGTGGAAATCCGGGGAGACCGGCAGGTGTGCCAGATCCTCCCGGAAGTAAAACATGCCGCAGAGGAGGATTATGGTACAGAGTATCTGGACTATATTCTGTCCGCGGTGACTGTAAAAAATATAGAAGAAGCGATTGCCCATATCAATCGCTACAGCACCCATCATTCCGATGCCATCCTGACACAGGATAACAGCCATGCGCAGCGGTTTACACAGGCCATTGATTCCGCCTGCGTCTATGTCAATGCCTCCACCCGCTTTACGGACGGTTTTGAGTTTGGGTTTGGTGCGGAAATCGGCATCAGTACACAGAAACTGCATGCAAGAGGTCCGATGGGGCTGCCCCAGCTGACCACCTATAAATATATCGTGGAGGGAAACGGACAGGTGAGATAACTGTGAAAGCAAATAGTAGCCCTGCCGATTTTTGATGACGATGGAGCAGTTTTGCGTTATATGACAGAAAGGGAGAAAAGTCAAAAGAAATGTATCAGGAAATTGAGTTAGATAAAATAGACATTCATGCAGAGCCGCCCACAGAGGAACCGGCCAGGCAATATTACTTCATGGCGAAATGCAGGCAGATTGTGCAGGCGGAAAGAGAACGCCTTGGCCGTCCACTATATGCGTGTATACAGACATTCGGCTGTCAGATGAATGCAAGGGATTCGGAAAAACTGATCGGTATCCTGCTGGCGATAGGATATGAAGAAGCGGAGGAAGAAGGGGCAGATTTTGTCATTTACAATACCTGTACCGTCAGAGACAATGCCAATCAGAGGGTGTATGGGCGCCTGGGTGTGCTCCATGGATATAAGCGCAGAAGGCCGGGAATGAAGATCGCGCTCTGCGGCTGCATGATGCAGGAAGCATCTGTGATCGAAAAAATACGCAGAAGTTATCCTTTTGTGGATCTTGTGTTCGGGACACATAATCTGTTTCAATTTGCGGAACTTTTCTATACATGCCTTGTTTCCGAGCGAATGGTCGTTGCTATCTGGCAGGAGACGGATGCGGTAGTGGAGGACCTGCCCAGTGAGCGAAAGTATGCCTTTAAATCAGGCATCAATATTATGTTTGGCTGCAACAATTTCTGCAGTTATTGCATTGTTCCTTATGTGAGAGGGCGGGAGCGGAGCCGGGAAGCAGAGGATATCCTGCGGGAGATTGCAGCGCTTGCCCGGGACGGTGTCTCAGAGATCATGCTGCTGGGACAGAATGTCAATTCCTATGGAAAGAATCTGCGCCAGCCCCTTTCCTTTGCCGGGCTTTTAGAAAAAGTGGAAGAGATCGAAGGCATCCGGCGTATCCGCTTTATGACTTCGCATCCCAAGGATCTTTCGGATGATCTGATCCGGGTGATGAAACAGTCGGACAAGATCTGCCGCCATCTGCATCTGCCTTTGCAGTCCGGTTCCACAAAGATATTAACGGCCATGAACCGGCGTTATACAAAGGAGCAGTATCTTTCCCTGGTGGATAAGATTCGCCGGGAGATACCGGACATTTCGATCACAACTGATATTATTGTAGGATTCCCCGGGGAGACACCGGAGGACGTGTCAGAAACCATTGATGTGATTCAAAAGGCCGGTTTTGACAACGCCTTTACCTTTATTTATTCCAAACGTACCGGGACTCCGGCCGCCGCGATGGCGGAGCAGATTCCGCAGGAGCAGGTAAAAGCACAGTTTGACCGGGTGCTGCACACCGTTCAGGAGACGGCGAAGCAGCAGGCGGGTCGTTTGCTGGGAAGGACAGAGGAGGTGCTGGTGGAAGAGGTCAATGCGCATGATGAGAGCCTGATGACAGGCCGGCTGTCCTGTAATACGCTGGTGCATTTTCCCGGCGGCAAAGAGCTGCTGGGGCAATATGTCAGCGTGCGGCTGGATGAGTGCCGGGGTTTTTACTATATGGGAAAACAGGTGTACGGACCGTAAAAATTAGGATTCAGTGTTTACCATGACAGGAGGGAAGCATGGCAGAATTAACGCCAATGATGCAGCAGTACATAGAGACAAAGAAGCAATATCAGGACTGTATTTTATTTTACAGACTGGGCGATTTTTATGAGATGTTTTATGAGGATGCCCTGACCGCATCCAAAGCGCTGGAAATCACACTGACCGGAAAAAGCTGCGGACAGGAAGAAAAGGCGCCCATGTGCGGTGTACCTTATCATGCAGTGGAAAGCTATCTGAATAAACTGGTTTCCATGGGATATAAGGTGGCCATCTGTGAACAGGTGGAAGACCCCAAACAAACAAGAGGAATTATCCGCCGGGAGGTGGTGCGCATTGTCACCCCCGGCACCAATTTAAACATTCAGGCGCTCGATGACGGCAAAAACAATTACCTGATGAGCATTGTCTGGTCTCCGGGCCGCATCGGTGTCTCCATTGCCGATGTGACTACCGGCGATTATTTCCTGACCGAGATCGAAGACGGGAAAAAACTGATTGATGAGATCAATAAATATATGCCCTCCGAAATCATCTGCAACGATGCCTTTCTTGTGAGCAGTGTGGATACGGAGGATTTGAAAAACCGTCTGGGCATTACCATCTATGCGCTGGAGCCGGTTTATTTTGATGAGACAAACTGCCGCATATGCCTGCAAAAGCATTTCCATGTGGGCGCCCTTACCGGGCTGGGGATTGAAGACTTCCCCAATGGCATGATCGCGGCGGGCAGCCTTTTGCAGTACCTGTATGAAAATCAGAAAACTTCACTGGAGCATTTTACCCATCTCTATCCCTATCTGACCAGCCGTTATATGCTGCTTGACAGTTCCACCAGACGGAATCTGGAACTGACGGAGACCCTGCGGGAGAAGCAAAAAAAAGGCTCTCTTTTATGGGTGCTGGATAAGACACGCACGGCGATGGGAGCCCGTATGCTGCGTACCTTTCTGGAACAGCCCCTGATTGATAAAAAGGGTATTGAGAGGCGGCTGGATGCTGTGGAGGCACTCTTTACCAATGCCATTGTGCGCGATGAAATCCGGGAATATCTCCGCTCCATCTACGATCTGGAACGACTCCTGGGCAAGGTCAGCTACCGGACGGCCAATCCGCGGGATTTTCTGGCGCTGCAGAGCTCTCTGTCCATGCTGCCCCATATCAGGACGGTGATGGAGGAACTGGAACCGGATGCGCTGAAAAAAATCCGGGAAGAGATTGATGACCTGCAGGATATCAGTGAACTGATTGCCAGATCCATCGTGGAAGAGCCGCCGCTTTCCATCCGCGAAGGGGGCATCATCAAGGAGGGCTTTGACACCGATATTGATGAACTGCGCCGCGCCAGAACGGAAGGAAAGACCTGGCTGGCACAGCTGGAAGAAGAGGACAGGGCACGGACCGGCATCAAAAATCTGCGGATCAAATATAACAAAGTATTTGGTTATTATTTCGAAGTGACAAATTCTTACCAGAGTCTGGTGCCGGATGACTATATCAGGAAACAGACTCTGGCCAATGCCGAACGCTATACCACACCCCGTCTAAAAGAGCTGGAAGATATGATACTGCATGCGGAAGATAAGCTCAATACACTGGAGTATGATGCATTCTGCCGGATTCGGGAAGCGATCGCGCTGCAGATCGAGCGGATTCAGCGGACGGCCAAGGCCGTGGCCCGTCTGGATGTCTTTGCCTCACTGGCTCTGACGGCGGAACAAAACCGTTATGTCCGTCCGTCTCTGAATGAAAAGGGGATTATTGATATCCGGGACGGCCGTCATCCGGTGGTGGAGCAGATGATACGTCATGATATGTTTATTGCCAATGACACTTACCTGGACAATAAGCGCCGCTGCATTTCCGTGATTACCGGCCCCAACATGGCCGGCAAATCCACCTATATGCGTCAGAGTGCCCTGATCGTGCTGCTGGCACAGATCGGTTCCTTTGTGCCGGCGGGAAAAGCGGATATCGGTATCGTGGACCGGATCTTTACAAGAGTGGGCGCCTCTGATGATCTGGCCAGCGGACAGAGTACCTTTATGGTGGAAATGAATGAGGTAGCCAATATTTTGCGCAATGCCACCAAAAACAGCCTGCTGATCCTGGATGAGATCGGGCGCGGGACTTCCACGTTCGACGGCCTGTCCATCGCCTGGGCGGTGATCGAACATATCAGCAATAAAAAATTGCTGGGGGCCAAGACCCTGTTTGCCACCCACTATCATGAACTGACCGAACTGGAAGGCAAGATGAACAATGTCAACAATTACTGCATAGCTGTCAAGGAAAAAGGGGACGATATCGTATTCCTGCGCAAGATTATCAAAGGCGGCGCAGACAGAAGCTATGGGATCCAGGTGGCGCGGCTGGCAGGGGTGCCGGATATCATCATCGACCGGGCCAAGGAGATCGCGGAACAGCTCAGTCATAATGATATCACGGAAAAGGTACAGCATATTGCGGCAGGTACGCCGGAAGAAAAGAAAAAAAGTGCCCATTATGACGAAGTGGATCTGACGCAGATGTCACTTTTTGAGACTGTCAGAGATGAGGATGTGTTAAGCGAACTCAAATCCATTGATATCAGCAATCTGACACCACTGGATGCACTTAACACACTCTACCGGCTGCAGAATCAGTTAAATAACAGGTGGCAGGGAAATGTGTAAATGTCCGGAAAGAAAGGAACAGGAAGCAAGATGGAAATACGGATACTGGATGAAATCACCATAGACCGGATCGCTGCAGGGGAAGTGGTGGACCGGCCGGCCAGTGTGGTAAAAGAACTGGTGGAAAATGCCCTGGATTCGGGCACCGATGCTGTGACTGTGGAAGTCCGGGACGGTGGTATCTCCCTGATCCGCGTGACTGATAACGGTCAGGGGATTGCAAAAGACCAGGTCGCGAAAGCCTTTCTGCGCCATGCTACAAGCAAGATCCGTTCAGCGCTGGATCTGCAGCAGCTCCATTCCCTCGGGTTTCGCGGAGAGGCGCTGTCCAGCATCTGCGCCGTGGCCCAGGTGGAGATGATCACAAAGGTAAAGGATGTACTCACAGGCGTACGTTACGTGATCGAAGGTGGTACGCAAAAAGAGCAGGAGGAGATCGGCGCCCCGGAAGGGACTACCATACTGGTGCGCAATCTCTTTTACAATGTGCCCGCCCGCAGAAAATTTCTGAAAACGGGACAGACAGAAGGCGGCTATATCACCGATCTGATGGAACACCTGGCACTGTCCCATCCGGAAGTATCCTTTAAATATGTGGCAGGGGGACAGGTCAGATTCCATACGGCCGGAGACGGCAATTTAAAAGAAGTCATCTATCGCATCTATGGCAAAGATATCGTAAGGGAACTGCTGTGGCTGGAAAGAGAAGAGGGTGGCCGCAGACTCACCGGCCTGATCGGCACTCCGGTGATCGGCCGGGCCAGCCGCAGCTTTGAAACCTGTTTTGTCAATGGCCGGTTCGTCAAAAGCCCGGTGATTGCCAGAGCCGCAGAAGAGGCCTACAAGCCATGGCTGATGCAGCATAAATTTCCTTTTTTTGTCCTTCATATGCAGCTGGAACCGGACGGGCTGGATGTCAATGTGCATCCGTCCAAAATGGAAATCCGCTTTCATAAAGAAAAGGAGATATCCGACTTTATTTATGAAGCTGTCAAGGCTGTCCTGGCAGAAACGGAAATGCTGAAAGAGATCCGTCTGTCCCCCGCGGCCTCTCCCAGGGAGAACGTACAACAGTCCGTGCCCGAACCCTTTGAAGTACAGGCCCGCAGGCAGCAGGCAGAGAGCGGCAAGGGCCCTGTATCTGCTTTTGATCAGATTCCTGCGCCTGCCCCTTCCCTGGCCGCGGAAGAGCCCGTTTTCGGGCGTCTGCTTGGCGGAAAGGAGATGCCGGGCCATACGGATGCAGGCAGCAGGGGTTCCAATATTATCAAAAAGGATGCCCATATCCTTGTGGAAAAACCGGTGCAGATGAATTTCTTTGAGGAAAAACTCCTGTCCCGTGATCTGCGGGAGGAATACCGGATTCTGGGACAGGTATTTGATACGTACTGGATTGTTGCCGTGCGGGATAAAATGCTGTTTATCGACCAGCATGCCGCCCATGAAAAGGTGAAATACGAACGGTTGTTGAAGCGGATTCGTGAAAAAGATGTCCTGTCCCAGCAGGTCAGTCCGCCCGTTATCCTGACCATGAGCGGCAGGGAGGAGAGTGTCTATCTGGAATATGAAGGATATTTCCGGGATATGGGGTTTGAGATCGAGCCTTTTGGCGCCTCCTCCTATGCTGTGCGCAGTGTCCCCATGGATCTGTCCGGATATCCGGCGGGCGAGCTTTTGCCGCGCATGCTGGACGAACTGGCAGACGGCCCGCTGCGGGGAGCACCGGAGATCATTGCGCAAAAGCTGGCTTCCATGGCCTGTAAGGCCGCAGTCAAAGGCAGGCAGGCCATGAACCGTAAAGAGGCCGAGAGTCTGATCGATGAGCTTTTGACACTGGAAAATCCCTACCACTGTCCGCATGGACGGCCTACCATCATCACCATGAGCCAGTACGAACTGGAGAAAAAGTTTAACAGAATTTTGTAAAGCAAGAAAGGGTATGTATGTTATGAAACAAAAACCGCCACTGCTTATCCTGACAGGGCCTACCGCTGCCGGCAAAACCAGACTTTCCGTCACACTTGCAAGGCAGATCGGCGGAGAAATCATCTCCGCTGATTCCATGCAGGTATATCGGCATATGGATATTGGTTCGGCCAAGATCAGGCCGGAAGAGATGCAGGGGGTGCCGCATTATATGATTGATATCGCAGATCCCCGGGAACCTTTTCATATCGTCCTGTTTCAGCAGTATGCGCGCCGGTTTATGCAGGATATCTACAGCCGGGGCCATATTCCCATCCTGGCAGGGGGCACCGGGTTTTACATTCAGGCGGTATTATATGATATTGATTTTACACAGGAAGAGGGCGATCCGGGGTATCGGACGCAGCTGGAAGCGCTCTGCGCGCAAAAGGGTGAGGCATATCTCCACGATATGCTCAGAGCGTGTGATCCGGCATCGGCCGTGGCCATTCATCCTCATAACCGCAAGAGAGTCATCCGGGCGCTGGAGTATTACCGGCTGACCGGCAAACCGATTTCCGACCATAATGCCAGCATGCGGGCGAGGGAAAGCAGCTATAACGCATGTTATTTTGTGCTGACTGATGACAGAGCACGCCTTTATGAGCGGATCGACCAGCGGGTGGAAGAAATGATGGAAGAGGGCCTGGTGGAAGAGGTGCGCAGGCTCAAAGAGATGGGATGCCGGCAGGAGATGGTATCCATGCAGGGGCTGGGGTATCAGCAGATACTGCGGTATCTTTGCGGTGAGATGACGCTGGAAGAGGCCGTTCGTCTGATCAAACGGGATACCCGCCACTTTGCAAAACGCCAACTCACCTGGTTTCGGCGGGAGAAGGATGTGATCTGGCTGGAACAAAACCGCTTCGGTTATGATCAGGAAAAGATACTGTCTTATATCAAAGAAAAAATGCAGGAGAAAGGAATGGCAGGAGAGAGATGAATACGGAAAAGAAGAGGCCGGCAGGAGAGGATCTGGATGCCATGCAGCGCCGGATGTATGAAGCCATGGGTATCAGCGGCGAGGTATACACATTTGGGGAAAGGATACTGGACACACTGAGCAGCCGGTTTGCGGAGATTGATGCCGTGGCCCAGTACAATCAGCTCAAAGTATTGCATGCCATGCAGGAAGCAAAGGTCAGCGAGGCCTGCCTGCAGGGCACGACAGGATATGGTTACAATGATCTGGGGAGAGAGACGCTGGAACGGGTATATGCTTCCGTATTCCATACACAGGACGCGCTCGTGCGGCCCCAGATTACCTGTGGGACCCATGCGCTGGCACTGGCGCTGATGAGCAATCTGCGTCCCGGCGATGAACTGCTCTCCCCTGTGGGCCGGCCTTATGATACCCTGGAAGAGGTAATCGGTATCCGTCCTTCCCGGGGTTCCCTGAAAGAATATGGCATCTCATACAGGCAGGTGGATCTTTTGCCGGACGGGGGCTTTGATTATGAAGGCATTGCCGGGGCACTGAATGAAAAGACCCGCCTTGTGACCATCCAGCGTTCGAAAGGCTATCAGACCCGCCCCACCCTGTCGGTAAAAAGGATCGGAGAACTGATTGCTTTTCTCAAAGCGCGTCGTCCGGATATTATCTGTATGGTGGATAACTGCTACGGAGAATTTGTGGAGCCGTCAGAGCCTTCGGATGTGGGGGCAGATCTGGTGGTCGGTTCCCTGATCAAAAACCCCGGCGGCGGACTGGCACCTGTAGGGGGGTATCTGGCCGGAAAAAAAGAATGGATTGAAAATGCGGCGTTTCGCCTTACCTCGCCCGGTCTGGGCAGGGAAGTAGGGGCGTCTCTTGCAGTGCTGCCCTCCTTTTATCAGGGCCTTTTTCTGGCGCCCACAGTGACAGCGGCAGCGCTCAAAGGAGCCGTTTTTGCAGCCAATCTGTATGAACGTCTTGGATTTTCCGTCCTTCCGGACGGCAGAGAATCCAGGCATGATATCATTCAGGCGGTGACCTTTGGCAATCCGCAAATGCTGGTCGCTTTTTGTGAGGGGATCCAGGCGGCGGCCCCGGTGGACAGTCATGTATTGCCCATGCCCTGGGATATGCCCGGTTATGACAGCCAGGTTATTATGGCGGCGGGCGCTTTTGTATCCGGCTCTTCCATAGAACTCTCTGCGGACGGTCCCATGAAGCCGCCTTACAGCGTCTATTTTCAGGGAGGCCTTACCTGGCCCCATGCCCGTTTTGGTATCCTTATGACTTTGCAGAAACTGGTCGAAAAAGGGCTGATAAAAGTCGATTTTTCATAAAAATACCCGAAAAATTTTCAGAAAATTTTATATACATAACTGGGTATTTGTGGTAATATTAACAACGTACAATTATGCTTTGGACATGAAAAAGCAGAGGATAAAGCACAGGATGTAAGATGGGGCCTGCCATTATGAGACTTTTAAGAGATCATCATGCAGGAAAAACAGAAAACGGAAAAAAGAGGCCGCCGGGAAGGGCCTTATGAGAAATATCTGCAACAGGGAGCGGAGTATCTGACAGATGCGGAACTGCTGGCCATCGTTCTGCGAACCGGGACGGTGGGAGAAGATACGGTTTCTATTGCCGGCAGGGTATTGTCTCTGCCGGGAGAGCGCAGGAAGGGTATCCTGGGGCTTCATCACGTTTCGTTAAAGGAACTGATGAGCATCCGTGGCATCGGCCAGGTCAAAGCGATCAAACTCAAATGTATTGCGGAACTGTCCTCCCGGATCGCCCAGCAGACAGCCAGAGAGACGCTAAAGCTCACCAGTCCCGGGACGGTGGCCGATTATTATATGGAGCGTCTCCGTCATTTTGAGCGGGAGAAGGTACTGCTCCTGATGACGGACAACCGCAATCATCTGCTGGGAGAGCATGTCCTTTCGGAAGGGACGGTCAATGCCTCCTTGATTTCTCCCAGAGAGATCTTTCTGACGGCGCTGCGATACAGCGCCGTATATATCATGTTGCTGCACAACCATCCGGGCGGTGATCCGGCACCGGGGCAACAGGACATTCTGGCAACGCAGCGGATCAAAAAAGCCTCCGAACTGATTGAGATTCCTTTGCTTGACCATATTATTATTGGAGATAAAAAATATTTCAGTTTTAAAGAAATGAATTACCTGTAGAAGAAAGGGGCAGTTGAATTGGCAAACAGCGCATTTGGTATCGATCTGGGTACCAACAATATCAAGATTTACAGCAGGGCAGACGACAGCATCATGATTGAGAAAAACATGATTGCCATCGAGAATAAGAAGACATTATTTGCTTATGGGAACTCCGCTTTTGAAATGTATGAAAAGGCACCCGGCAATATCCATATATCCTATCCCTTGTGTAACGGTGTGATCGCGGATATCAAAAATATGGAGACGCTTGTACGCTTCTTTATCGGCGGACTGACAAAAGGCAATATCAAAGGCGGCGATTACTATGTGGCGGTTCCTACCGATATCACGGAAGTGGAGAAACGTGCTTTTTATGATCTGATCAAAGATGCCAATGTAAAGGCCAAGAAAATCATGGTGGTGGAAAAAGCCATCGCGGACGGTCTGGGGATGGATATTGATGTCAAAAATGCCCAGGGCGTTCTGCTTGTGAATGTAGGTTATGATACGACGGAAATTTCCATCCTGTCCCTGGGCGGTATCGTGTTGAGCCAGCTCATCAATGTGGGCGGCAAGAAATTTGACGAAGCCATCCGTTCGGCAGTGAGAAAGGAATTCAGTCTGATCATCGGCGGCAAGACCGCGGAAAATGTCAAGATTTCGCTGCGGGACCTGGAACAGGAGGGCAAAGGCGCCGTTGTATATGGACGGGATATTGTGACTGGCCTGCCGGTGGAGCGTGAGATTCCCACGGCTCTGGTGGATGAGACACTGCAGGAGCACTTCAGCACCATCATTGATAATATCAAGGTGATTCTGGAGCGCACACCACCGGAACTGGCAGCAGACATTTACCGCCATGGTCTCTATCTGACCGGCGGGGCTTCCCAGGTCAGCCATCTGGGTGAACTGATCAGCAAGGGCACCGGCCTTTCCGTCAATATGGCAGAACAGCCCATAGCCAGCGTGGCCATCGGCCTTTCCCGGATCATCAAGGATGACAACTATAAATCGGTGGCTTATTCCATCGAAGGGATGGGGAAATGATACATGAGTCCTATTGTCAAAAGAAAAGGAGAGAAGTTCACACTTCCCAGCAAATATCTGCTCCTGATCATCACGATTCTCTGCATCTGTGTGATGGTTATCACTTTTACAACGGATATCTTTAACGGTACGCTGGGAACCATCGTGGGATATGTCACCATACCGTTTCAAAATGGCATCACGGAAGTGGGGACGTGGATGAGTGACAAATCGGATGAACTTTCTCAGATCCGGATGCTGCTGGAAGAAAATCAGGAACTGAAGCGCCAGGTGGACGAACTGACGATCGAGAATACCATGCTCCAGCAGGACAAATATGAACTGAACCATCTGCGCGAACTGTATCAGCTGGATGATGAATATTCCGAATATGATAAAGTGGGTGCGCGGATCATCGCCTGGGACGGCGGAAACTGGTTTCATTCTTTTACCATCAACAAAGGGGAAGAAGACGGCCTGGAAGTCGATATGAATGTCATGGCGGGCAGCGGCTTGGTAGGCCGGATTGTCTCCGTGGGGAAGAACTGGGCCAAAGTCACTTCCATTATCAATGATAATTCCAATGTAAGCGGTATGGTGCTCTCCACTTCGGACAATCTGATTGTCTCCGGTGATCTGGAACTGATGAGTCAGGGGCTGATCCGCTTTGAACAGCTTGTGGACAGCGACAATCAGGTGGCGGAAGGCGATAAAATTGTTACTTCCAATATCAGTGACAAATATCTCCCCGGAATACTGATCGGTTATATCAGTACGATGGAAATGGATTCCAACAATCTGACCAAGTCCGGCTATGCCACACCGGCAGTCGATTTCCAGCATCTGGAAGAGGTGCTTATCATACTGCAGAAAAAGCAGAATCCGGAAGACTGAGAAAGGACAGGATATGATACGTAAGATTTTGATCGGTATATTGATCCTGGTCAGTTTCCTGTTGCAATGCACAGTATTTCATGGCCTTTCCTTTGGCGGGATCATACCCAATCTGCTGATTATTCTCACTGCATCGTACGGATTTATGGGAGGGCGTAAGAGCGGATTGCTGACCGGTTTTTTCAGCGGGCTGCTTCTGGATATCTTTTTCGGGGAAGCCATCGGGTTTTATGCACTGATGTATATGTATATCGGATACATAAACGGCAGTTTCCGCAGGATATTTTTCCCGGAGGATATCAAGCTGCCACTTTGTCTGATCGCAGTCAGTGACCTGGCTTATAACATTCTCTGTTATTCCCTGCTTTTTCTTCTCCGCAGCCGTTTCCGGATCGGGTATTATATGATTCACATTATCCTGCCGGAGATGGTCTATACTGTGGCGGTATCCCTGGTTATGTATCCGCTTGTGCTGAAACTGGATCAGAAGCTGGCGGAACGTGAAAAAAAGAATGAGAAAAAATTTGTCTGAACCGATACACACCATGACGTCTGATCGAATCGAAAGATCAGGGAGGATTTGATAATTTGTTTGAAAAAATCAAAGAAAAAGTGTTAGGCCTTATTACTTCGAGGCTGTTTGTTCTGGTGATATGCTTTTCTTTCCTGTGCGGCATGCTGCTTCACCGGGTATTCGATCTGCAGATCGTGCACGGCGCGGAATATATGGATAATTTTAAACTGAAAATACGCAAGGAGCGGTATATCTCCAGTACGCGGGGCAATATCTATGACAGAAACGGGGAATTGCTTGCCTATAACGAACTCGCTTATAATGTGACAATCGAAGACGTGTTCGAATCCGGAAAAAATAAGAATAAAAATCTCAATGCCACCATCCGTAAACTGATCAGCCTGATCGAAAAGAACGGGGATAAGATCACCAGTGATTTTAATATCGTGCTGGACAAAGACGAACACTTCCAGTTTACGGTCGAAGATACGGCTCTGCTGCGGTTTCTAGCGGACGTATACGGCAGAGATACGATTGACAAACTGAAATATGCAGAAAAGACATCCACGCCGGAGGCAGTGATCGAATATCTTGCCGGGACAACGAAATATGCGATCGGAGAATATACCGACCCGGACGATAAGCAGAGTTTTGTGCCCGGCCAGGGCTATACAAAAGAAGAACTGCTGAAAATGATCAATATCCGTTATGCGATGAGTGCCAACAGTTATCAGAAATATGTGGCCACTACAGTGGCCTATGATGTGAATGAGCGCACAGTGGCTATTGTCATGGAAAACAGTGATGTGCTGGAAGGCGTGTCCATTACGGAAGATACTGTGCGCAAGTATGTGGACAGTGTATATTTTTCCCATATTCTTGGCTATACCGGCAAGGTTTCTCAGGATGAACTGGCGGAACTCACCGCTACCGATGCTTCCTATACGGCCACTGATACAGTGGGAAAATCCGGCATCGAAAAAGTACGGGAAACGGATCTGCAGGGAAAAAAAGGGTCTGAGATCATGTATGTGGATAACCTGGGCAAAGTGATCGAGATCACGGAACGAACCGAACCGGAGGCCGGCTGTGACCTTTATCTGACCATTGACAAAGAATTGCAGAAAGCGGTTTACAATATCCTGGAGCAAAAGATCGCCGGAATCCTCATCTCCAAGCTGGACAATACAAAGAGCAGTGCGGAGGCCGCCGTTTCATCAAAGAATCTGCGGATTCCTATCTATGATGTATACTATGCACTGATCAACAATAATATTATTGATATTTCACATTTTGAGAAGAAAACGGCTCAGCCGGTGGAGGAGGAGATATACAGTCTGTTCCAGAGCCGGAAAGGGGCGGTGTTTGGGCGGCTGCGCAGTGAACTGACAGAGCTAAAGACCCCCTATAAAGACCTTCCGGAAGAATACCAGGTATATGAGAGTTATATCGCATCCATGCTAGAAAATCAGGGCGTTTTGGTGACAGGGCTGGTGGATCCTTCGGATGCCGTTTATCAGGCATGGAAGAGTGAAGAGACCATTTCTCTGGCAGAGTATTTGAACCATGCCATTGCCATGAACTGGATTGATGTGACGAGAGTGGGGCTGGACAGCAAATATGCTTCTTCGGAAGAGATCTATGGCCAGTTGATTGAGACAATCTTTGCCGGCCTGGACAATAATACCGAATTTGCAAAAAAACTGTACCGCTATATGATTGATGAAGATATCCTGACAGGCCGGCATATATGCAGTGTCCTGATCGAACAGGGGATCGTGGAAGTGGGAGAAGCAGAGGAGCAGGAGTTTTTGAGTGGCAAGATTTCCGCTTATGCCTTTATGCTGCGGCTGATCGAGCGGCTGGATATCACCCCGGCGCAGCTTGCGCTGGACCCCTGTTCCGGTTCCTGCGTGGTGACAGATGTCAACAGCGGCGAAGTGCTGGCTCTGGTCACATACCCCGGGTATGATACCAACCGGCTGGCCAATACGATAGATTCGGAATATTTTAACCAGCTCAACAGGGATCTGTCCCGTCCGATGTGGAATTATGCCACACAGCAAAGGAGTGCGCCGGGTTCCACATTTAAGATGATATCAACCATTGCCGGTCTGGAAGAGGGTGTGATCAACCTTCACGAACGTCTGGGCTGCTATGGCCCTTTTGATAAGATCACACCGCCCCCCAGATGCTGGATTGTCACCAGCGGGGGCAGCCATGGGCAGCTGGATGTTGTCGGCGCCATAGAAAATTCCTGCAACA
Source organism: uncultured bacterium (assembly GCA_947574055.1). Classification (GTDB taxonomy): domain Bacteria; phylum Bacillota; class Clostridia; order Lachnospirales; family Lachnospiraceae; genus VSOB01. The sequence goes on from CANPIC010000002.1 coordinate 70,790, forward strand.
GCTTTTTCTATGAAACGGCTTATCGGCTGGGCAGTATAAACGGAATCTACGACAGTGACAAAGGTCTGGAAAAGCTGACGGAATATGCCAGTCTTTTTGGCCTCAACGAGACTTCCGGTGTGGAGATTTACGAATCGGAGCCGGAGCTGTCGGATTTTGATGCTGTCCGTTCGGCCATCGGTCAGGGTACACACAATCTGACGACGGTGGGGCTGGCGCGTTATGTCACTACGGTGGCCAACAGCGGAACCTGTTACAAACTGAGTCTGCTGGATAAACTGACAGATAACAATGGCGTGGTGATAGAAGATTTTACACCGGAAAAGATCAGACAGATCGAACTTCCCAACGATGAGTGGAATGCGGTCCATCTGGGGATGCGCAAAGTCGTGGAGAGGATGAGGTACTATGAGGATATGCCTGTCAATGTGGCGGGCAAGACCGGTACGGCGCAGGAGAACAAGAACCGTGCCAACCATGCTCTGTTTGTAGGATATGCACCTTACGAAAAGCCGGAGATTGCCATAGCTACGCGTGTGGCATTTGGGTATAATTCGGCTTATGCAGCCGAAATCTCACGGGATGTTTTCCGGTATTATTTCGATCCCGAGGAAGAAGAAAAGATTCTGACAGGAAGTGCAATCAGACCGGAAGCTGTGGGCACAGGCGGAGACTGACAGGAAAACGACAGCCCGGATACCGGGTATCCGGGCCAGCGGACAGCGTCATTTTTGATACGGAAAAGAAAGAAGGGTAACATGAACAGTCCGGTCATTATTAAGAGTTTTCAGAACGGAATCGCAGTCATATTGGATAAAAACCTTGATTTCCCCCAGCTCCTGGAGGAAGTGGGTCTGAAATTCAGAGAGTCGGCGGCTTTTTTCAGGGATGCCAGGATGGCGGTATCTTTTGAGGGGAGAAAGCTGGACATGGAAGAGGAGACTCAGCTTGTCCGGAAAATTACGGAAAACTGCCGCCTGAACATTGTCTGTCTGGTGGGAAAAGATGAGGAAAAGAACCAGACCTATTTAAAAGCCATCCATCAGGCATCCAAAAAGGATGAAAAAGAGGGGCAGTTTTATAAGGGCAATCTGAAAAACGGTCAGGTCCTGGAAATAGAATCCAGTGTTGTCATCATTGGAGATGTGGGGGCCGGGGCGGTGATTGCAGCCAAGAAAGATATCATCGTAATCGGCGGTCTTTATGGAGAGGCTTATGCGGGGGCGGACGGCGAAGCAGGACATTTTGTCGTGGCGCTGGAGATGTCTCCGGAAAAGCTGAAGATCGGCGATACCAGATATGAACCAGCAAAAAAACCGGGGAGGTGGTCTATCCGGCCGAAGGTCACAGCGAAAATCGCTTTTGAAAAAGAAGGCAGCATCGTGATGGAGCCTGTTACAAAAGAATTACTAAATATGCTTCCCATCTGAGTAGAACGCGGACGTAATTTAGGGGACAATGATCAAAAAGGGAGGTACTCGCCATGAGTGAAGTGATTGTCATTACGTCAGGTAAAGGCGGCGTGGGAAAGACCACTACGACCGCAAATCTTGGTACGGGTCTTGCTGCAATGGGAAAAAAAGTAGTACTGATTGATACGGATATCGGGCTGCGCAATCTGGATGTCATTATGGGGCTGGAAAATCGCATCGTCTATAATCTGGTGGATGTGGTGGAAGGAAAGTGCCGGATCAAACAGGCACTGATTCGGGATAAACGGTATCCCGGACTTTATCTGATGCCTTCCGCGCAGACCAGGGACAAGTCCGCAGTGACACCACCGCAGATGATCCGCATGGTAGATGCCCTGCGGGAACAGTTCGACTATATCATCCTGGATTGTCCGGCGGGGATCGAGCAGGGATTTCAAAATGCCATCGCGGGGGCGGATCGTGCGCTTGTGATTACCACACCGGAAGTCTCTTCCATCAGAGATGCGGACCGGATCATCGGGCTGCTTTCTGCCAATGAAATAGAACGGGTTGATCTGGTGGTCAACAAGTTAAAGATTGATATGGTAAGGCGCGGGGATATGATGTCGGTCAGCGATGTGGCTGATATTCTGGCCATACCGCTGCTGGGAATCGTCCCGGACGATGAAAACGTCGTGATTGCCGCCAATCAGGGGGAACCGCTTGTCGGCAATGCCACGCTTGCCGGGCGGGCCTATAAAAATATCTGTATGCGGGTTCTGGGAGATGTGGTGCCTTTTCTGAACTTTGAGAAGCGGATTTCCATCTGGACTAAAGTCAGCGGAATTTTTCACAGAAACTGAGGGAGGTATGGATATGGGTATTTTACATAGGTTTCACAGGAAATCTTCCGGCGCGCTGGCAAAAGACCGGCTGAAAATCCTGCTGATCTCGGACAGGATTAACTGTTCACCGGAAATGATGGAGATGATTAAACTTGATATTGCGAAAGTGATATCCAAATATATGAAAGTGGATGCAAAGAGTATGGAGATCCAGATCACAAAGGAAGCGGCAAAAGGAAGGATTGTCAAAAGTCCCATCCTGTATGCCAATGTGCCCATCCTGGATCTGAAGCATTAGACAAAGAGATAAAAGCGGAGCAGGTTTTATGTTAAAGAAATATCGGATCAGAGATTATGATTTTAAGCTGGTCATTATGCTGATCGCCATTTCGGTGATCGGAATACTGGCCATCGGCAGTGCGGAAGAGTCGGTGCAGGACAAGCAGATCATGGGACTTGTCATGGGCGTTTTTCTCATGCTTATCATTTCTCTGTTTGATTATACGGCACTGCTTAATCTGTACTGGCTGTTTTATATATTAAATGTGGCGCTGCTGTTGCTGGTGGAGCTGATGGGCTCCAAGGCAGGCGGCGCTCAGAGGTGGTTTTCCATTCTGGGAATCCGTTTTCAGCCGTCAGAACTTGCAAAAATTCTGTTGATTTTGTTTTATGCACAGTATATTATGAAACAGAAGGAAAAGCTGAATTCATTTCGTACACTGGCCATGATGTCGGCTCTGTTTTTGCCGCCGCTGTTTCTGATCTATAACCAGCCTGACCTTTCCACCAGTATCATGCTGATGATTATTTTTTGCATCATACTGTTTATCGGCGGTCTGGATTATCGTATCATTGCCGGTGTACTGGCAGTGGTCATACCGTCTGTCGTTATCTTTCTGATGATCGTACTGCAGCCGGATCAGAAGCTGATCAAAGATTATCAGCAGACACGTATCCTCGCCTGGCTGCATCCCTCCGAATATGTCAATACGGAAGGGTATCAGCAGGCCAATTCCATTACGGCCATCGGTTCCGGGCAGCTCTGGGGAAAAGGGCTGAACAATAATATCATCGGTTCCGTAAAGAACGGCAACTTCATTTCGGAGCCGCAGACGGATTTTATATTTGCCATTATCGGAGAGGAACTGGGATTTGCGGGCTCCTGCACGGTTATTCTGCTCTTATTTCTGATCGCCCTGGAGTGTGTTATGATTGCCAGAAAAGCGAAAGATACAGCAGGAATGATCATCTGCAGCGGTATGGCAGCGCTGGTCGGTTTTCAGAGTTATATGAATATCGCCGTTGCCACAGGGCTGATGCCCAATACGGGAATCCCGCTTCCTTTTGTCAGTGCAGGATTGACTTCTCTGGTCAGTCTGTTTATCGGTATGGGGTTTGTTCTAAACGTTCGATTGCAGGGAAAAAATACTAGTATAAAGTGAGGGACTTACAATGAAAATAGCACTGATTGCACATGATGCGAAGAAAAAGCTGATGCAGAACTTCTGTATCGCGTATCGGGGGATACTGACCAAAAATGAACTTTTTGCGACAGGAACAACGGGCAGGCTTGTGGAAGAGGTCACGAATCTGAATATCCACAAACATCTGGCCGGGCATCTGGGAGGTGCACAGCAACTGGGGGCACAGATCGAAAACAATGAGATTGATCTTGTTATTTTTCTGCGGGATCCATTGACCCCAAAATCGCATGAGCCAAATATCGGAGATCTTTCCAGACTGTGCGATATGCACAACATTCCCATTGCGACCAATCTTGCTTCCGCTGAGCTGTTGCTCAAATCCTTGGACAGAGGGGATATGGAGTGGCGTGATATCTACAAATAAGAGAAAAACAGCGGTATCTGCAGCCATACTGTTGAGTCTTTGCTGTCTTTTGACCGGCTGCGCGACAAAAGAATATACATTTGCATACGACTCCGGTCATACGGTCAGCAGTTTTCGTATGACAGAGAACGCTGTGGCAGGACAGGCAGACCTGTTTGCGGAGGACTTGTGTGTCACTGCTTCCGATGTGACGGAAGGGACATCTCTGTCATTGGAAGAGGAAGCGTGCGGGGGACTTTTTGACCTGAACGGATGCAGGGTGATCTATGCGAAAAATATTCATGAAAAGCTGTATCCTGCCAGTCTGACAAAAGTCATGACCGCGCTTGTGGCACTGAAATATGGAGATCCGTCAGATATCATTACCGTCAGCGCCGTCAGCGCGGGCATTACGGAGAGTGGCGCTACTTTGTGCGGGCTTAAGGCAGGGGACAGTCTGACGCTGGAACAGGCACTGAATGCCCTGTTGATCTATTCTGCCAACGATGCCGGGCTTGCCATTGCGGAGCATATCGGCGGCAGTGTGGAGGGCTTTGCGGAGATGATGAATACGGAGGCGGCGAAGCTGGGTGCCACCCGCAGCCATTTTGTCAATCCACACGGACTTCACGATGAGAATCATTATGTGACTGCCTATGATATGTATCTGATTTTCAATGAGGCCATGAAATATAATCTGTTCCGTGAGATCATCCATAAAGATGCCTATATGGCCACCTATATGGACCGAAACGGACAGGCAAAGACGCTGGATTTTAAAACGACCAATCAGTATCTGCAGGGGGCGTGCCAGGCGCCGGAAAATATTACGGTCATCGGTGGCAAGACAGGGACGACCAGTGCGGCCCGAAGCTGCCTGATCCTGCTGGCGGAAGATGCCTCAGGCAATCCATATATTTCCGTGATCCTTCATGCCAGCGAGCGTTCCATACTGTATGAGAAGATGACAGAACTGCTGTCGGAGATTAACGATTGACGGTCAGGACGTGATGTGGAGGAAGGAAACAATCAATATGGATTAAGGGTTGTTTTTTATTTCTTAATAATTTATAATGGATGTAATAAGTTTACTTTTAGGAGGGATTGCGATGGTTCAGTTAATCGTTGGCAAAAAAGGAAAAGGCAAGACAAAACATTTATTGGATAAAGTGAATAGCGCGGTGAAAACCGCATCCGGAAACATTGTGTATCTGGATAAGAACTCCAAAAATATGTACGAACTCAATAACAAGATTCGTCTGATCAATGTATCGGATTATCCGCTTACCGACTGCGATGAGTTTATCGGGTTTATTTGTGGTATCATTTCGCAGGATCATGATCTGGAACAGATGTATCTGGACAGTTTTCTTGTAAACGCCCATCTGGAAGGGCAGGATGTGGAACCGGCAATTCAGAAGCTGGAACAGATCAGCGGTTTATTCCATGTTGATTTCTTTATTAATATATCCCTGGATGAGCATGAACTTCCTGAAAGTCTGAAGGATAAGATCATCGTATCTCTCTGACCGGCACTGAATGATGACGATAAGATAAAGGGCCTCTGCCGTAAGGCAGGGGCTTTTCCCAGTGTAACATACCCGACCGGCAGACGAGAGGCCGCGGGGAGAACGGCATGGACAGGTATCTGAAAGGTGGTATATGGCAAGAAAACGTTCCGGAAAAATCAGACAATACAGAAAGCCGCTGAATATCAATCTTGGGATGGTCATATTCAGTTGTATTTCCGTTTATATCGTCATCTGTGTCATATTGTATCTTACCTCCAGTCATATCATCGGCTATGAAGTCAAGACAGGTTCCCTTTCCGTGAATAATGTATACAAGGGTATCGCCATCCGGCAGGAAGAGATCGTAACCAGTACAGGGACCGGCTACATCAATTATTATGCCCGGGAAGGTGGCCGGGTGGCTGTGGGAGATCTGGTATATACGGTGGATGAGACAGGAAAGATTGCCGAGATGGCAGGGGGAGGGGATCCCGATGAAAATTCCCTTTCCAATGAAGATTTGAGCGAGTTAAAAACGGAAATCCTGACTTTTAGCAGCACCTTTACCCCTGAAAATTTCAGAGAAGTCTATGATTTCAAATATGATGTGCAGGGAACTGTGACCAAACTTGCCAATTACAGGATCCTGGAAAATATTGATGTCCTCAATGCTTCAACCGATGCCGGCCTTGTGGAATTCTGCCGTGCAGCCAAGACGGGAATTATCATCTATTCCATGGATGGGTATGAGGAACTGACACCGGAGCAGGTAAAGGCGGCTGATTTTGATACAACGGATTATGAAAAAAGGCCATTGATCAGCAATGATCTCGTCAGCAGGGGAGATCCTGCTTATAAGATCTCATTGAGCGAGAACTGGTCTGTTGTCATCCCTGTCACGCCTGAACGCGCCGCTGAACTGGCTGAAGCGGAATATGTCAAGGTAAAATTTCTGAAAAATCAGAACATTTCCTGGGGTGAGGTGGCCATTCATGAAAATGAAGACGGCACTTATGCGGAGCTGAAGTTCAATAATTCGATGATTACTTTTTGTACAGACAGATACATAGATATCGAGTTGATTACAGAGGAAGAAAATGGTCTGAAAATTCCCAATTCCGCCATTGTGGAACGTGAATTTTTCCTTGTTCCGGTAGAATATGTGACCAAGGGTGGCAACAGCGGAGCAGATGGCGTCCTGCGGGAGATTTATGTAGAGGGAGAAGCCAAGACGGAATTTGTGGAAACGACTATCTATGATGAAGAGGACGGGGAATATTATCTCGATGATTCTGTGCTGGAGATCGGGCAATATGTCATAAAACCGGATTCCACTGAAAAATATCCCATAAGCAAGAGAGGGAAGCTGACAGGGGTATATAATATCAATAAAGGATATGCGGACTTCAGAAAGATCCAGGTACTCTATGATAATGAAGAATATTCTGTGGTAAAATCAGGAACCACATATGGCCTCAGTGTTTATGATTATATTGCACTGGATGCTTCCAGCGTGGAAGAGCATGATCTTACCAGTGAATAAGAAAGAAAAGCTGACGCTTCCCACTTGATAAAGGAGAAGGATATGATACGGGAAAACATGGCACGGACAGAAGAAAAAATCAGACAGGCATGCAGACTGTCAGGACGGGATGCCGCGGATGTGGTACTGATTGCTGTCAGCAAGACCAAACCGCTTTCCATGCTCCGGGAAGCCTATGAATATGGCTGCCGGGATTTCGGGGAAAACAAAGTACAGGAACTGGTGGAAAAATACGAGGCACTCCCCAAGGATATCCGCTGGCATATGATCGGACATCTGCAGCGCAATAAGGTGAAATATGTCGTAGGCCGTGTATCTCTGATTCACAGTGTGGATTCCCTGCGTCTGGCGCAGGAAATCAGCAAAGAATCGGTCAAAAAGCAGGTGACGACCGATATATTGCTCGAAGTCAATATCGCCGGGGAAGCGTCTAAGTTTGGCCTGTCTTGTTCTGACGCAGTGGCAGAGCTGGCCGGGCAGATTGCCGGCCTTCCTGCGGTCCGGATCAGAGGTCTGATGACTGTTGCTCCCTATGTGGAAGACCCCGAAGAGAACCGGCAATATTTTCGTGCCCTCAAACAATTATCTGTTGACATAATGCAGAAAAACATTGATAATGTGAATATGGATGTTCTGTCTATGGGCATGACCGGAGATTATGAAGTGGCTGTCAGTGAAGGCGCCGGCTGTGTGCGGGTAGGAACTGGAATATTCGGTGAACGGGATTACGGAAATCCCGCCGGAGAATAGTAAGGAGATAACTGCAATGGGAGTTATGGACAAGTTTTTAAATTACATGAAGCTGACAGAAGATGACGACGATTACTATGACGACGACTATTATGATGACGAACCGGAGGAAAAACCGAAGAAGATGGTTACCGTAAAAGAACCTGTCAGAGAAGAACCGGAAGAAAAACCGAGAAAATCCTCATCCAAAGTAACACCGATGCGTCAGAGCCCCCGCAAGATTATGGGAAACGGTATGGAGGTCTGCGTGATCAAACCCACCACCGTAGAGGATGCCCGTGAGATCACGGAAACACTGCTCGCAAACAGAACCGTAGTTCTGAACCTGGAAGGCCTTGATGTGGAAATTGCTCAGCGGATCATTGATTTTACATCAGGTTCTACCTTTGCAATCAGTGGCAATCTACAGAAGATATCTCATTATATTTTTATTGTCACACCGGCCAGCGTTGACATATCCGGAGACTTTCAGGAAATCATCAACAGTGGTTTTGATGTTCCTGCTTTTTAGATACATAGAGATAACAGAGCTTCCTGTGATCCATGGGAAGTTCTTTTATAGTATAAGACAAATATGCATAGAACTAGCGCCGCCTGCCTCGTTGCGCGCGGTGACAACCAGCATCTAGGAGTTACTCACATGGCAAAAAGAATAACTGTTACAACACCTTCTCAGAAAAATTATGATATAGTGATACAGGCGGATTTTGCGGCGCTGCCACAGGCACTGGAACCGCTTTGCGTCTCAGCACGTAGGCTTTGTGTGATCACGGATTCTCATGTCAAGACCTTATATGGGGACTGCATCACTGAGATCCTTACGCCGCACTGCCGGGAGATATCCGTCTTTTCCTTTCCGGCAGGGGAGCAGTCCAAGCATCTGGACACTGTGCAGGATGCCTATCGTTTCCTGATCGAACACGGGCTGGACCGTAAGGATATGCTGATCGCGCTGGGCGGTGGTGTGGTGGGAGATCTGACCGGCTATACAGCGGCCACCTATCTGCGGGGGATTGATTTTATCCAGATACCCACCACGCTGCTGGCACAGGTGGACAGCAGCATCGGCGGCAAGACAGGCGTAGACTTTGACAGATATAAAAATATGGTAGGCGCCTTTCATATGCCGCGGCTGGTGTATATGAATCTGTCGGTACTGACCAGTCTGGATGCCCGCCAATATGCCTGTGGCATGGCAGAAATCTTAAAGCATGGTCTGATCAGAAATGGTTCTTATTATGAATGGCTGATCACGCATTTCCCGGAGATCAATGAGCGTGACATGGAAACCGTGGAAGAGATGATTTATGAGAGCTGTCTGATCAAGAAAGCCGTAGTGGAGCGTGATCCTCTGGAACAGGGCGAGAGAGCGCTGCTGAATTTCGGTCATACCATCGGCCATGCCCTGGAAAAATATAAGAATTTTACCATGCTTCACGGGGAATGTGTGGCACTTGGCTGTGTGGCTGCGGCTTTCATCTCCTGGAAGCGCGGGATGCTTTCCATGGAAGAATATTATGAAATCCGTGATATGTTTGTACCTTTTGGCCTCCCGATTACCGTAGATACTATTGAGATCAGTGAGATACTGCGTCTGACTCGCTCGGATAAAAAGATGGAACACGGCAAGATCAGGTTCGTCTTGCTGAAAAAGATCGGCAAGGCGGTAATGGATCATACCGTGACAGAAGAGGAAATGCAGGCGGCATTACAGGAAATTGTGTTTGACGGAAAGGAAAAAGAATGAGTAGACAAAAAAAAGGGCTGCTGGTGACAGATCTGCTTGTGTGTATCCTGCTGATCGCGGCGGATCAGTTTACAAAATATCTGGCAGTCCTGCATTTGAAAGGGCAGCCGGCCATTCGCATCATTCCCGACGTGCTGGAACTGAATTATCTGGAAAACAGAGGGGCCGCCTTTGGCATGCTGCAGGATCAAAAGGTCTTTTTTGTCTTTGTGGCTGCACTGATCGCCGCGGTCATAACATGGATTCTGATGATTATGCCGGAGGGAAAGAAATACAGGCTGCCTCATATCCTGCTGGTGATGGTAGCGGCCGGGGCCATTGGCAATATGATCGACCGGCTGCGGCTGGACTATGTGGTGGATTTTATCTCGTTTGTCCTGATTCATTTTCCGATTTTCAATGTGGCGGACATTTATGTAACCACGGCCACATTTCTGATCGCTGTTTTGATTCTGTTTTATTATAAGGAAGAAGATCTGCACTTTCTGGGTATCTGGCACTGAGGGCTCACTATGGAAACATATTATATCACCGGGGAATGGGCGGATCGCCGAATTGATAAGTGCCTGCTGGAGTTGACCGATTCCCTGTCACGCAGTTATATCCAAAAGCTGATCCGCGACGGGGCAGTGATGGCGGGAGAGCGCCAGGTAAAGGCAAATTACAGGGTGCGGGAGGGCGACATACTTTATGTCAATATTCCGGAGCCGGCTGAAACAGACGTGCTGCCGGAGCCAATCCCTCTGGATATCCTGTATGAAGACGGCGACTTGCTGGTAGTCAATAAACCCAAAGGTATGGTTGTTCACCCGGCGCCCGGCCATACCAGCGGTACGCTGGTCAACGGTCTGCTTTACTATTGCCGGGACAGCCTGTCGGGGATCGGCGGCGTCCTGCGTCCCGGTATCGTCCATCGCATCGACCGCGATACGACCGGTTCTCTGTTGGTGTGCAAAAATGATTTTTCCCATACCGATATCGCCCGGCAGTTAAAAGAACACAGTATTATCAGAAGATACAGGGCCATTGTCCATGGTGTGATCCGGGAAGATACCGGCACTGTAAATGCCCCGATCGGCCGGCACCCTGTCGACCGGAAAAAGATGGCCGTTAATCACAAATGCGGACGGGAAGCAATCACGCATTTCACAGTGCTTGACCGCTTTCGGGATACCACTTATGTGGAGTGCCGCCTGGAGACCGGGCGCACACATCAGATCCGGGTGCACATGGCATCGCTCGGACACCCGCTGCTGGGAGATCTGGTTTACGGTCCGGGGCGTAAGAGCCGTTTTGCATTGGAGGGCCAGACACTGCATGCGATGATCCTGGGGTTTTATCATCCAAGAAGCGGAGCATATATCGAGACACTGGCGCCGTTGCCGGCATATTTCAAGGAATTGCTGGCAAAGCTGGGGTAGCAGCGGCGGAGCCGATACCACTGCGGCTGTCCCGGAAGTATCATATGAGAAAAACAGCAAAAAATAAGGATGTACATGGAGGAAGTGGAATGAATATTTTTGATATCCTGGGTCCGGTGATGGTGGGCCCCAGCAGTTCCCATACAGCAGGCGCAGTCCGCATCGGCTATGCGGCCCGCAAATTACTGCAGGATAAGCCTGTGTCGGCAAAGATCGGCCTCCATGGTTCCTTTGCCGACACAGGGACAGGGCATGGCACGGACCGGGCGCTGGTGGCCGGTCTGCTGGGCATGAAGCCGGATGATACAAGGATACCTGACAGCTTTCAGATCGCGGCGCGGCAGGGACTTTCCTTTTCCTTTGAGACTGTCCAGCTCAAAGAGGCACATCCCAACACGGCGATTCTGACACTTCGGGGCGAGAGCGGGCGATGCCTGGAGATACAGGCGGCTTCCATCGGCGGCGGCCGCATTATGATCCGTAAGCTGGATGGTATCGAAATCTCCTTTTCTCTGGAAAAACCCACACTTATTGTCAACAATGAAGACAAACCGGGATATGTGGCCAGGGTGGCAGCTCTTTTGTCCGAAGAGCAGATCAATATTGCTTCCATGCAGCTATACCGGAACCATAAAACAGGACATGCAATCATGGTCCTGGAAACGGATCAGCGCGTCTCCGAGGCCGCAGTTTCGGCACTGGCCGGTTCGGAGGGTATTTTGAAAGCAGCTTATTTTAACAGCGAGGAGGTATAAAATGGCATTTGCATCACTGCAGGAAATTCTGACCTATATGGAGGAAAAATCTGTCCCTTTCTGGGAGGCCATTCTGATGGAAGACATGGCGGAGAGAGGTGTTTCCCGGGAGGATTCCATGAAAAAGATGCTTGACACCTGGCAGGCCATGCTGCATGCGTCTGATTCCTATGAACCGCAGCGAAAGTCGGCCAGCGGCCTGACAGGAGGCCAGGGCAGTCTGATGGAACAGTACTGCCAGGCAGGGCAGACACTTTGCGGCCCTTTTATCGGCCAGGTCATTACAGAAGCGTTGAAAACGGCGGAATCCAACGCCTGCATGAAGCGGATCGTGGCTGCACCTACGGCAGGGGCCAGTGGTGTACTGCCGGCGGTCCTGCTTCCCTGTTACAGAGAACATGGCGTATCGGATGAACAGATTGCACAGGCTATGTATACCGCGGCGGGAATTGGCCAGGTCATCGCTGCCAGAGCCTCTGTCAGCGGTGCCGCCGGAGGCTGTCAGGCGGAGATCGGCAGTGCGTCCGCCATGGCCGCCGGTGCCCTGGTCTCTTTAAAGGGCGGCAGCGGAAAACAGATCACCCATGCGGCGGCCATGGCTCTGAAAAACCTTCTGGGACTGGTCTGTGACCCGGTGGCCGGACTGGTGGAGGTTCCCTGCGTGAAACGAAACGTGGTCGGTGCGGTCAATGCCATGTCTTGCGCCGATCTGGCACTGGCCGGGATCGAAAGCCGGATTCCACCGGATCAGGTCATTGATGCCATGCGGGAAGTGGGAGACAGGATGGACAGTTCCCTGCGGGAGACGGGCAAAGGCGGTCTGGCCGCCACACCTGCCGGACAGGCAGTGCAGGCGCCCGGTTCTTTTCACTTGTAAAGCATCGCTGTTTTCGGTATACTGGTAAGGAAAGGTGGTGCTTTGTATGAATACAATTATTACAATCGGGCGTCAGTTCGGCTCCGGCGGCCGGGAAATCGGAGAAAAGGTAGCCGCACATTTCGGAATCCGGTTTTATGACAAGGAACTTTTGACACGGGCAGCGAAAGAAAGCGGTTTTTGTGAAGAGATGTTGGCCAATCATGATGAACGTCCAACCAATTCCTTTTTGTATAATCTGGTCATGGATACGTATTCGTTCGGCTATAATGCTTCTTCCTTCGTAGATATGCCGATCAGTCAGAAAGTATTTCTGGCACAGTTTGATACGATTAAAAAGATTGCCGGGGAAGGCCCCTGTGTCATCGTGGGAAGATGTGCGGACTATGCCCTCAGTGACTGGGACAACTGCCTGAATCTGTTTATTTATGCGGACGAAAAAGCCCGTATCCGCAGAGTCAGTCAGAAATATGAACTGAATGAAGCCAAAGCCCGGGATATGATGCTGAAAAAGGATAAGCAGAGACAGAGCTATTATAATTATTACTCCTCCGGCAAATGGGGACGGGCTGACAGCTATGACCTTTGCATCAACAGCAGTGTGCTTGGCGCTGAAGGCACGGTAAAACTGATCTGCCAGTATGTGCAGGATTTTGAAGACCGGAGAAGCTGAATGAATAACCGACTTCTGCCAACGATAAAATATGCCTGGCTGCAGGGCAGCTTCTGGATGAGTTTTTGTATTGTTTTTGCTTATGCAAGTATGTTTCTTTTGTCCAGAGGATTCAGCAATTCCGCGATCGGCCTGATCATTGCCGTGGCAGGCGTGATTTCCGTGCTGCTTCAGCCGGTGGTCGCCGGGCTTGCTGACCGCAGCCGCAGGTTTTCCCTGCGTTTTCTGCTCATGTTTTTGTCTGTTTGCATGCTCCTGGATGCTGCGGTCCTGTTGGTGCCGGGGTTGTATTTCTGGTGTAATGCTCTGTTTTACGGGATTCTCCTGGCTACATTGCAGATTATGACTCCTCTGGTCAATGCCATCGGCATGGAATGTATCAATCGGGGGATCCCTGTTAATTTTGGCCTGGCAAGAGGTATTGGCTCTCTGTCCTATGCGCTGATCTCATTTCTGGCAGGTATGATCATTGCGGAATTTTCAACGACAGCGATTCCCGTTTTGATTCTATTGTGTTACCTGTTTGTCTTTCTGGCTGCCAGATGCTTTCTCTTTCGCAGTGCAGAAGAGGAGAAGGAAGCCAATGCCATACATACCGAAAAACAAGATAAAGAAGAGCAGAATTTTTCTTTTTTTAAGGTTTACCGCAAATTTTTTGTTTTGCTGACCGGCATTTCGCTGCTTTTTATCTGTCATAATATCCTGAGTAATTATCTTTTTCAGATTATGTCCTATTATGGAGGCGGAAGCAGGGAAATGGGGATCGCGGCAGGGATTGCGGCCACGCTGGAACTTCCCACCATGGCCGCTTTTTCTTTTCTGATCAGGAAAATGTCCAGTGGCACGCTGCTTAAAATATCTGCCATATTCTTTACGATCAAGTCATGTATGACGTTATTTGCTGCGGGGGTAAGCGGCATTTATCTGGCACAGACTGCGCAGATGTTTGGCTTTGCCCTGTTCATACCGGCTTCCGTCTATTATACCAATATGCTGATGCGGCCTTGTGACCGTGCAAAAGGACAGGCTCTTATGACTGCCACCAATACAATCGGCAGCGTGTTTGGCAGTCTGATCGGCGGTTTTTTGCTTGACGGAATCGGCGTTCCTGCCATGCTGGCACTGTGTGCGGTGGTATCGGCACTGGGAATGATCCTTGTCTTTCTGACAGTTACCGGCAGTGACAAAGAGACCAGCCCTCTCTAAGCGGATGGCCGGCCAGTGACGGCGCGCGTGTTCCTGACGGCCAGTGTGTGAAAAAACAGGGAAGCGGTTGAAAACCTCTTCTTTATTTATTATAATGGATAAGAATGGCCGCTGCTGGCAGAAAATGGGCATATCATTGCAGCGGGCCATATCATACGGAAGAATGAGGGAGAAAAATGGATGCATTGACTCAAATGAATTACGGCTGGCTCTCGATTGTGCCGCCGCTGGTGGCCATTATCCTGGCGCTGATCACAAAAGAGGTAATCTCTTCCCTGATCATCGGGATACTGACCGGGGCACTGATCTACAGCTATGGCAATCCCGTGGGGATGGTGATGAACACATTTACCGTAATGGGAGAGCGTATGAGCGGTAATGTAAATATTCTGATTTTTCTGGGACTTCTCGGCGCTCTCGTGGTGGTGATTACAAGGGCAGGTGGTTCCGCTGCCTATGGCAACTGGGCCGTACAGAAAATCAGGACAAGAAAAGGGGCTTCTCTGGCAACCTGCGCACTGGGCTGCCTGATTTTTATTGATGACTATTTCAACTGTCTGTCGGTGGGGACAGTTATGCGCCCGGTTACGGACAAGCATCGCATTTCCAGGGCCAAGCTGGCCTATCTGCTGGATGCAACGGCCGCACCGGTCTGCATCATTGCACCGGTTTCCAGCTGGGGCGCATCGGTGGCTACTTATATCGAAGAAGCCGGTGTGGGCAATGGTATGTCCACTTTTATCAGGCTGGTTCCTTATAATCTCTATGCTATTACTACCATTGTCATGATCATCATTGTCTGTGTGACCAATCTCAATTTTGGCCCTATGGGCAGATTTGAAAAAAATGCCATTGAAAACGGCGATCTCTTTTCCGGAAACGGTGAGATCAAATCGGATGAAGTGCAAAATACTACGGTATCGGATAAAGGTAAGGTCTATGACCTGATTATACCCATTTTGGTTCTGATCGGTGCGACGATTATTGCCATGGCTTATACGGGCGGTGCATTCGGCGGCGGATGCAGTTTTACGGAATCTTTTGGCAACTGCGATTCCTCTCTGTCGCTTGTACTGGGCAGCTTTGTTGCTCTTGTGGCCGCATTTTTCCTCTTTGTTCCCCGCAGGGTGATTTCTTTTCATTCGTTTATGGACGGGATCACAGAAGGGATTAAATCTATGGTGCCGGCTTTTACCATCTTGATTCTGGCCTGGGCCATTGGTGGCATTTGCAGTGTGGATTATCTGAATACGGGCGGTTTTGTGGGCAATCTCGTCAATAACAGTACCTTCCCTGTCTTTGTCTTGCCTGCTATTACCTTCCTGGTGGCTTCTTTCCTGGGATTTGCCACAGGGACTTCATGGGGCACGATGGCACTGCTGATTCCTATCGGTGCCGCTATCTGTACGCCGGCGGCTACGGCGCCGCTGATCATGCCAGTCCTTGGTTCTATTCTGGCAGGTGCTGTGTTCGGGGATCATATTTCACCCATTTCCGATACTACCATCCTGTCATCCACAGGTGCTTCCTGTAACCATATCGACCATGTATCCACACAGGTAGTCTATGCCAGCGTGGCGGCGGGATGTTGTGTGGCCGGTTATGTACTGATGGGTGTCATCAACAATGGAATCGTTTCCGTACTGGTTACACTGGCCCTGCTTGTCCTAGTGCTCTGGGTCATTCATAAAAAGTGGGGAACAAAGATCGACACAAGCCATATCAGATAAAACCGGAACCATGCAGAAAACAGAACAATAACGAGGTAACGCTTAAAGCATACCATGATGTTCAGAAAGCAGAACAATAACGAGGTAATGCCTAAAGCATACCATAATGTTCAGAAAACAGAACAATAACGAGGTAATGCCTAAAGCATACCTTGATGTTCAGAGAGCAGAACAATAACGAGGTAATGCCTAAAGCATACCTTGATGTTCAGAGAGCAGAACAATAACGAGGTAACGAAATGAAGAGCAGACAGATAGTAGAAGAATTATCAGGAAATACCTATCCTGGCAGGGGGATTATCATCGGCAGGTCGGCAGATGGTGTCTATGCCGTTACCGCCTACTTTATTATGGGGCGGAGTGAGAATAGCAGAAACCGCATTTTTGCCGAAGAAGGGACTGGCATCCGTACCCAGGCCTTTGACGAATCAAAACTCACGGACCCGAGTCTGATTATCTATGCCCCGGTGAGGGTGCTGGGAAATAAGACCATCGTCACCAATGGCGATCAGACCGATACCATCTATGAGGGGATGGACAGGCAGCTTACTTTTGAGCAGTCGCTGAGAAGCCGCAGCTTTGAACCGGATGCGCCCAACTATACCCCGCGTATTTCCGGTATCCTGCATGTCGAAGACGGCATGTTCAATTATGCGATGTCTATCTTAAAGAGCAATAACGGCAGGCCGGATTCCTGTCGCAGATATACCTTTGCCTACGAGAACCCGGCGGCGGGAGAGGGACATTTTATCCATACCTATATGGGGGATGGCAACCCGCTGCCCAGTTTTGAAGGGGAACCGAAACAGGTGGTAATGGATCAGGATATCGACGGTCTCACAGAGCTTATCTGGAACAGTCTGCATGAGGATAATAAGGTGTCTTTGTTTGTCCGTTATATCAATATCAAAACCGGGAAGTACGAGAGCCGGATCGTCAATAAAAACAAGTCCTGAGAGATAATAAAGAGAAAGGAATCAGAATATGAATGAACTGGAACTGAAATATGGCTGCAATCCCAACCAGAAGCCTTCCAGAATCTATATGAAAGATGGTTCTGAACTGCCGATCCGTGTGCTGTGTGGAAAGCCGGGATACATTAACTTTTTGGATGCCTTTAATGGCTGGCAGCTTGTGAAGGAACTGAAACAGGCGGTGAATTTGCCCGCTGCTGCTTCCTTTAAACATGTATCTCCGGCAGGAGCCGCAGTGGGAACCCCGCTTTCGGAGCCCCTGGCACGGGCCTGTCAGGTAGAGGATCTGGGCGAACTGTCCCCTCTGGCCTGTGCTTATGCCAGAGCAAGGGGCGCAGACAGAATGTCTTCTTTTGGTGATTTCATCAGCCTGTCCGATCCCTGTGATGTATCCACTGCCCGTATAATCAAACGGGAAGTCTCGGATGGAATCATTGCACCGGGCTATGAGCCGGAGGCACTGGAAATCTTAAAGGGCAAGAAAAACGGATCTTATAATATCATCGAGATCGATCCTGCTTATGAACCTGCACCGCTGGAGAACAAAGATGTGTTCGGCATTACCTTTGAACAGGGGCGTAATGAACTGCGGATCAATGAGGCCTCTCTGTTTCATGTGGTGACGGAAAATAAAATAATACCAAAGGCAGCTCGTATTGATTTGCTGATCGCGCTGATTACGCTTAAATACACCCAGTCCAATTCTGTCTGCTATGCAAAAGACGGGCAGGCGATCGGTATTGGCGCAGGCCAGCAGTCCAGAGTACACTGCACAAGGCTGGCAGGCCAGAAAGCGGATAACTGGCTGCTTCGTCAGTGTCCCAAAGTATTGGATCTGCCTTTTGCGGATCAGATCAGACGTGCCGACAAAGACAATGCCATTGACAATTACATTGGGGCTGAATATATGGATGTGCTGGCAGATGGTGCCTGGCAGCGTATTTTTAAAGAAAAACCCTCCGTATTTACAGAAGAAGAGAAGCGGGCATGGCTTGATCAGGTGTCAGATGTATCCCTTGGCTCAGACGCGTTCTTCCCCTTCCGTGACAATATCGAACGGGCCAGAAAGAGCGGCGTCAGATATATCGCTCAGCCCGGTGGTTCTGTCCGTGATGAGGATGTGATCGCCTGCTGTAATCAATATGACATGGCGATGGCATTTACAGGGATCAGGTTATTCCATCATTGACTATGTGAGTCATATTGACTTTATCGGTCAAAGTTTGGATTCCGTGAAGAAAGAAAGGGTAAGAAGGAGAGTTCTATGAATTTTCGATGGGATAAGAAATATCTGTACTGGGGCATTACGGCGTTTCTTGCCGTATGCGGAAGCATTTGCTTTTATTACCTGCTGTTTCACAGTAAGAAACTGTGGGACGGATTTTTTTCCGTCATCAATATAATTATGCCGGTGGTGGACGGATTTGTCCTTGCTTACCTGCTTTCTCCCGTCCTTAACCATATTGAGAGAAAGGTGCTTTATCCTCTTTATACATCCATCAGTCACACAGATAGGGCAGATTTTACGACTAAGATCAAAAAAAGGTTAAGAAAGATCAGTATTTTTATTACGCTCCTGCTTGTTACTCTCGTTCTGTATTGTTTCTTTTCCATCGTGATCAAACAGCTGGTGGACAGCATACAAAGCATTATTTTGCAGTTCCCATATTATATCCGCAATCTCAATGACTGGCTTCTTGGCATTTTTGAAAACAACAGAGAGCTGGAAGAAACGATGGCAACCCTGTTGGAACGTCACGCCGCCAGACTCGAAGAATGGGCCACTACGGAACTGATCCCTCAGGCCAACGCACTGGTAAAGACGTTGTCCACCGGCCTGATCGGCAATGTGATTGGTCTGGCAAAAGCGCTTTGGAATCTGCTGATTGGCTTTATCATTTCCATATATCTGCTCGATGGCAAGGAAAACTTTGCCGGACAGGGGAAGAAGATTGTTTATTCCTTGTTCCGCACAGATACTGCAAATGTTTTTATCTCCAATGTCCGCTTTATTCACAAGACATTTATCGGATTTGTGAGTGGTAAGATCGTTGACTCTATCATCATCGGTATCATCTGTTACTTCGGTACAATCCTGATGGGAACACCTTACGCGGTGCTGATCAGTGTTATCATCGGCGTGACCAATATCATTCCCTTTTTCGGTCCCTATATGGGTGCCATTCCCAGTGCGATCCTGATTCTGATGGTAGATCCCAGGCAGTGCCTTTACTTTATTATCTTTATTCTTATTCTCCAGCAATTTGACGGCAATATACTGGGGCCTAAGATTCTGGGAGACTCCACCGGCCTGAACAGCTTTTGGGTGATATTTTCCATTACCTTCTTCGGCGGTCTGTTTGGCATCCTGGGCATGGTGATCGGCGTGCCGGTATTTGCGGTTATCTACGCCGGTATCCGTGCGGTTACGGGACGCAGGCTGGAAGAGAAGCATCTGCCTTCCTCCACGGAAGCGTATATGCAGGTATTCAGCATCGGGCAGGATGGAACATTTCTCAGATACGAGACAGAACCTGGAGACGGCCCCGGCCATGAACATAAAGAAAAAAACGGAGAGAGCCGGATCGGATTCGGGGATTCCTGGCTTTTGCTGAAACGCAGAAACAAAGAGCATACCCCGGTGGATAAAGCGGAAGAAAACGGCGGCAAAAAACGGAAATAACAGCTTAGAATATACGTCGGCCTGTGAAAGGATCAGAAACTATTTTTCAGACAAAGGTGGGAAGATACGATGCGTCTTGTGATACAAAGAGTGTTAAACGGCAGTGTCAGCGTAGAGGGAAAAAACGTCGGTGCCATAGCGAAAGGTTATGTTGTCCTGGTGGGCGTTTGTGATGCAGATACGGAAGATACCGTGGAAAAAATGACAAAGAAGATGTTGCATCTTCGGCTTTTTGAAGATGCCGCGGGGAAAACCAATCTGTCCTTACAGGATGTAGAGGGAGAACTTTTGCTCATTTCCCAGTTTACCCTGTATGCGGACTGTCGCCGTGGCAATCGCCCCGGTTTTACCGGCGCCGGAAGTCCGGATCATGCCAGACGGCTGTATGAATATATGATTTCCCTGTGCCGGCAGTCCTGTCAGACAGAGCAGGGCATATTCGGGGCAGATATGCAGGTATCCCTTGTCAATGACGGCCCGTTTACCATCCTGCTTGATTCGGCGGAGATGTAGCCACATCTCCGAGCGGATTCTCAAACAGTTACCATTTACAAAAGGCAGCGAAATATGAAGCATAAAGACCATTATAATGATGCGTATCTTTTCAGTCTCTCTCAAAAGATACTTACGGTGATGCCGGATTTTGATGAAGAATATTTCTGTCATTCCCTGATTGGCTGCTTGGATGACAAAGAGTTATTTGCCAGACTTGATTGTATTGTCGATGCCATGGTAAAAAGTATGCCCGGCGATTATACAAAGAACATGCAGGCATTTTTTAATATGCTGGGTCCTGAACTGGAAAAACCGGAAGGGATGTTCAATTTGGGATGGTGGTTATGGCCCATTGGCAGGTATGTGGAACGATATGGAAAGGAAAACTGGATGTTATCACTTTCCTTTTTGAAAGAATTAACAAAGAGATTCACCGGAGAATATGCCATCCGTCCTATCTTAAAAGAGCATCCGCAAGAAGTAATGGACGAACTGATAAAATGGACCACCGATGACAATGTTCATGTCAGACGGCTTGCAAGCGAAGGTGTCAGAATACGATTGCCCTGGTCGCAAAAATTAGTAGTCGCATTAGATCAGTTTGAAAGATATACCACCATTCTTACAAAGTTAAAAGATGACCCGGAAAAATTTGTTCAAAAAAGTGTCGGCAATAATCTCAATGACTTGTATAAAGAGGCCCCTGAAAAAGCAGATGCTATCATTTCGCAGTGGCAGAAGATGGGCAAAAGCAAAGCGCAAGACTGGATTATCAAACACGGAAGAAGAAATCAAAAATAGAAATCAAAAATAAGCGGAAGAAACCTGAAACAAAGCAGATTTCTTCCGCATTTTTACATAATAAAGATCAGTCATCATTGAACCGCAGTCTTATAGGTGCACGGGGCAGTTCAGTTCATAGGAGGGCAATTTCTATGAAGATCATTTTTGAAAATGGTGATATATTAAATAAAAAAGGAGTCTCATATATGAACAATAATCCAGTTGTAAAGCAGGTAGTGGACTATATAGAAACACATATGGATGAGGATTTATCGCTTGATAAAATAGCTAATACCTTACATTATTCAAAATTTTATATAGCCAGAATTTTTGCTGAGCAAACGAAATGTACGGTTTATAAATATATACAGGGACGTAGATTGACTTTGGCTGCCCAAAAACTTGTGGAAACAAAGCAGCCCATTGTCGAAATCGCCTATGAAGCACATTACGACTCACAGCAGGCTTTCACATTGGCTTTTAAACAATTATATAAATGTCCGCCCAATATTTATAGGAAAAATGGTATGTTCTCCCCTAAGCAACCGAAGATCAGCATGTTGAGTCCGTTGCATGGATATTTGTTCGGGTATTATTTGACAGGAGGTAAATCAGCAGCATGAGTACAGTTCCTTATGTTATTGAACAAACAGACCGTGGAGAACGTAGTTATGATATTTATTCAAGGCTATTGTCCGACAGGATTGTTTTTTTAGGAGAAGAAGTAAGTGATGCTTCAGCAAGTTTGATTATTGCACAAATGCTGTTTTTAGAATCACAAGATCCGGAGAAAGATATCCAGTTTTATATAAATAGTCCTGGGGGGTCTGTTTCAGCGGGGTTTGCTGTTTATGACACAATGCAATATGTCAAATGTGATGTATCAACAATATGCATAGGTCTTGCTGCCAGTTTTGGAGCCTTTTTATTGGCAGGAGGCGCAAAAGGAAAACGTTTCGCTTTGCCTAATGCAGAAATTATGATACATCAGCCTGCTATTCATGGAAATGGGGTGCAAGGGCAGGCAACCGATATAAAAATCATTTCTGATCACATACAAAAGAGCAAACAACGATTAAATACTATTTTATCACAAAATACAGGCAAAAGTATGGATGAAGTTGCCAGTGCAACGGAGCGCGATCATTATATGACAGCATGGGAAGCAATGGATTTTGGAATCATTGATAAAATTATAGATAAACGCAGCATATATTGACAATCATTTATAATCAAATAAATATTTTCTTTCTGCATATTTCTCTGCCACCTGTGCCTGAGTGGGGCCAAAACGGAAATTGCTCAGCGTACCATTTCCCCGCAGGGTGATCAGATAATCAATGTGGGGATCGAATATATACACCGTACCGTCAGGTCCATCCATCTGGCACCATGTATGTGGTGTATATCCGCCTCCGCTTGTGGTGGTGGAACCGCCTACCATATACATCGGCAGACCCAGCTTCCATGCCATCACGGCAAAAGTCATGCTGAATGTATCGCAAACGCCCGCTTTTATGATCAGCGTCCCGTAGGCAGCATTAAAAGCGCCTATAACATCAGGGCCAACCGGTATTTCATATGAAAACGGAACATCTGGCACATCTTCGTATCTTTCATCTTTTATATTGAGAATTAAATAATCATAGCAGGCCTTGAGTTTATCATGCGTATCCATATCCGGTGTAAGGATCTGTGCAAAAATAGTATCCAGCATTGCATCCAGCTCAGGAAGACCAGTAGTTGCATCCGGATAGAGCGGTATAGAATCCAGCATTTGACGCAGCCCTTTATAACGTATATCTTTTTGTGTACTTGGCATACTGAATATGGGCTGCTGGCCTGGCAGTCCTGTGGCGCTGCGTACCCTCTCGTCTGCATACAGTGAACCGTCAGGGGCTGTCAGAATCGGACAGGGTTGTTTCAGATAGGAGGAGATAACCTGCCCATCAGCATCAAAATAGAACCATAGCCCTGAGAAATCATCCAGCACCCATTTATTGGCGGCCAGACTGCCATCTGCTTCTTTACAGCAAAGTCCTCCAAAATTGTAATCCCAAACGACTGTTTCAGCGGATGCTGTCAGTGATGATCCTGCAAACATGCACACGGTAGCAGTCACTGCCAACATCTTTTTTATCTTTTTTGCAGAAAGCAATTTCATTTTTTTCATAGTATTTTTCCCCATTTGTAAGATATTACGTCAATTATATCATATAATTACACTTATCAGAAACATGATTTTCAAATGCACTCAAAACACACTGCAAGTTCTGTGATACGATAGAAACTATTCGTTAAAGTTGTCTTTTGCGAATAGTTAGATCTCACTCTTTTTCTTCTTTTGGATACACAAAACATTGATTGGAAAGGCCTCGATTGCTGCTGGTCATAATTGACGTTTTAATCCGGCTACGTTATTATTAAAGGGAAACAAATAATGACCAATAACCATTTTACAAATAGGACTAAAATATGGAACAAAATACAGATCGTATTGTCGAACAAAACAAGCAGGTTCTGAAGTCACAAAATTATCATGAAGAAGAAAACAAGAAAAATATATTGCGGATGCGTGAAGTCTTGTCTACACTGCCACCTTTCTGCAAACGTTTTTTTCGTGGTATCGAAAATCAGACATCGGCCAGAACAAGACTTGCCTATGCTTATGACATCAGGCTGTTTTTCGAATTTTTACATGAAACCAACGGTGTTTATAAGAAAATGGATATTGTGGATTTTCCCATGTCCATTTTGGATGAAATCGGCAGAGAGGATATTGAAGAATATATGGAATACCTCTCCCTGTATATCCGGGACGGGCAGGAAATAGTGAATAATGAGCGTGGGAAATCGAGAAAGCTGGCTTCTCTTAGAAGTTTTTATAATTATTATTTTTGCAGTGAACTGATCAAAAATAATCCGCCATCGCTTGTGCCCATGCCAAAACTGCATGAAAAGGAAATTATAAGATTGGACCCCAATGAGGTGGCCACGCTTCTGGATCAGGTTGAAGCCGGTTCCAAGCTGACCAAAAGCCAGCAACGCTTTCATGATAAAACCAAAGTAAGGGACCTTGCCATTCTTACTCTCCTTCTCGGCACAGGTATCCGCGTCTCAGAATGTGTGGGACTTAATATCGAAGATGTTGATTTTGACAATCTGGGCATCAAAGTGCGCCGCAAGGGAGGCTATGAAGATATTGTATATTTTGGAGACGAAGTGGAAGCAGCGCTTCTTTCTTATCTGCAGCAAAGGAACCATATCTTAACTCTTTCCGGGCATGAGAATGCCTTGTTTCTCTCCCTTCAAAACAGAAGGATTACCGTGCGGGCAGTAGAAAATCTGGTAAAAAAATATGCTTCTCTTGTAACGGGCCTGAAAAAAATTACGCCTCATAAACTCAGAAGTACTTATGGCACGACCTTGTATCAGGAAACCGGCGATATTTATCTGGTAGCTGATGTACTCGGACATAAAGATGTCAATACTACCCGCAAACACTATGCTGCCATGCAGGATGCCAATAAAAGAAAAGCCGCCAAAACACTCCGCCTGAGGGAAGATTTATAGCTATGCGACATACGGAAGACTTTGCCCGTATCCTTTTGAAAAAGACAAACTACGGATTAAAGTAAGGAATGACCAGATACATGCCCGCTCTGATTTCTTCATCCGCAAGAGAATTGATACTGCACAATTCACGGATGTAATCTTCTTCACATGAGTAATGATGATCCATATAGGTACGGGCTATGGACCAGAGCGTATCTCCTTCCCGGATCAGGATGCTTGTATAATATTTATGTTCTCCGGACATCTCCTGTTCCTTGGCATTGGACAGGAATCCGGAACAGGTAAAGGTAAGTGACAGAACGAGCCAGACAGTTGTCACAAATAACAGTACATTCCGCCGGCGTTCCTGCCGCCTTTTCAGACGATTGCTGTGTATTCTTCTCTCACTGATTTTGTCCTGTCTGCGCATATCCTGCCGCCTCCTATTCCTTGATTTTGAAAGTATTCAGCAAAAAATGATTCTGTCCGAACATAAGTTACGAACATTTGTTTGATAAGCGCATTATACAGAACAAATTTTCGATTGTCAATGCTTTTTGAAAAAATTTCCGAACAAATATTTGGAATATATGTTTGCCTTTTGGTGCTTTTTGTGTTATACTGTACCAAAGCCCCCACAGCAGGCTGATGGGGACATAGCAAATGGGAGGTATTACAATGGGATATGGAAAGATTACTGCCAAGCAGTCTGAAATCTTAGAATATATTAAAAGTGAGATTTTGCAGAAGGGATATCCCCCTGCAGTTCGTGAGATATGTGAAGCGGTTCATTTGAAGTCTACTTCTTCTGTACATTCACATCTGGAAACTTTGGAAAAGAACGGTTATATCCGCAGGGACCCCACAAAACCACGTGCCATTGAAATCTGTGATGATTCTTTTCAGATGGTACGTACCGAAACGGTAAGTCTGCCGGTGATCGGTACGGTAGCGGCGGGAATCCCGATTTTTGCCGAAGAAAATATCACACAATATTTTCCCGTACCTGCGGAAATGGTGCCGAAGGGAGAGCCATCTTTTGTCCTTAAAGTAAAAGGGGACTCCATGGTCAATGCCGGTATTTTTGACGGTGATCAGATCTTTGTGCAGACCTGTAATACGGCATACAATGGGGACACGGTAGTCGCGCTTGTGGACGATTCTGCCACAGTCAAGACTTTTTATAAGGAAGAAGGACATATTCGTCTGCAGCCGGAGAATGACACAATGGAGCCTATTATCGTGGATGACTGTCAGATCCTCGGAAAAGTTTATGGTGTATTTCGTCTCTTTTCCTGACAGAACCTGTTAAAATAAGGCCAAAGGTATGGACGGGAAGATTACAGTTCTTCCGGACTGATCAGCTTCCCGTCTCTCCAGATCCGGTCCAGATCATAAAAAAGCCGGTTTTCTTTATCAAAAATATGAATGACAATATCTCTGTAGTCCATCAGAATCCAGCTGGCGGTATCATATCCTTCCACCTGCTTCAGAGGAAGCCCTTCTCTCCCCAATGCCTCTTCCACATGGTCTGCCAGAGTCTGTATCTGACTTTTATTTGTTCCGTTTGCGATGATAAAATAGTCTGCCAGAGTCGATATCCCACTGATGTCAATTACATGTATGTCTTCCGCTTTTTTTGCTTCCAAAGCTGTGATAGCAATTTTGGCCAGTTCTTTGACGGTTTTTGTCATTGATGTCTCTCCTCTTTATAATATTCATACGTTTTTCTGGTCATGGGATCGATATCGCTTTTTAGTGTTTCCAGATAGGAAAGAGTGTCTTCCAGAATCCGCATCAGCGCCTGATCCAGATCCACAAAAGCTAGTCTGCGGATCTCTGCCAGATTGGGGGCGTGTTTGCGATTTGGTTCGATATAATCCGCTATATAGATGATTTTTTCCAGTTTTGTCATACCAGGCCTTCCTGTCGTATGATTCAAAATGGCATTGATTATGTCCTTATCCCGGACACCATAACACTCCATGGCAAGGAAACTTCCTACTTTGGCATGAAGCAGAAAAGGGTTTTTGTCTTCAATTCTATTGACACGGATGTTATGTTTTTTACATATTTTTATCTTCTTGGCATTGTCGAGGCACTTGGCACAGTCATGCAAAAGACCGGCCAATTCGGCATTTTTCACATTTTCTTCATGGCACATGGCAAGACAGCTTGCCGTATAAGCCACTCCCAGCGTATGTTCATAACGTTTGGGGTCGAGTGTCTTTTCCATTGCTTTCCGGATTTTAACGATATCTGCCTGCTTTAATTTCATTTTCTGTCACTGCTCCTGTTTGTCTTTATCCGTAAGTGATAGAGATGTGAAGTTATTTTGTATAAAAATGATGTTGCAGAATATAATCTTCTACTGCCTGTGGAACCAGCCCGTGTATAGATGCTCCGTTTTTGAGCGCCTCCCGGATCGATGAGGAGGAAATGGCAACATAATCCTGCATAATAAGACGGATGTCAGCCTGGTATTTGTCTTTCAGATAAGTGATCTGCGTCTGCAAATTTTGCTGTGATACCCCTGGTCTGCATGCTGCCAGAATGATAACAGACCTGAAAATACTGACCGGATCCTTCCATTCTTCTATGGCAAATACAGTATCAGCGCCTGTGAGAAAGAAAAATTCCGTATCCGGATGCTGTTGCTGCAATGCCTGAATCGTTTCATGGGAATAGGAATTGCCATCTCTGTCTGTTTCGATTGTTGAAAGGGCAAACTCCGGATGGCTCTGGATAGCCAGCTTTACCATCCTGATCCGTTCTTCTGCCGGGAGGATTTCCCGCTGATCTTTCATATAGGATACACCACTGGGAATGAAAACGATCTGGTTCAGTCCGGCTACATCCATAGCCTTTTTTGCCAGATGTAAATGTCCACAGTGAATGGGATTAAAAGTACCGCCAAGAATACCTGTTTTCTGCTTCTGTCTTTCCATAGGCTTGTCTCTTATAAAGGCAGGAGAATCTTGGGATTGTCTTTATCTTTTTTATAAAGGACAATTTTTTTCCCGATTACCTGTACGACCGTGGCATGTGTCCTTTCTGCCAGTATGGAAGCAATCTCCCTTGGGTCTTCCACACAGTTTTTCAGTACGGTGATTTTGACCAGTTCCCTTGTGTGGAATCCCTCTTCCACTGCTTTGGTTACTTCTGGTGTCAGGTTGGCTTTGCCAATCTGAAATACCGGCGTCAGTGTACTTGCCAGCCCTTTCAGATATGCCCTCTGTTTACTTGTTAATGTCATAGTCTCTGTCTCCTGTGGGATTTTATTTGTAATAATCAAAGGAAAGTCCGTACATCCGTACGGTATCGCCCTCCTGAATATGCAGCATTTCCAGTTCCTTCAGTATCCCGGTATCTTTCAGAAACTTCTGGAAGAAGGCAAATCCTTTTTCACTTTCCAGGTTTGTATATCCCAGCATCTTTTCAATTCGGGGGCCTTCCACCACATACTCATCATTGACGTCATCGTATATAACGGTGAAGGGCTCATTGTCATAAGCAATTTCCTCTTCCGGAAAGTATTCCTGCTCAAAGATTTTGGGCTTGTCGTCCATCGTGCTCAATCTGTCACCGATGTGATGCAGAAGTTCTTTCACTCCCCTGCCGCTGACTGCCGAAATCGGAAATACACGGATGCCTGACGGTTCAAATTCTGCACGTACTCTGGCGATTATATCATTCTCTTCTTCCCCTATGGCATCAATTTTATTGGCAGCAATGATCTGCGGCCGTTCGGCGAGTTCCGCACTGTAATTTGCCAGTTCTCTGTTAATGGCATAGATATCGGCGACCGGATCACGCCCTTCCACCGATGCAGCATCTACGATGTGGACGATCAGTTTGGTACGTTCAATATGCCGTAAAAATTCGTGTCCCAGCCCCACGCCTTCGGAAGCTCCTTCAATCAGTCCGGGAATATCTGCGATAACAAAATTCTTCACATCCTCCCTATCCACCACACCCAGGTTGGGACGCAGGGTGGTAAAATGATAATCTGCGATTTTAGGGCGGGCATTGGTCACACGGGAAAGAAATGTGGATTTTCCCACATTCGGAAATCCGACCAACCCCACATCGGCAATCACTTTCAGTTCCAGAAGCAGTTCCAGTTCCTGCGCCGGCTGACCGGGCTGGGCATATTTAGGCGCCTGCATGGTGGATGTGGCATAATGCTGGTTGCCGTTTCCGCCCTTACCGCCTTTTAATAACACACAACGGTTATTTTCGCCCGACATATCGGCAATCACTCTTCCACTTTCTGCCTCTCTGATCACGGTACCGGCCGGGACTTTGATCAGGATATCTTCTCCGTCTTTTCCGCGGCAATTCCGTTTGCCTCCGCATTGTCCGTCTTCGGCTTTATAGTTGCGGATATGGCGAAAATCAGTCAGCGTGTTCAGTCCTTCATCTACGATAAACACCACATCACCGCCGTGACCGCCGTCTCCGCCGTCAGGACCGCCGTTAGGCACATACTTTTCTCTGCGGAAAGAAACATGCCCGTCTCCGCCTTTTCCGCTCCTCACATATATTTTCGCTCTGTCTGCAAACATAATGCCTCCTGTTATATCTGTGCACTACTTTTACGGTATTTCTTGCAGGAAACCGTATCTTTTTCTGATAATGCCAAAAAGGCTCCAAACAGTGGTTGTTTGAAGCCTGAAATCATTCGTATTATTGTTCTACGGGATAAACGGAAGCCTGTTTTCTGTCTCTTCCTTTTCTCTCAAATCTCAGAACGCCGTCTGCCAGAGCGAACAGTGTATCATCTCCGCCTCTGCCTACATTGACACCAGGATGAATCTTGGTACCGCGCTGTCTGAACAGAATGTTCCCTGCTTTTACGAATTGGCCGTCGGCTCTTTTGGCACCCAGCCTCTTGGCTTCGGAATCCCTGCCGTTTTTGGTGGAACCGACACCTTTTTTATGGGCAAAATACTGAAGGTTCATATTTAACATAGGTCTACACCTCCTTGAATTTTAATCGTAAATACTGCTTCTGATACTGCTTCTGTATTGCCTGCAGTCCGAAGACCATGGAATCCAGCAAAAGTTTCGTCTCTTTGGTGGGCACGGCTGTCAATTTCAGACAGATCATATCCTCATCGTGCTCACAGGTAAATGTCTGTGAGGTAAATGCTTCGATGGAATTGACAGTGTTAATCACCAGTACGGAAACCGCTGCACAGACAACATCCTGCCCTCTCTCTGCAAAGCCTGCATGTCCTTTACAGCGAAACCCTTTATAAGTTCCGGTATCGGACCGGAATACAGTAACCGTTATCATACGATACGCCGTCCGCTTTTGTTAAGCGTTGATCTTATCGATCTTTACCTGTGTAAAAAGCTGTCTGTGGCCGTTTTTCTTATGATAACCGGTTTTTCTCTTGTATTTGTATACAATAACTTTCTTGCCTTTTCCCTGTCTCATAACAGTGGCTGTTACGGAAGCAGATGCGGCATCAGAGCCTGCTTTAAACTCATCCCCGCTGACAGCAAGAACCTGGTCAAACGTAACGGTCGCACCATCCTCGGCATCCAGTTTCTCCACCCGGATAATATCGCCTTCAGATACTTTGTACTGTTTTCCGCCAGTTGCTATAATCGCGTACATAGGGCACCTCCCATTCACTTTACTCGCTGGCTGTGGTAATATCCACTGTCGCAGATATGCTTAGACCTCGCCATGCGGCATACTCCGGTATAATAGCATAAATCCCCATATCTGTCAAGTATTTGCTCAAAATCCCTGTACAAAAAAGTAAGCAATGATCTGAGAACGGGAACTGAATTCCTCGGTTTCCAGCAGCTTTGCCACTTCCTCTTTTGTATAAAACTGTGCCTGAATCATTTCATTGTCCGAAGTGTGATCGGAAAATTCCCCTTCCGCATCGACAATGGCAATATAGGTCTTGGTATCGGAAATCCCTACCGCCGCATAAGAAGGCGGTAGAATGGTACGGATCTGTTTTACGGACAGACCTGTCTCCTCATAGAGTTCTCTGCGGATACATTCCTCGATACTCTCCCCCTCCTCGATCATACCTGCACACAGATTGAAAATAGTCTTGTTGACACTCATACGGAATTCCCGCAAAAGAAGCAGTTTCCCGTCGTGAAAGGCTACAATGGAAATACCACTGGGCGCTCTGCCGATATCACTGACGTCTCTTAATTCCTTACGGCTGACAATTTCATATTTTTTTTCTTTACCGGCCTTATTCAAATAGGTGATTTCATAGTTTTTCAGATATTTTCCATCTTTCACTTTTTCCAGTCTGATAAATTTCATAGTTCCGTCCTCACTGTATCCGTTGTATTTAACTGTTCCCACAGAGATTTCTTTTCTTTTTTTCGCGTCACTTCCACCAGGCCCAGCGGCGTCATGTCCACCACATCGGCTTTCATGGGGTCGCCTGCCAGTACCTCACGCAGCGTCTCCAGCAGTTTTCTGTTCCATTCCTCCCCGCGCATGCTGATAAAATCAATGATGATAATGCCGGAAATATTCCGGAGCAGAAGCTGATGGCCGATCTCTCTGGCCGCTTCTTCATTGATCAAAAACCAGGCGTCCTCTCCTTTTTTCTTTCCCACATATTTGCCGGAATTGACATCTATGCAGGTAAGCGCTTCCGTCCTGTCAATGACAAGGTAACCGCCTGATTGCAGCCAGACCTTTCGGCTCAGTGCCTCTGACAGCCGGGCTTCCACACTGTAGAGCCCGGAAAGGGAAAGCAGACTGTCTTCATAAAAGACCAGTTTATCCAGATCCGACGGCTGATACTGTGTCAGCCAGTCTTTCACTTCCCGGTAGATATCCGGCTCATCGGTCATAATTTTTTCATAATCGGATGTATAATAGTCCTGCAGACTTTTCAGGTACGCCGCCGGCGCTTTTCTGAGCAGGCTAAAGCATGTCCGATGTGGTGCCTTCTCCATCACCGCCTCTGCCTCCCGGCGCAGAAGGGCAAGTTCTGTTTCCAGTATGGAAAAATCCGTCAATTCTCTGATATTGGTCCGGCATATGAGGCCAAATTCTTTTCCGGCGCCGGCAAAAGCGGCATGGGATGAGAGGTACTCTTTCAGATGCGCTTTTACGGCCTGCGGCAGTCTGGGAGAGTATCCCGTCTGTAACCTTCCGGTGGTGAGTACCAGATACTTCCCCGGGAAAGAGAGGCTTGTGCTGGCAGACGCTTCTTTGGATTTTTGTTTTTCAGAAACAATCTGGATCACAATTTCATCTCCGGCAAGAATACGCCCATCATAGCTGCGGTTGGTAAGGATGGGGGCCCTACATTCCCGAAGCGGCAGAAAACACATGGTATCCGGTGCAAATTCCACAAAAGCCGCCCCGATGTGATCCGCCACACGCTTGACTTTACCGATATAAATATGATCCAGGACGGCTTCTTCCTCATTGGCAGCATCCGCACGCCGCAGCCGCCCGGCGGCGTCATACAGCAGGGTCAGTATCTTTCTCTGACGCTTCAGGATCAGCAGCCGCCCGCCGCCGCGGTTCTTTTCCAGACTGCCATTTTTTCGTAATTCTTCCCGGTTTCGTTTCAGCATCAGAATTCTTCTCCTGCCTCTTTCAGCGGCATCAGTTTTTTGCCGTCTGCGTTCTCTCTGTTGCCATAAATCTCAGTCCTTGTCACCGCCAGGGCAAATTCCGGCAATGTTTCCCCATTGTCTCGATAAAATGCCTCCATGACCATGACCGGCTTGATGTTACCACTGCTGCTGGCATTCACCAGCATATAAATAACATCATTTGCCGCCTCCGTAATAGCACCGCAGTCTGCCATGTCCTCATTGCCCATGCTGCGGTAAGACAATTCATAGATGGCGGGCTTTAAATCCATTGTCAGCTGCTGTTTTTTTGTCTGTTTGACAAAAGGGATCTGTTCTTTTTCATAAAAACGCCGAAGGGTTTCGGCTGTCACGAAAGCGGGCTTTCCCGCGCGAAAAGAAACCAGGTATCCGGCGGCGGCCACACTGGCCATCGCATTTTGAGCGCCCTGAGGCAAAGCGCGGACAGACAGAATCTCCATCCCCGGCACCATAACCGCATTTAAGGCATCCCGCATGGCCCTTCCGCCCTGGTGCGAATTGATTTCGATATCCATATATTCACTTTCACTCTCCATGCCGACACCCAGCGGAGAGGCAAAGGACATGATCTGATGAGGACTAAAGCCCCCGGAATAGGCGATGTCGATCTCTGCCCTGCGCATAGATTTCTGAAAATAACGCATCATATCCAGATGCCCGATAAATTTCATCACGCCATGTCTTGCATACTGGATCCGTACTTTCATGATTTCTCTCCTTCCCGGGAAAGGCCTGTCTGCTGCCTGTTTTCCATACAGACACCGGCTGCGTAACGGGCGGCGCCGCAGCCCTGACAGGCGCTACGGCAGTTTTCTGACGTCTCCTCCCGCAATGCTTTTTCCCATTCCCGCTTCAGATACTCTTTGGAGACACCACAGTCAATAAAATCCCATGGCAGTATCTCATCCATATCACGCAGGCGTGTGGTATAGAAAGAAAGATCCAGGCCACATTCCTCAAAACTTTCCATCCACAGATCATTCTTAAAATATTCTCCCCAGGCATCAAAGAAACTGCCTTTTTCATAGGCCTTGGCAATGACCCGGCCAATCCTGCGATCTCCCCTGGCCAGTACGCCTTCCAGGACACTGGCATCCGCCTCGTGCCAGTTGTATTTGATACTCTTTTGGTTTAACTGTTTTGTGATGGCACTGCGGGTCATATAGGCTCTGTCAAGAAACTCTTCTTTGGTACACTGAGGCGCCCACTGAAACGGTGTAAACGGCTTTGGCACAAAGAAAGAAGTACTTACCACGATCTGGCACCGGCCTGTCCGTTTTTCCTTTGGTACGGTATCATAATATAGGGCGGCAATCTTGTCCGAGAGGACGGCTATCTGCGCAATGTCTTCCGGCGTCTCCCCCGGCAGTCCCAGCATAAAATACAGCTTGACACGGCTCCAGCCGCCTGCAAAAGCCTGCCCTGCTCCTTCCAGTATGATTTCCTCTGTCAATCCTTTGTTGATCACATTTCTCAGCCTCTGGCTGCCGGCCTCCGGAGCAAAGGTAAGACTGCTCTTTCGCACATCCTGCACCTTGCTCATCACATCCAGGGAAAAGGCATCAATCCGCAGGGAAGGCAGAGATATATTGATCTTTTTCTCTCCGCATACTCTGATCAGATAATCCACCAGTTCTTCCAGCGCCGAATAATCACTGGAACTGAGAGAACTGAGGGAAATCTCCTCATGCCCGGTATTTTTCAGCATGGTAAGTGCATACCGTTTCAGCATGTCCAGGTCCCGTTCTCTGACAGGACGGTATATCTGCCCCGCCTGGCAGAAACGGCAGCCTCTGATACATCCCCGCTGAATCTCCAGTACCACCCGGTCCTGTGTCGCCTTGATATAAGGGACCACCGGATGTTCGGGATAAACGGCCTGCGAGAGATCGCTGACCAGTTCCTTTTCAATGCGCGCAGGAATCCCCTCTCTTATAGGGGTAAATGTTTTTATCCTGCCATCCGCAAAATAAGTAACTTCATAAAAAGCTGGTGCGTAGATGCCGGGAAGCCGTGCAGCTTTCAGCAAAAATGCCTCTCTGCTCCCACCTTCTGCCCGGTTTTGCTGGTACAGATCAAGCAGACTGCGATACTGCGTCTCACCTTCTCCGATATAAAACAGATCAAAGAAGTCTGCAAGGGGTTCCGGATTA
The DNA here is from genome assembly GCA_947574055.1 of uncultured bacterium. Classification (GTDB taxonomy): domain Bacteria; phylum Bacillota; class Clostridia; order Lachnospirales; family Lachnospiraceae; genus VSOB01. The sequence continues at coordinate 105,356 of CANPIC010000002.1, forward strand.
TAGGCACAGGGCCCGCCGCCGATCACAATCGGATCGTCAGGGCCCCGGTCTTTTGCAAGCAGTGGTATCCCCGACAGATCCAGTATCTGCAGGATATTTGTATAACACATCTCATATTGCAGCGTGATGCCCAGAAAATCAAAGTCCCGCACCGGTTCCTGGGATTCCAGGGCAAAAAGCGGGATTTTTTCGCTGCGCATGATCCGATCCAGATCCGGCCAGGGCGAATAGACCCGCTCACACCATACATCTTCATAACCATTGAACATATCATACAGAATCTGGATCCCCAGATGTGACATACCGATCTCATACACATCCGGAAAACACATGGCAAACCGGATCAGATTCTTGGTTTTTTCCTTGGTGACACTGCCTGCCTCGTTGCCAATGTAGCGGGCAGGTTTTTCTACTTTCAAAAGTATTTCGTCGCGTAACGCCAGTTGAATTTGTTTCATAACAGTCTGTACAATCCCTTTTATTGTGGCAGCGCAGACAGATAATTTCGTCTGTATGACCGCCTTTTATCATCACATCATTCTTATCATACCGTTTGCGGCAGTATCATTCTCCTGCTGAGAGCGACTGCCCCGTATCCGGTTCATGTAAAGTATACGGTATATCCTCCATAAAATCAAATAAAATTGCGGAATAATCCGTTTCTACCGCTTCCCGGATACGGGAAGGTGCGATACCAAATACGGTTTCATTCCGGGAAGAGGCAAAATATAAAAAAGCAAACAGCAAAAGCGCCGCTGCCGCACGCAGCCGGAATGTGGAAACCGGCATTTCCAGTTCGGGCGCGATCTCATCTTCCGGCTCATGAAAGGATTCATATGACGTATTTCTGCCATACAAAAATGCCTCTCTTCCTCTTATCGTATTACGGTTTGCCTGATGCTCCTGCCGGATTCTGCGAATCAGCTGTAGCTTCTTGTCAACGGAAATATGGGAGTCCATGCGCGTCTCCTGTCACTGTATTTCTATATATTTATGGAAGCAAAGTCGGGGGTATGAATCAAATACCGAAAACAGAACAAGGTTTTTGATCCGGAAAAAAAGAGACACCCCGCAAGATGTCTCTTTTTGTTATTCGCACAGGCAACAAGCCAGGTATCATGGCTGTATCTGCCACCTTACTGTACAGGTACCGGTACCGGTGCCTGTGCCGGTGCCGGCTCGGCAGCCGCTTCGGGTGCTACAGGCAGCCCGGTCGCCGGATCAACTGCCCCGGGCGCTACAGGCAGCCCGGTTACCGGATCAATGACCGGGACAACAACTGCCGCCCCGATGCCATTTCCGTCAAACTGATATGGTACACCGTCGATGGTAAGCGCCACATTCACTGCCATGCTGCCATCTTCCTGGAAGTAATAGAGCACACCACCCACATTCTGCCAGCCTGTCTGAATCGTTCCGTCCATACCGACAAAGAAGTTTACACCGTTGGTCGTGACAAGCCTGTTAATGCTCATGGCATTGGTCGTTTCATCAAAGTGATATCTCTTGCCATTTACATCCTGCCAGCCGGATACTGCCGCGCCGTTGGGTGCCAGATAGTACTGGTTTGTGCCATCGCTGATCAGACCAGTCTGCATGATACCCGATGCCGGATCAAAGAAGAATTTCTGGCCTTCCATTGTCTGCCATCCGGTCTGCATCACACCTTCTGTGTTGAAATAGTAATATTTTCCGTCAATGGGGAAGAAACCTGTCTGCATTGCGCCATCGGGTGCAAAATAATAATTTGCGCCGTCGATGTTCTTAAAGCCTCTTACCATGGAACCATCCACATCCACATAGAATTTCAGTCCGTTTGTGATGACAAAAGCCGCCCGGGACAAAATTCCCTGCTGTTCGTCAAAATGGTAGGTCTTTTCGTCTGCCAGAGTGACCCAGCCGGTTGTCATGGCACCATTTTCCGCAAAATAATAAGTACCTTCCGGTGCGTTATACCATCCGAACTGCATCACCCCTTCCGGACTGAGCAGATAACGCAGGCCGCCGATGTTCTGCCATCCGGTCTGCATGATACCATCCGGTGCAAAATAATAGGTGTTTTCCCCTACCTTGCTGATACCGATTGCCATAGGGCCTTCGGGTGCAAAATACCGTTTGGTACCATTATTTTCCAGATCCTGCCAGCCAGTAACCATACGTCCCATGGCATCCGTATACCAGATGGCGTCCGCATAGTTGATCCATCCGGTCTTCATATGCCAGTTTTCATAGAAATAATTGAATCCCTTTCTCATGACCCAGCCGTTTTGGATGATTTCCTGAGAATAATCCTTGTACAGATAGTTGATATCCACCCTGCCGGCAATACCCGGTACGGCGCCGTTACTGGTCGCCTGCCATACAGAAAAGGGAATGGGATAATCGCAGGCTTCCGCATACTGTGCCACCCACTGATCGTAAGCCACCGGTCCCAGTCTGTTCAGAAACCAGTTCTTGCTGGCATAGACCATAGGATAATATCCGGCGTTCTCAATGACCGTACAGAATGCGTTCACCAGTTCCTGCTGCTGCACGGGATTTAAGGGTTTCTGTACCGCATCCTCAATATCAAATGCCACCGGGAAAGATATCGGCATATTCTGTAGTGCATTGACCGCCATGGTAGCTTCCGCAACCGCTCCTTCGACCGTCGATGCATAAGAATATACATATGCGCCGGTACGAAGTCCCACCGAAGCGGCACCCATCATATTGGGAACAAAATACGGATCAATGCCGCTTTTGCTACTTCCCAGTTTGATAAAGGCAAATGTATACCCCTGCGCCGCTACGCTGGCCCAGTCGATGGCTCCCTGGTATTTGGAAACATCAATGCCTTTGGCAATCGCCTGTGCCGATGTCACTGCCGCCTGCGCGGAAGATGCCGGGATATTGGAAAGGACCGCCGCCGCACATAGCATGGCCGCTATCTTTTTCACATATCTCTTCATATGTACCTCCTGATTTTAGTTCCGCATCTCTCGTTCGATGCTGTTTGTTAGTTCCGCATCTCTCCTGCCAGCGCCCCTGCTCTGCATTGCTTTCCGGTCGCCTGCGCGTCCGTAAAGCAATTCGTTCGCTGTACGGGTTCGATGCTGTTTGTGTGTTTTTATCGCCCTGGCAGATTGTTCGCGGATGCTGGCATTTCCGCAGGCTGCAAGAGACTATCTCAAGTATAATACAAAAAACGAAACATTTCCATAACAATTTGTAAAAATCTTGTAACACTTTTTACCATAATCATCAAAACATGATGGCTGCCGGCAGGGAATTTTTCTCATCGTTGTGCCAGTTCCTGTGTGATCTCTTCCCAGGTAACGCCTTTTTCCACCATCAGTACCATCATATGATACAGGAAATCGGAGATCTCGTATTTGATTTCGTTGGGGTTGGGATTTTTGGCGGCGATGACAATTTCGGTGGCTTCTTCGCCCAGTTTCTTTAAGATCTTGTCAATCCCTTTGTCAAACAGGTAATTGGTATAAGAGCCTTCTTTGGGATGGACTTTCCGGTCTTTGATTACATCCAGCACGGACGCAAAGATCTTCAGGGGATTCTCTTCCCGGCAGTCCTTTTTGACAATTTCGTTAAAGAAACAGGAGTAGCTGCCGGTATGGCAGGCGCATCCGCTCTGGGATACCCGGGCCAGGATCGTATCCATGTCGCAGTCTGCCGTCAGACTCTTGACATACTGGAAATGGCCGCTGGTCTCTCCTTTGAGCCATTGCTCCTGCCGGCTCCTGCTATAGTAGGTCATCTTCCCTGTCTTAATCGTATTTTCATAGGCTTCCTGATCCATATAGGCTACCATCAGCACCTGATCGGTTTTGTAATCCTGTACGACCACCGGCACCATACCGTCGGTATTTTTCTTGAAATCCTCCCATGTCACCTGTGTATCAAAGGTAGCAACGGGAATCCCTTTGTCTGCGCAAAGAGATTTCAGAGAAGTAATCTCTTTTGCATTTTCATTTACAAGTCTGCCGGTAACGCCGGAAAGGTCAATATAATTGAGCGTATCCAACATTCTGTCCAGAGTCATTTCGGGAAGCATGGCAATAAACGGGACGCTGGAACAGCCCACACATTCCTTCAGTATCGTATCTTTCATGAGGATCAGTTCACAGACAAACTCCTCCAGCAGCGCTTTGTGCTCCATAATGGCACCTGCGCTTTCGATACAGGCCACGATCTTTTCTCTGCCAAATCGTCTGGAAACATCCCGAGTCAGCTCGACATTGGAAGGCAGGGAATAGGTAAGGGCGGCCTTTTTACAGCCGGCGTAAAGCAGTTTTTTGATATCTTCCACCCGTTTTACATGACCGGCTCCGATTACAGGCATTTCCACCGTATTGCAGATCGCCTTGATGATATCCAGGGCCTCTTCATGTTCCGCATCGCCTGTGGACAGGTCAAACACCAGCAATTCGTCCGCGCCGTTATCACTGTAAAACCCGGCCAGTTTTACCGGATTCATACTGATTACCGTTTTCGTGTCATCAAACCCCGCTACCGCATGTTTCTGATAAAGATAAATACAGGGCACAAATTTCTTTCTGTTCATCTGTCATCTCCTTATTTGGCAGCCCGCCAGGCATCAAATCTGACGCGGATGGCATTTTCATGAGCGGTCAGCCCCTCTTTGCGGGCAAACAACTCGATTTTTCCATGGACAGCTTCCAGCGCCGCCTGCGAGTAGCAGATAATACTGGATTTTTTCATAAAATCATCCACACCCAGAGGAGAGAAAAACCGCGCGGTACCATTTGTGGGCAGGATATGATTGGGGCCGGCAAAATAGTCTCCCAGCGGTTCGCAGGAGTGTTCCCCCAGGAAGATGGCACCGGCGTTTTTAATCTTTGTCATCACTTCGAACGGATTGGCGGTCAGGATCTCCAGATGTTCGCTGGCAATCTCGTTGGCCGCGTCCACAGCCTGGGAAAGATTGTCCGCCAGCAGAATATAACCATAACGCTCCAGTGATTTTTCTATGATCTCGCTCCGGGAAAATGTCGTGAGCAGACTGCCGATCTCCTCTTCTACCTGCTCTGCCAGCCGGGGGCTGGTCGTAATCAGTATCGCGGAAGCCAGCTCATCATGTTCCGCCTGAGAAAGCAGATCCGCAGCCACATAGCGGGGATTGGCTGTCTCATCTGCCAATACCAGTATCTCGCTGGGACCGGCCACGGAATCTATACTCACATGGCCGTAAACGGCCCGCTTGGCAAGCGCCACAAAAATATTGCCGGGGCCGGTGATCTTGTCCACCCGGGGGATACTTTGCGTGCCAAACGCCATGGCGGCAATGGCCTGTGCGCCGCCGGCTTTATAGATGCGGTCAACCCCTGCGATCCGGGCCGCCGCCAGCGTAGCCGCGCTGATTTTTCCCTCTCTGTCCGGCGGTGTGGTCATGATAATATCCGGTACACCTGCCACCTTGGCGGGAATGACATTCATCAACACACTGGAAGGATAGGCGGCTCTGCCTCCGGGGACATAGACGCCGGCTCTGGCGATGGGAAGGATACGCTGCCCCAGTATACTGCCGTCTTCTTTTGTATCAATCCAGCTATTGCGCAGCTGCTTTTGATGAAACATACGGATATTGGCGGCAGCCTCTTCCATCACTTCCACAAAATCCGTTTCCAGGCTGTCCACTGCTTCCTGCATCTCTTCTGCTGTTACAAGGATATCGGATGCGCCAATCTCACAATGGTCAAATTCCTTTGTATAGGAAAAAAGCGCCGCATCTCCCTCTCTGCGGACCCGTTCCGTAATTTCTTTTACAATGCTTTCATAGGAGCCGTAACTTTCCGGACTCCGTTTGAGCAGTTCATGCAAAAGTCCCTGCTTTGTTTCCTCTGTCAGTTTTATTTTTTTCATATTCTCCTCGATTCCGGGCGTTTTTCAGGATATCCTCTCTCGCACCATACCGATAATCTTCCTGATCCGCTCCGCTTCCATCTGCATACTTACACGGTTTACAATCATCCGGGCAGATACAGGACAGATCTCTTCCAGCACTTCCAGCCCGTTTTCCCGCAGTGTAGAGCCCGTCTCCACAATATCCACAATCACGTCAGAGAGTTTCACGATGGGGCCCAGCTCCACAGAGCCGTTCAGTTTGATGATATCCACGGTCTGATGTTTTTTATTAAAAAAATAATCTTTGGCCGTATTGGGATATTTGCTTGCCACGCGTATCATCTCATGGTGGAGTAACAGTTCTCTGGCCTCCTCCGGCCCGCAGACACACATGCGGCATCTGCCAAACCCCAGATCAAGCACTTCATACACGCGCTTATTTTCTTCCCGCAGGACGTCACTGCCGACCACACCGATATCTGCCGCTCCGTATTCCACATAGGTCGGTACATCAGGATTCTTGGAAAGGAAAAATTTAAGTCCCAATGCTTCGTTGACAAAGATCAGTTTTCTGGAATGTTTATCCCGCATCTCCTCACAAGTAATGCCCGCACCGGCCAGAAGTTCCATCGTCTGCTCGGCCAGACGGCCCTTTCCCAGGGCAAAAGTCAGGTAACGTTTTTCTTCTTTCATTGCCTTTGTACCTCCGGTATCAGTTCCACATATTCGCCCTCGTCTCTGCGCCTTCTGGCTTCTGCCACTGCCTGCGCAAAGGTGTCTGGCCGGTAGGAAATCACGGATACCTCCTGGCGCATGAGGACGGGGATATGCTGCCTGGAAATGGCTTCCATCAGGGAATCAATGGCGATCATAAAACCGATGGCCGGCTTCTCCCTGCCGAAATATCCAAGCAGGCTGTCATAACGGCCTCCTGTGACAATGGCGTCCCCTGTCCCGTAGGTATAGGCTTTGAGGATTACGCCTGTATAGTAATTGTATTTACTCAGCATGCCAAGATCAAAGGAAACATACTTTTCCACCCCGTAGACACAGAGTGCCTGCCAGATCTGTTCCAGTCGCCTCAGTGCACAAAGCGCTCTCTCATTTGTGACCGATTCTGCGGCCTCCTGCAGGATTTCCACACCACCCAGAAGCTGTGCAGAGCGAATCAGCACCGCCCGGAAATGGGATGGCACTTTCTCGCGGATCAGAAAGTCCTCTGCGCCGAAATAATTTTTGGAAGAAATATATTCCCGCAGCTCCAGTTCCATCTCTTCTGACAGGCCGGCCTCACGGCAAAGTCCCTTGAAATATTCTACCTGGCCGATACTGACCTGGAATTCCGACAGACCGGCGCTTCTGAGTGCTTCAATGATCATGACTGCCATTTCCGCATCCGCCTGCGCAGAACCGTCGCCGATCAGTTCACTTCCCATCTGCGTGCTTTCCTTTAATTTTCCCTGTAGCTGCGAGGTATTGCAGAAGGCATTGCCCTGATAACAAAATCGCAGCGGACGGCTCTCTTCCATAAAATATTTGGAAGCGCATCTGGCGATAGACGGGGTAAAGTCCGGCCTCAGTACGAGGGTATTGCCCTCCTTGTCAAAAAACTTGTAGAGATCCTTCGACGGCCTGGTGCCGATTTTACTGGAAAACACATCAAAAAATTCAAAGGTAGGCGTCTGGATATCGCGACAGCCGAAACGGAGAAACACTTCATGAATCTGCTCCTGTACAGTCAGCTTTTTGGCATATTCTTCGCCATAGATATCCCGGACACCCTCCGGTGTATGTACTAATTTCTGCATGACAAACCTTCCTTACTTAAAATAGATTGTTCTCACCTGTCATCCAAGTCAAGCTGCAGTATTTCCAGATAGGGAACGAGAATACCGTGCCTTTTGGGGATCACATAGGACGGATTGAGTTCTTCGTAGCGAAAGCTCTTCCTGCCTCCCTGCAGTGCCCGCTCCCAGAATACCTTCAGATGAACCAGCGGAAGATAATAAAAAATATCCCGCCCCTTATAATAAATCAGAAAAAAGGCGACTCCGCCCTGTTTTTCAAAATCCTCCATAAAAATTACCTGGTGTTCATGAATATTTTGCAGGGCAAAGGTATCCGCCGCACATTCCTTGGCATCGAAACAGACCGGAATGCCCTGTACGGCGCCGATATAATCGACTGTGCTTTTCTGATCAAAATAAGCCAGCGTAATATGACGGCTCTGCTTATCAATCTTAATGGGGGTAATGGGGGTGGGCACCTTCTGGATCAGAGCCAGCCCGTTTTCCCGATATTTTTCATTGGTTCTGTTAATCAGATCTTCCAGTGTGGAGCCTCGCAGGCCCCTTGAATTCCATGTAGCCATTTTTTCTTCTTATCAGCCTTCCATTTTGGGCAGCTTCCACGGACTGCTCCCCGCTGCCCGTTACGGCAGACGGCAGCCAAGCCTGGAAAAAATCTTTGGCACCGGTGCTTTGATTTCCGCGCCGGACAAGGGCGCAAGTTCTCCTTCCAGCATCGGAAATACCAGGCGATACGCATGAAGAAGCTGGAAGGAGATGCCATATCTTGCTTTTCTGCTCCTGTTTTTTGCGGCATCTCCGTATTTGGGATCACCTACCAGCGGAAATCCCTCAGAAGCCAGATGGGCACGGATCTGGTGTGTTTTACCGGTGATCAGTTCTGCCTCCACCAGAGTCTCTTCCCTGCCTGTCTCAATGGGACGATAAGCGGTGGCAATGCCGGCACTGCCCGGCACCGGGGTCTGAGAGATCGCCGCCTTGTTAGAGCGGCTGTCTTTGTACAGATACCCATGAACGCTCTGCCCCTTTTCCATCCGTCCCTCCACATAGAGCAGATAATATTTGTGCAGTGTTCTCTCTTTGAGCATACGTGTCATCTGCTGGCTGCCATACAGACTCTTGCCGCAGATCACGATACCACTCGTATTGCGGTCCAGACGGTTACAGACAGAAGGATGAAAGGTCCCCAGGCTCTCTTCCGTAATCTTCTTCCTGGCCAGAAGATAACCAATGAGCCATTCATTCAGTGACAGATCACTGGGATAAGCCTTCTGGGAAAGGATACCCGCCGGTTTGTTGAGCAATAGCACATGCCTGTCCTCATACAGAATCTGCAGTTTCCCAAATTTGCGGTAGGCGGCCCAGCTTTTATCCAGAAGTTCCTTATCTTTGTCCGATTTACCACCCGCACCGAATCCGGTCAGCGTCTCTTCCGCCAAAAAGAGCCGTATCTGATCACCCGGCTGCAGCATCTCACTGCCGCCGGCTTTTCTGTCATTGAGTGTGATGTTCTTTTTGCGCAGCATTTTGTAGACAAAGCCGTCCGGTGCCTCTTTCATGTACTTACGCAGGAATTTATCCAGACGTTGTCCGGACTGGTTCTTTGTTATCTCTATCTGACGCATAACTGCCTGTCCTTTCCACAGCCGCTCTCAGAGAGAAATGTCTTTGATAATTTCCCTGATAGCGGCCTCTTTTTCTTCCCCTTTTTCCGGCATGGCGCCCAGCTGTGCCAGCCTGTCCATAAAGCTGTCCGCACTTTGGTACAGCTTTACCGTAAGTCCCTGATAGCCGTTTTGCCGTAAAATCTCGGTCAGATGCTTCTCTCCGGCAGACAGATCACAGTTGGCATCTTCGGTATAGCCGCATATGGTCTGGTTTCTGACAGCCATGGCACTGATCTGGAAGTTACTGCGATAGCTGGTCAGATACAGATCATAAAGGATATGCATGCCGGAAAGCTGCATTTCCTGCAGCCTCTGATAACAGCTTTCGGAGCAGCCACCCGCTTTCAGATACATGATCATGCTTACCATGCTCTTACTTGCCGGAAGGAAACCGAGCATAGCCACAATGGTCAGCAGATTTTTTTTGGTTCCTGTCGTGAGATACCCGATGGCAAACAGAGAAAGGGAAAGGGCAAAGAACAGGATTGTTTTCAGGATCTCTTTCTTTTTCTGACGGGCCAGATAGCCATAGCAGCCTTTTGACATTTTCTTCCTGCCTTTCGTAATGGTCTAACGGCCAAACAGCCGCATCAGGTGAAAAATCAGTTCATGGGGAAGCAGTTTGCACAGTATGTGAAATGCCTGTATGGGCAGGCTGCATACGGAAAGTGCCCTGCCTGCCCGGCAGTCCCGGATGGCTTTTGCGACCACCCGCGCAGGCGGTACAATGGTCAGCTTTTTGACTGCCAGTGTCTTACCGTACCGCTCGGCAATATCAAAAAATGCCGTATCCACCGGCCCGGGACAGACACTGGTAACCTTTATCCCACGCGCTTTCAGTTCCTGATTCAGTGCCTGGGAGAAGCTGAGCACATAAGCCTTGGTGGCGGCATAGACGGCAAAATTCTCCTGCGGCAGAAAAGCCGCGCTGGAGGCCATCTGGATGAGACGGCTGCCGCGGCGCATATAGGGCAGACATAGATGTGTCATCTCTGTCAGTGCCATGCAGTTCAGACGTATCATCTCTGTTTGCTCCCGCAGGGGAATCCGCGCTACGGCTCCCATCAGGCCAAACCCTGCGCAGTTTACCAGCATACGGATCACCGGGGCCTCTTTTTTCAGCATTGCACAAAAACGTTCCATGTCGCCCTGCTCAGTCATATCCAGGCCGATCGCTCTGCAGCGGGTTTGCAGCCCTTTGCTTATCTCTTCCATCCGTTCTTTTCTTCTGGCGATCAGCCAGATCTCATCTATCCTGGTAAACAGCCGGTCCAACTGCCGTGCAAATTCTTCTCCGAGCCCGGAGGAGGCACCGGTTATTATGATGATATTCATACATTGTCTCCTTTTTCTGCCATTGCATCAGCCAGGCAATACTGTGCCCGCCGTTGTAACACAATCCCGTCAAAACTGCCTGCGGCAATGGTTTTTTGTTATCTTTTTTTATGAATATTGCGGATGGTCTTTTTCTTTTTATCTGTCCGCCGCTTATCCGGTGTATAGTTTTCGCCCCCGCCCCTGGCCGGTCTTTGGCTTCTCTTGCCTATCTCCTTAGCCTGCGGGCTCTTTCGTTCTGTCTTTGTGCCTGTCATCCGTTTTGCCGTATCTTTACCGTTTTTTTGTCCCGCTCCCTCTTTTTGCGGACGGATGAGACAGCCCGGGTGATAGCCAATCAGATCTTCGCGGCCTGTCAGCCTCAGCGCCTCTTCCACCAACGCTCTGTTCTGCGGATTCCGGTACTGGATCAGTGCCCGTTGCATGGCCTTTTCATGGGGATTTCGGCAGACATATACGGGTTGTCCGTTCCGGGGATCCATGCCCGTCGCATACATGACAGTGGACACGGTTGAAGGCGTGGGATAAAAATCCTGTACCTGCTCCGGTGCGTGTCCCTCATCCCGCAGATATTCCGCCAGCGCCACGGCTTCCCGTAAAGTGGAACCCGGATGGGACGACATCAGATAGGGCACAAGGAACTGCTTTTTTCCAAGTTGTTGGTTCAGCTGCCGGTACCTGGCAGCAAAGGCTTCATATACTTTGTGTTTTGGCTTGCCCATCCGGGCAAGGACAGCGTCGCAGATATGCTCCGGCGCTACTTTTAGCTGCCCGCTGATATGATGCTCCACCAGTTCGCGGAAAAAAGTATCATCCGCATCGGCCATCAGATAATCAAAACGGAGCCCGGAACGGATAAAGACTTTCTTCACCCCCGGCAATGCTCGCAGACGCCGCAGCAAAGCCAGATAATCCCCGTGATCCGCCCGCAGTCCGGGACAGACAGACGGGTACAGGCACTGTCTGTCTTTACAGACGCCTGCGCTGAGCTGCTTTTCGCAGGACGGCGCGCGGAAATTGGCAGTGGGTCCTCCCACGTCATGGATATAACCTTTGAAGGCGGGATCTTTTATCATGGACTCCGCCTCCCGGCACAGGGAATCATGGCTCCTGGCCTGGATGATTCTGCCCTGATGAAAGGTAAGCGCGCAGAAACTACAGCCGCCAAAGCACCCTCTGCTGCTGGTCAGGGAGAAACGAACTTCGCGGATGGCCGGCACACCACCGGCCTGCTCATAGGAGGGATGGTACGTGCGCATATAGGGAAATTCATAGATATCATCCATTTCCTGCATGGTAAGAGGCGGCGGGGGCGGATTCTGTACCACATATATGCCGCCGGGATATTCCTCTGTCAGCGTATGACCGGTGAACGGATCAGTGTTTTCATACTGAATGGCAAAACTTTCCGCATACCGGCGCTTCTCTGCCGTCATCTCCGCAAAAGAGGGAAGGGAGATCCCGTCATAGACACCGGAGATATCCCTTGTCCGGTAGACGGTCCCGGGGATAAAGCAAAGATCCGCTGCCGACAGGCCGCTCTCCAGAGCATCGGCTATGGCAAGAATGGATCTCTCACCCATGCCATAAGAGATCAGATCCGCCTGGGAATCCAGCAAAACGGAGCGCTTCAGAGAATCGGACCAGTAATCGTAATGGGCCAGGCGCCGCAGGCTGGCTTCTATACCGCCCAGTATCACCGGTATCTTGCCATATTTGCGCCGGATCAGATTGCCATAGACAACTGCCGCATGGTCGGGACGCCTGCCCACTTCTCCACCGGGACTGTAGGCATCACTTTCCCGCAGCCTTCCCGATACATAGTAATGGTTTACCATCGAATCCATATTGCCGGCACTTACGAGAAATCCCAGCCTTGGTCTGCCAAATACAGCCACGCTCTCCGCATCTTTCCAGTCGGGCTGGGCGATTATACCCACCCGGTAGCCATGGGCTTCCAGCAGTCTGGTGATGATGGCATGGCCAAACGAGGGATGATCCACATAAGCATCCCCCGAGACATAGACAAAATCCACACCATCCCATCCGCGCGCCCGCATCTCTTCCGCTGTAACGGGTAAAAATCCGCCGTTTACTTTCGCATCTCCCATGCCCTTTTCCGTCCTGTTCCCGGCATAAACCGGCTTCCTGTCACCGTTCTCTGACTTCCCGGATCTCTGTAAAATCCTTTATGTAATAATGGGCCAGTCTGCGTTTTTCCGCCTCCTGATAGGCGGAATAGGCGTCGTCGACCGCACAGACCTCCATTCCGGCTGCCCTGCCTGCCAAAATCCCCGGCACGATATCCTCAAATACCAGACAGTCCGCAGGGGCAACCCCCAGCTGCTGTGCGGTCATCAGATAAATATCCGGCGCCGGTTTCCCCTTTTTGGCATCGCAGGCCGTCATAATACAGGAAAAGTATCCGGCCACGCCCCGCTCCTCCATCGTCATATTGACAATTTCCCGGGAATTGCTGGTGGCAATGCCGAGTCTGATGTCCTGTGTCCGGCAATAGTCCAGCAGTTCCCGGGCACCGGGTTTTAGCATTACTTTCGTGCGGTATTTGTCCCAGGCCATCCGGTTCCAGTCATCTCTGATCTGCTCCACACTACATTCCAGAGAAAACCGTTCTTTGAAATAAACTGCCGTCTCTGTAAAACTCATCCCGCCAATACAGTGCTGCAGATCATCCGGAATCTCCAGTCCGAAACGGCCCAGATACTCAATATCAATGTCTTTCCATACCCACATGGAATCCACAAGTGATCCGTCCATATCAAAAATAACGGCTTTTTTATTTTGCAGCATGCTGATTCTCCTCTTTTGCTTCCGGCCCTGCCGGTACTTTCAGGCCAGTCAGTCGCAGCAGTCCGTCCACTTCTTCGGTGGAGAGAGGCCGGTACGCTCCGGGGGCAAGACTTTCGTCCAGCAACAGTGTCCCCATGGAAAGTCGCCGCAGCGACAGCACACGGCAATCTACCGCAGCAAACATACGTTTGACCTGATGATATTTCCCTTCTGTAATCGTAAGCAGCGCCTCCAGGCGTGCTTTGTCCCTCCATGCAAAAACGGCCGGCGCAGTCAGTTTTGCCTCACCGATATCCAGACCGCGTTCCAGCATCTTTTGCTGCTCCGGCGACGGTTCCCGGGACAGCACTGCCAGATATTGTTTGGGCACTGCTCTGGCGGGCGATAAGAGTCTGTGCGCCAGTACGCCGTCGTTGGTCATAAGCAGCAGCCCCTCCGTATCTTTATCCAGCCGTCCCACCGGAAAGAGATCCCGCCGCCCGGTATCCTTTAGCAGTTCCATCACTGTCTGCTCTCTCTCATCGCTCGTGGCAGAGAGATAACCATCCGGTTTGTTGAGCATGAAATAAACCATCTTCTGAAACCCCACTGCCTGGCCCCGGCAGATCACCTCACAGCACATTTCCTCAATATGACGCCCGCAGTCGGTCTCTGTCTGCCCGTCCACTGTCACCTGACCTTTGCGGATATATTCTTTCACCTGACTCCGGCTGCCCATACCGGCCTGCGTCAGATATTTGTCCAGACGCATGAATCCACCTCCCGGCACATATGTATGAGTATACAACATTTTTTCTTTTCTGGGTGAAAATCTTGAAAAAATTTATAAAAAAATCAGGTTTGCTCCTTTTCTTTGTCTGTATGACGGCAGCGATCCTCTGCTACCCGCAAACGGCCCTCTCCTATGCTTTTACCGGGCTGGATGCCTGGTTTCGTAAAATGATCCCCACCCTGTTTCCTTTTATGGTATTGTCGGGGATGATGATTCTTCTGCAGATTTCAGACCGTTTTGCCTCTTTTTTCCGCCCGCTGCTCTATCCCCTGTTTCGGGTAAACAATCACTGCCTGTACGGCATAGTCATCGGCTTTTTATGCGGTTTTCCCATGGGTTCCAGAATCGCCGGGGATATGTACCGCCTGGGGCAGATCAGCAAAAAGGAAGCGGAGTTTCTGCTTGCTTTCTGCAATAATATCGGGCCTGTCTTTTTCACTGGCTTTGTCATGGCTTTCCTTCCGGTCAGGATACCGGTATGGGTTTATCTGACAGGGATGTATGGTATCCCGCTCTGCTATGGCCTCTTTTTGCGGTACGTCTTTTATGGCAACCAGATTACCTGCCATGAAAGACCCCGTCAGACACAGAAACCTCCCACTTTTGCAGCTGCTCTTGATGCCTCTGTCTCATCGGGCATCCGCAGCATTACAAAACTGGGAGGCTATATGATATTTTTTAATCTGCTCAATATTCTGCCGCGGCTTTGTTTTGATCATCTGCCCGCCCCATACCAGGTGATGCAGGCGCCCGTCTGTCTGCTGCTGGAAATTACCGGAGGTATCACCATGACCGGAACGGGGCATCCGCTGATCATCCTTGTGATGCTGCCGTTTGGGGGCCTGTCCTGTATCGCACAGACATATGCCATGGTGGGAGATACAGACCTGTCCATGCCGTCTTATGTGATACACAAAATCGCCCAGAGTGCACTGGCACTGGGATATTATGGGGTGATGCTGGCACGGTTTTGAGCCGTCTCTATGTCATCACATCAAAACTGCCGCCTTCTATGATAAGCGGTTCTTCCGGCGCCAGGGGAACCGGCATTTCCACACCGGAAAGTTGCAAAGATACGCCGCTGGCCACTTCCCGTCTGTCACGCTCAAGTTTGGAAAAAAAGGCTTTCAGGTATTTCATGTCCGCTTCGGCGATTTCTCGCAGTTCGTCCGCCCGGTGTTTTTTCTTCATCAGTTCCAGATCGGCGGGGTCAAGATTCGTACCTGCGGTAATCCCATACAGGTCTTCCAGTCCGTCCTGGCTTTCCATTTCTTCCAGAAGATTTTGCAATTCCTGCATCAGTTCTTTCATTTTCTCACCGCTGAGCCCGAGATCTTCCGGCAGAATCATATCGCCTGCATCCGTTTTTTCCTCTTCTCCTTCCAGTTCTGCTTCGCAGATATTCTCTCCTTTCTGTTTTGCAGAGCGTTCCTCTTCCTCCAGATGCTTCATTCTTTTTTTTGCAATACGAACCATCTGTTCCGCATGCAGGATGGCACTTTCCAGTTCCTGATCGTCATATACCCCGCATTTTAACTGCCTGCGGAGTATGGCCGCTTTACTGCGGGCCCGCACGGCCACCTGTTTGGCACTCGTACAGGTCTTGGCCCGCAAAATCTGTCCCGATATTTCCTTGAAATTATAATTGAGCCGTTTTACTTTTTTCTTTTCCGGCTTAGAAAAGCTGATTGTCGCTGCCACAGATCCGTCCGGGTTTTTCAGCATAATCTTCCTGGGGCCGGGAGGTCTCATACCGATTGCAATACCCATACCGTTATCCTCCATGATTCAGGTAATATTATGATTTGTTTATTATATCGGTATTGCACTGGCAAAAGTGTATGCCGGCCGCCGCTCTTTCATAACAAAAATCCGTTGTCTGATAACCACGCCGCTGCCCCGTTATTTCCGGTATTGCATATCAGTCTCTTTATCGCTGATACAATCGAATCAGCCGATGATGATACCAGATCATAACAAAGATGGGCAGGATCGTTCCGCCTACTATGAAAATCACATACCATACCGAATTTGCCGCAACAAAAGTGCCCACAACATAGGAAAGCAGGATGGTAATTCCGTAACTAATCCACATCAGACCATGTTTTTTATTCCACATGGATACATCGGACAGTTCTTTCTCTTCAAAGGGCTTTTCACCGGAATAAAAGGCCACCGGTGTCTGGCTTCTGATCTGTGCTGCCCCGATTGTGGTCATGATCAGCGCGACAAGCAAAAAAATCACAAAACAAATGATATCAATCACATCCATCTTTTTTCCTCTCTTTAATGCTTTCTTTTCCTGCCTTTTTTCCTCTGGTGTGCTTTCTTCTTTACTGCTTCTTTCTTACGTTTCAGTATCAGCGCCATACATATGGCTGCTGCCAGAACCGCGATTACCACGGCGATAAGTATGCCTGGCATTCCTTCGTCCCCTTCTTTTTGATCGGAAACCAGCCCTCCATTTTCCTGATCGAACAGAATTTTGTCCGGGTTTTGTCCGGATTCTTCCGACGCATCTGCAAGATCTGATGCTTCTGTCATCAGACTGTCACTGCCTTTGTTATCATTTCCCTGATCCGAGATCTGTATGCCTGACGGGCCATTCTCGGGCGAGATCACCGACACCTTTTTCTGGCTTTTGGCACTGTTTGCCGATGTACCTGTCGTTCCACCCGTGGTATCTGCTCCTGCCAGTCCTGCTCCCGGTATCACCCCTGCCGGATTAGAAACTTCCGGCTGGCCAAAATCCACCGGCTTTTGCTCTTTTTCCTCGTTTCGGACTACCGGGGAAGAAACTTTTTTCGAACTCGAGGAATCGCTTACAAAGCGGGTGGTTTCATCATACAATCCCTCTTTTACAGGATCATCGCTTCCGGTATTCTGCTCTTTGTCGCCGGTATCTCCTTCATCAGCCGGATGGAGGAGGCATCCATAGAGTGTGGATGCCATTGCATCAATCTCATCCTGTGTGGCGCTGCCGCTCTGAAGCAGTTCTTTGGCCTTGCGGATGGCTTCCTGCAGACGCTCCCACTGTTCTTTTGTATACGCATCCTGCTTTTGCTGCGCCGCCTGCTCCAGATATTCTTCCAGTGCCTGGGTGGAATTGCCATAGACTACGCCCGCCCCCACCTGCATCTCGATATCCGGTGAAATACGGGTCACTTCCGGTTTCTTGCTTCCATAGGAACTGTTTGCTGTCCTAAATGAATCTTTTTCATAGCCGATCTGTATGCTGAGCGTATCGGAAGGATCTTTGGGTGTCACTTCCACATATCCCAGCTGCAGTTCTCCGGATGCCTCAAACAATGCCCGGGCAGATGCGGCGTAGATCTCCAGTTTTCCGTTCTGGTAACGGACATCATGTTCCGTATTCTCAAGTGCCGGGGAAAACGCAAATTCCACCTGCACCAGATCTGTGTTATCCGCCGCTGCTTCTTTTACCTGTATATGCAAAGTAAGGGAAACAGCGGTAATATCCTCTTCCTTTGCATCTGTCATGCTTACCGAGACGGCGGCGCGGCCTGCTTCCTGACGCAGTGTCACCCCGTCCTGATCCGCTGCCAGAGCCTGCAGCGGGACTAGCATCCCTATCATTGCCGTCAATAACAAATTTCTCTTTATTCTGAATCGTTTCACGTCTTCTCCTGCCTACGCCGCATCAGCGGCCTTTTCTGCATTTTTTCCGGGGCGGCGCAGGCTGCCTTTTCCTGCTCTCGCCCCGGGTCATCTGTATTTTTACACTCTTTTTATTGCTGCCCTGTACCTGCCTCTTTTTCCAGTGTGATGCCGCCCGGCTTTGCCGGAACCTGCAAAGGCAGGGTATCGCTGACAATGCGTTGTCCTTCATTTGTCAGTGCATTGTCTACCCGGTACAGGGAAGCCCGTACTTTTCCGGTAAAGGAAGGAACATTCCCTTCTTCGTCAGGCTCGATCCAGTAGATCCAGATACCATCGCTTACTTCACCGAGCAGGCCGTTTTCCGGCACTTTAGCCAGAATGATCTGCTCCGCCTTCAGGACACCTTCTTCATCCACACCGCCGATCACGGCGCCTTCTGCATCATAGAGCATAACCACATTGTAGGCCGGATTCCCTTTATATCTGCCCATAAAGACAAGAGAATCAGCGGGAATTTTCTTTTCCTGGCCGTCTTTTTGTTCGTAGACATAGTCTTCCAGAAGAATCCCCACAGCGCCTTTTTCGGCGTCTTCACCGACACCAAAGGAAATATTGTCGCCCGACGGCCCCAGGAGGTCGATCTCTGTCATGCTCATGCCGGTCTGTCCCACAGCCGTCAGTCTCACATAAGCCGCATCGTAAGTGCAGACCCATGGATCATGGCTGTCATTTTCAAAGTAGACCGTCTGACTGCCTGACGCGGTATTGAAGCTGCCTTCTTTTACCGTCGTCCAGCTGTTGCCGTCCATACTGATCTGAATCCGGTAACGGCCGGGCACTGCTTTGGAAGAGGAGGTGAGTTTCAGGCCGCATACCGGCAATACTTGATTCATCCGCACCTCAAGGAAGGCATCCTCTCCCGATGTACTGCCTTGATAAAGATCGCCTTTATAATTGTTGTCAATGACCTTGTAAATGCCGGGAAGTGTCTCCGGTTCGCACGGCAGCTCTTCCGTGGCTGTCTCTTTTTTATCACTGTCGGAAGTCATGTTTGTGACAATGCTCCACATGGATTTATCATGACTGCCGTCATGGGATATTTTAACATTGCCAATCTTCTCGGGATTGGAACGATACCCGAATTTGTCCACGGCTGTCACCTCATAGGTCAGCACACGGTTGTTGATGGTTGACACAAAGTCTGAATAAGTGGTCTCTGTGGTAAAGCCCACCACCTGCCGCACCGGTTTGCCGTCTTCATACTGATATCTTGCGATCTCATAGCCGAGTATCACATTCGGATCGGCTTTGCAGGTAAACGACATCTTCACTTCGTTGGGAGTGGCCTCTTCGGTGTACAACTGCTGCTCCAGTTCGATGACGTCCTTTCCCTGGATGTTCCCGGAAGTACCATGCTGTATTTCATAAACTCTGGCATCGTCTGTCAGATAGTACAGCGCCCGCTCTTCTTTGGCAAACTGCCCCGCATAACGGAGCGTTTCCGTATCAGGAAGCAGTCCCCAGCGAAGGAAAAATTCCGTCAGATCTTTTTCCGCTGCCGCGCAGGAAAGGCGCATGAAGTTCTGATCTCTGTCGCCGTCCAGTTTCAGGCCGCCCGGTGCAAGGGAAGCATTTCTTGCATAACTGTCTACCCTTGCATAGAACAGATTGTTATGCTGCATTTCATAGCTGTCGTACGTCTTATAATTGTAATCTCTGTCATATGCCAGATGAAGCTGCCAGTACATGGCAAGCTGGGTAAACACATTGGAAGCCCTGCCCACCGTGTTGGAAGTGACTTTTTTATACACATCCGGATACTTGAAACGGACGCTGTCATTGCTGTCTTTGGCAGCTGCCAGCAGGGCAAAGTAATTGTTCGTCACCTCTGCCAGGGCATAGCAACCCTGATTGATATTATGTCCGATCTCGTGGGCAATTCCCCACCCGAAGTATCTGCCGCTTATATATTTGCCGTTGTCTTCGGATACTACCGGGGAGGACGAAGCCAACCCCGGGACGGAACCCCATTCAATCCCGATATGATTTCCGGATGCATACATAAACGCTCCGGCAAACATCCGCATATAGCGGATATTCAGATGCCGTGAAGGCATACGGTCTGTCTCTGGCGCAGACGGATCAAAGCTGAGGCCTTTGTGGTGGTAGAATAGCTCCATCATTTCTTCCATGGCACGCAGAGACGCATCCAGACGGCCGGCACGCTCCGATACGGAACCACTGCCCAGTCCGGCAAGGATCTGCTGCCCCGAAACAGACAGCATCATCTGATCCAGCACGATGTCTGTGGCCCCCAGGATGCAGTTCTGCTCCTCATAAGGGCGATTTACTTTGTTATCTTCCCCGGCACCCTCGTGAATTTCACGGTGCAGTGTTTTTTGGTTTTGTGTGTGGCTGTCCAGTTCTTTCACATAGGCACTGATCCTTGCGCTCCGCTCCTGCGGATCGGTCACACCATACAGATCCAGCACCGGCTCTCTCACACCGCCGCTGACTCTTACCGCATAAGTCTCATTTTCATTGTTTCCCGTATACTGGATATAGAGGGCACCGCCCCCTTCACAGGCCAGACTCTGAATAGAAGGTATGGTGATCTCGTTACGTCCTACCCGCAGTCCGCTCACCACGGATGCAAAAGCACCCGCTTCCGCATGATACTGGGTTGCCACCAGCTGCAGCGCTGCCGGGGCTCCGGTACGCAATTTGTCATGTCCCACATAGATCACGACCTGTTCCCCTTCATAGGCGGTGACGCCCAGTGGCTGCCAACCATTCAGACCGCTAAAGCCCAGATGACTGTCTCTGCCTGCGATCATCCCGGTATGAACCGTTACAATATCGCTGTATTCCTTACCCAGAAGCCCTCTGGCGTTATCCAGTTCTTTTTGCAGGGCAGCTCTCTCCGGATGGTATTCCCCGCTTTTTTCATCCTTTGTATCCAGTCGTTTCTGCAGGGTATCAATCGTCGCCTGTTCGACATCTTCCCGCAGGGAAGTGTGGAGATCATCTGCATACAGAGCCATGATATCGTCTTCCAGACTGTCATAACGATAGAAATTGACTTCCGAAATCACGATGTTGCGCAGATTGCTATAGCGGGTAAAGCCCAGTCGTATTTTATTGGTTGTTATGGGATGTGCGAGCTTGATGGCATAATATCTTCTGCCGTTTCCGTCTCTCCTTTGTACCACACTTATGTCTTCCCCTTTTACGTAGGTGCCGTCGGGATGTTCTTTGTCATAATAAAAGACAGAAGCGCCGCTGAAAGCCGCCAGATCCTCGGTTTCCGCAAAGGTGATGTAGTTCATTTTATAATAATCATCCAGGGTAAAGGTAAGTCCCTTATCCGGCGACACATAGGAGCCTCCGTCATCCCAGTCCATGATCTGGTAATAGGAGGAGTAGTCCTTGTCCACCGTTCCCAGTGCACTGCGGTTGTCCTGATCCAGCGGGCTGGATTCCATATTGCCCCGTACATGTGTCACACTGACAATATGAGCACTTACCTTTCCTTTTCCACGGGATTCATTCAACAGGTTATACAGGGGCATCTGTGCCGGATTGACGGCGATGGTCTGTGCTTCGGAATGAATGGACGGATTGCTCTCTCCTATATCATTTACACCGGTCACATATACCTCATACCTTGTCTGATCCTTCAGCCCTTTGATCTCATATGTATTGGCGGTCAGATCTGCAATCTTGCGGAATGTGGAAGTGCCGGCTTCTTTGTAGAATACGTTGTAAGTATCGGTATCTTCCATATCCTTCCAGCCAAGGCGCAAACAGCGGAATCCTCCCGTAACGCGAAGATTATCCGGCGCATCCGGTCGGCTGTCCACCTTCGGTATCGCCCGGACACTGGCACCATAGCCGCTCCTCCAGGCTCCGTTGACAGACTGGACACTGGCTTCATAAACCTCTCCGTTTTTCAGTTTGTTTCCTTTGAAATTTTTGACTTCCAGTCTGTTTTCTGCCGTCCTGACATACTCGGTTTGATCCCCGCAGGTGAGTTTTACCTCATACCCGGTCACATTGACAGCCCGATCCCATGTCAGGGTAAAAGACTTGTTGGCGTTTTCCACCTGCAGATTTTCCGGCCTAAACATCTCTGGCTCCGGAATCCGGTTTTCCATATCATTGAGAAATTCCACCCGGGTAATCTGCACCAGGTCACCGCTGCCCCCTGCTTTGGTAATGCGGATGGATACCTTTTTTACCGCCACCTGTCCGCCCAGATCGATGACAAAACGGCCGTCCTCTTCCATGCCGCTGTCACGCGCGGCCAGCATGCGGGTATTTCCTGCCAGACGGCCGTCCCTGATTTCCATCTCCAGCGGATCTTTGCCGTCCAGTTCCACCAAAACGGTGCCCTGTTCGGGTATTCCCGCCTCCCCGGCAGAGATCACGAGCTGCTCCACTTCCTGTCCCTGCTTCGCGGCATCATGTAACAGATTAAAGCCAAATTCTACCGGATTGTTTTCAGAAACAGCACCGCCCTGTCTGGTCCGCAGTTCAAGACTGCCGCCTTCCCCAAAGAGCGCATCCGGATCTCCCTTTGCCAGGGTTTTGTCATCATTGATATTTACCTTCACGGCATCCTCTGACAGTCTGCCGGTCAGGGAAGAGGCGGTATCTGTCTTTTCCCGGATCTCCTCTCTGCTGTTGGCATAACACTGCAGGTCTACCAGATTCATCTTTCCGCTGCTTATGGCATCAATTATGGCATCTCTGTCCGCGTCATCTATGCGTCCGTCTCCACTGGCATCTCCCCGCAGCATCACGCCGGGATGGACGGCATCTTTTTCATAGGCACATCCTTCCAGTTCCATAAAACCGGTATAGACCACTGCCGTCCTGATCTCATTGTCCACGGAAATCTGCTGCACAAAATCGCCAAAGCCCTTTGCCGTAATGCGCAGAGTATAAGTACCGGCAGGCAGGCTCTCAAAAAGCACGGTCTCCCGGTCAGGCTCTGTCCCGCCTTCCGCCGCCGGTTCCAGGATCACCTTTTTCGAACTGCTTTTTCCTCCTTCGACGCTGACAGTCAGTTCTGTCTTTTCCGCAAGCAGAAGGCCATTGCCGACAATGACTTCGATCCCGCCGCTCTCTTTGTTGCCTGGCGTGGAATCATTCCAGTCCGTCGCAAGATCATAGGTCACAGCATCCGTATCCCCCTCATTGTCTGTAACGGGTTCCACGGGCGCTTCATCCCCACTGGTATCATCGTCCTGAGACACATCTGTATCCGGTGCGGTAGAGGTATCTGTCTGATCATTTTTACCGGAATCGGAATCCGGCTGCTTGTTCTGATCGAAGCTGGTGTTCTGATCCGTTTTCTCACCTCCATCGTCACCGGTATTCTGATCGGTTTCATCATTGTCACCGGCTTCTTTATCTGTTTTATCATCATTACCGGCTTGCGTGTCTTTGTCCGTTTTGGCATCGTCACCGGCTTCTTTGTCTTGCTCTGTTTTATTACTGTTAGCGGCTTCTGTGTCTTTGTCTGTTTTACCGCTCTCGCCGGTCGCAGTATCTGTATCCTTTTTTCCGCTCTCCCCGGATGGAGCATCGTTTCCTTCTTTTCTGCTATCACTCCCTCCGGTATCTGTCTGCGTACTGCCATTGCCTTTCCCGGCGGTCTGGTCTTCCTGGCTTGCCCAGTGAAACCCTCCCCCCGTATCTTTCGGCTTTGCTTCTTCCGCCCGTACCGGAAGCAGACATGTCGTGGCCAGACACAAGGCCATAAACCAGGCTGTCATTCGTTTCATGGTCTCTCTTTTCCCTTCTGTATACTGTTCCCTCATCCCGCACCGGACACAAATGTGCGTTCAAAGCGGCCCCATCAAATCTCTTGCTTCCATCGGCAGAAATGATGCGGTGTATCAGACAGTATACTAAATCCTTCCAGATATTTCAAATGAAAAATCATAAAACGAAAATAGTCAGACAATAAATAAAAAAGGACAATGCAGCTTGCTGCAAAGTCCTTTAGAATCATAAAATTGGAGGATGGTGGTTGCTTATTTTGTCAGCACCACTGTCCTGCTCTGGGATGCCAGGTCATATTGATTGTAGATCCGCACGGTAAGGGAATCCCCATCTGCAGGAATCGTCACAGTATTGGCTACGCCGGCACTGTCCCATTTGTGCAGGATTGACCAGGTCAGTCCACCGTCCAGGCTGTAATCATAATAAAGAATACTGCTCTGAGAATCGCTTCCCTGCAGGGTGGCAATGATTTTGCCGTCTGCTTTGGAGGCGGTAAGGATGTCTGCTGTCTCCGGCGGTGTCAGATCCTGCGATACCGCAGATGTGGGCGCTGCCACGACTGTTTTCGGCACAGAAGAATAGTCCACGCCCAGCACTTCCGATTTCAGGCCGAAATATTTGGCTACGCCGGTGGCATCCAGTCGTCCCAGCAATACCAGTTTTTCGGGACTGTTAAAAAATGGCACATCCACTTCATTATCAATATGGCAGTGTTCAATAATCATCGAAGGGATCCCCAGTGCGGTGGCATTTTTGATGACACCGTAATAGTCTGTGCCTTTGTCGTTTAACTTTGTCTTGATTCCTCTCCGATAGAGTCCGTATGTATCACATAATTCATTCAGAATCAGATCACCGCAGGCATATCCTTTCGCATAATTCTCTCCCAGAGAAGGAATCCACACTTCCGCTCCATAGAGCCGGTTGGGAACTGCTTTATTATAGTGGATACTGAAAAAGAAATCGGCATTTACGGCTTTTGCCAGCCGGGGACGCTCTGCCAGGCTCAGTTCCTGATCGCCATAGCGGGTCAGATAGACGGTAATGCCTTCATATTTTTCCAGTTCTTCTTTCATGGCCAGAGCCGTGACAAGGGTGGCATTTTTCTCATCCACCCCCGGTATCTGTCCGCCGATGTTACTGCCGCCATGACCGGGGTCGATGACGACGACGATATCCTGCGCTGCCTGCGGGTTCTTTTCCGCGGGAGCCGCCAGCGTACAGAAAGGGACTGCAACGGCAAAAAGCAGCGCCGCGGTCAGTCCGGTTATGATTTTGCGCTTATATTTCATTGGTGTCTCCTCGTTTTGTCAGATCAGGCGGATACTTTCCTCTTCCGCCAGTTCCTGTTCATTCTCTTGCGGCTCTTCCGCCGCCGGGTTCAGTTCCATCCGGTTTGATTTAACGATGTCCAGACATTCTTCCAGAGAATGAATAGAACGGTCAAACTGCTGGGATGTATTTTCGATGGAATGGGTAATGAGTGTTTCCAGATTGCCCAGTATGTCATCGGTATACTGCATGGCGGCTGACTTGACGCCGTTGGCTTCCATCATGGCGTTGTCCAGGATTTCCTGCGCCTGCCGGGTTGCCATTTCCACCACTTCATTAGCCTGAGCATAGGCCTGCTGCATAATCTCATGTTCATTGATCAGTTCGTTTGTCTGTACGGTGGCAGCGTTGATCAGCGCTTCCGCCTTTTCTTTGGCATCTTTTAAGATCGCTTCTTTGTTGCTGATGATCTTCTGGTATCGTTTGATCTCATCAGGCGTCTTCATACGGAGTTCACGGAGAAGTTCGTCGATCTCTTCTTTATTTACTATGATCTTCGTATTGGACAGTGCCTGATATTTACAACTGTCAATATACTGTTCGATTTCATCTATCAACTGCTCTATCTTACTGCTCATGCCTGCACCTTTCATTTATGGATTCCAAACTTATTATAGATCAATTCTTCTACGAAGTCAGGCACACATCCGGAGATATCCCCGCCAAAGCTGGCAATTTCTCTGACTGTCGTAGAACTTAAATAGGCATATTCCAGACTGGTGGTAAAAAACATGGTATCCAGTTCTCCCTTCGACAACAGTCTGTTTGTCTGTGCATTCTGTAACTCATATTCAAAATCGGTAATCGCCCGCAGTCCTCTTACGATGACATGAACATCCCGGCGCATCGCATAATCTACGAGCAGGCCACTAAAAGATTCCACCCGCACATTGGGGATGTCTTTTGTGGCGTTTTCCAGTATTCTAACACGTTCCTCTATAGAAAACAATGGCGTTTTCCTTACATTATTTAAAACACTGATGATCAGTTCATCAAAAATCGCTGCTGCTCTTTTGATAATATCCAGATGACCGTATGTAACCGGGTCAAAACTGCCCGGATAAATGGCACTTTTCATCTGTTATGCCCTCCTGACAAACACATGCTTGTTTGTCTTGTATCTCTTCTCCCGCAGAAGGAGAAAACCTGAATTTTCCAGCCAGGAATACTCCGTATCCAGCGAAGATTCGATGATGATCTGTGTATCCTCTGTCACAAAATCCGCCTCCCGCAGCCGCTGCAGTACCTGCTGCTCCAGTCCCTGGTCATAGGGCGGGTCCATGAAAATCAGATCTGCCTGTTCTCTGATCTGGTACAGGGCGTAAAAAACATCCTGCTGCAATACCACTGCCCTGTCTGCCAGTCTGGTAAATGCCAGATTTTCCCGGATAAAACCTGCCGTCCGTTTATCATGTTCCACAAAATAGGCCTTTTTGGCTCCGCGGCTGAGGGCTTCGATGCCAATACCGCCGCTGCCGCTGAACAGATCGACAAAGACACTATCCCCCACATCACCTTGCAGGATATTAAATAAGGTTTCTTTGATCCGATCTGTGGTAGGTCTTACATCCGTGCCTGCCGGTGTTTTCAGTGGCAGACGACGGGCAGTTCCCGCAATGACTCTCATTTTTTTCTCTCCATTATGAGTTCCGCAGCTTTCCTTACGGCGCCCTGTCTGCGGATTGTTTCCGTCCGCTTTCGCGTCCGTAAAGCAATCCCGGCGCCTTCCGGCAAGCTGCTGTTTTCATTATGAGTTCCGCAGCTTTCCTCACGGCGCCCTGTCTGCGGATTGTTTCCGTCCGCTTTCGCGTCCGTAAAGCAATCCCGGCGCCTTCCGGTGAGCTGCTGTTTTCATTATGAGTTCCGCAGCTTTCCTCATGGTAAGCTGTTTTTTACTTTATCCTCTTACTTTTACGCCTTTGGTGTCTCGTTTTGCTGTTTTTAGTTTGGTCAGTTCCAGTGTTTTGCTTTTGTAGGGAATGGATGTTTCAGCGCCTTCGCCGGTGTAGTAGACGTTTTCCACTCTGTCATCATCCGAAAGTTTCATGCCCCGTACGCCCAGGGCACTTTTTTTCTTTTCCGGTATTTCTTCGAGCGGAAATCTCAGGAAATATCCGTCCCGGCTCTGCAAGATCACATCCCGCTGCTGATGGAGGGCCATGACGCTGACCAGACTGTCGCCGTCCTGTAATTTGGTGGCGGCCACGGTGCGTTTTGCCACGTCAAATTCACCGCCGTCCACAATCTTTACCATGGAAAGGGCTGTGACAAAGGCGATCCGGCAGAGGTTTAACTCTGTCTGGCTTGCGGCGTACAGGATCTGCTCCGCCGCGGAATCAAAATTGCTCACGTTATCCAGTGGTATCCCCTTGTCCCGGAATTTGCCAAAGGGGATGTCGGCTGCCTTGACGGTATGGAGGCTGCCTGTATCTGTAAAAAAGCAGATGCGTCCCGTATTTTTACAGGAAAATACAAAGCGGTTTTCCGCATCGGCCGCTTCTTTGTTGCGCTCATAGGTGCTCAGGTCAATCGTCTTACCATATCCGAAGCGATCCATGAGAAAGATAATATCCATCTCCTGTGGCTTCTTTTCTTCGAATATGGCTTCCGCGCCGTCTTCCACCACTGTGCGGCGGTTTCTTTTATAGGCTTTTTTTATGGCATCCAGTTCATTGATAATAACGGTGGCCATGGAATCCCGCCGTTCCAGAATATCTTCATAGCGATAAAGATTGGCGAGGGTCTCTTCGTGTTCTTTCACCAGTGCGTCCAGTTCCAGTCCGATCAGCCGGTATAACCGCATTTCCAAAATGGCATGGGCCTGCTTCTCGGTAAAACGCAGCAGTTCCGCCATCACTTTGGATTCCCTGGAGCGAAAGCGGATGCCGTCTGTCTTTCCCTCCACCAGGCAGTCTTTTGCCATCGCGCGGTCTTTGGAACCGCGCAGGATCTCTATGATCAGGTCGATCACATTGCAGGCCTTGATCAGCCCTTCCTGTATCTCCTTTTTCTCCTGCTCTTTTGCCAGCAGTGTGGTATATTTACGTCTTGCCACCTCGTACTGAAAGGCCACATTGGCGGCAATGATCTGTTTCAGCCCCATGGTTTCCGGACGTCCGTCTGCTATGGCCAGCATATTCACACCGAAGGTATCTTCCAGACGGGTCTTTTTATAGAGCATGTTTTTGAAATTTTCCACATCGGTGTCTTTGCGCAGTTCTATGACAATGCGGATGCCTTCCTTGGAGGACTGGTTGGAGATATCCACGATATCCATCGTTTTTTTTGTCTCCGCAAGAGCGGCCACATCTGACAGAAATTTGGAAATGCCGGAACCAATCATCGGATAGGGAATTTCCGTAATTACCAGATTGATCCTCCCGGCCCGCCCCTTTTCGGTCTCCACTTTTCCTCTGATCCGGATCTTCCCGGCCCCGGTCTCATAGATCTGTTTCAATTCTGACTTGTTGATGACAATGCCTCCGGTAGGGAAATCCGGCCCTTTGACATATTTCATCAGTCCTGCAGTGTCGATGCTCTCATCCCGCATATAGGCTTTGACGGCGTCGATTACCTCTCCCAGATTATGAGGCGGGATACTGGTAGCCATCCCGACGGCGATCCCTTCTGAGCCGTTGATGAGCAGATTGGGGATCCGCACCGGCAAAACGGAGGGTTCTTTTTCTGTCTCGTCAAAATTGGGAAGAAAATCAACCACATCTTTGTCCAGATCAGCCAAAAATGCTTCCTGGGTAATCTTTGCCAGGCGCGCCTCTGTATAACGCATGGCTGCCGCACCATCTCCCTCGATATTCCCGAAGTTGCCGTGCCCGTCAATCAGCGGCAGTCCTTTTTTGAACTCCTGTGTCATTACCACCAGCGCTTCATAAATCGAACTGTCTCCATGGGGATGGTATTTACCCATCGTATCGCCCACAATACGGGCACTTTTTCGATAGGGCCTGTCATAGCGGATGCCCAGTTCATACATATCATAAAGAGTACGTCTCTGGACCGGTTTCAGTCCATCCCGTACATCCGGCAGTGCCCGGGCTATGATCACGCTCATGGCATAGTCGATATAGGATTTCTGCATCACTTCCGAATATTCGGTTTTCAGTATTCTCTCATCCATAATTTGATGGCTCCCGTTATGTTACGGCGCCGGCAGTCTGTCCTGCCCGGCCAGTTACGTCGTTATATATCCAGCTGCGCGTCGGTGGCATGGCGATAGATAAATGCCCGTCTCGGCGGCACTTCTGTCCCCATCAACATTCCCGTAACATCGGAGGCCATACGCGCATCCTCGATTTCCACCTGCTTTAGCATCCTTGTCTCCGGATTCAGTGTTGTCTCCCACAGCTGCTGCGCATCCATCTCTCCCAAACCTTTGTAACGCTGCAGGGTGAAAGGGCCTTTGTGGCGTTTCCGGTAACGTTCCAGTGCCTTGTCATCATACAGATACTCCTCCGCCCCTCTGGCCGGCATGGCCTTATACAGGGGCGGCATGGCAATGTATACATGGCCTTCATAGATCAGTTCGGGCATAAACCGGTAAAATAAGGTCAAAAGCAGTGTGGAAATATGTGCGCCGTCCACATCCGCATCGGCCATGATGATGATTTTATCATAGCGCAGCTTCGCAATATCGAAATCATTGCCATAGCCTTCCGAAAAGCCGCAGCCAAAGGCATTGATCATCGTTTTTATCTCTGCATTGGCCAGTACTTTATCAATACTGGCCTTCTCCACATTCAGTATTTTGCCGCGGATCGGCAGGATCGCCTGATACATCCGGTTACGCGCCGTTTTGGCGCTGCCACCGGCAGAATCCCCCTCCACGATAAAGATTTCACATACGGCGGGGTCACGGCTCTCGCAGTTGGCCAGCTTGCCGTTGGAATCAAAGGAAAACTTCTGCTTCGTGAGCATATTGGTTTTCGCCTTCTCTTCCGTCCGGCGAATCTTTGCCGCTTTTTCCGCGCAGCCAATGATACTTTTCAGCACTTCCAGGTTGCGGTCAAAATAGCGCTGTATCTCCTCGCCCGTCACCTTGGCCACTGCCCTGGCAGCGTCCTGATTATCCAGCTTGGTCTTGGTCTGGCCTTCAAACCGGGGATCGGGATGTTTGATGGAAATTACCGCGGTCATGCCGTTACGCACATCGGCGCCGGTAAAGTTGACATCCTTTTCTTTGAGGATGTTCAGTTCTCTGGCATAGCTATTGATGACCGAAGTAAATATGGTCTTAAAGCCGGTGAGATGAGCGCCGCCCTCTGCATTGTAAATATTGTTGCAAAATCCCAGAATATTCTCATGAAATTCATTCACATATTGAAAAGCAGCCTCTACCGAGATTCCCTCGCTCTCTCCTTTATAATAAATCACATCATGCACGGCCTCCCGGGAACTGTTCATATCACGGATAAAGCCGGTGATGCCATCCGGCTCGTGAAATTCCAGTATCTCCGGCGCCTCGCCCCGTCTGTCCTCAAAGACAATGGTAAGCAGCGGGTTGAGGTAGGCAGTCTCATGCAGACGGCTCTTTACCTCATCTTCTTTAAAACGTGTCCTGTCAAAAATCGTATCGTCCGGCAGGAAAGAGATGCTCGTCCCTGTCTCTTTTGTCTTTCCCACGACCGGCAGCAGGCCGTCTTTTAATTCTGTCACCGGATTGCCGCGCTCGTAGCTGTCTTCGTAGATGCATCCGTCTCTTTTGACCCGAACAGTCAACCAGGTGGAAAGCGCATTGACAACAGAAGAACCCACACCGTGCAGGCCACCGCTGGTCTTGTATACATTGTCATCAAACTTGCCGCCGGCGTGCAGTGTGGTGAACACAAGCCGTTCCGCACTGATACCTTTTTCATGCATTCCCACCGGGATCCCCCGGCCGTTATCCGAAACGGTGGCAGAGCCGTCCGCATTGAGAGACACCCATATCCGGCTGCAATATCCGGCCAGATGTT
The DNA here is from genome assembly GCA_947574055.1 of uncultured bacterium. GTDB lineage: Bacteria > Bacillota > Clostridia > Lachnospirales > Lachnospiraceae > VSOB01. The sequence goes on from CANPIC010000002.1 coordinate 136,329, forward strand.
CATCCACCGCATTGTCTACGATCTCATAGATCAGATGGTTCAGACCCTTTGTGGAGACACTGCCGATGTACATCCCCGGACGCATCCGCACCGCTTCCAGTCCCTCCAGCACTGTGATACTGGAAGCGTCATAGGTTTCCTTCTTTGCCATGACCATACCCTCTTTTTTAAAATTTATCTTTTACAATATATACCATTGCCGTGGGTTCGTCAAATGTTTGTTTGCTTTTTGAACAGAGAAATGGCGTTCTGTCTTACGACAGCCCTATCATATGGTAAATGGCTTTGAGATCCGTATGTTCCCGTACGATATCTGCCAGCATGTCATATTGTCTGTTTTTATAGCTCAGATAATCCATCTGTTTCTTACCATTCCATACCAGTCCCCTGCGATCGAACAGGAGCTGGAGCAGATTATTACGAAAAGTGCCGGATTCGAAGATACCATGTACATAAGTGCCCATGCAGTTTCCCGACACACAGCCGTCCTGCTGCCCTGTGCCGTCATCCAGATGTGTGAGCAGGGTAAGCGCGCCGGTCTCCTGCAGGCGCTCCGTGCGGCCCATATGGATTTCATAACCGGTAAAGGTACTGCCGGCAAGAGCCTGAAAGATCTGGTTCCCCTCAGTGCTGACCGGCAGGATGCGTCCGCAGACCCTGCTGCGCACCTTCATTTCTTCAAAGACGGTCCGCAAAGGCAGCAGATCCATCCCCTGCATCTTCCCTTCCCATTCGATGCAGTGCGGATCGGAAAGTGTCTGGCCCATCATCTGAAATCCGCCGCAGATCCCCATTAACAGACTGGTCCCCTGATGAACCAGTTGTTTGATCTTCTTCTCCATGCCGCTTTCCCGCAGCCAGTACAGATCATGCATGGTATTTTTGGTTCCGGGAAGCAGGATCAGATCGGGCGTCCCCAGTTCCCGGAGGGTGGAGATATAACGCAGGGAGACGTTCTCAATATTTTCCAGCGGATTAAAATCCGTAAAATTCGAAAGATGCGGCAGGCGGATGACCGCAATATCAATCAGTTCCGGCCTGACGCCGGAAAGAAGCCTCTCTGCCATGGAATCTTCATCGTCGATATCCAGTTCCGTATAAGGGATCACCCCCAGTACGGGAATCCGGCACTTTTCATAAAGCATTCCGATCCCCGGAGTCAGCAGACGCTTCTCTCCCCGGAATTTATTCATGATAAAGCCTTTTACCCGTCTGCGCTCCGTCTCTTCCAGCAATGCCACTGTCCCATACAACTGGGCAAAGACGCCTCCCCTGTCGATATCACCGATTAACAGTACCGGTGCATCCACCATTTCCGCCAGGCCCATATTGACAATATCGGATTCCTTCAGATTGATCTCTGCCGGACTGCCGGCGCCTTCTATGACGATGATCCCATATTTTTCTTTCAGTTTGCGGTAAGCAGCCATGATCTGGGGGATATATTCCTTTTTTCTGCGGAAATATTCTTCGGCTTTCATATTACCGGCCACTTCGCCATTTAGGATGACTTGCGAAGCGGTCTCGGAACTGGGCTTTAGCAGGATCGGATTCATCGCCACTTCCGGAACGATGCCCGCTGCTTCTGCCTGCATCACCTGGGCACGTCCCATTTCCAGCCCTTCTGCGGTAATATAAGAGTTTAACGCCATATTCTGTGATTTAAACGGCGCCGCCGAAAAACCATCCTGCACAAGAACCCGCAAGAGCCCTGCGGTAAACAGACTCTTGCCGACATTGGACATGGTTCCCTGAATCATGATATTCCCCTTCATTCTCATCACCCCTTCATATACTCCCCAGTTCCCTGAGTAATCTCTCGTTTTCCTTTTGCGTTCTTACCGCAGCACGGTACCAGCCCTGCCCCAGTCCCCGGAAACTGCTGCAGTCTCTGATCAGAATCCCCCTTTTTAGCAGTGGCAGATACAGGGATTTATCACTGTAAAAACAGATAAAATTGGCCTGCCCAGGAATCGTGTGAAACCCCATATGAATCAGTCCACTTTCCAGCCACTTTCGCTGCGCAGAAATCAGTTCCCTCGATTGACTGATATAGTCATCGCTTTTTTCCGCATCCAATGCAGTCAATCCGGCAAGCTGCGCCATGCCTGACACATTCCAGCAGGGAAGCTGTATCCGCATCCGTTCTGCCATATCCCGATCCCCACAGAGGCAGTACCCCAGACGCAGTCCCGCCATGGCATAAAGTTTGGTAAAGGCTTTCAAAATAATCAGATCCGGATCTGCGCGCAGAAGCGTTCTCTCGAAGCTGTCTGCGCCGCCCGGCCCGTAAGCTACGCCATACGCTTCTCTCCCGTATGCCCCGGCAGCCAGTTCCAGAAAACAGGTATCCAGAATCACCCGGATCTTGTTCTGCCTGCAGCGCATAAGGATCTGCTGCAACAGACCGGGTGCAATCAGGCGGCCTGTGGGATTGCCGGGACTGCAGAGAAAGAGCAGGGATGTCTCCTGCGTCAGTCTGTCCAGAATTTTCTCTGTGATGGCAAAATCATCTGTTTCATCCAGTCTTTCATAGCAGATGTTTGCTCCCGCCGCCAGCAGCGCCCGTTCATATTCCGAAAAGGAGGGAACCGGCAACAGACAAAGGGGCGGGGAAGCGCTGCCGCTTTCCTTCTTCCCGGATGCCAAAGCGGCACGCACACCGGCAAAGAGCAGCTCCGATGCACCGTTGCCACAGACGATTTGTTCCTGCGGGACCCCATGACAGACAGAAAGTGCCCGTCGCAGCTCGCTGCAGTCCGGATCGGGATACCACTCCCATAAAGCGGTATTTCCTGCCGCCTTTTCCAGGACATTCCCGATATAAGATGGCAGGCCGAGAGGATTGGTATTCACGGAAAAATCCAGTACAATATCCCGATTGTAGCGATTGCCGCCGTGCCGCTGTACTGCCGCCGCCTCATTGCGTCTTTGTATCTCCATCCCGTCCTGCCTCCTCTATTTTTCGTCCCGCCGTTTCATACAAAAGCGCATTTATAATTGCCGCCGCCACGTTGCTGCCCCCTTTTCTTCCTCTGGGGACGATACAGGGAATCCCGGATGCGATCAGCAGTTCCTTTGCCTCCTCCACATGGACAAACCCCACCGGAGCCCCGATGACGAACCGTGGGCAGATCCTTCCCTCCTGCGCCAGTTCGACCACCCGGATCAGGGCTGTGGGGGCATTGCCGATCACATAAATCAAATCTTCGCCAGCCAAAACCGTTTTCTCCATACTGACCATGGCTCTTGTCACCTGTCTTCGGGCCGCCTCCTGCGCCACATCCGCATCCGCCATATGGCAGATGACATCTCCGCCCAGCTTATGGAGCGCTGCTTTGCTGATGCCGGCCAGCGCCATATTGGTATCGGTGACGATGCGGCTGCCCTGCAACAGTGCTTTCCTAGCCGTTTCCATAATGTGATCCGAAAAGAAAAGATTGTCCACGTAAGAAAAGTCTGCCGTCGTATGTATGGTCCGCAGGATGACAGATGCATATTCCGGAGGCAGCCGCTTCCCCATCTGTCCCAGTTCCTCTGTGATGATCCGAAAACTCTCTGCCTCTATCTCTGCCGGTCTGTACTGCTTATGCATCATGCTCTCCCTTCTTTCTGCCTTGATATATTACCAGTTTACCACCATCAGACGGCAGACTGCAAGCAGTGCCAGCATAATCAGCGCTGTCTCATACATCAGAAGGTTTGCCCGGCGGATATCGTGCCGGCAGGGGGGGCGCAGATCATCGCCTATCCAGGGTTTTGAGACACGTTTTCCGAAATAGCTGGCGTCCCCTGCCAGTCTGATGCCCAGGATACCAGCGCAAACGCTTTCCGTGTGGGCGGAATTGGGACTTTTATGGTTCCTTTTATCGCGCCTGTATATAAATAACACCTGTTTTATGTCTGCCTTTTGCAAATGATAACACATTTTTGCACCAACTTTTACTGAATTTTCTATATTTTTCGAATTGTTTGCACAATTATCCGCCGCATAATTGTATGTTTTATTTGAATTTTCGCAAATATTTAGACAATTATTATTTTGCGCTGTCACTTTCTTTGTTGCGGCTGTTTTCCTTGTGTTCCCCTGCAGCTGTCGCTGGCAATACCGGCACTCTCCTTTTGCCTGCCATTTACCAGACGCCGGTAAAAGCGCTGGCAGCAGCATCACAAACGCGGTCAGCCTGGCCGGTATGTAATTCCACACATCGTCCATTCTGGCCGCTGCCTTTCCGAAATATTCAAAAGTATCATTGTGATATCCGACCATCGAATCCATGGTATTTACAGCCTTATACAAAAAACAGAGCACCGGACCACCCACTGCCATATACAGCATGGGCGCCGTCACTCCGTCCGAAGTATTTTCCGCCACTGTTTCCACCGCGGCCCTTATGATGCCCTCTTCAGTCAGGTTCTCCGTATCCCGTCCCACGATCCTGGAAAGACGTCTGCGCGCTTCCTCCAGACCAGCAGGTGATCCCGGCACGCTCTCCTGCCCATTTTCCTCCGGTGCCAGAGCATGGCAGACTGCCATACTCTCCCTGTACAGACTGCGGGGAGCAATGGCATAATAAAATAAAATACCATCCGTTATCAATCCTGCAGCAAACGACAGGCCATACGTGAAATACCGCAGCAGCCAGACCACAGTGCCTGTCACCGTCAGAACAATCGCAGTCAGCAAAATACCCCAACAAAATTCAGCCCGCGGATTTCGGCTCCCGGGCTGGTATCGTTCGTATGCATGCGGCATCTCTCCGATTCGTTTCCGATGCAGATGCCTGGTCAGAAATGAAATCAGTCTGCCCATCCAACGTACCGGATGTGGCAGACGATAAGGGTCTCCCAGAAAACAGTCAAGAATAAAACCGATTCCCATTGCATAGATAACATTCATCTGTCTGCTCCTTTGCCGGATTTATTTGTCATGTTTGTCGGCGCCGGCACCGCCTTTGCCGTGCAGCGTAAGCCTTTGACAGTCCCGCAGTACCAGTTCTTTTCCTCTGCGCTCCGCCCTGCATACATAACCTTCTCCATTACAGGTATAATACTCATAAAAATCCCCCCTGTTTTCATCCAGACCGGATAAAATGGCCATGATCACCCCGCCATGTACCACAAAAGCGGTCCTCTCCGGCATCTCTTCCTGCTCTGTCAGGGATGACAGCGCCTCACGGCACCGCCGCTTAAAATCTTCCGGATGCTCCCCGGCCGGAAAAGGAGCTGTCTCTCTCTCCGTCAGCCATTTTTGATAGAAAGGGGCCGTCGCCAGTTCCTCGTCATTGTGATTCTCAAACAGGCCGAAATCACACTCCCGAAATCCTTCCACAATCCGTCTGGCAGTATCCGGATAGAGAATCTGCGCCGTTTCCAGGCAACGCTTCATCGGACTGACATAAACCAGATCCACCCGGGGATACAGCCCTGCGCCTGCATTGTCCCGCAGTACCTTACGCCCCGCCTCACATAATCCCTCATCGGTCCTACCGCCAATATACCGCTGCCTGCGGTTTCCCTCTGTCATGCCATGTCTGATCCAGATAAATTCCATAATGCCCTCCCGATAATGATAATAATCCACAGCCTCCGGAACGTGTTTGTACCTATTTTCTGCCTGATGTGCGTCACTCTTTTCCGGCAGTCTCCTGCTCCTTTTGCCCGTCATACCTGCTTTGCAGATACGTCAGTTCCAGACGGATCTGATTGGTAAACCGGTTCTGCTCACCCAGTTTCTCCCGAAAGATAGCATAGGCCTTTTCATAATAGTCCCGCGCCGTCTCTTGATCGCCGCGAAGTTCATATAAAACAGCCATATTGTGGTACGTAATCGCTGTATCCGGGTGCGCCGGACCCAGCACCTTTTCCCTGGCTGCCAGCGCTTTTTGCTGCCAGGAAAATGCCTGCGTATAGTCTCCCATATTCTGATACAGGCTGGCCATACCAGAATAAGTAACCGCCAGATGTGGATGCCCCGGCTGGAGCACGTTCTGCCGGATCTCCAGCGCCTTCTGATACCAGGAAAGTGCTTCCTGGTCACGATGCAGGCAGCGACAGGCGGATGCGATGTTGTGATATACGGTTGCTATCCAGATCTTCAAAAATCAGTACCGGCTGTTTCCCGTTCATCTCCTCTGTGATCTGGTTCGCCATCTTATTCAGGGCAAACATCCACTCACTGGATCGCCTGGCAATCTGTCTCCTGTAATAAGTCCGTTTTTCCTCACTAAACTTTAAATCTGCTTTAACCTTGACGAAGGCCTGTAGCAATGACGCCAGAAAACCGGGAGACTTTGCCGAAATCTCTCCTTCCACTTCCATACCGGCGGTGTCTGTCATGATAGAGGACTGTTCGCCCTCCGTTTTCCAGAAATTCCCCACCACATCCATGGTCATATCATCCAGACAACAGCCAATGCGATCGGCGATCGTCAGCAACGCATCTCCCATTAGAATCAGCAAATCTACATAAATAGGATTATTCAGATCAAGATCCATCCCACACTGAACCGTAAATACCTGATATCCCTCCTCCTGCAACCGGCAAGACATATCATTTAGTTCCGTGCTCTTTCCACATCCCCTGTGCCCCAGAAGCAGAAAGGTATTTTGCCCGGATGGCATCTTACACGCTTCATAAATATCTTCAATCGGGGATATATAGGCATCCCCTGTACGTACATACATCGTCTTATCATAATAAAACTGCTCCAGTTCTTCCGCTTTTAAAGGCCCTGGTTTACATGCATTGGGAATATTCAAAATGGTATCGGCAAATTTCATCCTGCTCTCCTTTACCCGGACTGCTTTGTTTCTTCATCCATAGAAAGTATACCGCAACTTGCGTGGTATTGTAAAGCCACGGCAACGGTGCAGACAGACGGCTCTGTACTGCCGTTTTCCCGCCTTGCATCCTGTCCCCGATTGTGCTATTTTATAAGAAGCGTTATACGCATACATTAATACATAAGGAGGGGAATATCAAATGAGTTCCTATTACAAACACACACGTAAGGAAAGCGCGGAAGTGCCATACTCTTTCCGCTGTGAACACTGTATGCAAGACAGCGGTCCGCTGCAGGCTATCATCACGGGGCCGGCAGCCGAAAAAAACAGCAATTATAATGTTCTGACCCAGCCTGAAACCGAAAAGCTGGAACGACACGCCCATGATAATCTGGTTCGCCATATCCGGAAGATACATGACGATGCCACGCAGAAACAGATTTATTCCGCTGACTTTAAGGATGCCTGCCCGCACTGCCAGAAACCGCAGTCCTGGGCGATCTCCGGTATGCAGAATAATCTGTTCAGTACCCCCATCATCATTGTTATCGTCGGTATCATTGTCAGCGCCCTTTGTTATGTGTATACCATTGTTGAACAGACAGACTTCGGGTTTCCGGTGATTCCCATTGTTTTGGCGATTACGGCTGTCTGCGCCCTGGGCGCGCTGCTCATGAATCTGGCAAAGATCTCTGCCAAAAAGAAAGCCACAGCAGCCGTTACCCAGAAAAATCTGCCTTCCATCAACTGGGAAGCTGTGCGTCATCTGCTGACCTGATCACAAGCGGGAACCCACCAGTGATGCGCACCATCTGCCTGGCCTGCCGGGCCAGATGACAGAGGGTGCGCCCCACTGCTTCCCGGTATAGCCGTTCTGTCTCTTCGACGGGAATCAGGCCAAGTCCCACCTCATCACACACAATCAGCAGATCCGGCCAGTCCGCAAGCAGCTGATCCATAAGCGGGATAATCTCCTGCGTCTTTCCTGTTTCCACAAAACGCCTGACCAAAAGGTGCAGCTGATTCAGAATCCGGACACAGGCAAAAGAGTCTTTCTCTGTGCTTCGGGCACCGCACCACTTCGCAGTCTCACAAAGTACCATGCTGCCGCCGTCCAGTATCTCTTCTTCCCGGACTCTCGTCCCCGCCTCTTTCCATCTTTGTTTCGCATAGGCCAGCTTTCCCTGAAAGCAGCCGCCGATTATAAGTTCCATACATACCCCATGATTCCGCTCAGCCATACAAACACCAGTTCATATACGACCACAAACCATCCCGCCAGATCACCGGTCAGGCCGCCAAAGTGTCTGTATGCCATCCATTGATAGTAGAAAAATACAGACAGACTCAGTGCCACACAAAGAATCCCATAAACGCCATACAGAAAAAAAGCCATCTCCGCCGCCAGAAACAGCCACAAAGACAAGACAGGCAGCGCGATCTTTTTTGATGCCCCTGCAGAAAATGTGCTGGCCGTACCAGAGCCCCGGGCGTTTTTTATTGTGAGCAGCGCAAAGGCACTGAGAGTCCGGGACAAAACATAGCCAAGTCCCAGAAAGAGCACCTGCCTCTCTTCTAACAGCAGATACAATGCCGCACCATAAAGTGTCATCACACAGGCGAGTGAAATACAGGCAAAAGCCCCGGCATGCGGATCTTTGAGTATCTCCAGTTTCCGCTCCCTGCCATGACAGGAACAGAGGGCATCCATCGTATCCATAAAGCCATCCATATGAATCCCACCGGAAATCAGGATGGGCAGCACGGTCCCGGTGAGGACAAAGACCGGGAATGGAATAAACACGCCAAGCCACGAGCGCAGCCGCCACAGGCCGTACATCCCGCCTCCCACCACAAGCCCCACCAAAGGGAAAAAGCAGAGCACATATCTCATATTTTTCTCTTCCCACGCCACGGGCGGCATGGGAATCCGCGAATACATGGAAAAAGCCAGACACAGACTTTTCAAAACTGCCATATCCTGTCTCCTTTCAGCCAGAGGGGAACGGAATAGACCACTTCCAAAAAACCGTCCGCCTCCTCCGCCAGTAAACGGTTCAGCGTCCCCAGCGCCCTGACATATTCCAGTACTTCTCCCGTATATAGCATACCGTCAGAAAAGACCTCATTGGTGACAATCACAAGATGCCGGCAAAGACGCTGTCTTTGACGCACCTGTGACAAAATCGCTTCTGTCGCCTGTCCGCCGCTCCTTTTATCGGAAAACATCAGGTTGGCCAGCAGGTTTGACAGACATTCCAGTAAAATCACGCAGTCCTGCGGCAGACAGGGAAGCCGGAAAGGGGCTTTTTCTTCACCGGGAAAAGAAAAAGCAAGGCCATACAGAGATTCCACTGTCACAAACCCTTTTCCCTGCCGCTGCCTTTTATGCCGCGCGATCCGCTCCTGTGCTTCCTCGCTCTTTGCTTCCATGGTTGCCACATACAGTTTGTAACGCATACCATCCCGCCTGGCCAGATAACAGGCCACATCCTCCGCATATTCTGATTTACCGCTCCCACTGGCTCCTGTGATCAGATAGAGCACTTGTCTCTCCTTCCATGCAGCAGGCCGCTTTGGCGGTTCTGTCTGCCCAATGCTTGTTCCTGCCGCCGCACCCCTTACCACTTTGTCTCATATTTTTGGTAAGTTTCGATCTGCATTTCGGCAAAGGTTTCTGTGTTTTTGTAGACGCACTCTGCCATATCCAGCATAGGGAATAAAAGCGCCGCCCCGGTGCCTTCTCCCAGCGCCAGGTCACCGTCGATCACTGGCGTAAGGCCCAGCCGCTCCATAACAAGCGCCATCGCCGGTTCCCGGCTCCTATGGGAAGCCAGCATGCAAGTCACAGCCCGCTCACAGAGCAGAGAAGCCGTCAGCGCCGCCACAGCCGAGATCATCCCATCGATCACTACCGGTACGCCATACATACAGCCGCCGATAAAAGCCCCTGTCATACCTGCGATATCAAAGCCGCCCACATGAGACAGTATGGTCAGAGGGTCACTGCCCCGCAGCCCATAGCGCCGCAGTGCCTCCTCGATTACCAGCCTCTTCCGTGCCAGCCCCTCATCGGAAAGACCGGCCCCCCGTCCTGCGACCTTTCTTACCGGCAGATCAAGCAGCGCCGCCGCCATGGCACCGGCTGTCGTCGTATTGCCGATGCCCATTTCCCCGGTGGCCAGTATGGTATAGCCCCTTTCCCGGAAGTCCCTCACAAGTCCGATGCCTGTCTCAATGGCCTGCAGAGCCTGTGCGCGGCTCATGGCCGGTTCCTGCGAAAAATCCCGTGTTCCGTCAGCTACCCTGCAGGAGATCATGGAAAGAGAATGGATCGTGTCCCGGATTCCCATATCAATGGCATAGACATCCGTGCCGCTCTGTGCACACATCCGGTTCACACTCGCCTTCCCATCGGCAATGTTATCGGCCACCAGCGCCGTCACATGGCTGCCGGTCTGTGTCACCCCCTGCGCTGTGATTCCGTTATCACCGCAGAACACCAGTACGGCCCGCCTGCGGATGGCAATAGCAGGATTGCCCTGGATGCCTGCGATCCTGACCACCATATCTTCCAGGCGGCCCAGCCCGCGAAGGGGCTTGGCCACCGCATCCCACTGTGCCTGCGCGGCGGCCCGGGCCGCCTGATCCGGCTCCCTGCCAAGCGCCGCATACGGCTCATGGGATATCACGCGCACTGTCTGGCGCCTGTGATAAGAGTGGGCCTGCCGCAGAAAACCCTCGGCAAACCTTTCATTGCCCTCAAAAAACAAATGCGGAAACCCCGCATAATATGTCTCCCCCGTCTCCCCCGTTGCCCACTGTCCGGTGCCGGAAGCCTTCTTTGCCAGCAATGCACTGCCCGGCCTGTCACAGTCATAATAATGAAATTCATGAGCACGCAGAGACATCTCTTTTTCGCCAAACAACCGGCTGCCGTTGAGGGATATACCGATATACCCAAACCGCTCCAGCGCTTTTTTACAATATCCATGGCCGGGAAATACACCGGCCAGTGGATAGACCTGGCCCTTGTCATCCGTCAGATCCTGTTGCAGATACAAATAGCCGCCGCACTCGGCGATACATGGCATACCACGCTGCAATGCCGCTTTGATCTCTGTCAGCATCTCTCTATTGGCCGACAGTTCCCTGGCATGCAGTTCCGGATAACCACCGCATAAAATCATCCCGTCCAGCTCTGCCGGCAGCTTCCGGTCCCGCAGAGGGCTAAAAGGGATCAGCTGGCAGCCTCTGCGCTGCAGCCAGCGCAGATTATCCTCATAAAAAAAACAGAACGCCTCATCCCTGGCAATCCCGATCCGCAGCCCTGCCCCCTCTTTATTCCCTTCCGGTGAGGCATCCGCAAAAGAGACAGGGCGCGCTGTCTCTGCCAGATCAAGCAGCGCCTGCCAGTCCAGCGTCGTTTCCACAATCCGGTAAAAGCGTTCCATCTGCTCCTGAAAGTCCGGTATCTCATCCGCCGTGACCAGTCCCAGATGGCGGCTCTTTGGCACAAATGCTTCCTGCACGGGAATATAGCCCACCGCTCTCAGGCCCATACGTTCCACCAGCGGCCGCAGCCGTTGATACTGTGATGCCGATACCCGGTTAAACAAAATCCCTGCAATGCGGCTGGGCTGTACATATTGGCAAAATCCCTGTAGCAGCGCACCGACAGACTGTCCCATCCCCTGAGGACTGACAACAAGAATAACGGGAAGCCCTGCCGCCTCTGCCAGCGCCTGACAGCCGGCCTCTCCTGTCATACCGATGCCGTCATAGTATCCCATAGCGCCTTCTACGATGCTGATATCCGCATCGTTTGCCCGCAGTGCCAAAAGCCGCCGTACACCCTCCACACCCGAAAAATACAGGTCCAGATTGCCGGAAGTCGTTCCCAGCACTCTGCGGTGAAACATGGGATCAATATAATCAGGCCCGCTCTTCCAGGCTTCCACCGAGAGCCCCCGCTTTTTAAGCCCGTACAAAATGCCGCATGTCGCCGTTGTCTTGCCGCAGCCGCTGCCGGTGCCCGCGATCATCAGCCGCTTTCCGCTCACTGTCCCCATAGACACCCCTGCCCTTCTTCCTCTTTCTGATCCGCTTTCCTCAAAAACCACTGCCGTCCATGGATACGATAAATACGGGATTTTGTCCGTCCATCAGATGCTGTCCCGCAATCTCCCGGCCACGCACAGCCGTGATCTGGGTGATTTCCAGGTTTTCCAGATGGTATCTCTTTACCAGCTCCAGCATCTCTCCCAGCGATTCCAATGAGATCAGATTCATCACGATATGTACCCTGGCATTTTTAGCCAATACCGCTTTGAGAATATTTTCTTTTTCCCGTCTGCTTCCGCCGATAAATACCGCATCCGGCGCCGGAAGGGGGGCCAGGGCGTCCGGCGCGCTACCTTCGACGATTTCCAGATTTTCCACTATAAATTTTTCCTTATTGGCCCGCAGCAGTTCCAGGGCACGCGAACTGCTCTCAATGGCATAGACAGTACCCCGCCACGCCTGCGCTGCCATCTCCACAGAAACAGAGCCGGTGCCTGCACCGATATCATAGACAATGGCGCTTTCCTTTAAATGCAGCCGGCTGATGGTTACGGCCCGCACTTCGCTCTTGGTCATGGGCGCCTGTCCTCTGATAAACGCATCGTCTGTCAGCCCGAATGACGGCGTGGTACAGGCCCGCTCATTGATGATAAACAGCACACTCAGGGAATGATCCAGTTCAGCCAGACGCTCTTCCTTTTCCAGAAGTTCTCCGGCAGTGGCCGTGATAATGCGCTCGTCCGGGTAAGAGAGACGGATGCCAATGGTCAGCGTGCAGTCCTCCAGCCCGCACAGACACAGCTTCTCGGCAATGCTGCGCAGACTCCCTCCCATGAGCAGAAAGGTCTTTTCATGATTTTTCACCGCCTGTATCCAGTTTTCCTGCCTGCCGTGGAGACTGACGATGCAGGCATCCTGCCACGGAATCCCGCTTTTGGCCGACAGATAGGAGATACTGGAAATCCCGGCCGTGATATGGACTTCATATTTTTTCTCCAGCAGGGACAATATCCCCTTGGTGCCGCTGAAAAAACCGCTGTCCCCGGACATACAGATAGCGATGTGCTCCCCTTCGCACTGATCAATAATGGACAGAATCTCCTTTCCCTCAAAAGTCTCCCGGTATTGCCCTTTGCAGTTTTTGGGCAGTGTCCCCCTCATCCGTTTGGCTCCGATGATCAGATCTGCTTCCAGCAGGGCACAGCGCGCTTCTTTGGTCAGCAGATTCGGATTCCCCATACCGATTCCCACGATCGTGATTTGTTTGCTCATGTAAGCACCTCCAACATCTCCATTGCTTCTTTCAGGCTGATGCCTGTCTCTTCTTCTTTCCGGATGATCAGCAGACGGGTCCCTGCCCGCCCGGCTGCCCTGCATTTTTCCGCAAAGCCGCCCACATTGCCGGACTGCTTTGTCACCATCCATCTGATTTTAAATTCCTTTAAAAAACCGTAATTCATCTCTTCGGAAAAGGGCCCCTGCATGGCGGCCAGATGCCGTCCGGTAATCCCCATACCGATACAGGCCGCCAGTGTCTCCGGCAGAGGCAGTACCCGTACGTACAGACGCTCCCGGAAATCTGCAAGCGCCGTATATGCTTTCAGTTCCCGGCTGCCGGTAGCCGCCAGTATATTACCTTCGCAGCCGCCCAGAAAAGCCACGGCCTCTTCGATGCTGTCAAAGTAAAGGGCCTCTGCCCCGGCAGCAGCGTCATTTGCCTTTAATGTGCGCCGGACCCGGTAACAGGCTGTCCCCAGGCAGGCACAGGCCCTGTGTATATTGTCCGTGGCCTCTTTAGCGAAAGGGTGGGTGGCATCAAAGACCAGGGCAGCACCTTCTCTTCGTATGGCCGCTTCCATTTCCGATGTATCAAGTCGCCCTATATGGATACGGAAATATCCGCCCTCTATTGCGGCTTCTGCGCTGCCCTGCCTGTCCGTCAGAAGCTGCCCGCCATAGTCCGTAGCGACAAAAACGGTGACAGGGACACCCAGTTCCCGGCACTTTTCATACAACAGCCTGCCCTCCGTGGTGCCGCCAAAGATCACCACCCGCGCGGCAGGCATCCGGCCCCCGGAAACTGCATGGTCCTTGGCGGCTCTCACCGTCCGGGGCCCGTCAGGCCTGCGCTGATACCCACGCGGTGTTACCATCCGGCCCAGGATCTGCCTGGTCTGAGAACTGCCGATGCAGACAGTGGTAAACATATCCGTCTGTGTCTCCCGCAGTTCCTTTAAGGTAAGCACCCTGGCTTCTTCCCCATCACGACCGATATTTCTCGCATAGCCACATATTGTTTCCGGACTGCGATATCTCAGGATCAGGTCACAGGCCTTTTGCAGGTAATCCGCCCTTTTTTTACTGGACGGATTATACAGACAGATCCCCATATCACTCATAGCGGCGGCCTCCAGCCGCCTTTTAATCGTTTCGCGGTCGGTCAGCAAGTCACTGAGACTGATGACTGCAAAATCATGCCCCAGAGGCGCTCCCAGCAGCGCTGCGGCACTGCTGGCCGCGGTGACGCCGGGAATGATACGGATATCCGGCGCTGTCTCCATTTCCTGCGCAAGTTCAAAAACCAGGCCCGCCATTCCATATATGCCTGCGTCGCCGCTGCAGACAAGGGCTGTTTCCCGCCCCTGCAGGGCCTCTTCCAGTGCCTGACGGCAGCGCGCAATCTCCTGTTTCATGGGGGTGCTGTAATATTCCTTATCCGGGAACCGTTCTCTTAACAGTTCCACATAGACCGTATAACCGGCTATGACTTCGCATTTTGTCAATGCTTCCAGCGCTTTTGCCGTCATACCCTCCGGCTTGCCCGGTCCGATTCCCACAATCCACAGACTCATCTGCCCGCCTCCCGTACCTTTTTCTCATAGCTGTCCGAATACCGGCCGGATTTCCCGCCGATAGACAGCCAGTGTCATACCGTTTTCCTGTTGTTTAGCCACCAGCCTGCAGCCGCCCCGGCTGCTCAGAGCCGCGCTCCGTTCGCATACATTGTCGGTCCCCATACGGGCCTGTACAAAAGAGGAGGCGGCAAAACTTCCCGCCGCGTCCATCAGTTCCTGCGCTGTCCATGTCTCGAAGGCAACGCCAAGCGACCTCGCCAGTTTCACCAGTCCGTCCTCGGTTTCCTTAGCCCGGATGGAGCAGAGCAGTCCCACCCGTTCCGGCAGCAGGCCGTTTTCCGACAGTACCCGCTCCAAAAACGCCCGCAGGGACTCATAGCCGATCCCTTTTCTGCATCCCATCCCCACCACCAGATCCATAGGCAGCAGCGGTAAGACAATCGGAAAACGGCAGCGGGCTGTATCCATATCATAAGAAATCACAATTCCCGCCCGTATGCCTGCCTCTTCCACTGCCCGTTCCTGCCGGATCAGCCCCGGCGGCAGACTGCCCGCTATCGGGAGATCACTGGACAGCCCGACCGGTTCTCCGGCAAGCAGACGGGAAGAGATTTCCACGATCCCCGCAGGTTCCATAATCCGCAGGCCCTGCTTTTGCGCCCAGCAGTCCACGGCAAACACACCGTTTCTGTCCGTTGCTGTCGTGATCACCGGCTCCGCGCCAAGAAGATCTGCCGTCAGTGCCGTAAAGGCATTGGCGCCTCCCACATGCCCGGCCAGAAGCGAGATCACATATCTGCCACATTCATCTGCCACTGCCACACCAGGATCTTTCATCTTGCTCTCTATGTAAGGCGCCACCGCCCGCACGGCAATGCCGCAGGCCCCGATAAAAAGCAGCAGATCTTTCTCTGCAAAAAGTCGGGCCGTCAGATCCGGCAAATCCCCGAAGGGTTCCATACCCGCCATCTGATGGCGCCCGCTAAGATACCCCTGCGCCTCATACCCCCGTTCCCGGTAAGCCTCCCGCAGATATCCTGCCAGTTCACCACCCTTTTGGGAAAACGCCACAATCCCTATGCGTATCATGGCGCCGTTCCTTTTCTGAACGCCGTTGTAAAATCAGGTGCATACAATCGCGACAGCTCATACTCACCTTCCAGAAATTCACCCACGAGAATCAGCGCCGTCTTGTCGATGCCATTTTCCTCTGCCATCTCAGGCAGACGCCCCAATGTCCCTCTGACTGTCTTTTCCTCCTGCCAGGTGGCCTTATATACAATCGCACAGGGCGTATCTTCCCGATAGGCACCGCCTGCAAGCAGCTGTTCTCTCACCTGCCGCGTCAGGGCAGCGCTCAGAAAGAGAACCATCGAAGCACCATGACCGGCCAGAGCCGAAAGCTGCTCCCGCTGTGGTACCGCAGTCCTTCCCTCTGCCCTCGTTATAATGACTGACTGAGTCAGTCCGGGCAATGTATACTCCGCCTCCAAAGCGGCGGCAGCCCCGCAGAAGCTGCTTACCCCCGGACAGATCTCATAAGGAATCCCCTTATCTCTCAGGGCGTCCATCTGTTCCCGGATCGCTCCGTACAGGCAGGGATCGCCGGTATGCAGCCTGACAATATCCATGCCGGCGGCATGGCCCTCTTCTATTTTTTCCACAACCTCTGCCAGTGTCATCACCGCACTGTTATAGATATCACAGCCTGCCCTGGCATAGTCCAGCAGAGCCGGATTGACCAGAGAGCCGGCATAAATGATCCTGTCCGCACGTTCCAGCAGTGCCCGGCCCCGCACTGTGATCAAGTCTGCCGCTCCCGGCCCCGCACCTACAAAATATACCATACCTGTCCTTTCACGCTTCCCTGCGGATTTGTGCGACCAGTTCCGCCGCCTCTTTGGTCTGTCCCAGCAATCCGTGCTCATGGGAAAAGACCACTGCCCCGATACGAATGCCCTCATACACCCGTTTCTGCAGATGAAATGCAATCTTTCGCATCAGAATATCCATCACTGCTTCGGCCAGCTGCGCTTCCCGCAGCAGCGAAACCGCAGCATCCGTAGAGACACAGTCCATGATGCCTTTCAGCAGGTCAAGATCTCCGCCCGCTTCCAGCGCACAGGCACAAAGTACCTCCATCCTGCCGTCCCCGTACCGGGAATGGGTATTCATCATCCCTGCCCCCAGCTTCACCAGCTTGCCCAGATGGCCGGTCAGCAGCAGCCCCTTCATATGGCAGGAGGGAGCCATATCAATCGCATCACCGATAAAATTGCCGCATTTTATGGCATGGCCCCGATCCAGCCCCATCACCCCGGTGAGATAATCCAGCCCATAATTTCCCGGCGTCAGAATACAATAACGCCGGCCCCGGGCCGCCTGCATATTCATCTCCAGCTTGATAGTATCTACCAATGCCTGTTCGCTCATGGGTTCCACGATACCGCTTGTCCCCAGGATAGATATGCCGCCTTTGATCCCCAGAGAGGGATTAAAAGTCCTGGCTGCCAGTGCTTCTCCCTCCGGCACGGAAACCGTTACCAGAAATCCGCCCTTGTATCCGGCTGCGGCTGCCGCAGCTTTTACCGCCTCTTTGATCATCTGTCTGGGAACCCGGTTGATGGCATAACTGCCCGGAGGTTGCTCCAGTCCCGGCGCCGTGACGATACCGACCCCGGGGCCGCCCGTAATCCGGATACCGGATACCGGCTCTTTTTTCACCTCTGCCACAATCAGCGCCCCATGTGTCACATCCCGGTCATCGCCGCCATCTTTGCGGACACCGCAGGAAACCCGGTCCGCGTCGCAGGCAACCAATTCTGCAGGCAGTGACAGAGACTGCCCTCCCGGGAGCTGTAACTGCACCCGGGAAAGTATCTCTCCGGATACCAGTATGCGCGCAGCCGCTCCCGCAGCGGCAGCAGCGCAAGCGCCGGTGGTATAGCCGCAGCGCAGTTTTTTTCTGTCCTTGTATCGATAGGTCTCTGGCATGCCTGATTCCCCTGCCTCTGCTGAAATAGCCGCGCCTTCCGCTCCCGCCATGATGCCTGTCATGGCAGTCTTAGGAAAGATTCTGTGTACAGGCCAGTGCCAGTGCACCGGGACCCAGATGACAGCCGATACTCAGTGACAGACACTGGATCTCGATGTCACTGCCCGGAAACTCCGCCTTTAATTCTTCCCTGTAGGCCGCCGCTCCTGCTTCGTTGTAACTATGGGCGATAAACAGTCTCACCCCGGATTCCCTGCCACCAAAGCGCCGGGCGATATCATTTTTGACCGCATTGGTCATGATAGTCCTGCCCTGAGCCGAGGTCCTGGCTTTGGCAAAGGCATCCAGCTTCTCTCCCTGAATCTGCAGCACCGGCTTCAGACGCAGAATATTGCCAAGCGCGGCAGCGGCAGGTGTGATGCGCCCGCCCCGCTTCAGATAAGTCAGGGTTTCCAGCATTATATAAATACTGGAATGAAAGCGGTCCTGTTCCAGTATCTCTTTGATCTGTCCGGCGCCCATCCCCTGTCTGGCCAGCGCCAGGGCATCTTTGACACTCTGTCTCTGTGTTACGGAAATCCGCTGATTATCTGCCACAAATACCCGGCCTTCGTAATCTCCGGCCAGCAGCTGCGCCGTCTGACAGGAGCCGGAAAGCCCGCTGGACATGGGAATATATACCAACTGCTCCTGTTCGCGCAGCACCTGGTCCCACAGCCCGGTCACTTCTTCCGGCGTGGGCTGGGATGTGCTGATTCTGGCTCCCGCCTCCATCTTCTTATAGAACACATCCTGTGTCAGATCTTTTCCTTCATAATAAGTGCCATCCTCTATCATAAACGGCATCGGGAGCACATATACGCCCAGTTCCCTGGCCTCTTTCTGTGTAATGCCGCTGTTGCTGTCTGTTACAATCGCAGTCACGTTTCTTTCCTTTCCCGTTGTTTTCCTCATTTATTTTACGTTCAGATGCCCGCAAAGTCAACCTTATAAGGGATAGGCAGTTCCCTGGCTCCCGCAAAACCGCCCTTTTCCCGCAAAAATGTCTCCACGGCCTCTCCTGCCGCCTGTAATATTTCCGCGTCCTGATAAATGTCCGCCAGCTTAAACTCCAGGCTGCCGCTCTGCCGGATTCCAAACATATCCCCCGGGCCACGCAGGCGCAGATCCTCTTCCGCAATCAGAAACCCGTCATTGGACCTGTTCAAGACCGAAAGCCGTTCCATGGTATGTTGCTGCCCGGATGTACTGACAAAAATGCAATAGGACTGCTCACTGCCCCGTCCTACTCTGCCCCGGAGCTGATGCAGCTGTGCCAGCCCGAACCGCTCGGCGTTTTCCACCATCATCACCGAAGCGTTGGGAACATTGATTCCCACTTCGATTACGGTGGTGGAAACCAGAAGATCTATTTCACCCCGGCCAAAAGTCTCCATGATACCATTTTTTTCCGCCGGTTTCATCCTGCCATGGAGACTGGCGATCCGTATCCTGGATGGAAATATACTCTTTAGCTTCTCACTGTAGGCAGTCACATTTTCCAGTCCTTCCATCTCCCCTTCTTCCACCATGGGACAGATGATATAGGCCTGTCTGCCTTTTGCGATCTCTTTTTCGATAAAATGGTATGCCTTTTGCCGGTAAGTGGTGTCCACCACACAGTTTTTGATCGGCAGACGCCGGGCAGGCATCTCATCCACGAGAGAAACATGCAGATCACCATAGAGAATAAGCGCCAGTGTCCTGGGAATGGGCGTGGCACTCATAACCAGGACATGGGTATCCCTTCCCTTTCCGGCCAGGGATTCCCGTTGCCGTACGCCAAACCGGTGCTGCTCGTCTGTCACCACCAGCGCCAGATTCCGGTATATGGCCTTTTCCTGGATCAGGGCATGTGTACCAATCACCACATTGGCTTCCCCCGATTCAATCCGCTCATAACATTCCCTTTTTTCCCGCACTGTCATGGAGCCGGTCAACAGCAGGGGAACAAAAGGCAGGTTATGCGCATCTGTCAGTTCACAAATGGCCTCGAAGTGCTGCCTTGCCAGTACTTCTGTCGGTGCCATCAGGGCGCCCTGCCAGCCACCGGCTGCCGTCATCAGCAGGGCCAGTACAGCCAGTATCGTCTTGCCGCTGCCCACATCTCCCTGCACCAGCCGGTTCATCACCGCCTCGCCCCGAAGATCCGCCTGTATCTCATCCCACACCCGCCGCTGGGCATTGGTCAGGGGATAAGGCAGCGCCTGAATCAGCCTCTCTGTCTCTGTTGTCTCCCGCATGGGCCACCTGTTCTTCGTCGCTTGTTCATGCTCCCGGCACCACCGCAGCCGCAGCAGAAAGAGAAAAAATTCATCAAATACCAGCCGTCTTCTGGCACTTTGCAACATCTCCATAGAGGCAGGAAAATGGATGCCTTCCATGGCATCCCGGTATCCCGTCAGACCATAGTGTACCCTGATATCCTCCGGTAAATACTCCTTCTCCGTCATCTCACCAGACAATGCCTGCCGCACCGCCTTTGTCACCATATGATTGGTCAGGCCCCTGGTCAGGGAATAACGGGGCTGCAGCGTATCCAGCAACGCCGCATATGCCTCCGGCGTATAGATGGCCGGCTGTTCCATTTTCCATTTGCCGGGACTGCCCTGCACCACACCGCGGAAAATATACACCTCTCCCGGCCTGATCCTGTTTTTCAGGTATGGCATGTTAAAAAAAGTAAGGGAGAGCTCCTGCGTGCCGTCAGAGACCTTACAGGTAGAAAGGGAAAGCGCACGAATCCGCTTCCCGGCGATTCCCCCGGACAGTTTTCCCCGAACGGCGCAGAGTACACCGGCCTGCAGATCGCTTATAGGGACCGGCTTAGAAAAAGTATCGTAGGCCAGCGGATAATGCCGCAGCAGATCTTCTATGTAACAAATACCGATTTTCGCAAAAAGGGCCGCTGTTTTTTCACCGATCCCTTTCAGGGAACGGATTGTTGCATCCCATTCCATTTGTATTCTCCCATCAACACCAAAAACCATACCACCGCCGCTGTCCCGGCCAAAGTCCCACACCTTATCTCCATATTCTAACAAACCACCGCAAAAATTACAACCTGATGTTCGTTTTTGCAAATGGCGTGGGTCGTGCGTCTTTTATTCTCCGCTTTGTCTGTATTCCTCCAGCACCCGCTCTATCTCTTTCCCGGCCTTTTGTCTGATCAGCGGCGCCTGTTCTTCCTGCTGCGCGTATATCTCTTCCCTGTAAGTGTCCTCTGCGCGTTTTTCAGCTTTTCCCTGCAAAGCACTGCCGCCGAAAATAACACTGAAAGAGAGAAGCAGGACAAACAGGCACAGACCGGCGCTCTGCAGACGGGCGTATATTCTTTTCTCGTACAGGCCGCGCAGTTTCTCTTCGTTGCAGATAGCAAAGTCAAAATAAACCTGCATATAATCTGCCACGTCCCTGCGACGCCCCAGATCAATCATTCGTTGCTGCCGGCGAAACCGTGCCATAATCGTATTTTGGAACGCCATGCCCTCTTTTCCCCGGAATGTGTCACCTGCAAAAGCAGTCAGCCGCATATAAGGACGCTTCTGCTTTAAAAAACGGGGATGTTCTGTCTCGCGGCGCCCAGGCGGCAGCTTATCTTCTGCGCGGTGATAGCGTTGCAGATATCGCTCAAACTGCAGGATAGTCTCTCTGCGAAAGCCGCGCAGGCTGCTGAGCGCCTCCACAAATTCTTCCCGAAACGCCGGGGCCCGGAACAGCTTTTCGGACTGCGGGCGGTTCAGAAACAGACTCCAGGCAAGAGGATTATTAATCAGGCAGGGATTATAAACGATCAGGCGAAACTGGCTGAAAAAAAGGGCTTTTTCACCACCGGAATCAATTTCCGAGAAATCATAGTCCTGTTCCCGGTCAGCATCTATCGCCAAAGGCTGTGGTTCCTGCGGCGGCCCGGCAGATGTCGTCTGCGCAAAGCCGGGAGACGGCAAAATCTGTTCCCGGCCGGTATCCGTCGCCGTAGTCTCTGATTCCTGCAGCGGCCCGGCGGGTATCGTCTGCGCAAGGCCGGGCGACGGCAAAACCCGTTCCCGGCCGGCATCCGTCGCCGGCCGGGGCTGACTGCCTTTGGCATATTGCAGCGCCGCCTTATAGGCTCTTTGCAACAGACGGAACTGTTCGGGATATTCCTCCGGATGATATTGTCTGGCCTGTCGGGCGTAGGCTCCTTTGATCAGCCGGATATCTGTTGTCCGGTCAATATCCAGCACTTTCCATATATCCATATACACTCCCCCTTGCCGCCTGGCCGTATGCCGGCTCAAAGCGCTCCCCCTTCCTTAGGCGGTCAGGCACATTTGTCAGTCCGCCTCTTCCTCCTCTCTGTCGTCCGCAAAAAAAGATTCATCAAATCCATGGAAACAAAACTTATTTTTCTCTATTGCATCCAGATAGACAGAAAACTGCACATAGGCCTCCCGAATCTCCCGTCCCTGCCCGTTTTTCAGTGTCTCCCTAAAGCGCATCAACGCCGGGATGATATAACTGCGCACGCCGGGGCTGCACTCTCTGTACAGCCTTTGTGCCTTTTCGATCAGATAGAGGTTTTTTTCATCTTCCATTGGGCTGAGTGTCATCTGACGCAGTTCTTTCAGACGCTGCTCCAGCGCTTTTTCGTCAAGCCCAATCCTCTTATTCATGATTACTTTGTGAATCTGCTGGTTACCGCTGTCAATGCGGATATCAAGAATCCCGTTGATATCATACAGGAAAGTAACAGAAGCACCCACCGCCCCTTTTGGCGCTCTGGGTAGGCCGCTGATCTCCAGCGTTCCCAGCAGCAGGTTCTCGGCTGCGATCAGATTATCCCCCTGATAGACAGGAAACTTCATGCTCGTCTGGTTGTCACTGACCGTTACATAATATTCCGTCCGGCTACAGGGCAGGGTATCATTTCTCTGTATGACAGGAGAAAAACTGCCATCGTAGACGGCTACCCCCAGGGAAAACGGGCAGATATCTGCCAGAATCATATCCTTCACATCGCCTTCGCGCTCTTTGATGGCAGCCGCGATCCCCACCCCCATGGCAATGCTCTTGTCAGGGTCTTCATCTGTTACGACCGGAATCTCCAACAGGCTTTTCAGATAACGGGCCACCACTGGCATCCTGGAAGAACCGCCGGCCAGAATGATTTTGTCAATTTCTTGCGGCTGCATTCCGCTGTCACTGATCACCTGCCGGATGGGCACAGCCATCCGTCTGAACAGATCGGCGCCCGTATGGATCAAATGCTGACTGGTCATCTGCATCCTGTATTCCCGGCCGCCCAACAGGATGTTGCGCTCTGCACTGTCTGTATGTGTGAGCTGTCGTTTCAGCGCCTCCGCCTCTTTGATGACGATGCCCCGCTCTTCCCCGGTCAGCAGGCTTTCCATAATCTGATTTTCCCTGTAAAACTCTCTGGCAATGATTTCATTGAAATCTTTGCCGCCCAGATGATTATCACCGGCCACTGCCTGGATCTCCACCATATTGTCAAAGGCTTCCACGAGGGACACATCTAACGTACCGCCGCCGAAATCAAAGATGATAAAGGTCTCCGGCTCTTCTTTGCCCATATGATGTTTCAGCGCTACGGCAGAGGGTTCATTGATCAGACGCTGTACCTGGAGACCGGCCAGCTTTCCCGCATTTTTTGTGGCGCACCGCTTATCGTCATTAAAATAAGCCGGGACACTGATCACCGCTTCTGTCACCGCTTCTCCCAGCCAGGCCTCTGCATCTTCCTTCAGCCTGCGCAGTACAAATGAGGACAGATCTTCCGCCGAATAGGTCTTGTCTTTTCCATATTTATAGTCTGTCCCCATGTTGCGTTTAAATTCCGCAAACGCACGGTCCGGGCTGGTTATCAGCATCTCTGCGGCCACTGCTCCCACGTGAATCTCTCCGTTTTCTCCGATTCCCACCACCGAGGGCGTCAGATATTCCCCCAATGAGTTGGGGATCAGTTCAACCTTTCCGCCCCGCCAGACTGCGGCCAGTGAATTGGTCGTTCCCAAATCGATTCCTATCATTGCCATATTTTGTTTCCCCCTCCTTCTCTTTCAGTTCCTTCTCAGCCATCTTTTCCGCAAGCAGTCTGCCCGTTTCATCAAAGGCGATTCTCTCCGTAACCGTTCCGTCCGGATCATACACCAGAATTACCAATGGCCACTGTCCGGCAGCTTCAGCGATAAAGGCCACATTCCCGCCGCTTCCATCCGTCCCCATGCCGCCTGACATGATACGGCTCTCGTAATCATACATCCCCTCTGCCTGTCCCCTGTTATTATATTCATAGCGGCGCAGCACACAGTCAAACCCGCCGTCATAAGCCACACATGCCAGTTCCTGCCTGCATATGCCGCCCTGCTCATACCTAAGAGCCCTGAAACAGTCCAGTTTTCCCTCCTCGCAGCTCATTTCCCACAAAAGCAGACTGCCATCATAAGCGGCAAGGTAACACATATCCTCGTTATCTTCCCGATCCTTTGGCATATGCGCTGTCATAAGCAGCGCCCCTGTAGCCGGATCGCGGAGATAGGTTTCCGTATATACCGTTCTGCCAAAGCAGGTCACGGTATTTGTGATAAGATCACCGGTTTCCTTCCACTCTGCCACGTATACCCGCTGCCGTGCCTCCTCGATCGTGCTCTCGGTCCATGTGAGCAGCCTGCCGCTTTCGTCATAACGGGCACGCATGGCTTTCCAGCACAGACCGTTTTTATCATATTGCAGTCTGTAAAGCGGTTCGCCCTGTTCCCGGCACACAAAAGATTCCCAGGAAGCAATCTGCCATAGGGGCTTGTTTTCCTCTTCCTCAGTCACTTCATACGTATAGCAGACTCCGGCGTATCCATCTTCCAGTGGTCGGTAAAAGCTCTCTTCTTCCAAAATACCCGACTGATACACCTGCTGTTGTACAAGTTCCCCCTGCTTATCATATTCATAACGGATCTCCCTTTCCGTCTCCCCTTCATGACCGGGATTGTCACAGAAGCGCTCACAGACCGGCCGGCCGGCTGTGTCATAGATCCACTGTATCCATTCCCGCTGCCATCCATCCCCGTCATATCGCTCTGCCCGGAGCATCTGCTCCCCATCCCAGAGATACCTGGTATAGCCATAGAGTGTATAATCCGCATTTTTGGCATAACAGCTGTTATCTTCTATCGGCATCCATATCCCGTCGCGCGCGCCTCTCCTTCTTTCCATCCACTTTCCCACAACCGGTAAAAACAGACTAAAGACCAAGGCGGCCACGACCGCCAACAGGATGATGACCTGTTTTTTTCTCTTTTTCATTGTGCCCCTCCCCAGCCATACATCATTTTACCCCTTCCTGACAGAAATCACAAGACACAGCTGCAGGGAACGGGACGGACATACCAGGCGGGGCGAGCACAAAGAACTATTTCCCTCCCCCTGTATTTATGATAAAATAATAATAAAAAGGATACCCACTATTACAGGAAAGGAACAAGATACGTATGAAACTTGAGAAATGTCCCATCTGTTCCACGCGCATGAGAGAGCAGGACGGCCGCATGATCTGTCAGAACTGTGGTTACTATCAGATCATTGGCAATAACGCCTCTGATCCCATGCCGGTGGAGCCCCTGCCCCAGTGGCAGCAACCGATGCAGCCGGGGCCTGTCACAGATCAGCAGACCGGTCCCCGGGGGCAGATTCCCTATCAGCCCCCACGCGGTATCACGGTGTCCGCTTCCAGCCACAACAATCGGAAAAATGTGTCTGCTATCATTGGCTGGACGGTCTTTGGCATCATATTTGTCTTCATGATTGCCGTGGCTCTGTTTCAGGTCATAAAAATGCCGAAAGAGGAAGTAGACACTGTTGCCGTCGCCGAAACAGAAAATCCGCAGACAGACTATGAAAGTTTTGAGACGCAAGAGGCCGCGCTTCCCCAGTCCGAATCTTTTCAGGTACTTGTTTCTCAGATATTTGACATGGATTTTTCTGAGATCTCTGCTTTGGAACTGAATCAGATCACAGAACTGGATCTGTACTATGATGATGATAGCCGGAAATGTATCTCCTGCACGCTGGATGACGGCACAAATATCAGCTATTTTCTGAATGAAGATTTATACATGGATCTGGCAGATCTGTCCTGCTTTAAGAATGTCACCTGGCTGTCGCTGGAATATGGCCATTTAAAGCCGGAAGATTTAAAAGGGATGGACAGCCTGGCCTGCATCTCTTCGGATATGACGCTGAGCGAACTGTATGAAGCCGTACCTGATCCGGAAAATATTACCTATATCCAGATCAACTCTACGATTTTTGCCAATTCCTGCGATGGCATCGAACATTTCCCCAATCTGACCTTTTTTGCGGCAGACTGTATGGATATGCAGGATATCAGTGCCCTCTCTGCCATGACCGCTCTGGAGGGGTTGTCCCTTACTGACTGTGACCGTCTTACTGATTTCAGCCCTCTTTATGACCTGACCGGCTTGCGATACCTTTCCATCGAATCTTCCGCACTGAAAGAGATCGGTTTCGTAGAAAACATGCCTATGCTTTCTGCCCTCTATCTCTCCGATACCGATGAACTGATGTCGATCGCAGCCCTGGAATCCTGTGCGGATAACCTGACAGAACTCACCCTGGAAGATATCTGGAAGGTCAGTGACCTCAGCGTTCTGGAAAAACTGACAAACCTGACACAATTAGAACTGACCGTTTCCTATGATACAGCCCTTCCGTCCTTTGCCGGTCTGCCAAATCTGGAATATCTGGCCATAGAGGGCGCGGGGGATCTCAGTTCCATCCGGGACGCCGCCAATCTGGCCTATCTGTCTCTGGATGACTGTAACTGTGAAGACCTGACTGTCCTGGATTCCTTGCCGAATCTGGTTTATCTGGATCTCTATGATATGTCCGGTTATCATATTTCTCTGGAACCTGTTACACGCCTGCAGGGCCTGGTGGGGCTGGACATAACAGGCAGCACTGTCTATGCGGATGCGGCAGCACTGCTTTCCATCCCCACACTGGAAGAATTCTATATGGCAGATTGCAATATCGGACTGAACAAGGAGAATATCGCTGTGAATGAAACGCTCCGGGTGCTTGATATGGATGATGTCACACTTTATCAGCTGACCGCAGCAGACGGACGCGGCTGGCTGCAGGATGAGCAGGAAATCACACTGTCTCAGCACACGGATCTGTTTGCAAATTTTCCTAACTTAGATACACTCTATCTGAAAGGTAATGAACTGACCGATCTGGCTTTTCTGTCACAATATGGTCTTACCGGATTACGGCTGCTGGATATTACCGACAATTATGTTGTGGATCTGACACCACTGACCGAACTGCCACAACTGGAATTTGTCCTCTGTGAAGATAATCCGATTGCAAATACGGCAGGCCTGGACGATATCCTGATCCGCTGACCTCCATTCACCAAACAGTAAACATGAAAAAACGACGGCTGACATCTTTTTTTCTTTGTCATCCGTCGTTCTTGATTTTATTATGCGAGTTCAAATAGCATCTCCTTTAATGTCTGGCGCACGATCTCTTTGATCATATCAGCGGAGACTTCATTGAAAGACTGAAGCTGTTCCAGAGTTATCTCCTCAATCTGCTCTTCTCTCCATGTAAGTCCTGTTTTTTCTTTTTCTTCCTGTTGTTTTTTCAAATATTCTTTTTTGATATTTCTGTATAGAAAGGTAATAGAGTTGGAATTTTGACAGTTTGTAAATCCGATGTAATGATCGATCAGTTCATAGTTGGTGACCCGGGTTCTGGTGGTCGTAAAAGCATTGCGGATGGCCCGCTCCACCCTGGACTCTGTATCGCCATATAGTCTTGCAATTTTGTAGTATAAAGCTGTCCATTTGGGTTCCTGCCATTCTGGCGTATCCAGAAGAAGAACCGCCTCTACTATATACTTAAAGCCTTTCAATTTCACCGGCATCCCCATTGCTATTAACACATGCTCTACAAATTCTTTTTTCATTATTTATCCCGCCCTTCTGTTCTTGCATTTTTATTTCAATTTTGTTACGCGTGTGTTATAATTCGAATTATATACCGGAAAAGGAGTTACTGTCATGGCCAAAAGCCAGCTTCCCTCCGGTTCAAAAGATAAAATATGGTTCCGAAAGTGACCATTTGGGTTTGAGGTATTACCATGTTATCAAAACAGGAGATCGTAAAAAATTTTACGCTGAATATGGAAAAAGAACGGCTCAAACGCGGATTGACACAGGCACAGATGGCAAAGAAACTTGAAATGTCGCTGTCCGGTTACAAAAAGATGATCTCTGGCGTGACTATGAAAATAGACCTGTATACAGCACATCTCTTACAGGCAATGACAGGAAAAGCCATTCTGGAAATGATCGGTCAGTATGAAGAGGATGCCCAGTTTCTGCGCAAATTCAGGTCCATGTCTCCGCGGCAGAAAAATTTTATCACCGGTATTGTCGATTTTGAACTTGATTTTTCCGAGTCCCATACCGATACGGACGATTATATTACCGTATTTGTCCCAACCGGCAGTATGGAAGATGGGATGTTGTACGATTCTTCTCATTTTTACAAAATCAATGCAGCTTCCTATCGCAAAAAATTCGGAGATGATCTTTATTGTGGCATACAAGTCACATCCGATCATCTCCATCCCGCTTATCACTATGGCGATATCCTTCTGATCTGCAAAAAAGCAATCCACGAAGGGGATACCGGTATCTTTTTAAACAAGGAAACAGGCCGTGCCTATATCCGCCGGCTCACAGCTTCCTCTCCCTGGGTACTGGAACCCATCAACGATCTGGGCAGACCGATCGTCATTGACCGAAATGAGGAAGCCGTCTCCGACAAATGGATCCGGTTTGGCTACGTCCTTACCAAAATGCGAGTATAAGACGTAAGACGGCCGCGGGCGGGGCATGCCGCCTTTTCTATTCTGCCGAGAGCAGGTAGTAATAGACGGGCTGACCGCCGTCCTGAAGTTCGATATCCAGTTTCGGATACTTCCGGCCTATCTTCTCTTTCATCGTTTCCGCATCTTCGGGTTTGATTTCCTTGCCATAGTAGATACTCAACAGTTCAGTCCCGTCATCTGCCATAACGCCTACCGTCTCCAGTACCGTCCGCTCAAGGTGGCTGTTTACCGCTACGATTCCGCTGTCATCGATCCCCATATAATCTCCCTGGCGAATCTCTCTGCCATTTACGGAAGTATCCCGCACTGCGTAGGTGATCTGCCCTGATTTTACATGGCCAATCTCCTCCAGCATGGTACTTTCATTTTCGGCCGCAGACAGTTCCGGCACATAGGAAACAATGGCGGTAATCCCCTGCGGTACGCTGTACGTGGGAATCACGACCACTTTTTTTTGTTTGGTCATATCCCGGGCCTGCTCCGCAGCCATCACCACATTTTTATTGTTGGGCAGGATAAAGACCGTATCCGCATTGATCTTTCCAATGGCCTGCAGCATATCTTCCGTGCTGGGATTCATGGTCTGTCCTCCCTCGATGATCTCATCGGCGCCCAGTTCGCGGAAGATCCGGCAGAGTCCCTCACCGGCACATACGGCAACAAAACCCATGGATTTTTTGGGTTTCTGTTCCTCGGGTTCCTGAGCCTTTTTCCCTGCCTGCTGAAACAGCTTCTCCTGATGTTCCAGACGCATATTATCAATCTTCATATTTGAGAGCGCACCATACGTCAGCGCTTTCTGGATGGCCAGCCCCGGGTCATTGGTATGTACATGTACCTTGATGACCTCCTCATCCGCCACTACCACAAGAGAATCCCCGATAGATTCCAGATACGCTTTCAATGCATTTTCACCGGCTTTTTCCACCGGCTGTTCTGTCATAATAATAAACTCGGTGCAATAGCCGAACCGGATATCGGCAGCTTGCGTCCCTGCAGGTGCTTGCGTCTTACGGGTCTCAGCCACAGGCAGAACGGGGGAATAGGCAGTCTCCTTGCCCAGAAAGGCATCAACAGCCCCTTTTAGCACTTCCAGAAGTCCCTGACCGCCCGAATCGACGACCCCGGCCTGGGCCAGCACCGGAAGAATCTCCGGCGTCTGATTCAGCGTATACTCCATATATTCCAGAATTTCCCGGAAGAAAACTTCCAGATCCTGCTCTCCCTCTTCGCTGAGCTGGGCCGCTTTCTCGGCGCCGCTGCGAGCCACAGTGAGAATCGTTCCTTCCTTTGGTTTCATAACCGCCTTATAAGCTGTCTCCACCGCCTTGGTAAACGCATCTGCCATCACAGGTACCGTTACCTTCGTATGCCCTTCAATCCCTTTCGTAAACCCACGGAAAAGCTGGGACAAAATGACACCGGAATTGCCTCTGGCCCCTCTGAGCGAGCCGGAAGCAATCGCCCTCGACAGTTCCTTCATATCGGGGTCAGTCAGGGCAGCCACTTCCCTTGCAGCGGAAAGGACCGTCATCGTCATATTGGTGCCGGTATCGCCATCCGGCACAGGGAACACATTCAGTTCATTGATCCACTCTTTTTTTGCTTCCAGATTTTTGGCACCGGCCAGAAACATTTTTGCGATCATCCCGGCATCGATATAATTACAAGCCACTGGTATTTCCTCCTTATTGTCCATGCGATTGCGCATCATAATATGCTGCCAGCATTTCTCTCTTATCAGTCAATCACCCGGACTCCCTCAACGAAAATATTGATCTTTTCTATTTCGAGTCCCGTAAATTCTTCCACTTTATATCTGACACTGTCGGTCAGGTTGTCCGCCACTGTCAGTATACTCACACCATAGGAAACGATCACATGGAAATCCAAAGTCAGCCTGCGATCTGCACCGACGGTCACGGCAATGCCGTGGGTGATGCTGTCTTTTTTCAGCAGCTTCACAATGCCGTCTTTCATATTGACAGACGCCATCCCTACAATGCCGAAACACTCCACCGCCACTGAGCCTGCATATTGGGCGATCACTTCATTATCAATCAGAATTGTTCCCATCCGGGTATTCATCGAAGTCCTTTTCATGGGGCACTAACCTCCTAAGTTCATTCTTTCCATAATTTTAAGATATTTATACTTGCATTTCAATACCAAATATGCTAAAATTTCAATGTTGTGAGCGTTGTCTTGTATCGCTCATCCGTAAGATCATACAACAGACTATATCGCATAGGAGGTGCAAAGATGGCTAAATGTGAAATTTGTGGCAAAGGCGTTCATTTTGGAAACAATGTAAGCCATTCTCATAGAAGGTCCAATCGTATTTGGAAATCCAACATTAAGAGAGTAAAATGCAACATAAACGGCACAGTGAAGAGAATGCACATTTGTACCGGATGTTTAAAGTCCAACAAAGTAGAAAGAGCATAAGGGGAAACCCCTTATGCTTTTTTTTTCCATCCCACTTCTTCCAGCATGGTCTCATACATGCGGTTGATCTGCTGCAACAGCTTCGTATCCCCGCACAGGTTGTCCGGATGAAAAATCTTCACCAGATCACGGTGACGCTTTTTCAGTGTGAGCGGGTTGCTGACACCACTGAAAAAAAGCCGTACATTGTCATATTCGGCACTGCTTCGGCTCCGTCTCTCTTCCCGTTTTGCTTCCAGCAGGATGCGGTCCCGTTCCAGCGCTTTGCGGTCATCGGCCAGCTGCGCAAAACCGCTCTTTAAAATCTCCATTTTTTGTTGAAAGAAAAGCTCGTCCTTTTTCAGACTCTTTCTGGCCTCATCAATTCTCCGGCTCTGGCTTTCCATCTGTGCCTGCCTGTCCCTCATTTCTTCATAAAACCGCTCTTTTTCACGCAGGAACTGCTCCTGCTCCTCTAAAAACAGTTCCCGTTCCCGCGCAGGGCTGGTGTCGTCCTCCTCACAAGCCGGCTTCTTTTCTTCCGATACCGGACCCTCTGCCTCTCTCTCTTCCTGCCTTTCCTCCGCTTCTCTCCCCGGCCTTTCATGGTCTGCCGGTTCCCATATTTTCCCTTCCATCATCAATGCAAAACCCTCATACTCCTGTCATATCTCTTATTCACAAAATACAGCCAGATATCCCATCAGCGCAAAAACGCCCATCAAAATCAAGCCGGTAAAACGGCTGCCGAGCAGAAGCATCAGCAGCATACCGACGGCGATACAGATCGAAGCAAACCCAATCAGCTTTTTCATAACAGACATTCATTTCACTGTTTCTTATCAGTTATCATATGACGGCTGTGCGCTGCGGGTTACTGTTTTTCTTCCGGAAAAGCAATATCCACCGCTTCTGCATCTGCGGGCATCTCTTCCTTTTTCTTGGTAAAACGATCCACCAGATCCGGTATCATGTCCAGAATCTTTGTTATGGTGTCCTGGTTTTTCACATTGACCAGTTTTGTCTGGTCGTTTTTGATCACCAATACAGCTGACGGCATCATCTTCCCACACATACCGCCCGTACCACCATTCTTTTTATCTCCTTTGGAGGCGCCTGCGCCCACCCCGAATGTCACATCCACCAGCGGCAGGATAATGGTATCACCAATTTTTGTGGCTTCTCCCACTACGGTCTTGGTTGACAATACACTGTCCATTCCCTTCAGCAGAGATTCCACAACTCCTGAAAAATTATTGTCTGTCATGCAATGCTTCCTCCTTTTTCCACATACGGATCACCCGTTTTATATTCTTATTGAAATACAAGATCCATGCAATTCTAAGCAGGTCAAACAAAAAAATCCTGCCCTTCACTGTAATCGTCCCACTGCAAAGCGCTTCCTCAAAATCCGGCCTCAGAATCACAGTTTTGCCAAGGAACGGATATATCATTCCCGCAAACGCAAGAATCTGTCCTGTCGTGGCCGGATCGTCAAATCCGAAACGGATATCTGCCCGGATCTTCCGGGGTTTTATGCTCCTGACCAGAAACCAAACCTGTTTTTTACACAGGGCAGCGGCCTGGCGGAACTCCTCACTCTGCACAAATGCCAGATAAAACGCTGCCTTTTCCCGCAAATGTGCTGTTTTTTCCTCTATGTTACCGGGCAGTGCCAGCAATTTGGCAATCAGGCCACCCAACATTCGCAAGAAATCCACAATTTTCTGCCACAATGCCGCCAATCGTTGCCTGATGCCCGGCTTTTTTCCCGTTCTTTTTTCTTTCCCTCCGGATGCCGGCTCTGCGGTTTCCGCGTTTTCTCCCTCACCTTGTTTTGCCGTCTGCGGCGGTATTGTAATCGCGCTGCCGCTTCCTTCCTTTTGCGCCGTCACCGGCGCCTGCGCGGCTGCATCTCCGGGTGCTTGCGTCGCCTGCTCCTCTGGCACAGTCTCCTGTATCTCCGTGTCTGCTATTGTCTGCTCCCGGGCTGCCGGCGGCACGCTTTCCTCCCGCGGCGGCTTTTTTTTCCGGCTCTTCTTCTGCCGCCTGCGGGCGGCCTTGCGGGAATCTTTGTCTTTTTTTCTTTTCTCCTTGTTACTGCCGAAAACGGGAATCCCGCAGATCCGCAGGCCATAATGCAGGCCGCCTTTCCAGGCGGCGGATGCGGACACCAGAGAAAACAGCCAGTGAACCCTGATCCTTCCTTCCGGCGCGCCTGCCTCCTCTTTGCTTCCGCAAAGGTGATACCGGATCGGAACAAACAACACCGTCAGCAGCAATACCACCAGCAACAGCAGAATACAAAGCAGTACGATTCCGATCCCTTTTCCTATCATTCCAAGTATGTCCAGCATAAATCCCTCTGCGCTCACTCCAAAGTCCACATGCCGCGGCCCGGGTATCTCAGTGTCCTGCCCTGTCGGCCGCCTGCCGGTTCCAGTCCTTCATAAAATATTCTTTTATTTCACAGTCGCCTGTCCTGTCATATATATCAGCCACAATTTTCCGGACTAACGAGAGAGCCTCTTCATACCCTCCCGCAATCCCCACTACCAGAGGCGGGCGCAGTCTGTAATAATTCTGCTGCAGGAAGGCACAATGAATAATCTCCAGCTGATCGCTTCCCCCTGCCAGCGCAATGACAAATACACGGAGCTGTCCGGCGCGATGCCGCAGCCTCCATTTAACCCTGCCTATATGACGGATGGACTCTCCCACATACAGTTCTCTGTGAAATTTCATTCTGTTTGCGCTCTTCAATAATATTTCCGGTTTCCCCATAGATTGTTCTTCTTCAGCTCCAGATACTCATGATACGCCTTTTCCAATATCTGCTTCTCATTGGCAAATCGTAAAAGATGGTATGCTTCATGAAATTTATAATATCCTGAATCCTCAAAATATTCTTCGCGTTGTGGTTTGCTGTAATAGCTGTCAGCCATCATCAGATACCAGTGCACTTCCTTTTCCACAGTATCGTCCGGCACATTGAAGGTATAATCGCTTTTTCCCACATATTTTATGACGGATGCTCTGGCTCCGGACTCTTCCAGTACTTCCCGCAGTGCGGTATCCTTAAATTCTTCTCCCGGTTCTACAGTTCCTTTGGGCAGGACCCAGCCTTCGTATTTGTTCTTGTAATTCTTATACAGAAGCAGAATCTTACCACGGAATATAACCACACCGCCACAGCTCGTTGCTTCAATCATTTGCAATTCCTCCTGCTCTGGTGTGAGTCTGACTATCTATAACAGTATATCCTATCTTGTCCTATTAAGCAATTCTTTTATTGCTGCGTCAGATATGCGT
>CANPIC010000003.1 GCA_947574055.1 uncultured bacterium
ATGAGTCAAACCTGCCCCTGTTTTGGTCTATCTATTAACCGACAGCCCCTTTTTTGTCGTTTAAAAAAGCGGCGGGAACGACAAAATACGACCGTTAAATCAGCTTGTAAGACGTATAATAAAGCTGGACAGGCATGGGATCGGATCCACAGGTCGGACGGCAGGATCGTAACAGCTTTTGGACAAGGAGGGGTCATATGGAGGCGAAATTACCAAAAAGCATCTGCCTGGTGGGAGAGGCGGAAGAAGGCAGGAAAGTATTGGTAGAGGAATATGTGGTATCCTTTTTGCAGGAAATGATGAAACAATCGAAAGGACCTCATATGATAGTATTTTTTGGAGACGGATTTGAAAAAAAGGGAGTGAGGCACTATCTGATCAAAGGTGCTGCCGCGCACAGAACATCCGGTGAGGGGATGAAAAAGATGGACGAGTTTTATTTTCGGACAATCGGCAGGCAGTACTTTCCGGCAATGAAAGGAATCGGCTGGTATTATATGGAGGAAGGGGAAAAAGAGATTCTGGAGATATTGGCACATATGTGCGAGCAGGATTTGAGCGGTATCAAAGGATACTATCTTTTCTTTGAAAAAAATGAAGCGATGGAAGATTATTTGCTGCATCGCCGCAGGATGGAGCAAAACGGACTGGATGTGATAGACGGGGGTGGGAAAAAAGAACTTACAGGGAAAAAGGCTGACGCCCGCGCCAAAGGACAGAAATTAAATCCCAGACGTCCGGCGCCGATGGCAGCTGTACAGGTACTAAACATGGTAAGTCTGTGTATTTTAATCATCTGTTGCATTATAGCGGTAACGACGTTAAATCAGTATGATAAGATGAAGCAACTGGAGGAGACCGTCACCTATCTGGAGAGCAGTATGGAGGAACAAAAAAATTTACCAGAGGAATGAAATGTGTTATACTGAGGGGACATACTGACCCGGTGGCTGTCGGCAGCCGGATCGGACTGCATACAGAGGAGCCCATATGGCGAGTTTTAAAGATTACATAAAAAGAAAAGAGAAGAATCAGGAAGAGAGCCTGGGGAAGAAGATATTCCGGCACCGGCTGACTGTTTTGTACCGGACGGTTCTGATCATAGCTGTGATTGCGGCAGCGGCAGCGGTAGTGGTGATCCAGATGAAGAACAGGGTATTTGGCGAATACCAGGTGACATCGTCCGTGCCCAGGGAAAGTATTTCCAATGCCACGATCAGGGCATTTGGAGAAAATATTCTGATTTATGGCAGCGATGGTGCGAATTGTATCAACCGAAAGGGAGAGGTACTATGGAATCAGACATTTGAAATTGAGAATCCGATCCTTGCCGTGAGCCAGAACGTGATGGCTATTGGAAATTATAATGGCAGGACTATTTATCTCATGGATACGGGAAAGATCATCGGAGAGATTGATACGAAGATGCCGCTCCGTAATTTTGCCGTTTCTGCCAATGGAGTGGTGGCGGCAGTGCTGGATGATACGGCGGATATCACGTGGATCTATCTGTTTGATTCTTCCGGCAATACACTGGTCTATTTCAAGACAACGATGAAAGACAGCGGTTATCCGGTCAGCATTACCATTTCCGATAACGGCTGTCTTGTAGGCGTATCGTATCTGTATATGGATAACGGCATGATGCGTTCCAGTGTGGCATTCTATAATTTTGGACCGGTAGGTCAGAATGAGATTGACAATTTTGTCAGCAGTTATGATTATATGGATACGGTAGTTCCTCTGGTTAAGTTTCTGGACAATGAAAAGGCTGTCGCCGTCGCAGATAACCGGCTTGTTTTTTTTGAGGGAGACCAGAAACCGGTCAGCATTGCAGATATTTTACTGGACAGCCAGATGATAGGGGTTTATGATGGAGACGGCTACGTGGCACTGGTTTATAATGATGTAACAGGCCAGGCGCTTTATAAAGTGGATATTTATAATGACAATGGAAAACTGGAAGATACGGTGATGGCGGATATGCAGTTTTCGGATATTTTGTTTTGTAAAGACAAAGTGATTCTATATAACGAACAGGAATGTGTGGTACATACCATTGGCGGGATGGACAATTTCAGCGGAAACTTTAATTCCCAGGCACTTCTTCTGATACCGACAGATAAATCCTATGAGTTTGTGATGGTCACACCGGAATCAATAGATACCATTGCATTAAAATAGCGGGATATGGTTTGAACTGCAGGAGTGGGCAGAGACGCAGCCTTGCTTTGACGCGGAGGCTTTTACAATAATTTTGCAGGAAGAGGATGAGGGGTACACAGGATATGAATGTAGTTTTTTTTGTGGTACTTATGTTGCTGGTGGGCGGAGCTATGAAAGGCTACAAACGGGGCATGGTGGAAGAATTAAGCAAGGTGATTGCCCTGATACTGGCACTTGTGGCCATAGGTATGTTTGTCGTGGCGGCTACAGGGTATATGGACCATCTGACGCTGCGGACCATACTGGGAATTGTCTGTATGACGATTGCCATACTGATTTACAGGATAACGGATTTTATCTTATCTTCTCTGAAACTCATATCTTCTATCCCGGTGCTGCGTGGTGTGAATCATCTGCTGGGCCTTGCGGTGGGGGCTCTGGAGGCGGTTCTTCTGGTCTGGGCGGTTTTTATAGTGGCTGTGGCATTTGAATTTGGAGGCATCAGCAGCTATATTCTGGAAAGTATCCGGGAGAACCGCCTGTTGACGTGGCTGTTTCAAAACAATTACCTTGCAGATCTGATCTCCGGCTGGCTGCCTGTGATCGCAGAGGTTTTTGCGGGGTGACAAAGATACAGGAAATACTTGGCGGAGAAAGTAATTTTGTGCATACAGCGGCTCCGCCGTCATCTGCTGCGTATGATTTGCAATCAGGATGCCAACTGCGAGAACGAAATATGCCAGCAGGGAAATTTTACTTGTACCAGGCAATAAAACATGCTATAATGCTGTTTACTTAATAACAAATCTTGATACCGTATTTCTGACGGTATTTCGAATGTCGGTAGATATTCCGGCCCATCTCAGTGAACTGTTCACATCATTTCTGGCATATCAAGGAGGTCATTATGACAAATCGCTTACAGCAATATTTTCCCATGATCCGTACAAAAGAGGAAATACTGGCAAAGATCACAGACAGCAGAGAACTTTCAGGACAATTTTACAGCTGGTCACCGCAGCAGAGGGAGGAGTTTCTTGACTTCTGTTCCGGCGTGAGAGGTGTCAAAATTCTGTATGACTCTTTCAGTAAAGAGATATTGAACCCGGAGAGTACACCGGAACGGCTGGAGGATCTGCTGTCTCTTCTTATAAAGAAGCAGGTAAGGATACTATGTGCCCTGCCGAATGATACCACGAGGATTGCCGATGAAAGTACACTGGTGGTGACGGACATTGTAGTAGAACTGGAGGATGGCAGCATTGCCAATGTGGAAATACAAAAGATCGGCTATAAGTTTCCGGGAGAGCGTTGCGCCTGTTATTCTGCGGATATGCTGCTGCGGCAGTATAAAAGGGTCAGAAGCGCCAAAAAGAAAGGCTTTAGCTACGAAGATATACGGAATGTATATACAGTTGTATTATTTGAGAAAAGTCCGGTGTCCTTCAATCAGTTTCCCGACACCTATATTCATACTTTTGAACAGGGATCTGACAGTGGACTGCAACTGGAATTGTTGCAGAAATACATTTTTATATCGCTTGATATCTTTAAAAAGAACCGGTACAATAAACCTATAAAAAGCAGACTGGATGCATGGCTTACATTTTTCAGTGAGGACAGCCCTCAGCGGATCGTGGAGTTGATCGGCACATATCCGGAATTCAAATTTATGTATGAAGACATTTACCGGATGTGTCGTAATATGGAGGGAATTATGGGCATATTTTCAGAAGAACTCAGAATACTTGACAGAAACACTGTACAGCTTATGATTGATGAGATGCAGGATGAATTGAATACACTCAATAAAGAGGCGGATATCCTGCGATCTGAGCGTGATACACTAAGCACGGCATGTGATACACTAAATGCGGAACGGCTTGTACTGCATACGGAATGTGAAACATTGCATACAGAGTGTGAAACATTGCATACAGAGTGTGAAACATTGCATACAGAGTGTGAAACATTGCATACAGAGTGTAATACATTACATACGGAGCGTGATACATTAAAAACAGAGTTGAATCGGATCAAGATGTTGAACAGGCTGCTGGCAGAAAGAGGTCGCGCGGACGACATAGTCAGAGCGGCAACAGATGAAGGGTATTGTAAAGAACTGTATATGGAATTTGCGATTTAAAGAGAAAGGATGGTTCCAAGTTATGAAATCACCAAATGATTGCTACACGTTGTCCAATGGTGTCCGGATTCCCTGCATGGGGTTTGGCACATACAATGCAAAAGGCGGGGATAATCTGGCGATTAATCGCACTGCCATTGAGGCCGGGTATCGTTATTTTGATACGGCATCACTCTATGAGACCGAACGGGTTCTGGGGCAGGCGATCCGGGAGAGTGGCATTCCCAGAAAAGATTTTTTTATTGTATCCAAGTTGTGGATTGATGAAAGGGGATATCAGGAGTCGAAGGCAGCATTTGAACGTTCCCTGGAAAGGCTGCAGATGGACTATCTGGACCTGTATCTGATTCACTGGCCAAGAGGCGGAGAAGGGGATACGGACTGGAAGGAAAAAAATCTCGATACCTGGCGGGCATTGGAAGAGTTATATGAGAGCGGTAAAATAAGAGGGATTGGCCTGAGCAACTTCCTGCCTCATCATGTGGATCCTATATTGAAGCACTGCCATGTGAAACCCGTGGTGGATCAGTTGGAAATTCATCCGGGTTATACACAAGAAGCAGCAGTCAGATACTGCAGTGAAAATGATATTCGTGTGCAGGCGTGGAGTCCTCTTGGAAGGAGTGCGATGCTGGAACATCCTGTGCTGAAATTATTTGCAGAGAAATACGGGAAATCAGTGGCACAGATCTGTCTGCGGTTTTTGCTGCAAAAAGGAATCATACCACTGGTTAAATCTTCTTCCATGGAAAGGATGAAACAGAATCAGGATATTTTTGATTTTGAACTGTCATGGGAAGATATGTCGGTGATTAATAATATGCCGCAAAATACATGGCTGGGAGAACATCCTGATTTCTCGATTCCCAAAAAGAAGAGTAATCCCGCGCAGTAATGCGATGGCTGACTGGGCACTGCCATATAGGAACGGCAGGCTGGGGTACACGTAAAGTATGGGAAGAGGTGCGCAATCTGTTTCCAGTAAATAAGGATTCACACAAGCGGGCCGGGGAGCAGACGGACGGCGGAAAGAGAGAAGATATGGAAGGAATGGAACAATTCCGGAGAATTATGGCAGAGACGGAAAATATAGTATTTTTTGGCGGTGCGGGGGTTTCCACGGAAAGTGGTATTCCGGATTTCAGGAGTGTGGATGGTCTGTATAATCAGAAGTATGATTATCC
The DNA here is from genome assembly GCA_947574055.1 of uncultured bacterium. Taxonomy (GTDB): domain Bacteria; phylum Bacillota; class Clostridia; order Lachnospirales; family Lachnospiraceae; genus VSOB01. The sequence continues at coordinate 5,497 of CANPIC010000003.1, forward strand.
GCCGGAGACTATTTTGAGTCATACCTTTTATCGCAGTCATACAGAAGAATTTTACCGTTTTTACAGAGATAAGATGCTGTGTCTGACGGCGCAACCAAATGCGGCGCACAGGAAACTTGCGCAGTGGGAGCAGGAAGGGCGCCTGAAGGCGGTGATTACACAGAATATTGATGGTCTGCATCAGGCAGCAGGTAGCATAAAGGTGTTGGAACTTCACGGAAGTGTACACCGAAACTATTGTGAGCATTGTCGTAAGTTCTATGATGCAAAATATATTTTGCAGGTCGAAGGAGTGCCCCGGTGCGAGTGCGGTGGTGTGATTAAACCGGACGTTGTGCTGTACGAAGAAGGACTGGACCAGGAGACGATTGCGGAGTCTGTTAACTGTATCAGAAATGCGGATGTACTGATTGTCGGCGGTACTTCTCTCGCGGTTTATCCGGCTGCAGGGCTTCTTGATTATTATAAGGGCAATAAACTTATTCTTGTCAATAAATCCGCAACACCCAGAGACAATATGGCAGATTTGGTCATCCAGGGAAGCATCGGAGAGATTTTTTCCGGAATTGAGTAGAAATTTTGTGAGGTTGGATCATGCAGTTTGTGTTTCAGGAAGGGGATATCATAAAGTTGAAAAAGCAGCATCCCTGTGGGGCAAAGGAGTGGGAGATTTTGCGTGTGGGGGCTGACTTTCGGCTAAAATGTCTGGGATGCGGGCACCAGGTTATGGTGCCACGGAAGATGGTGGAAAAAAACACGAGAGAACTTCGCAAACACTCTTGATTTTTCTGGGGTTTTATGGTATTATATCTCCCTGTGATATATTTTATTCCTTGCTCCTTTTGCAGGAAAGGGGCCAGAGACCAGAAGGAGGTAAAGCATGAACAAGTATGAATTAGCCGTGATTGTCAATGCTAAGATCGAAGATGATGAAAGAGCTGCCGTTGTGGACAAATGCAAGGCGCTGATCGAAAGATTCGGTGGAACGATTACCAATGTTGACGAGTGGGGCAAGAAGAGGCTTGCTTACGAGATTCAGAAAATGAGGGAAGCGTTCTACTATTTCATTCAGTTCGATGCTGATTCTACTGTCCCGGGAGAAATCGAATCCCGTATTCGTATTATGGACAATGTGATCAGATATTTATGCGTTAGACAGGACGAGGCATAAAGAAAGTAGGGACTATATGAATAGAGTGATTCTTATGGGCAGATTGACGAGAGATCCGGAAGTCCGGTATTCTCAGGGCGAAAGCGCTACGGCAGTTGCAAGGTATACACTGGCCGTTGACCGCCGCTTTAACCGGAACGGGGATGAGAACAGTGCCGATTTTATCGGCTGTGTTGCATTCGGCCGCCAGGCGGAGTTTGCTGAGAAATATTTGCGTAAAGGAATCAAAATGCTTGTGACGGGTCGTATCCAGACAGGCAGTTATACCAACAAAGACGGCGTAAAAGTATATACGACTGATGTGGTAGTGGAGGATCATGAGTTTGCGGAGAGCAAGAATGCGAATCCAGGACAGGAAGGCAGTTATAGTGCACCTGTCAGCAGACCGGAACCGGCTTCCATTGGGGATGGTTTTATGAATATCCCGGACGGCATTGATGAGGAACTGCCTTTTAATTAAGCGTCCGTACAGGTTGATATATTTACGCGGAGCAGGAACGTGAGACAGGAGGTATGCATCATGGCTTTTAATAAAGCGGATAAATCAGATGGACCGATGAAGCGGAGAGGCGGAATGCGCAGAAGAAAAAAAGTCTGTGTATTTTGCGGCAAAGATAATGTGATAGATTACAAGGATACAAATAAATTGAAAAGATATGTATCTGAGAGAGGAAAGATCCTTCCCCGCCGCATTACCGGTAATTGTGCAAAGCATCAGAGAGCACTTACGGTAGCCATCAAGAGAGCAAGACATATTGCGCTGATGCCTTATGTTGCGGAATAAATGAGCGCACTGGTCAAAGCCCGGGACATTGGTTGCCGTGATTTGACCATAATCATAAAAAAGACCAGCTGTCCACGCAACAGCAGGTCTTTTTTTATGCGGGAAAAAGTTCGGCTGAAACTTCATAAAAATTACACATACTGACATTTTTATACAAAATAGCCGTATATTTGACGATATAATCTTATAGCATTTGGGGAAGAAAAATGCTATAATAAAGGACAGCAGAGTGAGAATGAGATTTGACAGGGACTTTGTATGTTCCTGTTTGATGAAACAAAGTTATGAATACAGAATGAATATCATATAGAACGGACATAGTGTCCGGAGGTAAGGACATGAAGAAAAGGATTAAGATAAAAGGGAGACTGCGATCCTATCTGCAGGGTTCCATTATTATGGGGATTCTGCTGGCTCTTGTGAATCTTGTCATCTATCTGATGGACTATCGGTCGGGGCTGTTGCTGACAGGTGCACTGCTGGTCTATTTTATCGTAGTCTTTATGATGATGTTTTACAATAAACCTGTCATTATGAATGAACTGATCAGTTTTGCGACCCAGTATGGGCAGATTCAGAAAAGACTTTTACGGGAAATGGCGATCCCTTATGCGCTTTTGGATGAAGCGGGTAAGGTAATCTGGAGCAATAAGGCATTTGAAGCAGTTATACATAAAGAAAAAGGCTATTTCAGATCTATTTCATCAATTTTTCCGGAACTGACGAAGGACAAGTTCCCTGAGGAAGAGGAAGAGGCGGAACTGGACCTGGAATTTGAAGAATGTGAGTTTTCGGCAAAGATGAAACGAATCTCCCTGAAGGATATGGCTGCCAACAGTGAGATTTTTCAGGAACCCAATTATAAAGGGTATTTGATTGCGTTGTATCTGTATGATGAAACGGCACTGAAGATTGCACTGCGGGAAAATGATAATCAGTCCCTGGCAGTAGGGATGATCTACCTGGATAATTATGAAGAGTCATTGGAGAGTGTGGAAGAAGTGCGCCGTTCTCTCCTGATTGCCCTGATTGACAGAAAGATAAATAAATATATTGCCTCTCTTGACGGTATTGCCAAAAAGATAGAAAAAGATAAATATCTGGTTATCTTGCGTAAAGAATCAGTGCTTCAACTGGAAGAAAGTAAATTCGACCTTCTGGATGATGTTAAGACAGTGAACATCGGTAATGAAATGGCAGTGACGTTGAGTATCGGTGTGGGACTGGATGGGCTGAGTTATACACAGAACTATGAATTTTCCAGAACCGCTATTGATCTGGCGCTGGGACGGGGCGGGGATCAGGCTGTCGTTAAGACATCAAGTTCTATCACATATTATGGAGGGAAGAGCCAGCAGGTAGAGAAAAATACCAGAGTCAAGGCCAGGGTCAAGGCGCATGCGCTGAATGAGATAATTTCTTCTAAGGATAAGGTACTGGTCATGGGGCACCGACTGGCAGATATGGACAGCTTTGGGGCGGCGATCGGCATCTATCGTATTGCGAAATCTCTGGAGAGGAAGGCACATATTGTTATCAATGATGTGACGACTTCAGTCCGGCCTTTATATGATATGTTTCAGAACAATTCTGAATATGAAGAAGATATGTTGATTAACAGTGCGGAGGCGGTGGAAGCGGCCGGAAATAATAATACCGTATTGGTGGTAGTAGATGTGAACAAACCAAGCATTACGGAATGTCCGGAACTACTCCATACGTGCAAATCCATTGTGGTACTGGATCATCATCGGCAGGGCTCCGAGACCATTGAAAATGCAACATTATCCTATGTGGAGCCGTATGCTTCATCGGCATGTGAGATGGTAACGGAAATCCTGCAATATATAAAAGAGGGGATACGCCTTCGGCTGGAAGAAGCAAACTGTATGTATGCGGGGATTATTGTTGATACCAATAATTTCACAGCCAAGACAGGGGTACGGACCTTTGAAGCAGCGGCCTATCTCAGGCGAAATGGTGCTGATGTAACAAAAGTACGGAAATTGTTCCGGGAAGATGCGCTGGAATATAAGACCAAAGCGGATGCAGTCAGTCAGGCGGAGATATACCGGGGGAATTTTGCCATCTCTGTCTGTTCCAGCGAAGGTGTTATGAGCCCCACCGTCCTGGGGGCACAGGCGGCCAATGAACTGCTGAACATCAAAGGTATTAAAGCCAGCTTTGTGATGACAGAATATCAGGGAAAGATTTATTTCAGTGCCCGTTCCATTGATGAAGTAAATGTGCAGGTGATCATGGAGCGGCTGGGCGGCGGCGGTCATATGAATATTGCAGGCGCTCAGATGGAGGACGTTTCCATAGAGGAAGCAGTAAGGGTTATGAAACGTACATTGGATACTATGATAGAAGAGGGTGATTTGTCATGAAAATAATACTGTTACAAGATGTGAAAAGCCTTGGCAAAAAGGGAGAGATCGTGGAAGCCAGCGACGGCTATGCGAGAAATTTTATTCTGCCCAAAAAGCTGGGTGTGGAAGCAAATGCGCAGCATATGAATGATCTGAAGCTGCAAAAAGCAAATGAAGAGAAGATTGCCAAAGAGCAGTTAGAGGCGGCCAAAGAATTTGCAAAGGAACTGGAAACAAAAGAAGTCATAGTTCAGATGAAAGCCGGTGAGGGTGGCAGAGTTTTTGGTTCTGTATCTTCCAAAGAAATCGCCCAGGCGGCAAAGACGCAGTGTGGGATGGAAATTGATAAGAAAAAGATTCAGATGGCAGAAGCCATTAAAAGTTTTGGCATTTTTGAAGTGACCGTAAAACTGCATCCGAAGGTGAGTGGAAAACTGAGAGTTAAAGTACAGGAAGACAAATAGAGGGAGTCAGTCTTATGGCTGAAATGGAAGAAGCGCTGCTAAAAAGAGTGTTGCCTCACAGTGTGGAGGCGGAGCAGTCAGTGATCGGCTCTATGCTGATGGACCGGGAAGCGATTGTCGTGGCTTCAGGGATTATACGGGGAGAGGACTTCTACGGAAAGCAGTATGGCGTTGTATTTGAAGCGATGGTGGAACTGAATGATGAAGGGAAACCGGTAGATCTGATTACTTTACAGAACAGACTGAAAGAAAAGGATGTGCCGCCTGAGATCAGTTCTCTGGAATTTATCAAAGATATGATAGAAGCCGTACCCACATCAGCCAATATCAGATATTATGCCGATATCGTTGCAGAAAAAGCGACATTGCGCAGGCTGATCCGATTAAATGAGGAGATCGCCAATACCTGCTATGCAGGAAAAGAAAGCCTGGAATACATACTGGAAGACACCGAGAAGAGGATGTTTGATCTGCTGCAGAAGAGAAACAGTGGCGACTATGTGCCTATCCGGGAAGTTGTGATGAATGCCATGAACCGGATTGAAGCAGCATCCAGAAACAAAGGGGTGGTAACAGGGATTCCCACGGGTTTTATTGATCTGGATTACAGAACGGCAGGAATGCAGCCTTCTGACCTGATCTTGCTGGCAGCCAGACCATCTATGGGCAAAACAGCGTTTGTATTAAACATAGCGCAATATGTGGCTTTTAAGCAAAATGAAACCGTAGCGATATTCAGTCTGGAAATGTCTAAGGAGCAGTTGGTGAACCGATTGTTCTCTCTGGAATCAAAAGTGGATTCCCAGCATATACGAACCGGAAATCTGAGTGATACGGAATGGGAAAAATTGATTGAAAGCGCGGGTATTATCGGAAAATCGCAGTTAATCATTGATGATACGCCAGGCATCAGTATTTCTGAACTGCGTTCCAAATGCAGGAAATATAAGTTAGAGCATGGTTTAAAAATGATTATCATTGATTATCTGCAGCTTATGTCCGGCAGCGGACGTACAGATTCCAGACAGCAGGAAATATCTGATATTTCACGCTCTCTGAAAGCACTTGCAAGAGAACTGAATGTGCCGGTGCTGGCGTTGTCTCAGCTCAGCCGTGCGGTAGAGCAGAGACCGGATCACAGACCGATGCTTTCTGATTTGCGGGAATCTGGTGCTATTGAGCAGGATGCGGATGTGGTAATGTTTATCTATCGTGATGATTATTATAATAAGGATACCGAACTCAAAGGCGTGGCAGAAGTTATCATTGCCAAGCAGAGGAATGGGCCTATTGGGACGATTAATCTGGCATGGCTTCCGGATTATACAAAGTTTGCAAATATACAGAAATAGAGATACCTTGATACGAAAGAGAACAGGCTGAGTTGGCCGGTTCTCTTTGTCTGTTTTTGGGAAATAAATCGGCTTCGGACATGCCTGTCTGCAGGCATTTTGGAGAAAGGAACGCGCAGAATGACAGTCTGCGATAGTATACTCGGATCATAAGAAAACAAGTATTGCAATCGAATTGACAGGAGGAGAAGGTATGGAACAAAAAATGTACATGATATCAGATGCGGCAAAACAGGTGGAGGTGGAAAGTCATGTGCTTCGTTACTGGGAAGATGAACTGGAACTCCCCATTAAGCGCAATAAGCTGGGACATCGTTATTACACACCAGATGATGTGAACAGACTGAAACGGGTCAAAACCATGAAAGAACAGGGATTTCAGCTGAAAGCGATCAGAAAGGCGCTGAAACAGGAGATGGAGGGGGCGGAGGAAACGAGAGCGATAGAAGAGCAAACGGGCAGGGAACCTGGCCCTGCCACTGGAAAGGCATCAACGGCTCTTTTAGAGGGCGGTTCTCCTGATTTGTCTGATACAGAATATTCCCTGAACAGAAAAGAAGAGACATTGGGGACGGAAGAAAAGGCACACCGGCTGCAAATGCTGCTCAGGACGATGATTGCAGATGCGGTCAGAGAGGAAAATCAGATATTTTGCGAACAGATCAGAGAGAGTATGTTGAAGGAACTTGATTATCAGTTCCGGCTTCAGGAGGAAAGGGAAGAAGTAAGAGAGAATGAGAGAATCAAGAGAGAAGAAGAACATTTTCGCAAGATTGATGAATTGATCCGGGAAAAAGCCGTCAAGAAAGAAAAAAGAAAAAAGCACTCATTTTTCTGAGTGCTTTTGTATCTTTTTTACCAGAATGGATCATTCGCTTGCCGTGCTTACTCTTCAGAAATGGAACCTGTAGGGCATGCGCCTGCGCAGGAACCGCAACTGATACACTTATCGGGATCGATCTGGAACTGTGTATCTCCCATGCTGATAGCACCTACCGGGCACTGGCCTTCGCATGCGCCGCAACTTACACAAGCATCACTGATTACATATGCCATAATTCATATCCTCCTTAAAATCTGATTTCTTGTTGATAGATTGTCAATCAACTGCCAAATTTATTTTAATACAAATGTATGCCGAATACAAGTAGAAAATGCAGGAATGTCCTGGCTGCACTGTGATATATGTCAGGGGGCCATATCCTCTGCGCGTCGTGCCTTGATTCCCTCCAGTATGACCTGCTTTTTTTCTATGACTTTGTTTTTGTCCATGGGTTCCACGCCTTCCAGTTTGTAGGGGATTCCCAGTTTCTCATATTTTACTTTGCCCATCGTGTGATATGGCAGCACATCCAACGCTTTCAGAGTCTTTAATCCGCCGATAAAGTGTCCCAGTTGATACAGATATTTGTCATCATCGGTAATACCGGGGACAACCACATGGCGAATCCAGATAGCGATACCTTTCTGAGAAAGATATTCGGCAAAAGCGAGGATCTTATCATTGGGCTGAGCTGTCAGTTCTTTGTGTTTTTCCGGATCTATGTGCTTGATATCCAGCATAATAAGGTCGGTAAGCGTGAGCAGTTTATCCAGCTTATTCATCCAGATATCGTTATCCGGGTGGAAAGCAATGCCGGATGAGTCTATACAGGTGTGGATATTTTTTTCCTTCGCCAGTGTAAACAGTTCTATGAGAAAATCAATCTGCATCAGAGGCTCGCCGCCGGTGACGGTAATACCGCCGCCTTTGTAAAAGCTGACATTTCTTTCATATTGTTCTATGATCTCGCCGGCCTCCATGACAGTACCGGCCTGCATCTCCCAGGTGTCAGGATTGTGGCAATAGGCGCAGCGCATGGGACATCCCTGCACAAATACTACAAAACGTACACCGGGACCATCTACGGTGCCAAAGGATTCCAGAGAATGAATTCTGCCGCTCATGGGTTCAACTGCCTTTCTGTAAGATAAAAAGTATGAAATCCGGAAACAGAAAGCAGAGGCGCTGCAACAACCTGTCTGGGCTGTCTCAGCGCCTTTGTACTTTTCAGGACCGGTTTGTTACCGTTTCTTTTATCCCGGGATCAGACTGTCAGATGCTCTCATGGAAGGTACGGGAGATAACGTCTGCCTGCTGTTCCGGTGTTAATTTGATGAAGTTAACCGCATAGCCGGACACGCGGATTGTTAACTGCGGATAGTTCTCAGGATGTTTCTGTGCATCCAGTAACATATCTCTGTTCAATACGTTTACATTGAGATGATGACCGCCTTTTGTTGCATAGCCATCCAGTAAAGCTACTAAATTGTCAACCTGTGCAGCATTTGTTGCCATGGGAAATTCCTCCTTTAATAGTTGTATTACTCGTAATCATCAAGACCCTGATGCAGGGTAGGTACACTGCATGCCAACGGGGTGCGGGAACAGTCCGTACATCCCATTGTCTGGACTGTGGCGGTTTCTTCGCCTGTGAGATCGGTGTCCACATTGATGTGGCCCACCCCCATTGCCATACCGGAATCCAGCATTTTTACAAGATCTTCCACTTTTTTATCATCCATTGCATTCACCATTCCTGAATCATTTTCTGTACTTTCCAAACAGGGAGCACACAAGACGTGTGCTGACCTGTTTAAAAGACGTTATAGATCTGTCAATTAGTTGTTCAGATCAAGTTCGATATCACCTGCAAATACCTGATCTTCTTTGCCAAGAGCACCAGGAATGATGGTGAAGGTATTGGAAATACCATCCTGTGCATCTTTGAACGGCAGTTTGGATACAGAAGACAGAGATGCTACGGCACCATGGGTATCACGTCCATGCATCGGGTTAGCACCAGGTGCGAAAGGCTGTCCTTTCTTACGACCGTCAGGTGTGTTACCGGTTGCCTTACCATAAGTTACATTGGAAGTGATGGTAAGGATGGAGGTTGTAGGCACACCGTTTCTGTAAGTATGATGTCTTCTGATTGCCGTCATGAACTTGTGTACGATATCCTGCGCAATGCTGTCAACGCGATCATCATCGTTACCATATTTCGGGAATTCGCCGGTGGTCTTGAAGTCAACGATCACGCCATCTTCATCGCGAACCACTTCAACTTTTGCATATTTAATTGCGGACAGAGAGTCAGCAACGATGGAAAGACCTGCCACACCTGTTGCAAAATAACGTTTTACATCTCTGTCATGGAGAGCCATTTCTGCTCTTTCATAGCAGTATTTGTCATGCATATAGTGGATGATGTTCAGCGTATTTACATATACGTCTGCCTGCCATTCCATCATATCAATGAATTTGCTGTAAACATCATCATAATCCAGAACATCGCCTGCTACAGGACGATATTTGGGGCCAACCTGTTTCTTTGTCACTTCATCCACACCACCGTTCAGTGCGTAGAGCAGACATTTTGCCAGGTTTGCACGTGCGCCGAAGAACTGCATTTCCTTACCGATAACCATGGAAGATACGCAGCATGCGATACCATAGTCATCACCATGAGTAACTCTCATCAGGTCGTCATTCTCATACTGGATGGAAGAAGTGGTGATGGAAATCTTAGCACAGTATTTCTTGAAGTTCTCAGGAAGTCTTGTAGACCAGAGAACTGTCAGGTTCGGTTCAGGGCTGGCACCAAGGTTCTCCAGTGTATGCAGATAACGGAAGCTCATCTTTGTCGCCATATGACGTCCGTCAACACCTACACCTGCAAGGGATTCTGTTACCCATACCGGGTCACCTGCGAAAATCTGGTTGTATTCAGGAGTACGTGCAAATTTGATCAGACGCAGCTTCATGATGAAGTGATCAACAAATTCCTGAATCTGTTCCTCGGTAAATGTACCGTTCTTTAAGTCTCTCTGTGCATAGCAGTCAAGGAAGGTGGAGGTACGTCCAAGGGACATTGCAGCACCGTTCTGCTCTTTTACTGCACAAAGATATCCAAAATAAACTGCCTGAATTGCTTCCTGTACATTGGTGGAAGGTTTGGAAATGTCGCAGCCATAGGAAGCAGCCATTTCTTTCATCAGCTTCAGAGCGACTATCTGCTCGGAAATTTCTTCGCGGAGACGGATTACATCGTCAGTCATCACGCGTCCGGTAGAATCTTTCTGTGCCAGTTTGTCTTCGATCAGGTAATCAATACCATAAAGAGCTACACGTCTGTAGTCGCCAATGATACGGCCACGGCCATAAGCATCCGGCAGTCCTGTGATAATATGGGAAGAACGGCATGCTCTCATCTCTGCATTGTAAGCATCAAAGCATCCGGCATTGTGTGTCTTTCTGTGTGTGGAGAAGAACTCGCTGATTTCAGGATCAACTTCATAACCATTGTCAGAGCATGCCTTCTCAGCCATTCTGATACCACCATAAGGCTGCAGGGAACGCTTGAACGGTTTGTCTGTCTGGAAGCCGACGATTGTTTCTTTGCTCTTGTCCAGATATCCCGGACCATGGGAGGTGATGGTGGAAACCACTTTGGTATCCATATCCAGGACACCGCCTGCTTCACGCTCCTTCTTCTGCAAATCAAGTACTACTGCCCACAGATCTTTGGTGTTCTGTGTAGCATCTGCCAGGAAGGATTCATCCCCCTCATACGGCGTATAGTTCTTCTGGATGAAGTCACGGACATTCACTTCTGAATCCCACTTACCGCCTACAAAATCTTTCCATTCTGGTCTCATTTTGAAATAGCCTCCTATCGTTTTTTAGTTAAGACTGTTGTTAACCTTATAGCAATTATTATAAGTGCTAAACCCCCGAAACGTCAAGAATCGCCATGTATTTTTTTGTATACAAACCCACAAAAACCATGAAATTTTTATAAATTTTTGTGAATTTCGTGGATAACTTGCCAACCCAAGGATAAAGTATTATAATGTTCACGAGGCAATGAGCAGTGCGAATCCGAAGGCGGACAAGCCGGCTGCTGGCAGTCGGGTTTGTCCACCATCGGATTCAGAGGGCGAAGCCCGGGAGCGATGCCTGAACACCTGACGAGGTAGTGTCGAGTCTGGTGAAAAGGTATGCAGAGCAAATGAAGCGAAGCGAAATTGAGCGGGGCACTGCGGGCAAGGCCGAAGCTGTAGCTGATGCAGATATCATAAATAGTATAAATACAGGAGGTAACAAAATGGCGGAAATTACGAAAGACATGACAATAGGGGAGATCCTGCAGGCTAATGCGGGTGTTGCGCCTGTTTTGATGGCGGCCGGCATGCATTGCCTGGGGTGTCCGTCCGCACAGGGCGAGACGCTGGAAGAGGCGGCGCTGGTTCATGGTCTGGATGTGGATGAATTGATGCGGCAGATCAGTGCGCTCTGACTGGCCGGTTAGCGGACAGCAAATACAGAATGTGCATTGGCACTTGACAAAAGGAAGCGGCGCCATAGGGCAACCGCTTCTTTTAGGTCTGTATTTTAACTGTGTATTCTTACTTTATTTTATATGGAAGCCAGTGACTGAAGCGCTTTGTCTGCGATAAATAATTCGCAGTGTTCTTCCAGAAAGGCTTCGGTGCCGGTTGAATATTTTTCCGGCAATCCATATTCGGATACGATATTACAAACTTTGTTAAATTCTTCCGGTGTATGGCCGCTCTTAGTAAGGAGCAGACAGTAGCGACCGGTACTTTTATTGCTGTACAGGGAATTGACTCCGTCGTAATAATTTTTCAGGACATGAGACAAACGGGTCAATTCGCTCAGATGGGGAAACGAAAATACTTTGGTCAGATCCACATCAGGGACCGGGGAAGCAGTCTCGTTTCCGGTGGATACGGACAGAGCTGGGCGGATATCCGCAGTTTGTCCCGATTCCTGCTCCGGCGAATTTTTTATTTTATTTTCATGAAGTTTGCGGAACAAATCAAGGACATCATCCGCGCCCTCCAGATAAGATTCAGCCGGTTCGTCGCTGTTGTCTTCATCCGAATCGTGAACGGAGGGTGCAAACTTGGAAAAACGGGTATCCAGTTCTTCCGGGTCGTCAACCTTCGTAATGATCAGGACGATACATTCGGCGTTCAGTGGGATCGCTTCTATCATCAGCGGCGTATTCTCCGCTTCGAAACCACATTCGAAAGCGGCCTGCTGCATCATGTCACGGAACAGGCTTTTGGCTTTGTCAGTGCCATAAGCGAGTTCACTGATCTTTAACTCTCTGTCTACCAGATCGGCTTTGGTCAGGGTACAGCGGATTTGGTGTTCATTGATTTTTTCTATTTTCATGTTCCTTCACCTTGTTTCCATTATATTATATTTCTTGGCAGTTACAACTGGAAAATATTATAATAATAAATCCTTTTGATCAATACTGTAAAATACAGGAATCTGTCAGTCGGATTGTTTATTATTAAAAGTATATTATACGTAATGATTCTTTTAGTCAATAGGCCTCATTTTAATTCACAAAATTTTTAAAAAATTTTAAAAATACTTGTCAGGGACTATGATATCAGGTATAATAATTCCCAGAGATGCTTTCGGACAATCTGTGTATTGGAAGGAGGCATGGTATTTTACCGAATCAACAGACATTAACAATGTCGTCTTACATTAAGTCCTGAAACGGAAAGTTTCATCATCAGAAACCCCTGAGAAGTAAAAGGGGAAGTCTTACAAGCCTTTGCATGCACAAGGCATCCGAATTTTCCTAATGATTTCTTAATGTTATATTGTGTTATAATTCAGATTTTCACAACGTAGTATCTCATTTATTCTATGACATAATACACGTCCGCGCATCTCTTCTGTACTGTTTTCGTACCATATTTACCAATCATTTCCATGAAGATCCACAGGAATAGAATATATCACAGACATTCCGGGTCTCCGGATCTTCAAATACGGTACAAAGGAGGGATGATATGTGCGACAGCAAAAGGAGCTGAACGATATGCGGGTACGGCTGGAGGGGATCGCCAGGGGCGGTGCCGATCTGTATCTGGAAGGCAGGAGGGTATCTGCCGCGGAACTGGCATGGACATACTGCGTCAATGAAGAGGCGGTTTATATGCCGGATTATGTGTTAAACCAGGACGGCAGACTGACAGAACTTCGATATGACAGAGTGCGGCTGACCTGATAAAACGTGTGGAAGGGATCACAGCTCTATCAAAAATCTATACAGGGAAAGAAAAACGGGAGCCTTTACGCTGACAGTATGCCCTTCCCCACAAAAATACAAAAAACGTCAAAATTGGTAATGACGGTATCGGAATAGTCTGTTATAATGAGGACGGTTGGAAAGGAGTTGGACAGATATGAAGAAATTGATTCCTGCATTCATTGCAATCGTCCTTATTTTGTTGATTGCAGTGACCAGTCTGGGAATGAAACTGATAGAACGATATAGCTACTCCAAAGAAACAGCAGATATGAACGAATATTTTAACCTGCAGGCAGATCATGAGACCGCGATTGTGCTTCAGGATGAGATCCTGGAGGATAAAGCACTTTTGCTGGATGGCGTCTATTATTTTGCGCTGGATACGGTACACAAATACTTTAATGAACGGTTTTATGAAGACAGAGGAGAGAAGCTGCTGATTTATACCACGCCGGATGATATGATATGTACCATAATAGGGAGCACTGAGTATATCGAGAAGGGGGCCGGTCAGGATGCGGGTTTTATCATAGCCAGATATGAAGGGGATACTCTTTACATCGCGGCAGATTATGTTAAAAAGTTTACTAATTTTTCTTATGAACCTTTTACGGAGCCGGCCAGGATGCAGGTTTACACACAGTGGGGAGAACAGGATCTGGCAGAGATCAGCAAGGACACACAGATCCGTTATCAGGGAGGGGTAAAAAGCGAGATCCTGAAGGAGATGCCAAAGGGAAGTCAGGTTGTAGTATTGGAAGAAATGGATACCTGGGTCAAAGTGAAGTCCGACGCCATCATAGGATATGTGGAGAAGAAGCGGCTGGGCGGTACTCATAAAGAAACAATGACTGCCGTGACGGATTATCAGGAACCCGAATATACCAGAATAGCAAGAAACGGCCGCGTCTGTATGGCATGGCATCAGGTGACGACACAAGCGGCCAATGCCTATCTGCCGGATGTGATGGCAGGCGTGGAAGGACTGAACACCATTTCTCCCACATGGTTTTCATTGAGTGATAATGAAGGGAACTTTACCAGCATCGCTTCTGTGGACTATGTGGCGCAGGCCCATCAGATGGGACTGGAAGTGTGGGGGCTGGTGGATAACTTTAATAAGGAAGTCGATTCTTACAGTGTCCTCTCTTCGACGACGAAACGGGCTCATCTGATAGAAGGATTGATGCAGGCGGCAGCGGCTTGCGGCATGGATGGCATTAATATTGACTTTGAACAGATCAGTGAAGAGACAGGTGAACATTTTGTGCAGTTTATCCGGGAATTGTCGATTCCCTGCCGGGCCAATGGTATTGTGCTTTCTATTGATAATTATGTTCCGGTAGGAAATACGGGACATTACGGCAGAGCAGAGCAGGGACGGGTGGCAGATTATGTGATTATTATGGGTTATGATGAACACTGGTCAGGCAGTTCTGAAGCCGGGAGTGTGGCATCCATAGACTTCGTTGAGAAAGGGATTCAGAAAACACTGGAAGAGGTGCCGGCAGATAAGATAATCAATGCAGTGCCTTTTTATACAAGAGTATGGAAGTCCGGCGGCGGTGAGGTGACAAGCGACGCAGTGGGCATGGAAGCGGCAGATCGGTTTCTGGCCGACAATGGTGTATCGGCGGTCTGGGATGAGAGCACATGTCAGAACTATGCGGAATTTGAAAAGGATGGTATGTTCTATCAGGTATGGCTGGAAGATGAACAGTCCATTGAAGTGAAACTCAACCGTATGGCAAGCTATAATATCGCAGGTGTGGGAGCCTGGAAACTGGGACTGGAAAGACCTTCCATCTGGAATGTCTTTGACTTGTATCTGCATGGCTGATCTGGCAGGACAGGATTCTTTTTTCATGCGGCTTTTCATAAGATAGTTAAAAAATCAGGATTTTGAGTGCATGAAAAATTGGAAAGAGAAGATCAGACATGGGGAGACGGCAGTCTGTGTGGCCATGGCCGTGATGCTGGTGGTCACAGGCTGGAAGGCGGTGAAGGAGACTGCCGTATTTGTTTCGGGGGACAGGGCAGAGCAGGAAAGATGTATTGTCATAGATGCCGGACATGGAGGGGATGATCCTGGCAAAGTGGGTATCAACGGTGCGCTGGAAAAGGACATTAATCTGCAGATTGCACAGAAAGTTAAGATGTATCTGGAACTGGAAGGGATTAAAGTCGTCATGACCAGGACAGATAGCAATGGTCTGTACGATCCCGGTGCACAGAATAAAAAGGTGCAGGATATGAAACGGCGGATTGCCGTGATTGAAGAAGCTGCGCCGATCCTGACGGTCAGTATCCATCAAAACAGCTACCCGGAAGAATATGTGATGGGCGCTCAGGTTTTTTACTATAAAGGAAGTGACGGCAGTAAAAATGCGGCAGAGATTATGCAGAAAAGTCTCAGAAACCGCCTCAATCCGGAAAACAAAAGGGAGGCAAAGGCCAATGGAAGCTATTATTTGCTCAAAAAGACATCCTCACCGATTATAATTGTGGAATGTGGCTTTCTTTCCAATACAGAGGAGGCGGAAAAGCTGAGTGATGATGCATATCAGGAGCAGGTGGCCTGGGCTGTTTTCATGGGCATCATGCAAACATTAAACAGCAAATAACTAGAATCCGGGTTTTGCTAGCCCGGATTCTTCTTATTTGCCGATATGTATCACACTGTCTGGATGGCTGTGATTTCATACAAAAGAGAGCAGAAATCATGGCAGGTGTCGCCACCGTCCGTTACCTGGCCGGCAGATCTGTCTTCCAGCATCAGGCCAAACTGCATCAGTTCGTCTCCATAAGCGTCATAGGACAGATGGGGACTTTGGATGTGATAACTCTGGTCCGGCAGGAGACCGCGAAGTGGCAGGCGTCTGTAGGGGCCGTTGACTTCACTCAATATGCGGGTCACGGTCACGAGTGCCCTGCTGCCGTCCGGCTGGCAGATCTCCCATGCCGCAAAATTTCCTTCAAAGGGGCTGAGTAGCCGGTAGAAATCTCCTTGAGCCAGCAGACTTCGGTTTTCTTTATAAAAAGCGACCTGTTTTTTTACAGTCCGGATTTCTTCCTCAGACAGTTTATTCAGATCCAGTTCATAGCCAAAGGCACCTGTGAGGGCGGCATTTCCCCTTGTTGCTATAGAAGTGGTACGGCCGATCTGTTCGTTGGGGCAGGCGGAAACATGGGCTCCCATACTGCTCAGCGGGTAGACAAAACTGGTTCCATACTGGATTTTGGTGCGCTCAATGGCATCGGTATCATCGGAAACCCATCCCTGAGGGGCATAGTAAAGCATGCCGGCATCAAACCTGCCACCTCCGCTTGCGCAGGATTCGATCAGGAGCTGCGGAAAATCCCGTATCAGGCGTTCATGCAAATCATAAACACCAAGAATATAGCGGTGGAAGATTTCGCCCTGGCGGTCTGCGGGATAGGCGGCGGAATAGCACTCGCTGATGGAACGGTTCATATCCCATTTGATATAACTGATACTTGCATTTGACAACAGTTCATATAATTGCCTGTATATGGCATCCACCACTTCTTTGCGGGAAAAATCCAGGACAAACTGATTTCTGCCATGGGAGGCAGTGCGTCCCGGCGTGCGGATGATATAGTCAGGATGCGCACGGAATAAATCACTGTCCTTATTTACCATTTCCGGCTCAAACCACAGTCCGAATTTCATTCCCAGAGCTTCTATTTTCTGAGCAAGTCCCTCGATCCCTTCCGGCAGTTTTTCTCTGTTGGCTCTCCAGTCACCAAGTCCCCGGCGGTCATCGTTGCGGGCACCGAACCAGCCGTCATCCAGCACAAACAGTTCAATGCCACATTCTTTTGCTTTTTCGGCAAATTGGAGCAGATCCTGCTGCGTATAGTCAAACTGCGTGGCCTCCCAGTTATTGATGAGCACAGGCCGTTCCCGATCACGCCAGTAGCCACGTACCAGCCTGTTTCGGAACAGACGATGGAATTGTCGGCTCATACCGTTTAGCCCTTCCGCAGAATATACCATAACGGCTTCCGGGGTGACAAAGGTCTCGCCGGGCTCCAGTTTCCACTGAAAACCAAAAGGATTGATACCGAGCATGATACGCAGCACCTGATAGTTGTCTGCTTCCGCCTGGGCAAGGAAATTGCCGCTGTACAGGAGTGAAAAGCCGAACACATCGCCGCTTTGCTCATTGGTATTTTTGCGCTTCAGAGCAAGGAAGGGATTATGCTGATGGGAGGAGTTTCCCCGCATACTGCAGATGGCGGTGATACCCGGCT
Source organism: uncultured bacterium (assembly GCA_947574055.1). Classification (GTDB taxonomy): domain Bacteria; phylum Bacillota; class Clostridia; order Lachnospirales; family Lachnospiraceae; genus VSOB01. The sequence continues at coordinate 23,045 of CANPIC010000003.1, forward strand.
CCAGATCTCTGATCCGGACAGCGCGTTCTCTGGCCCAGGAACCAGATAACTGGACGGTCTGATAATCCATATCGGGCATATCCAGACTCAGGCTCATGGCACGATTTAGGAATAACACTTCGTTTCCCCTGTTGATAAAGGATACACTCCTGGCCAGCGCATCCACATCACGGAATATGGTGTAGGAAAGGATAAACTCCAGATCTCGCAGGGGATCATTCATATAAATTTCCAGTGTGTCAGCCTCGCCTTCTTCTTCGGTATAAGTGGCGGGCAGTCCCGGCAGCGGCTTTTTCCCGTGTATGACAGCGTAGCCCTGATATTGAGGCTTGCAGATACGGCTGCCGTCTCTGCCCAGGATCTCCATGGCAGGGTAGCGGTAATCGGAAGTGCCATAACAGGGATATTCCTGCCGGAGATGTTCATAGGAAGTATACAGATCTCCTTCTTTGATATAAGTGGACATGGGACGGTGCGCTTTTTCTACCATATGCAGATAGCTGCCGCCCGGTTGCAGAGCTTTACCGAAATACAGATGTCCGGGCTGGCCGCTTTCCATAATATAAAGCAGGTAACTGATCCGTTCGTTGCGCAGATGAAATACATGCTCCTTTTCATTGACAATAATCATTTGTCCTCTCCTTTTGATGTGAGTCTGGCGTTATATTTGTTCTGAAATTTACGGATATTGTATTGATTATGATTGTAACAGCTTTATAATAATGGAAGTATAGCATAACTTAATTGTGAAGTTTATGCAAATTTTCTCTTTTTTCCTGTTTATTTGTTGGTTTTGCTTTTTCGGTTGCTGTTTTGCTGCCTTTATGAAATGTTCACAGCTGATCCATTCATACGCTTGTCGTAAAAAATACCCCTTTTCGCATATACGAGACTATGCTATACTGAAAAAAGTGTAATTATCTATTGAGATCAGTTTTTTGGGCAAAAATGATAACAGGCAAAATCGTACAGGCGGGCTTTTATGGCAGAAACACGATTCGCTTCTCTGACAGAAGCATGTATCAATGAAAAGTTGATAGAAAAGGCGGGACAGATCATCAGAGAGGGCGGACTGGTGGCGTTTCCCACGGAGACGGTATATGGTTTGGGCGGAGATGCGCTGCAAAGGGCCTCTTCGCGGAAGATTTATGCAGCCAAGGGGCGGCCTTCCGACAATCCGCTGATCGTTCATATCTGCCGGTGGGAGGATATTGGGAAAATAGCGAAAAAGATTCCGCCGGAGGCGGAGATGCTGGCAAAGGCTTTCTGGCCGGGGCCTCTTACGATGATATTGGAAAAGACGGATGCAGTGCCGGCGGAAACCACGGGTGGGCTTTCTACCGTAGCGGTCCGTATGCCGCGCAATGAGATTGCGCTGGCTCTGATCAAAGCGGCGGGCGGTTACGTGGCGGCGCCCAGCGCCAATACTTCCGGAAAACCAAGCCCTACACTGGCAGAGCATGTACGGGAAGATCTGTCCGGCCGGATTGACCTGATCCTGGATGGCGGCGCCGCCTGTATCGGTCTGGAATCCACGATCGTGGATCTGACAGAGGACAGGCCCATGATACTAAGACCCGGCTATATTACCAGAGAAATGCTGCAACAGGTACTGGGATGCCCGGTGGATGTGGACAGGCTGTTCACCGGTCGGGAGCCGGAACAGGCGCCAAAGGCACCAGGGATGAAATATCGCCATTATGCACCGGAGGGAGAACTGACAATCGTGTCAGGAAGCGAGCAGGATGTGACGGACACCATCTGCAGGCTGGCGGAGGAAAAGATGCGGGCAGGGGTGCGGACAGGCATCATCTGCTCGAAGGAGACAAGACAGTTCTATCACGCCGATCACATCGAAGTGATGGGAGCAAGGGACGATACAGAGGCGGCAGCCAGACAACTTTATGCGGCTTTGCGGTGTTTTGACAGCAAAGAAATTGCTTATATTTATTCGGAATCCTTTCCCGGCGCGGGAGTGGGTACAGCGGTGATGAACCGCCTGCTGAAAGCAGCGGGACATCGGATACTGGCAGCAGACAATATAAAAAACAGGAGGGAAAACACATGATTGCATTAGGGAGTGATCACGGCGGATTTGATCTGAAGCAGGAAATCATAAAATATCTGGAGGAAGCAGGTTATGCATATAAGGATTTCGGATGTGACAATAAGGAATCCTGTGACTATCCGGTGTATGGGAGAGCGGCGGCCAAAGCGGTGGCTGACGGCATTTGTGACAGAGGTATCGTCATCTGTACGACGGGTATCGGCATATCCATTACCGCCAATAAAATAGCAGGTATCCGCTGTGCTCTGTGTGCGGACTCAGCGACTGCGAAGCTGACAAGACTGCATAATAACGCCAATATACTGGCGCTGGGCGCGGGAATTGTCGGCACCAATCTGGCGATGGAGATCGTCAAGACATTTCTGGAAACAGAGTTTTCCGGAGAAGAGCGGCATCAGAGGAGAATTGATCTGATTGAAGAATAGGGGGATGGAAATGGCAAAGACAGTAATTATGGATCATCCACTGATTCAGCATAAGATCGGCAATATCAGAAGAAAAGAGACGGGTACCAAGGATTTCCGACAGACGATCAGTGAGATCGCCATGCTGATCTGCTATGAAGCTACAAGGGAACTGAAAGTGGCGGATGTAGAGATTGAGACACCGATCTGTCCTGCCACAGTCAAGGAACTGCAGGGCAAAAAACTGGCAGTGATACCGATATTGCGGGCCGGACTGGGGATGGTGGACGGTATTTTGGAACTGATTCCCACGGCCAAGGTCGGCCATATCGGTCTGTACCGGGACCCGCAGACGCTTGAACCGGTGGAATACTATTGTAAGATACCACCGGATTGTGCAGAGCGTGAGATCTTTGTGGTAGATCCCATGCTGGCCACGGGTGGTTCGTCATCGGAAGCAATCAGGCTGCTCAAAGAACGGGGGTGCCGGCATATCCATTTTATGTGCATCATAGCAGCGCCGGAAGGGGTGGAACGGATGCATAAGGACCATCCGGACGTGGATCTGTATATCGGTGCGCTGGATGAGAAACTCAATGATCATGGCTATATCGTCCCTGGTCTGGGAGATGCCGGTGACAGGATCTTCGGTACGAAATAAGCGGAGTGAGAGCATGAAAAGAGAAGACTATATTTCCTGGGATGAATATTTTATGGGCATATCCAAGCTGTCCGGCATGCGTTCCAAGGATCCCAATACACAAGTGGGCGCATGTATCGTAAGTGAGGATAATAAGATACTTTCCATGGGGTATAACGGATTTCCCAGGGGCTGCTCGGACGATACCTTTCCGTGGGAGCGGGAAGGGGATATGATGGATACCAAGTATGCGTTTGTGACGCACAGTGAGTTAAATGCGATTTTGAACTACCGGGGCGGGAGTTTAAGCGGCGCCAAGCTGTATGTATCTTTGTTTCCCTGCAATGAATGTGCAAAAGCGATCATTCAGGCCGGTATCCGGACCATTGTGTATGAAAGTGACAAATACGCCGATACACCGTCCAGCATGGCTTCGCGGAAAATGCTGGATGCTGCGGGAGTCAGATATTATCAGTACAGACCCACCGGACGGGAGATCAGTCTGAAGTTGTAAAAAGAGGCCGGCATGCCATGCCAGTATGAGACAGGCGCGGCATGTCAGGAGGGGTGAAGCATATGAAGGGGACTGCCAGGCAGATTGCGGCCATACTTTGCATGACAATATTTGTGGCCAGTGCGTCGGGGACAGTTCGCGCGACCACGACCCAGGAAAAGCTGGACAAGGCAAAAGAAGAGAAGAAGCAGACGCAGTCTGCGCTGGAACAGACAAAAGAAAACATACAGGGGATGCAGGGGGCCAGAAATTCCCTGCAGGGACAGTTGTCGATCTTGAATGATAATCTGGAAGAAGTCAGTCAGAACCTGGATGCACTGGAAGCGGATATCGAGGAAAAAATTCAGGAAATCTCCGATACGGAGGCTGCGTTGCAGGAAGCGGAAGAAACCGTGGAATGGCAGTATGACTGTATGAAAAAAAGGATTAAGTTCATCTATGAGAGAGGTGACGCTGCCTGTATGGAGATGCTGTTCTCAGCCGAGGGTCTGGGTGATTTTCTGAACAAAAGCGAATATATTGAAAAGATTTCCGAGTATGATCATAGAATGTTGGAAGAATATAAGGAAACCAGGGCAACGATCGAGGAAACCAAAGAGAAGCTGGTAGCCCGGAAAGAAGAACTGGATGATCTGCGGGAAAAGACAAAGGCGGAACAGGACAAAGTGGCCGGGATGGTAAAGACAACGGCCAATAATATAGCCGGCTACGCAGATCAGATCTCTGAGGCGGAAACAGTGGCGCATGCCTATGAAGAAAAAGTCAAAGAACAGGATGCCAATATCGCGGCATTGCAGAAACAGCTAGCCGAAGAGCAGGCCATGTCCAGGCTGGCGGCCAAATCAGCCAAACGAGATATTTCCGAAGTGACTTTTGCAGAAGGGGACAGAGAACTTCTGGCACAGCTTATTTACTGTGAAGCTGGTGGAGAGCCTTATGAAGGCAAAGTGGCTGTGGGAGCGGTGGTAATCAATCGGGTCCTGAGTTCGGTATATCCGGATACGGTCGTGGGAGTGATCTATCAGAACAAACAGTTCTCGCCGGTAGGAAGCGGCAGACTGGCACTGGCGCTGGCCGAAGGGCGGGCGACATCTGCATGCTATCAGGCAGCGGACGAAGCGATGAGCGGGGTGAGTAATGTGGGAAATTGTGTTTATTTTAGGACTCCCATACCGGGGCTGACCGGCATCGCCATCGGCGGACATATCTTTTACTGAGCGGTCAGGGGCAGACAAAAGCCGGCAGTTTTGCCGGCTGGTGTTTATTCAAATGCTTCTATGTATGCCGTGAGTTCGCACAGCCTGCCGGCATAGATCTTCGTGAGCAGGCGGCTGCAGGAGAGCAGTGCAGATTTCAGATCATCCAGAGAAATGCCGCCTTGCTCCAGGGCAGGTACCATTTCATCCAGATCCACAACTTTGACAAAGCCATCCGGATAGACGATCACATCGGCCAGCAGATCGGTTACAATCAATTTGTGCTCTGCCTTTTTATATTCGCTTGTAATAATGTCGCAATAATAATAAAGAAGAGAGCCGTCTGCATAATAGAATTTACTGACTTTGTAGCCTTCTTTCAGAAAATAGCAGGAATAGCCATGGTGCAGATCCTTCTTGGGTTTCAAAGCGTTCCATTTGGTTACGATTCTGTCCTGATCCCAGGACAGGATGCTATCGTCTTTCAAAAGGATACATTCGTTGGGGATGATCCGTTTCCGGTAAAGTGAGGGATATTCCATAGTCATTCTCCGCAGGCAGGTTGTCAGGAATCGGAAGCCGGAAGCATTGTCCGGTATAAGTAAAATGCTACACGCAGTGGATCTAAAAGTCAATGGAAAATCCGAGTTTTTTTGATGTTTGTCTTTACAGGGAGACAAATATTGGATATAATCTCTACTGGGGGAGCCATGAAAATAAGGGAAAAACGGAGAAACGATAAAAACCGGAAGAAGACAGTATATCAGGCGCTTATAGCGGTCAGTCAGTTCGGTATCAATATGCTTGTCCCTATTTTTCTATGTTTTTTTGCAGGCTTGTTCTTAGATAGAAAAATGGGGACTTCCTTTTTTATGGTCCTTCTTTTCTTTGTGGGGGCACTGGCAGGGTTTCGCAATGTGTTTCTGCTGGCAAGAAGGATTTATGGGGATGCAGAAGGGAAGGCCGTTCATGAAAGAAAAGGAAAGGCGACAGATCAGGATTCCTGAGACGTTAAGAGAACTGTATGCGGGGATCGCAGTGCTATCCATTTTGCTGCAGGTGACTGTCGTATGGTTTGTGGAGGACAGATTGTCTTACAGTCTGGGGCTCTGGATCGGCGCGGCGGCTGCAATGGTGTTTGTATGGCATATGTGGAGGACGCTGGATCTGGCACTGGAACTGGGAGAGGCCGGGGCACAGAAGGTCATGCGGCGACAGGCAGTGATTCGTTACGGTCTGGTGGCAGGTGTGCTGGGGCTGTTGATGCTTACGCGGGCAGCCAATCCGCTGGCGGCTTTTCTGGGTATTATGACACTGAAAGTAGCGGCGTATTTACAGCCGGTTACCCATAAAGTGATTTTAAAATTAAGGAGGTGAATCTATGGGAGAGGGGATACTGTTAGCTCAGGGAGCCGATGTGGATTTTATGATTCATGGCGTGTTTTCCTACCGGCTGTTCGGGCAGGAATTCTGGATTACGACGACGCATATATGCACCCTCATCGTACTGTTGGTGATCATTGGTTTTTGTATCGCAGCAAACAGGGTGATGAAACATGCATCTCTTGTACCGGGTGGGTTTCAGAATATCGTTGAACTGATCGTCGAGAAACTGGATGGTATGGTGGAAGGCGTTATGGGCAGAAATGCCGCCGGGTTTGCAAATTATATCGGTACGATTTTTATTTTCATATTCCTGAGTAATATCTCGGGCCTCTTTGGTCTGAGACCGCCCACAGCGGACTATGGTGTGACTTTTCCGCTGGGTGTGATGACATTTGCCATCATTCATTTTAACAAATTCAAGCACCAGAAGGTGAGCGGTGTCATAAAGGGATTGTGTGAGCCCTGGGTATTCTGGGCACCTATCAATATCATAGGAGATCTGGCGGTGCCGGTTTCCCTGTCACTGCGTCTTTTTGCCAACGTCCTTTCGGGGACGGTCATGATGGCGCTTGTGTATGCACTGCTTTCCAAAATTGCCATTATCTGGCCGGCGGCGCTGCATGTATATTTTGACCTGTTTTCAGGTGCCATTCAGACATATGTTTTCTGTATGCTGACCATGACATATGTAAACGATGCTATAGAAGGGTAAAGGGCATAGCGGTTTCACTGTCTGACATGTCAGTCAATTATGACAATTATATTAAGGAGGAAACAAACATGGAATTCAACACAAACTTTATTTTGGGATGTTCTGCAATCGGTGCAGGTCTTGCGGTTATCGCAGGTATCGGACCTGGTGTCGGCCAGGGTATTGCAGCCGGTCATGCTGCCGCAGCAGTGGGCAGGAATCCGGGAGCAAAATCGGACATTACATCAACGATGCTTCTGGGTCAGGCCGTTGCCGAGACGACAGGTCTTTATGGTCTGTTGATTGCTATGCTTCTGTTATTCGTAAAACCGCTGATGCCATAAAAAGTCTCTTTAAAAATGAAAGGAGGCAGACATGGACTCATATTTATTTGACCTGACCCCACAGCTCCTTCATGATGCACTGCTGAGCATGATTGCGGTATTTACGTTGTTTCTGGTGGCTTCTCATTTTCTGTTCAATCCGATCCGTGATATGCTCAAAAAGCGTAAGGAACAGATCCGGGACGATCTGGGAGACGCAAAGAACAGTCGGGAAGAGGCACAGCGTCTGAAGGAAGAGTATGAGGCAAAACTTCAGAATGTGGAGAAGGAAGCCGAAGAAATACTGAGCGCTGCCAGAAAGAAAGCGCTGGCGAATGAAGCTAAGATCATCGCGGATGCCAAAGAGGAAGCTGTCAGAATCAGAGAGCGGGCGGCACAGGAAGCTGAGCTTGAGAAGAAGAAAGCAGCGGATGATGTGAAAAAGGAAATGGTTTCTATCGCATCCCTTATGGCGGGCAAAGTGGTTGCCGCATCTATGAATACGGCAATTCAGGATAGCCTGCTGGAAGAAACATTAAAGGAAATAGGTGATACTACATGGCTAAGCTGATTTCCAAAACCTATGGAGAGGCATTGTATGAACTTGCCATAGAAGAAAATAAAGTGGATTCCTTTGCGGAAGAGATCGCAGTGCTGCGCGGAATCCTTGCCGACAGCAAGGAACTGAACAACCTGATGAACCATCCCAAAATCGCAAAGGAAGAGAAACTTCAGGTGATGAAGCATGTGTTTGAGGGCAGGCTGGATGCACAGCTGCTGGGATTTCTTTCCCTTATCATCACAAAAGACCGTTACGGTGAAGTGGACAGTATCCTGCGGTATTTTCTGGATCAGGTGAAGGAACTGAAAGGGATCGGCGTCGCTTATGTGGCATCGGCAGAGCCGCTCAAAGAAGCGCAGAAGCAGCAGATTGTTGATAAACTGCTTGCGACAACCGGATATCAGCAGATGGAGATGCATTATACGGTAGACTGCGGGCTGATCGGCGGTATCGTGATCCGGATCGGAGACCGGGTCGTGGACAGCAGCATCCGGACAAAACTGGAAGAGTTGCAGAAAAGCCTGATGAAGATACAGTTGGCTTAAAAGGAATGAAGAAATATTTTTATATGGAAGAGGCGTACTGAGGTGCGCGTAGGTCATCAACCTGCGGTTGGTGACAAGAGAAAGGTGCGTAGAGATCTATGAATTTAAGACCAGAAGAAATCAGCGCGGTAATAAAGGATCAGATCAAGAGATATGCTTCGGAACTGGAAGTATCTGATGTGGGTACGGTTATCCAGGTGGCCGACGGCATAGCCCGTGTGCACGGACTGGAAAACGCAATGCAGGGTGAACTTCTTGAGTTCCCCGGGGAAATATACGGAATGGTGCTGAATCTGGAAGAAGATAATGTGGGCGCCGTTCTGCTTGGCAGCCATAAGAATATTAATGAAGGCGATATTGTCAAAACAACCGGCAGGGTTGTGGAAGTTCCCGTGGGCGATGCGATGCTGGGACGTGTGGTAAATGCTCTTGGTCAGCCGATTGACGGCAAAGGTCCGGTACAGACAGAAAAATACCGCAAAATCGAGAGAGTGGCTTCCGGCGTTATCACAAGAAAGTCTGTAGATACCCCTCTGCAGACCGGTATCAAGGCGATCGACTCCATGGTTCCCATCGGAAGGGGACAGCGTGAGTTGATCATCGGTGACCGTCAGACCGGTAAGACGGCGATTGCCATTGATACGATCATTAACCAGAAGGGGCAGAATGTAAAATGTATTTATGTTGCGATCGGTCAGAAAGCATCTACCGTCGCCAATATTGTCAAGACGCTGGAGGAATTCGGCGCCATGAATTATACAACGGTGGTGGCTGCGACGGCCAGTGAGTTGGCTCCGCTGCAGTATATTGCGCCTTATTCAGGCTGTGCCATCGGTGAGGAATGGATGGAGAACGGTGAGGATGTGCTGATCGTGTATGATGATCTGAGTAAACATGCGACTGCATATCGTACACTCTCTCTGCTGCTGAGACGTCCGCCGGGGCGTGAGGCATATCCGGGTGATGTGTTCTATCTCCATTCCAGACTTCTGGAAAGAGCGGCAAGAATGAGTGAAGAATACGGTGGTGGTTCCCTGACGGCTCTGCCGATTATCGAGACCCAGGCAGGCGATGTATCGGCGTACATTCCCACGAATGTAATTTCCATCACAGACGGACAGATTTATCTGGAGACAGAAATGTTTAATGCCGGTTTCCGTCCTGCGGTTAATGCCGGTCTTTCCGTATCCCGTGTGGGTGGCGCAGCGCAGATCAAGGCGATGAAGAAGATAGCGGCTCCTATTCGTGTGGATCTGGCACAGTATCGAGAACTGGCTGCTTTTGCACAGTTTGGTTCTGAACTGGATGCCGATACCAAGGAGAAGCTGGCACAAGGTGAAAGGATCAAAGAGATCCTCAAGCAGCCTCAGTATAAGCCGATGCCGGTGGAATATCAGGTTATCATTATCTATGCGGCTACCAACAAATACCTGCTGGATGTGCCGGTAGATCGGATAACGGCCTTTGAAACGGAATTCTTTGAATTCCTGGATACCAAATATCCGGAGATTCCGGAAGCGATCAGAAAAGAAAAAGTCATTTCTGATGAAACGGAAAAACTTCTTCAGAAAGCGATTGACGAATTTAAACAGTGAGTGGAAAGGGTGATATGTTATGGCCTCGATGATAGACATTAAAAGACGGAAAGTCAGTATTCAGAGTACCCAGCAGATTACCAAAGCCATGAAGCTCGTATCTACGGTCAAGCTCCAGAGAGCGAAAGCACGTGCGGAACAGTCGAAAGATTATTTTAACTGTATGTACGAAACCGTTACCTCCATGCTGGCCAGGACCGGGCACAGCGACCATCCATATCTGAAAGCAAGTACGGGCGGTAAAAAGGCTGTGATTGTTGTAACTTCCAACAGAGGTCTGGCAGGCGGCTACAATTCCAACGTGATCAAATTGATCACAAACGGGGCGTTTCAGAAAGAGGAACTGTTGATTTATGCGGTGGGAAAGAAAGGCAGAGATGCCCTTTCCCGCCATGGTTATGAAATCAAAGGGGATTTTTCCGATATGATCGAAGAACCGCAGTATCCGGACGCGGTGCGTCTGGCTAATACGCTTCTCAAAGCGTTCGCGGATGGCGAGATCGGGGAGATCTATCTGGCTTATACCATGTTTAAAAATACGGTCAGCCACGTTCCCACGCTCTTAAAACTGCTTCCGGTGGAAGCGGGAAGTGCAGAAGGTGCGTCTGAGAAAGAAAATCAGATTCCCATGAATTTTGAGCCGGAAGACGATGAAGCACTGAATCTGATCATTCCCAAATATGTAACGAGCCTGATCTATGGCGGTCTGGTAGAGGCGGCAGCCAGTGAGAACGGTGCAAGGATGCAGGCAATGGATTCGGCAACGAGCAATGCTGAAGAAATGATCGGAAAACTGACGCTCTTGTATAACAGAGCCCGTCAGGGATCCATTACACAGGAATTAACAGAGATTATAGCCGGTGCGGAAGCGATCAGTTAGGGAAACGCTGATCAAAGCGTTTCCTGCGCCGGGTTTGCGCTGCGAAGCAGTATTTTCCTTTGCAAATCCGTGTGCATCCGCCGGAGGCTCTGAGAAAGCGATGATTTGATCAGCGCTTCCTCAGGCAAACAGTGAATCCCGATAAAATCAAAGGAGTGAAACAAATGGCAGAAGGAAACAATGGAAAAATCACTCAGATTATCGGTGCTGTCCTGGACATTAAGTTCAGTGAGGGGAAACTCCCTGAAATTAACGAAGCAATCCATATTCCTACCAAGGACGGGGGAAAACTGGTTGTGGAGGCAGCACAGCATCTGGGTGACGATACAGTTAAATGTATCGCCATGGGTTCTACCGATGGTCTGGTAAGGGGGATGGAGGCGATTGCCACCGGAGCGCCGATTACCGTACCGGTAGGCGAAAATACGCTGGGACGTATTTTCAACGTACTGGGAGAACCGATTGATAATAAACCCGCGCCGGAAGGGGTAGGGCATGAGCCCATCCACAGAGCGGCGCCGGCATTTGAAGAGCAGGCAACGGAAACGGAACTTCTGGAGACCGGTATCAAGGTCGTAGACCTGTTGTGCCCGTATCAGAAGGGTGGTAAGATTGGTCTGTTCGGCGGCGCCGGTGTGGGGAAAACTGTCCTCATTCAGGAACTGATCCGTAATATTGCAACAGAGCATGGCGGGTATTCTGTATTTACCGGCGTGGGAGAGCGGACCAGAGAAGGAAACGATCTGTACCACGAAATGCAGGATTCCGGCGTTATCGACAAGACGACGATGGTGTTTGGGCAGATGAATGAGCCGCCGGGGGCCAGAATGAGAGTGGGTCTTACCGGCCTGACTATGGCAGAGTATTTCCGTGACAAAGGCGGTAAGGATGTGCTTTTGTTCATTGACAATATCTTCCGTTTTACGCAGGCTGGTTCAGAGGTATCCGCACTGCTGGGTCGTATGCCTTCTGCGGTAGGGTATCAGCCGACACTGCAGACGGAAATGGGTGCACTGCAGGAGCGTATCACTTCCACGAAAAATGGTTCTATTACATCCGTGCAGGCGGTTTATGTGCCGGCGGATGACCTGACTGACCCGGCACCGGCGACGACTTTTGCTCATCTGGATGCCACGACCGTATTATCCCGTTCTATCGTGGAACTGGGTATTTATCCGGCGGTTGATCCGCTGGAGTCCACATCCAGAATTCTGGATCCCAGAATCGTGGGTGAAGAGCATTATCAGGTAGCCAGAGGCGTACAGGAAATTCTGCAGAAATATAAAGAATTGCAGGATATTATCGCGATCCTTGGTATGGACGAACTTTCCGAAGAAGATAAACTGGTGGTGGGCCGTGCCAGAAAAGTGCAGAGATTTCTTTCTCAGCCTTTCTTCGTAGCCGGACAGTTTACCGGACTGGAAGGAAAGTATGTACCGATTGCCGAGACGATTCGCGGTTTCAGAGAGATCATTGAAGGAAAACACGATGACATTCCGGAAAGCCATTTCCTGAATGCAGGAACGATTGATGACGTCATTGCCCGCGTGAAGTAAGGGGTGAGCATATGGCGGAAGGAAATAAATTCGAATTGAAAATCATTACCCCCGACAGAGTATTCTATGAAGGGGAGGCTTCCATGGTGGAATTTAACACCACGGAAGGAGAAATCGGCATTTACAAGGCGCATGTGCCCACGACAGTGATACTTGCACCGGGTATTCTGACGATTACCGAAGAAGGTGGTCTGAAAGAGGCTGCACTGCATGCCGGATTTGCGGAGATTTTGCAGGAAAAGGTGACGATCATGGCGGAAGTGGTGGAATGGCCGGAAGAGATCGACCTTACCAGAGCGGAGGAAGCCCGTCAGAGAGCCGAAGAGCGGCTGGCCTCCAAAACGCCGGAGACGGATATCGCAAGAGCGGAAACTGCACTTCACAGAGCGATTGCGCGGATTGAAGCAAAAAAGAAATAGGTTCTTATCACGGAAACGATGCAGCTTTTGGACAGAGCTGCATTGTTTTTTTGACAGTAGTTTCTAAGAAAATTTAATGTCTATTTTTCTGTTGTCCTTTTGGATGAAAGACAGTAAAATGGAAAGAAAGTAACAGCGCTGCCTGCAGGCGGCCTGTGAGTGAATGAGAAATAAGAGAATGGAAGAGGGACAGAGATGGAACGGCTGAAGCAGATTGTGGAAGAATGTCTGGATCAGGGGCTGTATCAGATGATTATCAGCCATCCGCGTGGGAAGGGCGGTATTACAAAAATCAAAGTACGTCCGGTGATGATCCGGGGAGAACTGCTTTACCAGGAAAGCCGTTTTGAAGGGATCAAAGTGTTTCATGAAAACAGAACCGCACCTGAGCTGGCAGAGTCGGTTATCCGGAGGATGGATGGGGGCTTTAGACAACTGGAGATCCATACCACCAGTCGGCAGGTGACGGCGCTGGCCGGCAAAAAAGGGAATGTGACAGTGAAAACACGGAATGTGGAGAGGCAGAAAGCACCGGATCTGTCTCATAACCGCCGCAAACAGTATCTGCTGGAAGAGTCGGTCCCGGTGGGATTTTTGCAGGATCTGGGTGTGCAGAACCGGGAAGGAAAGATCGTTAAGAGCAAGTATGATAAGTTTCGCCAGATCAATCGCTTCCTGGAATTTATAGAAGATATTCTGCCCATGCTGCCGATGGGGCGGACGATCAAGATCGTGGACTTTGGCTGTGGAAAATCGTATCTTACCTTTGCCATGTATTATTATCTGAAAATTTTAAAACAATATGATGTGGATATTACCGGACTGGATCTGAAAGCAGATGTGATCATGACCTGTAACCGGCTCAGTCACAAATACGGATATGAAAAACTTCGTTTTATCCAGGGAGATATCAGAGAATTTGAACGGGAAGAGCCTGTGGATATGGTGGTCTGCCTCCATGCCTGCGATACTGCGACAGATCATGCGCTGGCAAAAGCCGTGAGCTGGGGCGCCGGAGTGATACTGGCAGTGCCCTGTTGTCAGCATGAACTGAATGGACAGATGAAGTGCCAGGCGTTGGCGGAGTTGTTTTCCTATGGACTGGTGAAAGAGAGGACTGCTGCGCTGTTTACGGATGCACTCAGAGGGCAGATCATGGAAAGTGCGGGATATGATACACAGATTATGGAATTTATTGATATGGAACATACGCCCAAGAATATTATGCTTCGCTGCAGCAGGCGAAAAACAGGCAGCAATGATCCGGGGGAGTGGGCATACCGGGCCGGAAAGCGCAGGGATGTGGAAGGACTGATGGAATATTTGCAGGTGCGGCCAACATTGTATACACTTTTACAGGAGTGATCTATGAAAAAGATTTTATTAAAGGCAGGGGTCTGGATTGTCACATTTCTGCTTTCTGTTTTTATCGTCAGCAGTTTTATGAATCAGGGAAATACAGATATGACTGTGGAGATGGGGAGTGCATCATTTCCCCTTGTCTATATGAGCCAGGGAGGCGAGAAAATCAACTGTCTGCACGGTTATCTGAGTGAGATGCAGGGCAGTACCATGCGGGATACGATCACACCACTGGGAGCAGGCAGGAAACTTTCCATTACGGTGGACAAGATGGGCAGCCATATCAGAAGTATGCGTTTTGAGGTGCGCAGCGTAGATGGGAAACGCCTGGTGGAGGCGACAGATATCAGTCAATATACTGAAGAAGGGGATCAGATCACGGCCTCCTTTACGGTCAAGGATTTGATTGAGAGTAATACCGAATACAATCTGATCCTTTTGCTTGAAGACGGGGAAGGGAGAACGATCCGCTATTATACGAGGATTATTCAGGCCGACGAATATCATACCGGCGAGAAGCTGAAATTTGTCAAAGATTTTCACCGGAAAACCTTTGATAAAGAGGCGGCACAGGATCTGACCATGTATCTGGAATCCAATTCGGAAGGCAATAACAGTACTTACAGCCATGTCGATATTCACAGTAGTTTCCATCAGATCACATGGGGAGATCTGGCGGTTACGGAAGAACTGGAGCCAGTATATTTTATCAGAGAACTGGGGCCCTCCACGGCCAATATCAGTGTGTCTTTTATAGTAAGTACGGGAGCGGGAAAGAACAGACATTATTATAATGTGGTGGAGTACTTCCGCCTCCGCTATACGCAGGAGCGTATTTACCTGTTGAATTACGAGCGGGATATGCATCAGATTTTTAACGAGGAAGCGGAGAATGCGTTTGCCAACAATAAGATCATGCTTGGAATCAACGATTCCAGACTGGAGATGGAGGAGAGCGATGGCGGCAATGTACTGGCATTTGTCAATGAGAACCGACTCTTTACTTATAATATAAGTGATAATAAGTTTGCCAGTCTGTTTGGTTTTTATGATGAGGACAATGGGGACCGCAGGACACTCTATCCGTCTCACGGGATCAAAATACTGAGCGTCGATGAGACAGAAAATGTTTTGTTTCTGATTTATGGCTATATGAACAGAGGACGGCATGAAGGGCAGGTGGGACTTCAGGTATATTATTATAACAGTATGATGAATACCATAGAAGAACTGGTATTTATTCCGGCCAATACGTCCTATCAACGTGTCAAAGCTGATATCGAACAGCTTTGCTATGTGGACAATGACCGTCATTTGTTTGTCATGCTTTCCGGCAATGTATATGAAGTTAATCTTGACGCAAAAAGCTGCAGGACTGTCATTGCTGATCTCAAAGAGGATTCTTATCAGGTATCGGCCAGCAATCGGATGATTGTCTGGAAAAGTGGGGACGGGGCAGATAACAGCCAGCTCACGCTGATGAATCTGAGCAGTAAAAAACAGACACAGATCAGCCAGGGCCGCAATATTATGCTGACACCGCTGGGCTTTATGGGAGAAGATCTAATCTATGGAATGACACGTGTGTCAGATATTGAAAAAGATAACAGTGGCAAGGTAGTGATACCCATGTATGAGATCCGGATCCAGAATGAGAATGATGAGATTCTCAAAAAATATGGCAGAGAAGGGCTCTATGTGACCGATGCGGAAATAAAGGATAATCAGATCCGGTTGCAGCGCGTGGAGAAAAATGAAGAGACGAATCAGTATGTACCGGTAGAGGATGACCAGATCATGAATAATGAGGAAGTGGTGGCAGGGGATAATGTAATAGAACTTGCGGTCACGGAAGAGTATGAGACGGTCGTACAGATTGCGGTAAAAAAGGCTATTGATAAAAAGAGCATGAAATTTCTGACGCCCAGGGAAGTATTGTTTGAAGGTGGCAGAGAGGTGGCACTTGAGGTACAGGAAACAGAGACCGAACACTATTATGTCTATGGACTGAGGAGTATTGAGGGGATCTATACAGATGCGGGCAATGCGGTGACTCACGGGGCCGAAATTTCAGGCGTAGTGATCAATGATGCCGGGGCTTACGTCTGGAAAGCCGGAGACCGGAGTGTCAAAAACCAGATCATGAAGATCAGAGAAGATATGGCGGATGAGGAACGGGGCAGCCTGGCAGTCTGCCTGGATACGATACTTGCCTATGAAGGGGTGCAGAGAAATACCGCATATATGCTGGAGAGAGGAAATACGGCCGTGGAAATCCTGCGCAATAACCTGCCGGATGCCCAGGTACTGGAGCTGTCAGGCTGTACTTTAAATGCGGTTTTGTATTATGTCAATCGGGATATCCCGGTGCTGGCTATGCTGGGGGACGGCAATGCGGTACTGATTATCGGATTTAATGAACTGAATACCGTTCTCATGGACCCGCTGACCGGAGAAATCTATAAGAAAGGGATGAATGATTCCACAGCATGGTTTGAAGAGAACGGCAACAGTTTTATCACATATGTAAGGGAGTCCTGACCATCAGGAGGCCGGGAACAGACTTTGCCCGTATTTCTGCAGTGTCATAAGCAGTATGGTACCAAAGATACCGCAGGATATGATCTCGCCGGCGCCTACCGTGGCCACCAGATACCACCAGGCGTCGGTCAGTCCGTACCCATAGGGGGAAGCAAGGACAAAGGGGACGATAATGGTGTTGGCAAGGATGGTGGGAACAGGAACTGCCCATTTCCACCGTCGCAGGAGATAAGCACCCACGGCGCCCAGCAAAGTAGCCACGGAGCCCATCACGATATCCAGAACACAGCATCCGGTCAGAAGATTGCTCAAAAGACAACCGATGAATAAACCGGGGACAGCAGCGGGAAGAAAGACAGGCAGGACGGCAAGCATCTCTGAGAGACGCACCTGGATGGCACCGGAAGCCAGACCAAACATGTTGGCGACAAAGGTCAGCACCACATAGAGAGCGGCTGTCATAGCCGCTTGTGTCAGAAACAGTACTTTTTGATTTTTCATATGGATTCTCCTTTAGTTTTGTTTTACGTCAGGAAGGTCTCGAACTGACGTTATGATATTGAAAAAGCCTTGATTCTATTGGCTTTTCCGAAGATCTATTATACAGGGAATTGGAGAAATGTCAAGGCCTGACTCAATTTCTGGCGCAGTGTGACAGGAGTATAGGAAGTTGTCTGGCAATCAGGAGTAGATATATGTTGCAGTTAACGATTATCATGGCAAAGAAAAGGAGGATAAAAGATTGAAAAAAACAGTAGTTACGATGATCGCGGTGACAATGGCGTTAAGCAGCAGCTTAACGACGTTTGCCGCTCCTGAAACGATGGCGGGCGGAAGCGTATTTGATGCAGAATACTATGCACAGAATAATCCGGACATAGCCGCGGTATATGGAACGGACAAAGATACCCTGTTTCAGCATTATACCTTGTATGGAAAAGCAGAGGGCCGGCAGGCTTATGCAAGCAATGAAGGATCCATCACAAGGTATGGAGTTTTGCTGGAGCCGGGGGATGAAAATTATCTTCGTGCAGGGTATTTAGTGGCAGGGTTTGACTACAGTTTAACGCCAGTCACAGAGAATGTATACTATACGCTAGAAGCCGGTCAGTGGGTGGAACACAGGGAACCCTTACAGACACCGAGGGTGTCTGATCCGGCGGCAGATTTTGTACGAAAAGACTGGAGTGGGGATCAAAGGTATCAGGATATCAGAAATGAGGTAATCGAAGTGATGGCCGGAAGGGAATCAGAGACGGAAATAAATGTGGAGTCCAGAGTAAAATATTTTTGCGCCAATCAGCAGGACTATGAAGAATTTTATGCCCTTTTAAAGAATCTGTCGATAGATTTGGTAAAAGAGGGCATTGTAAACAACTGTTATATGTTTAACAGTTATGATTCTTCTGATGGGATCCTTTTGGATCTGTATCGGCCCATAGAAAGATATGCTGATATTTTGATAAACAGTGATCATCTGCAAAGCAGAGAGAGTTATGACAAACATCCGGAAGTATGGGCTTATCTCAGAGGGACAATCACGATTCCGGAACCAGAACCATATGACCCTGAGTTAGATGGTGGTGCGTGGGGGAGCGGCTGGTAGGATATGGAGAATCATCCGTTATCCGGACAAAAACCGGGCAGGTGCAACAAGAAGCGCCTGCCCGGTTTTTTGATGTTTCAGGAAACATTGACAATATTATATTGTGGTTCGATCCATACTCCTGAACCATAACCAGTCCATGTGGTTACTTTTCTGTCTTCGATATAGAGATCCTGATCCTTTATGGTTAATTTGCCTGCCTCATATATTTCTACTGTGATAGTTGGGGAACTAGCAAGCCAATTCGCTACATGCTGACCGCTCCAGAAATAGGTCCATCTTCCCGGTATTCGCGGATCAGGCATCCATCCGGTGAATTGATTGCCGGGATAATTGGCTTTATGGTTAAGTTGGGCATCATACGGGATTGCTGCGATATTTGTATTCGGAGCATCGACCTGATAGATAAACCACAAGCAGGCATAATCACCTACTCCGCTGTAAAGGGGCCGGCTGATCAGTTCATCAGGAAGGATATCTGCAGAAACAACGCTTCCGTTTCTACCCCACCATAAACTTTCACGCCATTCGCTTGGACACAGGGGGACAAGCTCCTCTTTATAGATCCGCAGATTATAAGTCCAGTCATTCGCTGTCGTACCTGCATAGTATTTTTCCCATTCGTAAGAGGGCTCATATGACAATACGAGATTGCGGGGCACCATATTGACCTTGTCGCCTGCCTTTGCACGTACACAAATCGTGGCATATTCACTGGCAACGTCCTTGTCTTCCAGGCCAATCGTCACATAACCGTCAAATGGCATGATGAGATAGGCATCTTCTTTCACGACTTGGCAGGAGACGGTTTTCACATTTGACGGCAGACTGCCATCATCCATTAGCGCAGGCCAGCTTGACGAGGGAAGCATATGATCGATAATATACTGCCCGTTTACTGACATTACGTCTGTCCCATCTCCGTTTTTCATTTCGACGGTTGTATTTTCATTCCAGTCAAAAGCATAACTGTTAACATACCCTTGCCAGTCAAAGGGCTTTTGCGGAGACGCATAAGATACAGTTCCCAGACTGCCTGCCAGAAATACAGTGCACAATAAGCTGATAATTCCTTTTTTCATGACAGTTTTCCTTTCATTCTGTTTGGTAATGACTTGTTGGTAACAAGGTTCCATACTCAGGACAGCAAATGATCTGTCTCTGTTTCTTTCCAGATATTCTTAATAGAAGAATAACTTGCCCAGATGGAAAGAATATATCCCACAGCCAGATCTTTGATGACAATGGCAATGATCTCTGGCTCTGCAAGCAGTTCTGCCATGGAATACAGACCATGCAGTTCGCGGTCAGCGGAGATTTTTAGAGAGACCATCTCTGCCCCCAGAATTGCCAGGACGGAAAGGATGATGCAGATAACGATACCGGTTTTTGACAGGGTGCCACCCAGCATGGTATACCCTTTCATACCGCAAAATACGATCGCATAGCCTGCGATACCGGCGATAAAACCGACCTGTCCGATGATGACCCATAATATTGATCCCAGCAGGACTCCGATAATCGCACCGATGAGCCCGAGCAGGACATTTTCCCGTATATCTTGTCCGGGCAGTGACACACTTTTGCTTTCTTTACTCATTGTTTCCCCCTTTTCTGCTGCATGTACAGCGCTATTGGGACGATTGGTAGCATATTGCCCAATCTTCCCATCTCATGTTTGTGTTGCCTCTGGTATTTATCATACCACATAAATGGGTTACTGCAGCATTAATTTTGAAAAAAATACAGTCAAAGGAAGAGGAAGTGAGATAAAGTGCAAGAAAATAATGATAAGTAAATATGTGAAAAAAATAACAAAAAGGACCGGAAAGTAGCCATAAAAAACAGACAAATAGCTACTTTTGGAGCTATTTGCCTTTGTAAAACAAAGTGAACCCGCCCTGACAGTATCTGCCTCTCATGTCAGGACGGAACAGTATGGCAATGGTAAAGAATAACGCTTACTACATGTTGCGGGTCTTATATTTGGCCACAACACGCTGGATGCGTTCGTTTGGATTCAGCAGATCGCTGATAGAAGTGTCGTGATTGAGGGTATCAATCAGGTACGCAATGTATTTGCTCATATCACAGTTGATATACCACTCCCGTTCCAGCAGATCGGGAGTCTGATAGATCAGGTTGGTAGTCAGCACTTTGTCGATGAGCCCGTTTTTAAAAGCCTGGTCAAATTTGTGCAGGCCGCTTGTAAAAAGTCCGAAAGTGGCACAGATGAAGATCTTGCGTGCTTTGCGTTCTTTGAGAGCGGCGGCCACTTCCAGCACACTGTCTCCGGAAGAGATCATATCGTCGATGATAATCATATCCTTCCCTTCGACACTTGTGCCGAGAAATTCATGAGCGACGATAGGATTACGGCCATTGACGATCCGGGTGTAATCCCGTCTTTTGTAGAACATACCCATATCGAGTCCAAGGACATTGGCAATGTAGATTGCACGGCTCATTCCGCCTTCGTCAGGGCTGATGACCATCATATGGTTGGAATCTATGGTGAGATTTTTCACATGGCGCAGTAGGTTTTTGATGAACTGATAGGAAGGCATAACAGTTTCGAAGCCGTTGAGGGGGATGGCATTTTGTACCCGCGCATCGTGGGCATCAAAAGTGATGATATTATCCACACCCATATTTACCAGTTCCTGCAGGGCGATGGCACAGTCCAGCGATTCTCTGGACGTTCTTTTGTGCTGTCTGCTCTCATACAGAAACGGCATGATGACAGTGATCCTTCTGGCCTTACCGCCTACAGCAGAGATGATACGTTTCAGATCCTGATAATGATCATCCGGCGACATATGATTTTCATGGTTGCAGAGGGAATAGGTCAGGCTGTAGTTACACACATCTACGAGAATATACAGATCAGTACCCCGGACCGATTCCATGATCACACCCTTTGCCTCACCGGAACCAAAGCGGGGAACTTTGGCATCCAATAAGTAAGAATCACGCTGATAGCCTGCAAAAGCCAGGCTTTCCTTGTGTTCGCTCTCCCGTTCGGTGCGCCATTTTACCAGGTAATAATCAATTTTCTGCCCGAGAGAACGGCATCCTTCCAGAGAAATGACGCCGAGGGAACCTACGGGTATGGTTTCCAGATTTCTTTTTTCTTCGCGCGATTTCATCAAAGTCCTCACTTTCTGTTTTGTATGGTTTTGAGGTACATCCGGATATCCGGACCAGTGATCTTAAAGATATCGTAGTTGCTTGTAATGCGGGAAAATATTCGTTCAGAATATTTGTTCCGCAGATCCGCCAGAGACAGATTGGTGGAGATAATGGTGGATTTGCGGCGCAGGTGCCGTTCGTTCAGGCAGGAAAAAAGCTGCGATACCACATAGGCGTTGGTGTATTCCGTACCCAGGTCGTCAATCACCAATAGATCGCAGTGCCATATGTCCTGGCTGGCGGCAGCGGATTCCTCACGGGATCTGCCTGACAGGATATCAATCAGGCCGGCAGCGCTGAAATACAGGACCAGATTGCCGGCTTCGATCAGTTCCCTGGCGATGCAGTTGCTCAGAAATGTCTTTCCGGCGCCCACGGAACCGTAGAAAAAGAGGTTGCGGTAACAGGATGCGAAAGAGCGGACAAAATCCTGACAGGCATTGGACGCCCGCAGAAAACGCTCCAGATCTTCGCCTTTATAATAATCGGAAGATAAGACAGAAAAATTTTCCCGTTTCAGGGTATCCCGGATATTGGATTGCTCATACAGAAGTGTAACGATTTTTTGCTTCAGACAAATACATTTTGCGCCTTCCACATAACCGGTATCCCGGCACAAAGGACAGTCGTAGTCAGGCTCAAGATAGTCTGCCGGATAACCGGCAGAGAGCAAAAGCATACGTTTTTTTTCAGAAAGTGCATGGAGGGATTGCTTCAAATCGGCCAGAGCCTGTCCGTCTCCTTCCAGCAATCGTCTGGCATGTGCGACGGAGACAGAGGAAACCGCATGATCGGTCTCTTCATATTCCGGAATTTTTTCATAAATCTCCGAAACCCTTGCTAGCTGCAGACGCCGGGAATCATTCTGTTTTTCTTCATATTCCCGAAGAATGGAATCGTATTGTTGATTAGTCAGTGGCACAAAAGTTCTCCTTTATCATGGGTCAGTTACTTAACAGTTCTTTTTCCAGCGCATCAAAATCATATTCCCTCTGAGGGAACTGGTTAAATTGATTGTTGTAAGCGGGAGCGCTGCCGCTGTGGCTCATGGCTGTCTTTTTTTTCTGATAGGCCTCATCTATGGCCCGGATATCTTCCAGGCTGTGTACCTGGGACTGATGCCAGCTTGACAGAATCCGTTCCGCATATTCGAACCGGTGCCTGTCCACGGCAAGGACTGTTCGCTCGCAGGCAGCTTCGATGACTGCCAGAGGAAAATCCCATTCCTTTGTCCAGCGAGTGACAAAGGCAGCTTCTTTGGGGGTGGGTTCGTTGTTCTTACCCAGTGCCTTCATCACAGTGTAGACGTTTTTTTCATATCTGTAGGCAAAGTTTTTAGCCTCTTTGGGGGTGGCAATATGATTTTCGGCCCATTCCAGTGCTACCTTTTCGATGTAGCGGAAGCTCTTTTTTTCCTTTTCCACACAATACTGAACAAGATAATCAATCAAATCCGCGGAGAATCCCAGACTGTCATAAATAAATAATACGGTTTTGACATCGGAAGCACTGAGCGGTTTGCCGATGTACTGTTCCACGATAAATAATAACTGAGCAGTCTCTTCATTGTCACGGAATGTCTTCAGGTCATCGGCAGTATAGGCCGTCTTTGCAGCGGGCGGTTTTGCCGGTGCGGTGTCCGGGGCAGGCTGTGCGGCATGTTCCGGCGAGCCTGATTGTGACAGCGGAAGATCTGTCGCCGCCGCAGTGGGAGAGCCGGAAAACAAAGCGGTATCAGCCGGCGCAGCCATCAGTGAGAGCGAAGCGGACGGTGTCTGATCTGCCGGGATCGCTGTCAGAGAAAGCGCCGGCGGCGCAGGCGTGTCAGGCCCAGACTGGTCTGCTTTGCCGGGGATGTCTGCGCCGGATCGGTCAAGGGGCAGCAGATGGATGGCCAGCACCGTTCCACTGGCATCCTGCTCCAGCGCCAACAGGGATTTTTTCCCCCAGTAGCGCAAGGCGCGGACAATATCCTTTTCCGTATGATTAAACAGATCCGCCATATCGGAAATACTGGTATCACGACCGGCCTGCACGATGCGCAGCAGATGTAGATATACCTTTAGCTGGGCATCGTTGGCTTCTGCCATATAGTTGTCAATAAAAAGATTGGAGAGCGCGGTGTAAGCGGCGGACTCCTCCCGGTATATGATCAGTTTCCCCATAATCTCACCTGTTTTATCCCTATGATCTACATCATGCAAAGCAAAAGCATTATATCACAGCGGCTTTCAAAATAAAACAGTAAAATTACACGAAAATCCCTGCAAACATAAGGTTTTCCGTGATTGTGGACAATGTGGATGATGTGGATGACTCACATGTATTAGTGGGCGATGTAAGCGCATATAATAGTAAAAATCAGGAAAAACAGGCGGACAGCAGGGAAATAAAATATCCACATTTTAAAGCCCGCCAGCTGGGGCTTAAAATGTGGATGATGTGGATAACTAGAGTCCGAGCAGATTTTCGCCGATTTTTACGATATCTCCGGCCCCCATAGTTATCAACAGGTCGCCATTTGTACAATGTTCCAGTAAAAAATTTTCAATTTCGTCAAAAGAAGGGAAATAAAAACATTCTTTTCCGGTTTCCGCAATGGCAGCCTGCAAAGTGCGGGAACTGATCCCCAAAGTATCTGTCTCACGTGCGGCATAGATATCTGCCAGCACTACCTTGTCAGCCAGTGCAAGTGCCTGCGCGAACTGCGGCAAAAAAGCCTTTGTGCGCGTATAGGTGTGGGGCTGGAACACACACCACAATGTCTTATGCGGATAGCGGGCAGCAGCGTGCAGGGTAGCGGCAATCTCCGTGGGATGATGGGCATAATCATCTATGACGGTAACACCGCCGATCTGTCCTTTGTATTCAAAGCGGCGGTCTGTGCCGTGAAAATCCTTCAGCGCGGCCAGTGCGGCGCTGCGCGGCAGGGAAAGGATATCTGCCAGGGCAATGGCAGCCAGGGCGTTAAGCACATTGTGCTCTCCCGGTACGGCGAGCACGACAGTCTGCGTGCCGTTTCGGTCATGGAGCGTGAAAGTGGGACAGGCATTGGCGTCATAAGTCAGATCGTCATACCAGTAATCAAAGGAAGGGTCCTGCCCAAAAGTAAGGATGCGGCAGGACAGGCCGTCTGTTATGGAAGATCTTTTTTCAATGCTGCCGTTGATCAGCAAGATACCATCCTCCGGCAACAAAGAGGCAAAGCGGTGGAAGGATTCCCTGATCTGGTCAAGATCGCGGAAAAAATCCAGATGATCTTCTTCCACATTGAGGATCACACCGATTTTGGGAAAGAGGCTGAGAAAACTATTCGTATATTCGCAGGCCTCGGTGACAAAATATTCGGATTTTCCGATGCGTATATTACCGCCAATCGAGTGAAGGATACCGCCAATGGATAACGTGGGATCGGTGTCCGCCCGCAGGAGGATTTCGGACAGCATAGAAGTGGTGGTTGTTTTTCCATGTGTGCCGCTGATCGCCACAGGGGTCTTATAATTACGCATGATCTGGCCCAGAAGCTGTGCGCGGGTCAGTGACGGCAGATTCTTTGCGGTCATGGCCTTAAACTCCGGATTGTCCGCATGGATAGCGGCGGTATAGACGACAAGATCCACATCGTCTGTCAGATTGTCCCCGCTCTGACGGTCATAAAAGCGGACCCCCTTTTGCTCCAGCAGATCGGTCAGCGGGCTGCGCCGCAGATCAGAACCCGAGATGACAAAACCTTCGGACAGCAGAATCTCGGCCAGACCGCTCATGCTGATTCCGCCGATGCCAATAAAATGTATATGAATGGGATTTTTAAAATCAATCTGGTACATGGGTCTTATTCTCTCCCTGTCTTTTCTAATTTTAAACAGGAATGTAGGCGTCCACGGAGCCGGGCGGTACATATCTGTTTCTATCTATTATACGCACGGAAAGGAAAAAAACAAACAATATTTTGGATATTTTTCAAAAAAATGTCGTTGTATAAGGCTGGCCAGAAAAGATTACTCTGCCGTTCAGGGATGGAGATAGTTCGAATGTTTACGAGATGCGAGCAGTCAAAAATATACAAAACATAAAAAAAATATGAAAAAATAAAAAATTTTTGTAAAAATTATACAGAAGGGGGGGCAAAAACAAAGAAATAAATTGTAAAAACAATTCACTTTTATGACAAACTATGTTATATTATCACTAAGGAAAGATCAAAAACGGAACGGATCGTGGTAACAGGGAAGTCATCGGAACTGTTACGGGTTATAAGGAGTGACCATATGTATAAGAAAGAAATGATTGCCATGCTTCTGGCCGGAGGGCAGGGCAGCAGGCTTGGGGTGCTCACATCCGAAGTGGCGAAACCGGCGGTGGCATTCGGGGGAAAGTACAGAATCATTGATTTTCCTCTGAGCAACTGCATCAATTCCGGTGTGGACACAGTAGGTGTACTGACGCAGTATCAGCCGCTGCGCCTGAATTCCCATATTGGTATCGGTATTTCGTGGGATCTGGACCGTAATATAGGGGGCGTAACTATCCTGCCGCCCTATGAAAAGAGCAAAAACAGCGAATGGTATACCGGGACTGCCAATGCCATCTACCAGAATCTGGCCTATATGGAGAGCTTTCATCCGGACTATGTACTGATTCTTTCCGGGGACCATATCTATAAGATGGATTATGAGGTGATGCTGGACTTTCACAAAACCAACAATGCGGAAGTGACGATCGCAGCCATGCCAGTTCCTATTGAGGAAGCGAAACGGTTCGGCATCGTAATTGCCGATGAGCACAGGAAGATCCTGGACTTCGAGGAAAAGCCCGAGAATCCCAGAAGTAATCTGGCATCCATGGGCATTTATATTTTCAACTGGCAGACATTGCGCGAAGCGCTGCTGACGCTGGCGGCTCAGCCGGCACTTGACTTTGGCAAACATGTGATCCCATATTGCCATGGAAAGGGTGCGTCGCTTTATGCCTATGAATTCAACGGGTACTGGAAGGATGTGGGAACGCTCAATTCCTACTGGGAAGCCAATATGGAGCTGATCGACATCATACCGGAGTTCAATCTTTATGAAGAATACTGGAAGATCTATACCCGCAGTGAGATTCTTCAGCCGCAGTATGTGTCCGCTGACAGCGTAGTGGAAAGAAGCATCATCGGGGAAGGCACTACAGTACTGGGAAAGGTCTATAATTCCGTGATTGGCTGCGGCGTAATCATCGGTGAGGACACGGTAGTGCGGGACTCCATTCTTATGAACCGAACAGAGATTGGCAGAGGCTGTGAACTGTACAAGGCCATTGTGGCGGAGGATGTGATCATCGGGGACGGCGTGAAGCTGGGTGTGGGCGACGAAGTTCCCAATGAAACGGACCCCCATATTTACAGCCATGGGATTGTAACGATCGGAGAGAAAAGTGTTTTGCCCGGCGGCATTACGGTCGGGAAGAACTCCGTTATCTTCGGCAGGATGGAGCCGTCGGATTTTGCGGATCATTATCTGCCCGGCGGGAAAACACTGATCAAGGCAGGTGATGAAGTATGAGAGCGATAGGAATTGTTCTGGCAGGCGGTAACAATCACCGGATGAAAGAACTTGTGCAGAAGCGGGCAGTTGCGGCGATGCCCATTGCGGGAAGTTACCGGAGTATCGATTTTGTACTCAGCAATATGTCAAATTCCCATATTCAGAAAGTTGCGGTGCTGACACAGTACAATGCAAGAAGCCTCAACGAACATCTGGGATCTTCCAAATGGTGGGATTTTGGCAGAAAACAGGGCGGGATCTTTGTGTTTACACCTGCGGTGACGGCGGATCGCAATGCCTGGTACAGAGGGACGGCAGATGCTATCTATCAGAATCTGGATTTTTTGAAGAGCAGCCATGAGCCGTATGTGATCATTGCAAACGGGGACTGTATCTATAAGATGGATTATAACAAAGTCCTGGAGTACCATATCGAAAAGAAGGCGGATATCACCGTGGTCTGCCGGGACATGGAAAAAGGCATGGCACTGGAGCGCTACGGTACGCTCCGTATGAATGAAGAGAGCAGGATCGAGGAGTTCGAGGAAAAACCGGTTGTAGCGCAGTCATCGACAATATCCTGCGGTATCTATATTATCAGAAGGAGACAGCTGATCGAACTTCTGGAGAAATGTGCGGAGGAGGACCGATATGATTTTGTAAAGGACATCCTGATCCGTTACAGGAATCTGAAACGGATCTATGGTTATAAGATAAAGGATTATTGGAAGAATATTGCTTCAGCGGAGGATTATTTTAATGCAAACATGGATTTCCTGAAAACGGATGTCCGCAATTATTTTTTCAGGGAATACCCTTCCATATACTCCAAAGTCGATGATTTGCCGCCGGCGAAATACAATCCGGGTTCCAATGTGAGGAACAGTCTGATTTCCAGCGGTTGTATCATAAATGGAACGATTGAAAACTGTGTTGTATTTAAGAGTGCATTCGTCGGTAGTCATTGCACGATCAAAAATTCTATTATACTAAATGACGTTTATATTGGAGATAACACTTACATTGAAAACTGCATCATAGAGAGCCGTGATACCATACCGGCCAACTCCTGCTATAAAGGCGAAGATGGAATCAAGATCGTAATCGAAAAAAATATGAGGTACAAGTTCTAGTATCGATCAGAGGAGGTCAGGATGCATGAAGATAACAGATGTACGAGTTCGTAAAATTACGAAAGAAGGGAAAATGAAAGCGATCGTATCCATTACGATCGACAATGAATTCGTAGTTCATGACATCAAGGTGATTGAAGGTGAGAAAGGGCTTTTCATTGCAATGCCAAGCAAGAAAGCCTCGGATGGCGAGTACAGGGATATCGCGCATCCTATCAATTCAGAGACTAGAGAGGGCATACAGAAGATTATTTTAGAAAGTTACGAGCAGGCGTTGTCCGAACCGGACAACGGCGAATGACGGAATGGATCAGGCACCAGGGAAAAGGGAGTTGTCATTTGACAACTCCTTTGTTATATTTAATAGGAATCTTTGCAAGGATAAGGAAATGTATCAAAAAGAAAGGAACGGGCAGTATGTATATTATCGCGGGACTGGGTAATCCTGGGCGTAAGTACGAGAATACAAGGCATAATACCGGGTTTTCGGTCATAGATGTAATAGCAAAGGAGCATGGGATAACCATGCTGGAACTGAAGCATAAAGCGATGATTGGAAAGGGGCTGATTGAGGGGCAGCGGGTCATACTGGCAAAACCCCAGACCTTTATGAATCTGAGCGGAGAGAGTGTACGGGAACTTGTGGACTATTATAAGATTGACGAGACCAGGGAACTGCTTGTGATCTATGATGATATCAGTATGGAGACCGGAAAACTGCGAATCCGCCAAAAAGGCAGCGCAGGCGGACACAATGGTATTAAAAATATCATCGCACATCTGGGACATGATGTTTTTCCGAGAATAAAGATCGGTGTGGGTGGCAAGCCGCAAGCGTACGATCTGGTGGATTATGTGCTGGGCCATTTTACGGCCCGGGAGGCGGAGATAATAGCAGGGAGTGCCCGGCAGGCAGAAGAGGCAGTGCGCCTGATCGTACAGGGCAAAACACAAGAGGCTATGAATCGTTATCATAAAAAGCAAGAGGTAGAGGATGAAAGTACTGAAAAAGCCCTTTGAAGAGATGGGGGAATATCCGGAGATCTTAAAACAGCTTGGCCGAGGCGGCGCCCATGTGGCGCTGGGCGGATGTGTGGATTCTCAGAAAATGCATATGGTATATGGGCTCAGTGAAGGTTTCCGGAACAGGATCATCGTTACTTACAGCGATATCAGAGCCAGGGAGATTTGTGAGGATCTGAAATTTTATGACAGAAATACCTGCCTGTATCCGGCGCGTGATCTGATCTTCTATCAGGCGGATATACACGGCAACAGACTGACGATGGAACGGATGAAGGTACTGCGCAGGATGCTGGAAGGTGCACCGGTTACGGTGGTGACTACCTTTGCCACACTGATGGCATATCAGACTCCGGTCAGTGTATTAAAGCAGGGGATTGTCTCTATCAGGAAAGGGAAGGCAGCGCCGCCGGAACTGGCATCCTGCCTGACGGCAGCCGGTTATGAGAAGGTATATCAGGTAGAAGGGCCGGGGCAGTTTGCCGTAAGAGGCGGCATTTTTGATATCTTTGATCTGACAGAAGACAATCCGTACCGGGTGGAACTGTGGGGAGACGAAGTGGAGTCTGTCCGCAGTTTTGACGTACTCAGCCAGCGTTCTATTGAAAATCTGGAAGGAGTGGATATCTACCCGGCGACGGAACTTGTTTTATTTGAGGAAAATCTGCAGCAGGGCATAGCGGCCATAGAGAAGGACGGCAGGCAGGTGGAAAAGGCTTTGCGGGAAGAGTTCCGTACAGAGGAGGCCCATCGCATCAGCACGCAGGTATCGCAGCTGCGGGAACAGGTCCGGGAGTACAGATCCCTTGTGAATCTGGAGAGTTATATCCGGTATTTTTATCAGGATGCCGTAGTTTTTCCTGCCTATTTTAATGCTGCGGACAGCCTCTTTATTCTGGATGAGCCTGCCCGCCTGCAGGAACATGGAGCCGCGGTAGAGACGGAATTTCGGGAGAGTATGATGCACCGGGCAGAGAAGGGGTATGTGCTGCCGGGGCAGATGGAACTGTTGGCATCGGTAGAGCAGGCAGCAGCCGGCCTGGAAAAATGCAAGGTCGTTTCCCTGTCGGCAATTTCGCAGAAATTCTCCTTTTTCTCATCGGAGAGTAAATTTTCCATCACAGCCAAATCTATTGCTTCCTATAATAACAGCTTTGAACTGCTGGTAAAGGACCTGCGGCGCTATAAGAAAACAGGGCATCGTGTGCTGCTGTTATCCGGTTCCCGCACAAGGGCCAAAAGGCTGGCCATAGATCTGGCGGAGCAGGAATTGACAGCGTTTTACAGCGAAGATCCGGAAAGAGAACTGTCGCCGGGGGAGGTCATGACCTGTTATGGACATGTTCTGCGGGGATTTGAGTATCCGCTGCTGAAATATGTGATCCTCTCGGAAAGCGATATCTTCGGAAAGGAAAAGAAGAAAAAAAGGCGGCACAAAAAATATGAAGGGCAGAAGATCCATGACTTTTCGGAACTGAAAGTAGGAGACTATGTGGTGCATGAGAGCCACGGGCTGGGGATTTACAGAGGAATTGAAAAGGTAGAGGTAGAACATGTCGTAAAAGACTATATGAAGATCGAATACCGGGACGGCGGGAATCTGTATATTCTGGCGACAGGATTTGACGCCATACAAAAGTATGGCTCCGGAGACGGCAGGAAGCCCAGGCTGAACCGGCTGGGCACCCAGGAATGGAACCGTACGCGAAGCAAAGTCAGGAATGCGGTGGATGAAGTGGCCAAAGATCTGGTGGAACTCTATGCGGTGAGGCAGCAGAAGGCCGGTTTCCGGTTTGAAAAAGACACCGTATGGCAGCGCGAGTTTGAGGAGATGTTTCCGTTTGAGGAGACAGAGGATCAGCTGACCGCCATTGAGGCGACAAAAGCAGATATGGAAAGTGCGCGCATTATGGATCGGCTGATCTGCGGGGATGTGGGATATGGCAAGACAGAGATCGCTATCCGGGCGGCTTTTAAAGCCGTGCAGTGCAGCAAGCAGGTGGTCTTTCTTGTGCCGACTACCATCCTGGCGCAGCAGCATTACAATACTTTTATGCAGCGTATGAAAGACTTTCCGGTACGGGTGGACCTTCTGTCCCGGTTTCGGACGGCTTCCGAGCAAAAGAAGACGATCGAAGATCTGAAAAAAGGGATGGTGGATATCGTCATCGGTACGCACCGGGTTTTGTCCAAAGATGTGCAATATAAAGATTTGGGACTGCTGATCATCGACGAAGAACAGCGCTTTGGAGTGGCACACAAAGAAAAGATCAAGAAAATGAAAGAAGATGTGGATGTCCTTACCCTGACTGCCACACCGATTCCGCGGACGCTGCATATGAGTCTGGCCGGTATCCGGGACATGAGTGTGCTGGAGGAGGCGCCGGAAGAGCGTATGCCCATTCAGACGTTTGTCTGTGAGTACAATGAAGAGATGGTGCGGGAAGCCATCGTCAGGGAACTGTCCCGGGGCGGACAGGTCTATTATGTGTATAATCGTGTCAATAATATTGCCGATGTGGCCGCTTCCCTGTCGGCACTGGTGCCGGAGGCCGCCGTTTCTTTTGCGCATGGGCAGATGCAGGAACGGGAACTGGAGCGCATCATGTATGATTTTATTGATGGGGAAATCGACGTGCTGGTTTCCACCACGATCATCGAAACCGGACTGGACATCTCCAATGTCAATACGATGATCATACATGATTCCGATAATATGGGGCTGTCCCAGCTATACCAGCTACGGGGCCGGGTCGGGCGTTCCAATCGTACCGCTTATGCTTTTTTGCTGTATAAAAAGGACAAAATGCTTAAAGAGATAGCGGAAAAGCGTCTGCAGGCCATCCGTGAATTTACCGATCTGGGCAGCGGCTTCAAGATCGCCATGCGGGATCTGGAAATCCGGGGCGCCGGCAATCTGCTGGGAAAGAGCCAGCACGGACATATGGAAGCGGTAGGATATGACCTGTACTGTAAGATGCTCAATGAAGCGGTGAAACATCTGAAAGGTGAGGGCGGGGAAGTGGATTTTCCCACGACCGTGGATCTGGATGTGGATGCTTATATTCCGGCATCTTATATCCTGAATGAGGTGCAGAAACTGGATATCTATAAACGAATTGCCAGCGTGGAAGATGAGCCGGAATGTGCGGATATGAAAGAGGAACTGCTGGACCGCTTCGGTGAGATACCGGTATCGGTGGAAAATCTGCTGCGTATTGCCCTGATCCGCAGACAGGCGCATGAACTATACCTTGCCGAAGTGCGGGGAAAGAATGAAGAACTGACTTTTTTGTTTACCGCCAATGCGCCGGTAAGGATAGAACGCCTGCCGGAACTGCTGGCAGGATTTGGCAGCAAGATGACTTTTCATGCCAAGGGAGATCCCTGTCTGCGCTATCGCTATAAAAAGTGCGGTGTTGTGGAGAAGGATGCCGAGATGCTGTTGTCACTGACGGAACATATATTGCGAAGTATGAAGGTATTTCTGCTGAAATAGGCTTTTTTTGTCCGGCTATTGTCTTGTTTTCGCGTGCCTGTCTGACCTTTCCTATGCAATTTTGTCTTTTTGTACAAAAATAATGAAAATTAGTTGAAAGTATAGTATATTTGTACTAAAATGTAATGTAGACACAAATAACAGACAGGTTTGCGGAGGGACATATGAAAAAGATAGCGTATAAGTTTTTGGTAGTAATTGGTATTTTGGTAGTGATCTCTCTGACGGCGCTGCAGATCCTGAGTAAGAATATCAGGGATATCAGCAGGGAGAGCGCGGACCTGCTGGGCAGACAGGTAGAAGATATGAACCTGATCCAGACGATTAACCGGGATTATGAGGAGATATACCGTGTTACGCTCTGCCATGCCATGACAAATGCGGAATCCTCCATGCGCTCTTATGAAGGGCAGATTGAAAACAGCAAAGCAGAGCTTTTGTCCTGTATGGAAACTTATGAAGCCGCGATCCGTGATGAGGAGATTGCGCAGGCATTTGTGGGTTTTCAGGATAAGATCAAGGCTTTTCTTAATACGGTTGACAGTATCATTGCCAACAGTGCAGGCGGCAAAAAAGAGATGGCCATCATCTATATCAACAATACGCTGGGTGTGTCCGTAAGTAATCTGGAGAAATACATAGTACAACTGAAAGAATATACAAATGAGGAATTTGACGCGGGATATGACGATCTGACCCGCACCTTTGCAAACAGCAACACCATTATCACCTTTACGATGATCTTTATGCTGGTGGCGGCGGTCGTTGTTTCTGTGATCTCCAATCTTGTGATTGTCAGGCCCATCAATATGGCGACCAAAGAACTGCGGGCGATTATCCGGTCCATTCAGGATAAAAACGGCGATCTGACCAGGCGGATTACGAAGCGCTCCCGGGACGAGACATCGGTGTTGACGATGGGTATGAATCAGTTTCTGGAGATTCTGGAAAATATGATCCGCAATATCCGTACATCCAGCCGGGAGATTTCTGCAAAACAACAGTATGTATACAATCTTGTGGATAAAACCCAGGAAGATGCAGATGATACGTCCAGTACCATGGAGCAGCTGGCAGCAGGCATGGAAGAGGTGACTGCCACGGCGTCGGTTCTGACGGAGCGGGCCAAAGGGGCAGAGGAATCGGTGCTGCATGTGGCGGAAGATGTAAACGAAGGGTTCCATTTCGCGGAAGATATGAAAAAGCGGGCTGATAAACTGCAAAGGCAGGCGGTGGAGAGCAAGCAGCACGCGGAAGATGTGATCCATCAGATTGATAAAGCATTGGGAGAGTCGGTGGAGGGAAGCCGTCAGATCCATAACATTACAGCTTTGACGGATGAGATATTGGGCATTGCGGCGCAGACCAATCTGCTTGCGCTGAATGCATCCATCGAAGCGGCCAGAGCAGGAGAGGCCGGAAAGGGATTTGCGGTGGTGGCGGATGAGATCCGCCAGCTGGCAGATAACAGCAAGGCTACCGCCAATAATATCCGTGAGATTTCGCAGAATGTGATCGGTGTTGTCTCTGAATTATCAGATAACGCCTCCCAGCTTCTGGATTTTGTCAATAATCGGGTCGTACCTGATTATGATGAACTGGAAAATACGGGGGTACAATATCTGAAAGATGCCACCAGCGTCACAGATATCATGGATAAGATACTGGCGGGGACAGAGGCTATCAGTGATACGATGAAAGAAGTGGTGACTTCGAATGAAGGGATCTCGGGGACCGTGGAACAAAATGCGGTCGGAATCGGCAGCGTAGCCGGAAATACGACAGAACTGGCAGCCAATATGAAGGCAGTATTTCGTGCCTTGCAGGAAGTACAGGGTGTTATTGACGATCTGGCAGGCCAGGCAGAGATGTTTCATATCAGTGAATAAATCATAAAAAAGAATCCTGGCTGGCAGGATTCTTTTTTTAGATACTGTCTCATGAAACGAAGAGAGGCCATGGAGACAGAGGTTTTTAATCGGCGGAGACAATAGCGGCTTTGGAGATGCGGTTTCGAATCTGTTCCATACGCAAGTCCAGATCGGAACTGATTTGTGCACAGGCAAGCAGTTCCTTCTCCAGAAGGCCGGCCTCTTCCGGGGGGATATTTTTCTTATAGCGCAGCTTATGCTCCAGGCTGGCCCAGAAATCCATGGCAATGGTACGGAGCTGGACTTCCACTTTCATCTGCTTTTTCTCATTTTGCAGGAAAATGGGGACTTCGACAATGAGATGCAGACTGCGATAGCCGCCCGGTTTGGGATTTTTGATATAATCTTTGATTTCGATCAGGGTAATATCATCCTGACTCAACAGACAATCGGCCAACAGATAGATGTCATCCTGAAAGGAACACACGATCCGTATGCCTGCGATGTCACGGATGTTTTTTTCAATGGATTCCAGTGTCAGGGGAATGTTTTTGCGCCTGATCTTGCGGATCAGGCTTTCCGTAGATTTGACACGCGCTTTGATTGTTTCTATGGGATTTCGGTCATACTGCAGGGAAAACTGTTTGTTTAATACGTTGAATTTCGTCTCTATTTCCATGATGGCACAATGATAATGTGCCATCATCGTATCTATCGGCAGTTTGTTTTCCTTCATAAAATCAAGAAACTCATCAGACAAAAGACTCTTGCGTAAAAACTGATCTCTTGCTTTTCCAAAATAGTGTTCAATTCCCATGTTGATTCCTCCAATGTAAAAAGTTGACATAAGAAACCGTATGCCAGATTTATTTTACCATAATTTGTTGTTTCTGTGAGAGGGATGGAGGAGATTTAAGAAAAATATAATAGCTTCATAAAGGGAATTATTTCATAGTGGAAAAGGGCAATAAAGTGGAAGCAGTCCGGGCCGCTTCGCATAAGAGTCCCAGGCTGCTTCCTGTGAATGGATTATTTAGGGAAGTGTTTAAACATCTGCAAAAGCGGCAATGACGCTGCTGTATATTTTACTCCCGTGTTTGATCATTTCCTGTGCCAGGGCGGTTGCCAGTTTGGGATCGTTTATGATCACTACGGATTTTTTCACCTTATTGGCGATCCCATATCCCGATTTTGTACTTACTACCACATACTCATCCTTCTTTTCTTTCCATAAATAAGAATACCTGTCAAGATTCATTTTACATTCTCCTGCCTGTCTTTTATCTTTTGTATTGTGTGTGGAGGCATTGCTCCAAATTACTACTTTATGTAGTAGTACTATGCTACCATATATTCATTTTTCTGTCAATCTACGATTGGTAGTATTTTGGTGTCATGACAGCCATATATCCCTTGATAATTGCGGAAAAGGAGGAAGGAGAGGCAAGGCAGGCGCACGGTATTGCTGTCTCGCAGGAAGCAGACGGTGTGGTACCTGGCGGTGTAAATTGAGTAAGTGCCAACTGCTGCAAAGATGCTTTTATGCGATATATGCAATATCAGGGCAAAATGTTACCGATTGTGTTCAAAAGGTGAATAATAACTGTTTTTTCGATTGACATTACGACTCTTTAGTAGTAATATTTACTAAAAAGGAAGGAGCCGCCACTACATGCTTTTTAACTTAACGAATACCGAAAAAGATATACTTGAACTGTCGTGGGAAATGAAGTGCTGGATGTCGGGGGCAGACTTCTGGAACCGCCTGAACGGACAGGGAGGGAATTTTAAGCGTCAGACAGTGAATACCTATTTGTGGCGCATGTCGGAAAAAGGGTTTCTGATCAAGGATCGGACCAAATATATTCACGCTTTTACAAAAGAAGAATTTGAGGAAAAACGGGCTTTGGAAATTTTGAATACAATGTACAATGGATCTTTGAAAAATTTTATATCAGCTTTGGCAGGTAATATTAAGATAGGTTCTAATGAACAGTTTATATTAAAACATTATTTGGAGAACCTGATGTTGTAGTTAATGGCATGAACATTATTTTGTCGATGACCCTGTCAGGGTCCATTGTGTTTCTTGTATACAGTTTTTTCGAACGTATCAGGATTGTTTATATTTCGCCATGGTATCGTTATTTTATCATAAAGGCGATCCTGTTTTTTCATTTTGTTCCCGTCGGTTATTTGTCCAGAAGATTTGCGGAAGTTTTTCTTCCGGATATTGGCTGGATCTACAGACATACTTTTGTCAATGGCTCCAAGCCGGCAGTTATCTTTGCTCCCAATGAACGTTACATAAATGCTGCCTATGAAAACCATCGGGCGATTATCGGTATCTGGCTGTTTATTTCCGTTTGTCTCTTTCTGAGAGCCGTGTATGTGCGCTGTAAATTGCGGAATCTGATCATGCATCTGTCCGGGGAGGTAATTTCCGGTACAGCATGGGAGTTTCTCTGCGAGTGGCAAAGGCATCTGGGTATTAGGGGAAAGATACGGCTTTATACGACCAACGCGGATATTTCCGCATTTACTTATGGCCTGTTCCAGCCGATCATCGTCGTTCCTGCGACATATGCCGGTAAGGAACTGGAGTTATCTATTCTTCATGAACTGATTCATATAAAAAAGAAGGATTCACTGATTCTTTTTCTGCGTACACTGACTGTTGGCATATACTGGTTTAATCCGCTGATCTATTTTATTTACCGGAAAACAGGGGTGTTGTGCGAATTGTCTTGTGATGAACTGGTGATCCGCCACATCAGAGAAGAGGACAGAAGAAGCTATAGTGAACTGATCATTGAAGCGGCAGGTGGCCATTACCTGACCTCCAGCCATATCACACCGTTCAGTAAAAATCAGAGAATTATAAAAGAAAGGATTGATTTTATCATGTCAAAAAGAAAAAACAGATTCCGCCTGGCACCTGTTGTTCTGTCAGCGGGGATACTTTTAACCAGTACATTTCCGGTTCTGGCATATGAACCGCCGAAGAAGTTGACATTACTTGATGATATTAGTGAAGAGGCAGCAACATTAATATTAGAGGATAATTTTGTTGAATTTACTTCTGCTGGTTACATTGAAGAGATGTCGGTAGTTCCTGTACAACAACATATAATATATGATTTTCAGTTTACAGATGAAAGTGGTAAAGTTTATCAAGTTGATGTACCATCTGGACAGGCCGATTGCAATCATACATTTGTGAATGGTACATTTACAACACATGTCAAAAATGATAATGGAGGTTGTACACTCAAGTTTTATGATGCCAAACGTTGCACTAAATGTGGTGGCATAACAGACAGGAAGTTAGTAAGTACAACCGAATACGTAAAATGCCCACACTAAAACAGACAAAATCCCATCTGTCAACGGATTTTTTTCAAAGATCCGCCGGCAGATGGGGTCTTTTGTTTTTGGCTCCAGGTTATCGCAAGGCCCAGAGAGAAGATAACGGGAAGACTGCAGGGCGATAAAAGATTGTCAGCGCGACAAACGCATGAATGGATAAACAGTAAACCTTTCATAAAGGTAGCAGGACAGAAACTGCAAAAGTTCTCAATATCATACCTCTGCCTGGAAGCCATGATCCTGTCAGAACTTTTTCAATTTCTGCCCCTCATTCATGTTAGGTTTAGAATTTATTCACTTCTGCGTTTGTTGTGGATTGTCAGGCAGACAGCTTGATAGTTGCGTTAAGATATGCTATGCTTAAAAAATCAAAGCGCGGAGGCTAATATAATGTATCAAGACATTTTAGAAGTCATAAATGCTGCAGAGGGTATGAACTTTGAAGATGCATCTATTATGTTAGAGAACTGTATAGACAGGGACCGATCGTTTATAGAGACGCTCAGACAAATAGGTACGATACCGGAATTTCTTGCGCATGATTCGACAGCAGAAAAACTCTTTTCCAAGGCCTCGGACGCAGTTTTGGCCAGGGCATTTCGTGAAATAGGGCTGAAATCAACAGTGTTAAAAGAACGAGGAGATTCTGCGGATGTTCTCGCGGAATCTCCGATTCATGGGTATACACTGGTTGCAGATGCTAAAGCATTTAGAATGAGCCGGACAGCAAAGAACCAAAAAGATTTTAAAGTAGTAGCACTTTCCGGATGGAGAAGGGATTCAGAGTATGCAGTATTGTGTTCCCCATATTTTCAATATCCATCTAAAAGTAGTCAAATATATTCACAGGCCATAAGTCACAATGTTTGCTTATTAAGTTGGGAGCATTTGATTTTTCTGATTGAAAATGGGATAAAAGAAACTGCGACCGTTTCTTTTTCTCCGTTGTGGGCATTTTGTGATACGTATTCCCATGAAGTGTTGTGCTCTGATATGAAGAAATGTTTTATTCCAAAGTTTAATACCACATTATTGGAACTGTTTGGATTAAATGATGCGCTGTTTGCAAAGCAGTTAAAAAAACAGGTTGTAGCGATAGCCGAACGCGGCGGTCAGGAAAAACGGTTCTGGCAGGAAGAAATCAAAAAAATTGAGTGCTATTCCAGAGAAGAGGCAATCAAGGAATTGATCAAAACGAAAAAGATTTACGAAAAAATAGCACAAATTGATGCATACATCAAAGGATTACAAGTGTAATGGATGATATTATTTTGGGTGACTCTATCGAGCTTGTCAAACAATTTTCCACCAATTCCATCCATGCGATTATTACCGATATTCCCTATGGCATTGGGTGTGACAACTGGGATGTTCTTCACAAAAATACAAATACTGCCTATGGTGGAGCGTCATCGGCGCAGCTTGCCGCGGGCAAACTGTTTAAGCGCAGGGGGAAACCTTTAAATGGTTGGAGCGAGGCAGATAAGAAAATCCCTTTTGAATATCAGGAGTGGTGTACTTCCTGGACTCCTGACTGGCTGCGTATTTTAAAGCCCGGAGGAAGCTGCTTTATTTTTGCGGGGCGACGGTATGCACACAGATGTATCGTCGCGATGGAAGATGCCGGATTTACATTCAAAGATATGCTATCCTGGGAAAAAGACACTGCACCGCAACGGGCGCAGCGGTTATCTGCCATATACGAACGCCGGGGTGATACGGTCAACGAAGAAAAGTGGACAGGGTGGAGAGTTGCAAATCTGCGGCCTCTTTTCGAGCCAATACTTTGGTTTCAGAAACCGTATAGAACCGGGGGCACGATCGCAGACAATGTGTTGGAAAATGGAGTCGGAGCATGGAATGAGCCTGCACTTCAAAAGTACAATAGACAAACCGCAAATAATGCAACACTTTCCAATATGTTCAAAGTACAAATAACGTCGGAAGATCATGGGAAACATATTGCGCAAAAGCCATTACAACTTATGGAGTTGTTAATTTCATTGGTCACTATTGAGGGACAAGTCGTGTTGGATCCTTTTATGGGGTCAGGTACAACTTGTTGTGCCGCAAAAAAACTCAATCGACATTATATAGGAATAGAAATTGATCCGCAGAGTTTTCAGATTGCAAATGAGCGGCTGACAGCAGTCTGAGAATCAGGGATCATACTTCTAACGTAAACCACTGGTGACAGGAGGCCAATTATGGACAGACAAAATCTCACGCTTATGACAGATCTTTATGAACTGACAATGATGCAGGGCTATTTCAAGCATAAAGACCAGAACGAAACGGTAATCTTTGATGTGTTTTACCGTAATAATCCCCATAATGGGGGGTATGCCATTTCTGCAGGGCTGGAGCAGGTGATCAATTATATTAAGAATCTTCATTTTTCCAAAGAGGATATCACATACCTGGCCGGTCTGGGTATTTTTGAAAAAGAGTTTCTGGATTATCTGGATACGTTCCGCTTTACCGGGGATATTTATGCCATTCCCGAAGGTACGATTATCTTTCCCCGGGAGCCGCTGATCAAGGTTATCGCGCCTATTATGCAGGCGCAGTTGATTGAGACGGCCATACTGACCATACTAAATCACCAGTGTCTGATCGCCACCAAAGCGGCACGTGTCTGTTATGCGGCCAAAGGTGACGGCATTATGGAATTTGGACTGCGGCGTGCGCAGGGACCGGATGCCGGCATCTATGGCGCCAGAGCAGCGGTGATCGGGGGCTGCACCGGTACCAGCAATGTACTGGCGGGCCAGCTCTTTGATATTCCCGTAAAAGGGACACATGCCCATAGCTGGATTATGAGTTTTCCGGATGAATATACGGCTTTTAAGACTTATGCGGATATGTATCCTACGGCCTGCATCCTGCTGGTGGATACGTACGATACGCTGAAATCTGGTGTGCCCAATGCCATTCGGGTATTTCAGGAGATGAGACAGTCCGGTGTGCCGCTTACTTTCTATGGTATCCGCCTGGACAGCGGCGATCTGGCATATCTTTCCAAAAAGGCCAGGAAGATGCTGGATGAGGCAGGGTTTCCGGATGCGGTTATCTCAGCTTCGAATGACCTGGATGAATACTTGATCGACAGCCTGAAAGCCCAGGGGGCGGCCATCACATCCTGGGGGGTGGGCACGAACCTGATCACATCCAAGGACTGCCCTTCCTTTGGCGGTGTCTATAAGCTGGCGGCGATCATGGATACGGATGGCAATTTTACACCAAAGATCAAATTATCCGAGAATACGGAAAAGATTACCAACCCCGGCAATAAGACTATCTACCGTGTCTATGAAAAAGAAAGCGGTAAGATCAAGGCTGATCTTATCGCTCTTGTGGATGAAGTATATTCTGAGGATCAGCCTCTGCTGCTCTTTGATCCGCTTGCACCCTGGAAGAAGACCCGCCTTGCGCCCGGTACTTATACGCTGCGGGAGATTATGGCGCCTGTTTTCAGAGACGGGAAATGTGTTTATGATACCCCCAAAACCATGGATATCAGGGCTTACTGTCAGAAAGAACTGGATACACTCTGGGACGAGACAAGACGGCTTGTGAATCCCCATGCGGTTTATGTGGATCTCTCCGAAAAGCTGTATGATATGAAGATTGATCTGCTGAATCGTATGAGTCTGCAGGAGGGGAATGTCTGAACATTCCCTCTTATGCCTGCATCTGTCTGCCCAAAAAGGCCGCTGCCGACAGGATCAGCTTTTTCTCCACCTCACCCATTTTGCTGCGGTTATCATCATCCAGCAGGATCACGGCGCCGATCACATCTCCTTCACAGATGATGACGCCCACAGCTTCGTGCACGTAATCGCCGTCATTTTCATCGAAGATGGGGATGAAACTCCGCTCTCCTTTGGAGGCCAGAAAGGTTTCCCTTTTATCCAGCTTCTCCTCCAGATCCCGGCTGATAGACTTGCCGATGGCATTTTTATAGCCGCCGGAAGCGGCGATAAACTGATCCCTGTCGGCAATGATAGCCGTATGGCCGGATACCTGTGCCAGGCTTTCCGCATATTGTTTGGCAAATGTATTCATTTCTCCGATTGGGGAATACTTTTTAAGAATGATTTCACCTTCCCGGTCGGTAAAGATTTCCAGCGGGTCACTTTCCCGAATCCGCAGTGTCCTTCGTATTTCTTTCGGGATTACGATCCGCCCGAGATCATCTATTCTTCGAACAATACCTGTTGCTTTCATCTTGATTTTTCCTCCATTTGTCTGCTTTTTTCCGGATTTTCTGATACTATTATCTGTAAATACAGGCTTTTTATACCTGCTTTATTTTTATTCCAGCCGGCAATGGGGCAGGCGGACATAGCTGCGTAATCTGTTGCGGAGCCCGTTTTTTGTTGCTATAATGAAAGCAGGATTCCTATCGTTAGCGGCAAGTAACAGGAGGATGTGATATGGCACAGAGACAGCGTATCGCCATCGGAACTGAAAACTACAAAGAAATGGTGGATAAAGATTATTACTATGTGGACAAAACTCTGCTGATCAAGGAACTGTTGGATTCCGGCGGCAAAGTGACCCTGCTGACCCGCCCGCGGCGCTTTGGAAAGACGCTTGCGCTGAGTATGCTGAGAACTTTTTTCGAGGAAGAGATCAGTCCGGATGGAACCAGAATCGATAACAGCTATTATTTTTCCGGATGTAAAATCCTGCAGGCGGGTGAGGCGTATTTGTGCCACATGGGCAGGCATCCGGTAATTTCCCTGACATTGAAATCCGCCAAGCAGGCAGATTTTGAGACGGCCTATGACAATATACTGGATGCGATTTCCAGGGAATATATACGCCATCGCTATGTACTTCTCGGGGATTCCCTGACGGAGATGCAGCGGCAGCAATATGACGATATTATGAACAGACGGGTAGAATCTTCTGTCTGGACCAGAGCGCTGGCTTTTTTGTCACAATGTCTGGAACAATACCACAACAGGCGGGTGATGATCCTTCTGGATGAGTACGACGTGCCCCTGGAAAGTGCCTATTTTCGTGGTTTTTATGGGAAGATGATTCTGTTTATCCGTGCCCTGTTTGAGTCTGCACTCAAAACGAACGACAGCCTTGAACTGGCAGTGATTACCGGCTGTCTGAGAATCTCCGGTGAATCTGTTTTTACGGGACTGAATCATATGAAGATAGCATCGGTACTCAGCCGGGAGTTTGCTTCCTGCTTTGGGTTTACGGAGGCTGAAGTACGGGCGATGCTGCATGCATATGAGCTGGATGAAAAAGCGGAAGAGGTGTGCAGATGGTATGATGGCTATCTGTTTGGAGGCATCGGCGTCTATAACCCGTGGAGCGTGATTAATTATATTAAGGAACTGACGCTGGATTTTCAGGCATTTCCACGCCCTTACTGGTCCAATACCTCCTCCAATGATATCGTGCGCAATCTGGTGGAATCTGCGGATAACCAGGCCAAAAGTGAACTGGAAGAGCTGATTGCAGGCAGGACGATTGAAAAATCCATTTATGAAGACGTTACGTATGAAGAT
This sequence comes from uncultured bacterium, assembly GCA_947574055.1. Taxonomy (GTDB): domain Bacteria; phylum Bacillota; class Clostridia; order Lachnospirales; family Lachnospiraceae; genus VSOB01. The sequence goes on from CANPIC010000003.1 coordinate 66,482, forward strand.
ATGAGACGCTCCCGGGACAGCCTCTGGAGTTTTCTCCTTTTTACCGGTTATCTGAAGGTAGTCAGCCAGAGAATGGAAGCGGATGTGATCTATGCGAGACTGAAAATTCCCAATGAAGAGATCCGCTATCTGTATAAAACACATATAAGGGAATGGTTTGACCGTAAGATAAGACAGGCAGACCTGCGGCCCTTTTATGAGAATCTTCTGGAAGGGAACAGCGAAGAGATGGCGTTGTTTATTACCGGCCAGCTTTCATCCAGTATCAGCTATTATGACAATGCGGAGAATTTTTATCATGGATATCTGATTGGACTGCTCAGTGGGCTGGAGGGATATCGGGTCGATTCCAATAAAGAACATGGATACGGCAGGCCGGATATTCTGCTCACTCCGTTTGACTATAAAAGGCCGGTTATCATTTTGGAACTCAAATGTGCGCAGAAGTTTTCGCAGATGGAAGAACTCTGCGCCAATGCCCTGGCGCAGATCGAAAGCAGAGATTATGCGTCGGGCCTGTTGGATGAGGGATACTTGCAGATTATAAAATACGGGGTCTGCTTTTGCCGAAAGAGCTGCCTGGTAAAAACATGGGAGAAATAAGCAGAAGGCAATCTTCCTCTTGACAATCCCTGAATTTCCCCTCTATAATACTACAGAAGAAGAGAAAGACAATGACGAAGAGAGTAAGCAGCTTCCAAACGTCACAGCGAGCCGGTGAGGGTGAGAGACCGGTATCAGTCAGAATCTGCCGAAGATCACTTCCGAGTCCCGGAGCCGAAATGACAATGCAGAGTAAGTCCCGGCGGATTTCCTCCGTTACAGGAAACCATATGAACCGATTGCCAACGGGCAAAAGGGAGTATGCGTAACAGGTGGTAACACGGAATCAGATCCCCGTCCTATTACGGACGGGGATTTTTTAACGGTTTGGAAAGCAGAACAGGATTTCCAGCCGGCAAAACAGGATGCGCAGCAAAGCGCGCTTTTGTTCTCGCACAGGAGGAACGCGATGTATCAGAAAGTATCAACAGATTTAAACTTCGTAAACAGAGAGAAGGAAGTGGAGAAATTCTGGCGTGACCATGACATCTTCAAAAAGAGTATGGAAAGCCGCAGGGAAGGGCCGGTCTATACCTTCTACGATGGCCCGCCGACGGCCAATGGTAAGCCGCATATCGGCCATGTGCTGACTCGTGTGATCAAGGATATGATTCCCAGGTATCGCACAATGAAAGGAAACATGGTTCCCCGGAAGGCCGGATGGGATACCCATGGCCTGCCGGTGGAACTGGAAGTGGAAAAGCTGCTGGGGCTGGATGGCAAGGAGCAGATTGAAGAATATGGCCTGGATCCTTTTATTTCCAAATGTAAGGAAAGCGTCTGGAAATACAAAGGCATGTGGGAGGACTTCTCCGGTACAGTAGGATTCTGGGCGGATATGGACGATCCCTATGTGACATATCATGATGACTATATCGAATCCGAGTGGTGGGCGCTGAAAGAGATCTGGGAAAAGGGGCTGCTCTATAAGGGCTTTAAGATCGTGCCATACTGTCCCCGCTGCGGGACGCCTTTGTCCTCGCACGAGGTGGCACAGGGATATAAGGCGGTAAAAGAGCGTTCCGCAGTCGTGCGTTTCAAAGTAAAGGGCGAGGAGGCATATTTCCTGGCGTGGACGACGACACCCTGGACACTGCCTTCCAATCTGGCGCTTTGCGTGCATCCGGATGAGACTTATGTGAAAGTAAAAGCGGCGGACGGTTATCTGTATTATATGGCCCAGGCGCTGCTTGACAAAGTGCTGGGCAGGCTGGCAGACGAAGAAGCGGGCGTGGCGGCTTATGAGATTGTGGAACGTTATACCGGAAAGGAACTGGAATATAAGGAATATGAACCACTGTTTGCCTGCGCGGGGGAAGGCGCGGCAAAACAGCGTAAGAAGGCTCATTTTGTTACATGTGACACATATGTCACAATGACGGACGGTACCGGGATTGTCCATATCGCGCCGGCTTTCGGTGAGGACGATGCCCAGGTAGGAAGAAAATATGACCTGCCCTTTGTGCAGTTTGTGGATGGCAAAGGTAACATGACACCGGAGACGCCGTATGAGGGGACATTTGTCAAAGATGCGGACCCGGCTATTCTCAGAGATCTGGAGCAGGAAGGCAAGCTGTTTGATGCGCCGAAGTTTGAGCATGATTATCCGTTCTGCTGGCGCTGCGACACGCCGCTGATCTATTATGCAAGAGAGTCCTGGTTTATCAAAATGACAGCGGTGAAGGAAGACCTCATCCGCAATAACAACACCATCAACTGGATTCCGGAGTCTATCGGCAAAGGGCGGTTTGGTGACTGGCTGGAAAATATTCAGGACTGGGGCATTTCAAGAAACCGCTACTGGGGTACCCCTCTTAATGTATGGGAGTGCGGCTGTGGTCATATGCATGCCATCGGCAGCCGGGAGGAACTGGAGCGTATGAGCGGCAACCCGGCGGCGCGCACAGTGGAGCTGCACAGGCCTTATATTGATGAGATCACAGTGAGGTGCCCGCAGTGTGGCGGTGAGATGCACCGGGTACCGGAAGTGATTGACTGCTGGTTTGACTCCGGTGCCATGCCGTTTGCCCAGCATCATTATCCTTTTGAAAATAAAGAACTGTTTGACCAGCAGTTCCCGGCGCAGTTTATTTCCGAAGCGGTCGATCAGACGAGAGGGTGGTTCTATTCCCTGCTGGCGGAGTCGACGCTGCTGTTTAACAGGGCGCCATATGAAAACGTGATCGTACTGGGACATGTACAGGATGAGAACGGACAGAAAATGAGTAAGTCCAAGGGCAATGCGGTCGATCCGTTTGAGGCACTGGCACAGTATGGGGCAGATGCGATCCGCTGGTACTTCTATGTCAATTCCGCGCCCTGGCTGCCGAATCGCTTCCATGGCAAGGCAGTGATGGAGGGACAGCGCAAGTTTATGGGGACACTCTGGAATACGTATGCTTTCTTCGTACTGTATGCCAATATTGATGACTTCGATGCGACAAAGTACCGGCTGGAATACGACAAACTGCCTGTTATGGACAAATGGCTGCTGTCCAGGCTCAATACCCTGGTGGCGGATGTGGACGCTGCTCTGGATCAGTACCGTATCCCGGAAGCCGGCAGGGCCCTGCAGGAATTTGTGGATGAGATGAGTAACTGGTATGTGCGCCGGGGCAGGGAGCGTTTCTGGGCCAAGGGCATGGAACAGGATAAGATCAATGCTTATATGACATTGTATACAGCCCTTGTGACTGTGGCAAAGGCGGCGGCTCCGATGATTCCTTTTATGACAGAGCAGATTTATCAGAATCTGGTGCGCAGTGTGGATGAGAGTGCCCCGGAAAGCGTCCATCTCTGCGATTTCCCGGAGGCGGATAAGGCGCTGATCGACAAAGCGCTGGAAGCCGATATGGAAGCGGTACTGGAGACAGTCGTACTGGGACGCGCGGCAAGAAATACCGCTGCTATCAAGAACCGTCAGCCGATTGCCCGTATGTATGTCAAAGCGGACAAAGAATTGTCTGATTTTTACAGGGAAATCATCGAAGATGAACTGAATGTGAAAGAAGTGATCTATTCTCAGGATGTACGGGACTTTACGTCCTATACCTTCAAACCGCAGCTTAAAACATTGGGCAAACGGTTTGGCAAGCGCCTGCAGGCACTCAAAGAACTGCTGACAGCGCTGGATGGCAACCGGGCCATGGATGAGATCAATGAGACAGGCAGCTTAAAGATCACGCTGGAAGGGCAGGAAGAAATACTGGAAAAGGACGATCTGCTGATTGATGCGGCACAGGTGGAAGGCTTTGTGTCAGAAAGCTATGGCAGCATCACAGTGGTACTGGATACCAATCTGACGCAGGAACTGATCGAGGAAGGTTTTGTATTTGAGATCATCAGCAAGATTCAGACCATGCGCAAAGAGGCAGAGTTTGAAGTGACGGATCATATCAGAGTATCTTTGGCGGGCAATGAGAAAATTGCCGGCATTGTGCGCAGAAATGCAGACAGTATTGCCGCGAAAGTACTGGCTGATGAGATCGGATATGAAAAATCCGCACCAAAGCACAAAGAATGGAATATCAATGGTGAGAATGTAGCTATAGGTGTGGAAAAATTATAAAAAAAGTGTTATACTCAAAGCGGAATTGACCAGACGCCCGGGCCGTGTTTTGGCCCAGAGCGGTCTGCACAGGCATGACCGTTACAGATACAGCTACCTGAAGAGGAGGAGAATATGATCAAGAAACAGGTAAAGAAACTTTCCTTTGATACAGAGTTATTCAAAAGAAGTGTCTTATATAATGTAAGGACACTGTATCGCAAGACCATGCAGGAGGCCACACCACAGCAGATTTTTCAGGCGGTTTCCTATGCAATCAAAGATGCCATCATAGATAACTGGATGGACAGTCAGAAAGAATATGAGAAGCAGGATGTGAAGATCGTTTATTATATGTCCATGGAATTCCTGATGGGGAGGGCGCTGGGCAATAATATGATCAATCTTCAGGCCTATGAAGATGTGAAAAAAGCACTGGAAGAACTGGGCGTGGATATCAATGTAATCGAGGATCAGGAGCCGGACCCGGCGCTGGGCAATGGCGGCCTGGGACGTCTGGCGGCCTGCTTTCTGGATTCCCTGGCTACGCTGGGGTATGCGGCTTATGGCTGTGGCATCCGTTACCGTTATGGGATGTTCAAACAGGAGATCCGCGACGGCTATCAGATTGAGGTGCCCGATAACTGGCTGGTAGACGGCAATCCGTTTGAACTGCGCCGCCCTGAGTATACGAAAGAAGTGAAATTCGGCGGCTATGTGACTGTCCGCACGGATGAAAAGGGCCGGCAGCATTTCGTACAGGAGGGATATCAGTCTGTACAGGCGGTGCCTTATGATCTGCCGATCGTAGGGTATGGCAATGGCATTGTCAATACGCTCCGCATCTGGGATGCACAGCCCATGGAATGTTTCGAACTGAATTCTTTTGATAAAGGAAATTATCAGAAAGCGGTGGAGCAGGAGAACCTGGCGAGAAATATCGTGGAAGTGCTTTACCCCAATGATAATCACTACGCAGGTAAGGAACTGAGGCTGAAACAGCAGTACTTCTTTATCTCTGCTTCTGTACAGGAGGCTGTATCCAAATATATGAGAAGCCATCAGGATGTGCGCAGATTTCATGAGAAGGCGACGTTCCAGCTCAATGACACCCATCCGACGGTAGCGGTAGCGGAACTGATGCGTGTACTGATGGATGAGTACTATCTGACATGGGAAGAAGCATGGGAAGTTACCACAAAGACCTGTGCCTATACCAACCATACGATTATGGCGGAAGCCCTTGAAAAATGGCCGATCGAGCTGTTTTCCAGACTGCTGCCGCGTATTTATCAGATCATCGAGGAGATCAATCGCAGGTTTATTCTGGAGATTGAGAAAAAATATCCCGGCAACCACGAAAAAGTGCGTAAGATGGCGATTCTCTATGACGGACAGGTGAAAATGGCTCATCTTGCGATTGCAGCAGGCTATTCTGTCAATGGTGTGGCAAGACTGCATACGGAGATTCTCAAAAAACAGGAATTGAAAGACTTTTATGAGATGATGCCGGAGAAGTTCAACAATAAGACAAACGGCATTACCCAGCGGCGTTTCCTACTGCACGGCAATCCTCTGCTGGCAAAATGGGTGACAGAGAAGGTGGGAGACGAATGGATCACGGATCTGTCCGCCATCGGCAAACTGTCCCTCTATGCGGACGATAAGAAAGCCCAGCATGAATTTATGAATATCAAATACCGCAATAAAGTACGCCTGGCGGAATACATCAGAGAGCATAACGGGATCGAGGTAAATCCCCGCTCCATCTTTGATGTACAGGTAAAGCGTCTGCATGAATATAAGAGACAGCTTCTTAATATTCTGCACGTGATGTACCTTTATAATCAGTTAAAAGACAATCCGGAGATGGAGTTCTATCCCAGAACCTTTATTTTCGGTGCCAAGGCGGCAGCCGGTTACAAGATTGCCAAGCTGACCATCAAGCTGATTACATCTGTGGCTGATGTGGTAAATAACGATCCCGATATCAAAGACAGGATCAAAGTGGTATTTATCGAAAACTACCGGGTTTCCAATGCGGAATGGATTTTTGCCGCGGCAGATGTATCCGAGCAGATTTCCACGGCCAGCAAGGAGGCTTCCGGTACCGGCAATATGAAATTTATGCTCAATGGTGCACTGACACTTGGTACGATGGATGGCGCCAATGTGGAGATCGTGGAGGAAGTGGGCGAGGAGAATGCCTTTATCTTCGGTCTCAGTTCCGATGAGGTCATTCAGTATGAGAACTATGGCGGCTACAATCCCATGGAGATCTTTAACAACGATCCGGATGTGCGCCGGGTACTGATGGAACTGATCAATGGTACGTTTGCACCGGATAATCCGGAACTGTTCCGCGATCTGTATAATTCCCTGCTCAATACTCTGAGCACCTCAAAGGCGGATACGTACTTCATCCTCAAAGACTTCCGCTCGTATGCGGAGGCACAAAAGCGCGTGGAAGCGGCGTACCGGGATGAAACGAACTGGGCGAGAAGTGCGATCCTGAATGTGGCGCACTGTGGCAAGTTTACATCTGACCGTACGATTCTGGAATACGTGAATGAGATCTGGCATCTGGATAAGGTGGTCATGAAATAAGACAATTCATAAAAAGATACAAAGCCGTCGGCGTTGTCGGCGGCTTTTGTTTATAAGGAGGCAGAATATGATAAAGTTATCTGACGGCGGTGCTTATCTGGTAGGCGGTAGCCGTATCGTAGAAGATTCTCCCCGTGCCCCGGAAGTGGTACGCAGTCTGACGGGAAAGAGCATCACAAAGGAAGAAGCAGCGAAGCAGACCATCAGCTACGGGATACTGGAAGCACACAATACTTCCGGCAATATGGAAAAACTGAAGATACGCTTTGATAAACTGACCAGCCATGATATCACTTTTGTGGGCATCATCCAGACGGCAAGGGCTTCCGGCCTGGAAAAATTTCCGATGCCGTATGTGCTGACCAACTGCCACAACTCGCTGTGCGCGGTGGGCGGCACCATCAATGAGGATGATCATATGTTTGGTCTGTCATGTGCCAGAAAATACGGCGGCGTTTACGTACCGCCCCATCAGGCTGTCATCCATCAGTATGCCAGAGAGATGTTGGCAGGCGGCGGCAGGATGATACTGGGCTCCGACAGCCATACCCGTTATGGCGCCCTTGGCACGATGGCCATGGGAGAAGGCGGGCCGGAACTGGTCAAACAGCTTTTGAATCAGACCTATGATATCAATATGCCGGAGGTTGTGGCGGTATATCTGACAGGAGTGCCGAAACCGGGCGTAGGGCCTCAGGATGTGGCGCTTGCCATTATCGGGGCAGTCTTTGACTGCGGTTATGTAAACAATAAGGTGATGGAATTTGTGGGCCCGGGTGTAAATGGGCTGAGTGCGGATTTCCGCATCGGCATTGATGTGATGACGACAGAGACTACCTGTCTGTCCTCTGTCTGGGTGACAGATGACACGATCCGCGAATTTTATGAAATCCACGGGCGCAGTGAAGAGTATGCAGAACTGGCGCCGGGGGAAGCTGCTTATTACAGTGGTGTGATCCATGTGGCGCTGGATGAGATCGAGCCCATGATCGCCATGCCTTTCCATCCCAGCAATACTTATACCATTGACGAAGTGCGCAAAAACCCCATGGATGTGATCGCAGATGTGGAGAAGCGGGCGCAGGTAAGCCTTGGCGGTGCAGTGGAATATTCGCTCAAAGATAAGATCCGGGATGGCAGATTCTGCGTGGATCAGGGGATTATTGCGGGCTGCGCCGGCGGCGGGTTTGAAAATATCTGTGCGGCGGCAGATATCCTGAGGGGCGCTTCCATCGGTGCGGATGCCTTTACCCTGAGTGTGTATCCCGCGTCGATGCCTATTTATATGGAACTGATTAAAAATGGCTGCGCGGCAGCTATTATGGCCACAGGCGCAGTGCTGAAGACGGCATTTTGCGGGCCTTGTTTTGGGGCGGGAGACACACCGGCCAACAATGCTTTTTCCATCCGTCATTCCACCAGAAACTTCCCCAACAGGGAAGGCTCCAAATTACAGAGCGGACAGATCGCCTCTGTGGCGCTGATGGATGCCAGATCTATTGCGGCGACGGCGGCTAATAAGGGAGTGCTGACTCCGGCGACCGAATTTACGGGCACGTGGAATCGCTATCGCTATTATTTTGATTCTACTATTTATGAAAACCGGGTATTTGATTCACACGGACAGGCCGATCCTTTGGCAGAGATCCATCTGGGCCCCAACATCAAGGACTGGCCGCAGATGACAGAACTTGCGGAAAACCTGGTGTTACAGGTAGCGGCGGAAATTCATGATCCCGTGACGACCACTGACGAACTGATCCCTTCCGGTGAGACCTCTTCTTATCGCTCCAATCCGTTGGGGCTGGCGGAATTTACGCTTTCCAGAAAGGTGCCGGCATATGTGGGACGGGCAAAGGAGATCCAGCGTGCCCAGAAAGCGGTGATGGAAGACCGGTGTCCGCTGCAGGAACTTCCGCAGCTGGAAGAAGTGCTGAAGACAGTGCAGGCGCAGTTCCCGCAGGCAGGTGAGGGCAACATGGGCTTTGGTTCCGTGATCTTTGCCGTGAAGCCAGGAGATGGCTCGGCCAGAGAGCAGGCGGCCTCCTGTCAGAAGGTGCTGGGCGGCTGGGCCAATATCGCGCATGAATATGCCACCAAGCGTTACCGCTCGAACCTGATCAACTGGGGTATGCTTCCATTTTTGATCGACAAAGGACAGCTTCCTTTCGGGGAACTGGATTATCTCTTTATACCAGGCATCAGAAAGGCCGTGGAGGAAGCGGTCACGGATATTGCGGCTTATGTGGTCAGGGATGGCGCCCTGCATCCCTTTACCCTGCACCTTTCTGAAATGACGCAGGAAGAACGGGAAATTATTTTAAAAGGATGCCTGATTAATTATAACAGAGTCTAAAGTTTTTGCACCCGCAGTCGATATATTAAATATGGAGAGGGCATATGGCCAATGCCTGTCACCGGAAAATATACGACACTGATGGACCAAGGATGGTATCTGATGAGGAACAGGAGGTTCCGGACCCGGATGCTGTCCTTTTTTCATGGAAGATAGGGATATCAGGGAATGGGGGTAATATTGCGAATTAATTCCAGTACAATAGGAATGGAGTCCGCCAGAAGATATTCTTCTGTAAGAAAAAAATCTTCGAGTTTTACAAGCCGTACATATGCCGGCTTTTTGGAAGGAAAGGAAGGAAGCCTGACTTTCGGCGGCCTGTCGACAGGCCAGGAGGACAAGAAGACACAAAAAGGCAACCAGAAGGATGCCATGCTGGATATGCAGAATAAATATTCCATGTCCGGGATCGACAGAGTATCGACCAGGAGTGAGATGGATGCCTATAACCGTATCAGACAAGAGTGTATCCGTTTTCTGATGAATCTTTTCAGTGGCAATAAGCATAACGCGTCCCGTCTGGCAGAAGTACAAAACGAAGCGTCTGCGAACAGCACTTCCGTGACGACGACCATCTTTTCCGGTTCTGTCAGCGAGACTTATAGGGAAGAAGAATACACTTCCTTCCAGACTACGGGCAGTGTCGTGACCGCTGATGGCAGGACGATAGAGTTTAATCTGGAAATGGAGATGAGCCGCAGTTTTCAGAGGACCTTTGAACAATCCTTTGAGATGATCCATCATAATGTACAGACTTGTGATCCCCTAGTGATCAATCTGGACGGAAATGTGGCATCTGTTTCGGATCAGAAATTTCTTTTTGATATAGACGGCGACGGAGAACTGGATCAGATATCCCAGCTCAGTGCAGGGAGCGGCTATCTGGCCATTGATAAAAACGGAGACGGTATCATCAACGATGGCAACGAATTGTTTGGTCCCAAATCAGGCAACGGATTTGCAGATCTGGCCCAGTATGACGATGATGGCAATGGCTGGATCGACGAGGACGATGCCATCTGGGAGAAGCTGCTGATCTGGACAAAGGATGAAAACGGGAAGGATCAGCTCTACCATATTTCCGAAAAAGGAATCGGAGCCATCTGCCTCAAAAATCAGTCTACGGATTTCGCCCTGAATTCCATGGAGGATAACCATACAAACGCCTATATTCGCAGCACAGGGATCTTTTTATATGAAAACGGCAACGTGGGAACGGTGCAGCATGTGGATCTGGCAAAATGATGTGAGTAAGGCTAAATATCGGTAAGAACAGCGCCGGAGGAGACAGGACACTGATCCTGCCTCTTCCGTTTTTTTCGGATTACCGCTGCCCTGCACCGTGGCAGGTTTGACACCGCGCTGCCTGTAGTGGGGCATTTGATTTTTTTGCATAAGTGCAGGGAGCCTTCGCATACTAATAGACAAAGGCTCCTCTGTCATCGTGTACTGACAGAGATCGGAAAACGGAGAATTTTCATGAGGCGTATCGCATCAGGAAGCATAGGACGGAAACGTTTCAGACTGACTGGAAGAACTGTACCCGGGAGGAAATACGGGAGATATGCAGTTCTTTTTTTGGTGGGACTGCTCCTCTTTCAGGGGTTTGGGGCGGGAGAGGAAACAGAGCATGTGGATGGTGAGGATGGCGGCAGGAGCCATTATACGGTGGTGCGGGAGAGCATGGCGGGGCGGGAGGAGGTACCGCTGGAGGAATATCTGATCGGTGCGCTGGCCGGGAGTGTGCCGGACGATTTTGCGCCGCAGGCCTGCCGGGCCCAGGCGGTGATTCTGCGCACAAATGTGATATACGTGGCGCAAAAGGAAGGGACTGCGTCAGTCACTGCCCGGATGCTGAAGCAGGAGAGTCTGACTTTTCAGGAGATGCGGGAGAAGTGGGGCGATACATTTGGGGAGCGCTATGGCAGGCTGAAAGAGGCGGTAAAAGAAACCGAGGGTCAGATTTTGGTGTATGAGGGAATCCCGGTGGAACTGCCTTTTTTCCCATTGAGCGCGGGTAAGACCCGGCAAGGCGGCGAGGTGTGGCAGGATCATGCGGCTTCCTATCTGCCGTCTGTTTCCTGTCAGGAGGACGTGTTTGCGGCGCAATATGAACAGGAAAAGAGGATGGGAGAGCGTGAACTGGAAGAGATCCTGGGAGAAGTGTTCGGGGCAGAAGGCAGGGTGCCATGGGAAGAGACGGAAACGGTGACAGACAGCGCGGGTTATGTGACAACACTGATATGGAAGGAAAAGGAGATTCCGGGAGAAGTATTCCGCGAGCGGGCAGGCCTGGCGTCCTCCTGTTTTGCTATGGAAAAAGACGGAAACAACGTGTACCTTGTCACAAAAGGAATCGGGCATGGGCTGGGAATGAGCCAGTATACGGCCAATGCGATGGCAGGAGAAGGAAAAGAGTACCGGGAAATTCTGGCCTATTTTTTCCCGGCTTGTGAAATCATCAAAAATTGAATAAAAGAAACCGGAACTGGTAAGACTGGGGATGAGGTGATAAACATGAGAAGAAATCGTTCCACAATGAAAAAAGAAAGAATCATTATGTTGGTTTCTTCGGTATTTGTCCTGACGGCTCTGACTATGACCGGTTTTTATGTAAAAGAAAAAAATGAAGCGGAAAAAGACGGTTATATGGTAGATATGAGCGCCCTGGAAAAGAAAACCGAAGAAAAGACAAAAGAGATCGCCAAGACGGTGGAACCGGCACCGGCAGCGGAAAATACGGTAAAAGGAAATGATCTGGATTATGATCCCAATTTTCAGGAGGCATCCTCCGATGAAGTGACGGCATCTTTTGGCAATGAGGTGACGGCGCAGGGCGGCGGTGATGAGACTGCCAACAAAGATATCGCACAGGAAGGCGTGCTGGAAGAGGCAGGCGAAACAGAGGAGACAAAGCCGCAAGAGGCTGAGAGTGAGCAAAGCGAGGCGGTGGAAACCGCATCTATGGAAGCTGCCAAAGCGCTGTCTTTCCATGAGAAGGACAATCTTGGCTGGCCGGTGGCAGGCAATGTACTGATCAATTACAGTATGGACAAGACGGTGTACTTTCCCACGCTGCAACAGTATAAGTACAGCCCGGCCATCGTGATCGCAGCATCGGAAGGGGAAAATATTACCGCGTCCGCAGACGGAAAAGTCGTGTCTGTGTTCGAGGATGCAGAGATCGGCCAGGCCGTGACGATGGATATCGGCAATGGATATGAGTTGACCTACGGTCAGTTACAGGATATTATGGTACTGCAGGGAGATGTGGTCAGTGCCGGAGATGTGATTGGCAAAGTGGCTGCGCCTACAAAATATTACAGTGTGGAAGGCCCCAATATTTATTTCAGACTGACAAAGGATGGCAGACCGGTAAATCCGCTGAGCAGTCTGGAATAACAGCCTGACAGGAAACGCAATAGCGGTGCGCAGAAGCCGCAGACTTTGAGAGAAGGGTATCTGACGATAGGATATGGATGTACAAAAGATATGTTACACCTATATGGTGGAATGTAGTGACAAGAGCCTGTATACAGGCTGGACCAATGATCTGGATGCCCGGATCCGGGCCCACAATGCCGGAAAAGGCGCAAAATATACAAAAAGCCGCAGGCCTGTGAGACTGGTCTATTATGAGACATTTGCCACCCGCAAAGAAGCCATGCGCCGAGAATATGAAGTCAAACGGTATACAAGAAAGCAGAAACTGGCACTGATCTGTGCAGGGGACAGCCGGACCTGAGCGGGATGTATAACAGAAAAGAAAAAGAAGCATACTATTTCACTGACAAGAGAGGTGATAGTATGCTTTTTATTGTAAATGCAACCGTTTATCCGATGGCAGATGGGATGCCGGAGAAGATGGAACAGGCTTATGTGGCAGTCGAGGATGGAAAGATTCTGCGCGTCGGCAGAGGATGTTCTTATGAGGAACTGTGCCGGGAACTGCACCGCTGCGGAGAGAATCAGGACGGCGATACGTTGATTGATGCGGGCGGGAACTGGGTCATGCCAGGTATGATAGAGGCTCACTGCCATATGGGGATAACAGAAGAGAAAAAGGGAGCGGAGGGAGATGACTGTAACGAGACAGTGGACCCCATTACACCGCAGCTGCGGGCGCTGGATGCCATCAACAGCATGGACGCGGCGTTTGACGACGCCGTAAGGGCGGGGATTACCTCGGCGATGATAGGGCCGGGCAGTTCCAATGTGGTGGGCGGTCAGTTTGCTTTTGTGAAAACGAAAGGGCGGCGGATCGACGACCTGATCGTGCTGGCACCTGCGGCCATGAAAGTGGCGTTTGGAGAAAATCCCAAGGTAAACTATGGCGGCCAGGACAGATCTCCTTCGACCCGCATGGCCACTGCGGCCATGCTGCGGGAAGAACTGACCAGGGCATGTGCCTATCGCAAGAAAAAGGAGGCGTCGGGTGACGGATTCGAAGCGGATTTTCGCTATGAGCCATGGCTGCCTGTACTGGAAGGAAAGATTCCCCTGAAAGCACATGTGCACAGGGTGGATGATATTTTTACGGCCATTCGTATCGCCCGGGAGTTTGGCCTCTCCATGACACTGGACCACTGCAGTGAGGGTCATATGATTGCGGAAGAGATCCGGGCATCCGGTTTTCCTGCCATTGTGGGACCTGATCTTGCCAGCCGCAGTAAGATAGAAGTACAGAACATGGCCTTTAAGACGGCGGGCGTATTGCATGCCCATGGCGTGAAGGTTGCCATTACCACCGATCATCCGGTGTCTATCATCGCTTCCCTGCCAATTTGCGCCGGACTGGCCGTAAAGGCCGGGCTGCCGCTGATGGAAGGGCTGCGTGCCATTACGATCAATGCGGCTCAGATCTGTAATACCGCCGGGCGGGTAGGTTCGCTGGAAGAGGGGAAGGATGCGGACATTGCTATCTTTGACGGCAATCCGATGGAAACTTTTACCAATACCTTAATGACTATTATCGACGGAAAAATCGTCTACCGCAATACGCATTTTTAGTGAGGTTGACGGTTTACCAAAGCGGATAAAAAGAGTATACTGGAACAATGGGAAAAAAGTTTTTGATCATTCTATGTGTTACCACTTTGTGTCTGTCGGGCTGTGGCAGCAGACAGGAAGCAGGATATGCCATGCAGACGACGGGGCAGGAAGACACTGCGCCGAACGCGGACATGGCATCTGCCGGATTATCCATACCGGTGCCCGCCGCGTGTGTAGACAGGATGGGCTATCAGCCACAGGGGGAGAAGATTGTTATCTTTCAGGGTGGGGATTTGCCTGATACGTTTGCGCTGGTGGATGCGGAAACGGACAGTGTGGTCTATACCGGTTCGATCCAAAAGAAGGGGAATGATGAAGAAGACACCGAATATAATGGTTACGGGGATTTTTCTGCATATGGAAAAACGGGACAATATTATATCCGGACAGACACCTATGGCGAATCTTATCCTTTTCTGATTCATGACAATCTGTATGATTCCCTTTTTCAATATACATGTAAAGAACTGTACCAGAGGAAAGATACTAAAGAACGGGAAATGTCCCCGAGCGCAGAACCTGTCACCGATTCTGCCCTGGTGCTGTACCGCCTGCTGCTCTCTTATGAGATGTTTCCGGAGGTTCACGCAGAGGCAGGAGAGCCTGCAGAAAGTGCCAATGAGATACCGGATCTGCTGGATCTGTGCAAAGCAGAGGCAGAGTTTCTGATGATGCAGGAACCGGCGTCGGGGGACAGTGGTATCTATCAGGCGGCGGCGCTGGCAAAATATGCCTATCTGACCAGGAGTCTGGATCAGGAATTTGCCGGGGCGTGTCTCAAAGCCGCCGAGAGTGCCTGGAAAGACGCCTGCAAAGATCTGTTTGTATCCGATGATCTGGTCTCGATGGCAGCGTCGGAGCTGTACCGGCTGACCGGCAGCCGGCAGTATCTGGGACTGGCAGAAGAATATCTGCGGGCGGCTACGGAAACGACAGAGGATTTGTCGGACGCGGAATTTTATGCCGCCGTCACTTATATGAATACGAGAAGTACTGTGGACATGGAACTGTGTGATGCCCTAATCAGGAAGATTATGGAAGAGGCCGAATACATCGCGGAGCAGTCCAGGCAGAGCGCCTTTCTTGTCTGCGGGGAAAGCAGTGATACGGATACGCTTTTGCAGCAGGCGGGCCGGCTGTGTGTTGTCAATCATATTATAACCAATCATGAATATGGGACTGTTATTGACAACCATCTGCATTATCTGCTGGGACGCAATGCGGAGAGCATATGCCATATTGCCTGGTGGGAACAGCCGGCGGGGCCGGGGGATGAGGCCGGGCAGGACGGTGCACAGATGGCAGCAGTATTCTTTCTGCTCAGTGAGCGAAAGTCACATGAAGGATAATGACATAAAAGATGGACTGATAAAATGGTGAGGAGAGTATAGTATGGAAGCAATGAAGATCGTGGTCTTGACAGGCGGAATTAGTACGGAGCGGGATGTATCCCTTTCCTCCGGTTCCAAGATTTATCAGGCACTGCGTCAGAGAGGCCATAATGTAGTACTGGTGGATGTATTTCTGGGATATGAAGGAGAAGGCGCGGAGGATATATTCCGGGTCAGCCGGGACTGGACGGCAGAAAATGAGGGCATATTGCAGACACACCCCGACCTTGCGCAGATCAGGGCGCTGCGGCCGGACGGTGACAGCATGTATTTTGGCCCCCACGTGATCACGATCTGCCGGCAGGCTGATATTGTGTTTATGGCTTTGCACGGCGACGGAGAAACCGGCAGGATACAGGCGGCTTTTGATCTGATGGGAATCAGGTACACAGGCAGTGATTATGTGAGCAGTGCCATCGCCATGGATAAGGCGCTGGCAAAGGAGCTGTTTTTTCACAACGGGATTCCGACGCCGGAGAGTTTTGCGCTGAAAAAAGGGGAGCAGGAACCGGTTGTTGTCTCCTTTCCCTGCGTGGTAAAGGTTTGCAGCGGCGGTTCCAGTGTAGGGGTTTACATATGTGAGGATGAGGCGGCTTATGAGGCGGCGAAACAGGAAGCATATACTTATGACGGGGAGATCCTGGTCGAGCAATATATCAGAGGCAGGGAATTTTCCGTGGGTGTCATCGAAGGGAAGGCGCTGCCGGCGATTGAGATTGCACCGCTCTCCGGCTTTTATGACTATAAGAATAAATATCAGGCAGGCAGCACAGTGGAGACCTGTCCGGCAGATATTTCCCGCGAGGCCGAGATGCGTCTGCGAAAAACGGCAGAGGCAGTATTTCGGGTGCTGCGGCTAAAAGCCTATGCACGTATGGATTTTATGATGAATGAAGCAGGAGAGGTATTCTGCCTGGAGGCGAATACATTGCCCGGTATGACACCGACATCACTTTTGCCCCAGGAAGCGGCAGCACAGGGGATGGACTATGGGACATTGTGTGAACATCTGATCGAAGTATCACTGCGGAAATGAGGAAACAGGATATGGATTACATGACATTGGAACATATGACAAAGGCCTGCGGCGGCATATATTATGGCGCAGAGGAGGATAAACAGAAAGAAGTATCGGGGGTTGTACTGGACTCCCGGCTGGTGGGGGCCGGCTATTGTTTTATTGCCACAAAAGGAGAGCGTGTGGACGGGCACAGTTTTATCGGGCAGGTACTGGAGAAGGGGGCACTGTGTGTGATCTGCGAATGTCTGCCGGAGGAAAGGAAGGGGAACTTTATCCTTGTAAAAGACAGCTTTCGTGCCTTGCAGGATGTGGCGGCCTGGTACAGGAGCATGCTGTCTGTCCCGGTGGTCGGTATTACAGGCAGTGTGGGAAAGACCAGCACGAAAGAATTTATTGCCGGTGTGCTGTCACGGAAATTTTGTGTGCTTAAAACAGAGGGAAACTATAACAACGAAGTGGGAGTGCCTCTGACACTGCTGCGGATACGCCGGGAACATGAGATCGCGGTCGTGGAAATGGGAATCAATCATTTCGGAGAGATGCGCCGCCTGAGCCGGATGGCGAGGCCGGATGTGTGTGTGCTGACTAATATCGGGGAATGTCATCTGGAGTTTTTGCACTCCAAGGCCGGTGTACTGCAGGCCAAATCGGAGATCTTTGAGTATATGCAGGATGACGGTATGGTATATGTAAACGGGGATGATGAGATGCTCCGTAATATTGAACGGGTGAAAAACCGTCCGCCGGTGACCTATGGTATGGAGCGGCGCAATGACTACTACGCGGATCAGGTTTCCTACAGGGGGCTATCCGGCAGCAGTGCAGTCATTCATACAAAGACAGGCGCCTTTCCGGTACAGATTGGCCTGCCGGGAGAGCATATGGTGCGCAATGCCCTGGTGGCTGCGGCCATCGGCAGGCAGTTCGGGATGACGCAGGAGGAGATCAGGGAAGGCATTGCCGCAGTGGGGCCTGTCAACGGACGCAGTCATATTGTGGAACTGAAACACTATACCCTGATCGACGATTGTTACAATGCCAATCCGGTATCCATGCGGGCGGCGCTGGATATGCTTTCCCATGCAGGAGGCCGGACAGTTGCCATACTGGGTGATATGGGGGAACTGGGAGAAAAGAAAAATAAATACCATAAAGAAGTGGGCGCATATGCGGTACAGAAAAATATCACGGGACTGATATGCGTGGGCAGTCTGTCACGCTTTATGTATCAGGGAGGATGCAAAGCAAAAAGCAAGACACTGAATAATACATTTGTTCAGTATTATGAAACGCTGGAATCACTGCTTGAACGGATCGAGAGCGGAGGACTGCTGCCGGACGGGGCCACCATACTGGTGAAAGCATCACACAGTATGGGATTTTCCAGATTGGTGGAATGGCTCTGTGATAATAGTCCGCCGCTCTGAGACGAATCGTAAAAGATAGATCAGATCTGTTTTTTGTTTTTATCGTAATTTGCCTGAATGATCTTACGGGTATGGGCGCCCAGAAATTTTCTTTCTTCCCGGGAAAGTGTTTCCGGGTATATGGGCGCTCCAAATTCAATAATAACATGTGCTTTTTTCATAGTGGGCAGATGCGCTTCCCAGATTGCACTGGTATTGTTGATACTCACGGGGATGATCGGGCATTTTGCTTTTTCTGCCATACGGAAACTGCCCTCGCGAAATGGCAGGATCGTATCCGGGCTGGTATTTCGTGTCCCTTCCGGGAAGATACAGATGGAGATCCCGGATTTGAGTTCTTCAATGCCTTTCTGAATGGCTTTGAGGCCTTCGCGGATGTTGTCCCTGTTTAAAAACAGGCAGTGAATGTTTTCCATCCAGATGGAAAGCAGCGGCAGATGGCTCATTTCCGCTTTGGCCACATAACCCGTAGGGCCGGGAAAGCACAGATAGGTGAGGACAATATCGAAATAGCTGCTGTGATTGCCAACGTAGAGCACGGCGCCCTCTTTTGGCAGATTTTCCGTCCCGATCACATCCAGCGAGACGCCTGCCAGGATGGAGCAGCCGCGGAAGGCCCATTTTACCATAGCCTGGGTTGATCTGTTTTTTAAATCAGGATTATATTTTCCGATAATCCATTCCACGATAAGAATCGGTATACTGAAAATGAGAAACAGGATGACAAAAGATGACGTAAGAATAAAACGAAGCATAATACCCCTCCTGATGATGATCCCGCGGCCATTCTCTTTTGTTGTGAAAGTCTGCCGCAGACGGAGAATCCCGCAGAGCAGGATTCCTTTTTTATTATATCCAGAAGAGGTACATTGTGCAACGAAATCAAAATTATAAATATACAAAATGACTAATTTGTATATTTAAAAGAGAAAAAAAGGGACAGGTTTTTTCATATTTATCGGCCCCGGCACATATATTGGGTATAAAAGGCAATGGATGGGAAGAGATGAAAGAGAGGATCACAGCAGAGGCAGGAAAGGGATGGCTGCAAAAGGGGGTGCAGATACTGTGTTTGCTGGCCATGACAGTGGCTATGATGGGATGTGGGAAGGATGTGGATAAGACAGCCAAATTGCACGATCTGAAATTTACGGTGCTGTCCGGAGAGCAGCTGCCTTCGGAACTGCGGGACATGGTGGAAGAACAGAAGATGGAAAATTTCCGGTTTACCTTTGCGGATGAAAATGAACTGTACATATGTGTCGGTTATGGCCGACAGCCTACGGGCGGCTACAGTATTTCCGTGACGGAACTGTATGAGACGGAAAATGCGGTGTATGTGCATACCAACCTGCTGGGGCCCTCGGCCGGGGAAAACAAAACAGAAAGCCCGTCTTACCCGTATATTGTAGTAAAGCTGGAAAAAACGGATAAAGCGGTTGTGTTTGAATAGAGGTTTCTATATAATGATGAGATGAGTGAACAACATAGAAGGCGTCAGCCGGGAGGATGGGATTTTGGAGATACAAAAGAGACAGGAGCTACTTTTGATCAAAAACGGATATGTGCTTGACCCCAGGACGGGACAGGAGGGGGAGGCAGATATTCTGGTGGGGGAAGGCAGGATCCTGCGTATGGGAGAGTGCCGCCACTGGAGAGATCTGACCGGGCGCGCAGAAGTCAGAGAATTTGACGCCGGAGGGCTGATGGTGGCGCCGGGCCTGATAGATGTGCATGTGCATTTCAGAGATCCGGGTTTTCTGTACAAAGAAGATATCATAAGTGGCAGCAGAGCGGCTGCCAAAGGGGGATTTACCACCGTCGTGCTGATGGCCAATACCAGACCGGCGGTGGATGACGCCGAAGTGCTGCAATATGTGCTGGAAAAGGGACGAAGGACAGGCATCCATGTGGAAAGCTGCTGCGCCGTGACCAGAGGCCTGCAGGGAAAGGAACTGACAGATATGAAAGGCCTGTTGGCGGCGGGAGCGGTGGGATTTACCGATGACGGCATACCGCTGGCAGAGGATGTGGCGCGGGCGGCGATGGAGCGGACGGCGCAGCTGGGAACTGTTTTAAGTGTCCATGAGGAAGACCCTGCCCGGATTACCGACAATGGGATCCACGCCGGCGCAGCATCGGCGTATTTTGGTATCGGTGGTTCGCCCCGTCAGGCGGAAATCTGTATGGTCGAACGTGATATCCGGCTGGCCCGGGAGAGTGGGGCGATTGTCAATTTTCAGCATATCAGTACCAAGGAAGCCGTGGAACTGATACGCGGCGCGAAGGCAAGGGGTGTGCAGATCCATGCCGAAGCCACACCGCACCATTTTACTTTGACGGAGCAGGATGCCATCAGATATGGGACACTGGCCAAGATGAATCCACCTTTGCGGGAAGAGGCGGACAGAGAGGCTATCATAGAAGGGCTGCGGGATGGCACCATTGATCTGATTGCGACGGATCATGCGCCTCATTCGAAAGAGGAAAAAGAAAAGCCGCTCACACAGGCACCCAGTGGGATCATCGGACTGGAGACTGCGCTGGCACTGGGGATCACCGGACTGGTGGAAAACGGAAAACTGACACTTATGTCACTGCTGGAAAAAATGACCTGGAATCCGGCCCGTATGTATGGCATGGACAGGGGCTATCTGGCAGAAGGCGGCCCGGCGGATCTGGTCATCTTTGACAGAAAGAAGCGGTGGAAGGTGGAGCAGTTTGCTTCAAAAGCCTGCAACTCTCCCTTTCTCGGATGGGAACTGTGTGGAAAGGTGAGAGCGACAGTGTGCGGAGGGAGGGTTTACAGATGAAACAAAAGAGGAAAGCGGTATGCAGGGTCTTGTCACAAACGGAGATGGCGCCGGGCATATTTGATATGCAGATTGAGACAGATCTGGGGGCACAGGCGCTTGCGGGACAGTTTGTGATGGTGTATCCGAAAGCGGAGAGTACACTTTTGCCGCGTCCCATCAGCATTTGTGAAGCGGAGGATACGAAGCTGCGTATCGTGTATCGTGTGGCCGGGAAGGGGACGGAAGAATTTTCCGGCTATGGGCCAGGGGATCAGATCGCGCTTATGGGGCCGCTGGGCAATGGCTTTCCGCTCTTGGAGGCTGACGGGAAACGGGCGGTTTTGCTGGGTGGTGGTATCGGTATCCCGCCTCTGCTGCAGCTGGCAAAGTCTCTGCCGGGCAGGCAGACGATTCTGGCCGGCTATCGGGATCATCGGCTGTTTTTGAAAGAGGACCTGGAAAAGGCGGGAGACTTTTATGCGGCGACGGAGGATGGGAGCGCAGGGATCAGGGGAAACGTGCTTGATGCTTTGAAGGAATATAGGCCGGATGCGGAGATCCTGTACGCCTGTGGCCCTATGCCTATGCTGCGGGCGGTCAAGGCGTATGCACAGGAGAGAGAGATACCGGCATATCTGTCTTTGGAAGAGCGGATGGCCTGCGGTGTGGGAGCCTGTCTGGGCTGCGTGTGCACAACGGTGAAGCGGGACGGGCATTCCCATGTCAACAATGCAAGGATCTGTACGGAAGGGCCGGTATTTGAGGCAGGAGAGGTGGACATATGAAAAAGACAGAAGTATCAATAGCGGGTGTTACTTTTAAAAATCCGGTGATGACTGCTTCCGGTACGTTTGGCTCGGGTATGGAGTACAGTGAATTTGTCGATCTGAACAGGCTGGGGGCAGTGGTGACAAAAGGGGTGGCGTCCACTCCCTGGCCGGGGAACCCCACACCCCGGATCGCTGAGGTATATGGTGGGATGCTCAATGCCATCGGCCTGCAAAATCCGGGGATTGATGTCTTTTTACAGCGCGATCTGCCTTTTCTTGCGCAGTATGATACGCGCGTTATTGTCAATGTATGCGGAAAGACCATGGAAGAGTATGTGGCAGTGGTGGAGCGGCTGGGAGAGAGCAGGGCCGACTTGCTGGAGATCAATGTCTCCTGTCCGAATGTAAAAGAAGGTGCCATTGCATTTGGGCAGAATGCCGATGCCCTGTATGCGATTACCGCAGAGATCAAAAAAAAGGCCAGGCAGCCCGTTGTCATGAAACTGAGCCCCAATGTAACAGATATTACAGAAATGGCGAGGGCGGCGGAAGCGGCGGGGGCAGATGCCATTTCGCTGATCAATACACTGACGGGCATGAAAATTGATATACAGAGACGTACTTTTGCACTGGCGAATAAGACCGGCGGACTTTCCGGCCCGGCGATCAGACCGATCGCAGTGCGTATGGTCTATCAGTGTGCCCAGGCGGTGAAGATACCGATCATCGGTATGGGCGGTATTACCTGCGGCGATGATGCGGTGGAATTTCTGATGGCAGGGGCAACCGCGGTAGGTGTGGGCGCGGCCAGCTTTAGCAATCCCTGCGCCGCGGCGGAAGTTTTGGACGGGATAGAGGATTATATGGAGCGAAACAATGTGGAAGATATTCATGAGATAATCGGGTGCGTTCACTAGAGTCTGTTTGAAAAATGCTTTCTGTCAGATGTGCGTCACAGTTTGTGGGAGATTTGGGTCAAATGAAGGGCGCATAGCGGGCTATGTAACCTGAATTGGGCACAAATATCACGCAAAATGGGGCGTACAGATGACAGGAATGATTTTTCGAACACGCTCTGGGATACGGTTTCATGCATAAAGGACCTCCCTGCGTCATACCTTAGTGTAAGGAGACGCAGGGAGGTTTTTTTTTATGGATTTGGTGAAAAAAAATATACATATGGATCGCATAAAGTGCAAAGCAGCCACACAGATCACATTGGAGGATGACCGGAACGTGCCGGAGCAAAAGCCCGATATGGAACGGATTATACTTCGCAAAGGCAGGGCGGTGGCGGAGGAGATCAAACCCACAGAGGATCATGTGAATGTAAAGGGCAAGCTGGAATTCCGGATTCTCTATGCAGGAGAGGATGGTGTGGTAAGCTGTATGGACGGCCAGCTTCCTTTTGAGGAGCAGGTGTATATGGATGGTGTGCGCAGCGGGGACAATGTGGAAGCACTGCCGGTACTGGAGGATCTGAGTATTGACATGATCAATTCAAGGAAGCTGAGCATCCGGGCGCTGATAGCACTCACGCTTTCCGTAGAGGAGCTGTATGACGAGGAAATTGCGGTGGAACTGTATCACGATGAGCCGGTGGAGACGAGAAAGACGCTGCTCTCTCTGACAGAAATCGCCATCCAGAAAAAAGACATCCTCCGCTTCAAGGAAGAGATGGAAATGCCAAAGAGTTACCCGAATATATTTGAGATCGTCTGGGAAGATGTGAGAATATCGGGCATGAGTTTTGAGGCACTAAATGAACAGATTGCAGCCCAGGGAGAGATTCAGGTATTTTTGCTTTATGAGGGGGAGGGAGAAGACCGGCCGCTGAAATGTTTTGAGAAGATCATTCCCTTCCGGGAAATCCTGGAGTGTCAGGGCAGCCGGGAAACGATGATTCCGGATATTTCCTGGCATAGCAGCCACAATGAAGTGGAAGTGAGAAGTGACTTTGACGGTGAGGAGAGAGTGGTATGCCTGGATCTGGTACTGGATCTTGCTGTACGGCTGTATGAGGAAGAGCAGGTAGAAGTACTGGCGGATGTATATGGGGTTTCCAAAGATGTGCAGGCAGTCACAAAGCAGGGGAGCTTCAGCCGCCTGATGCTGCGTCTCTCCGGCAGGACCAAAATTGCGGAACAGGTCAGACTTCCCGCCGGGCTCCCCGATATGACGGAAATCTGTCACAGTAGCGGGGAAGTGTCCCTTGACAGTACGGAACTTTTGGAGGATGCTGTCGAACTGACGGGAACCCTGACAGTGGAAGCAATTTATCTTGCAAATGAAGAAAAAGGGCTCTTTTCGCTGCAGACAGAAGTCCCTTTTCGTTATGAACTGGAGGCACCCGGGATCAGCCAGGCCTGTGATTATGAGGTGACGCCTGTGATTGAGCAGCTTACGGTTACCCCTCTTAGTGGCAGTGAACTGGATGTCAAAGCGGTACTGGGATTTGGCCTGCTGGGATTTTGCAGCAGTGAGGAGGAAACCATTACAGATATTTCCATTTCGGAGCCGGATATGGACGTGATTAAGGAATTGCCGACGATCGTGGTCTATGTGGCGAAGGAAGGAGATGACTTGTGGAAGCTGGGCAAAAAATACTATGTACCACTGGATCAGATCCGCGAGACAAACCATCTGAGCAGTGATTCGCTGAAGGCGGGGGAGAAGATATTGATTGTGAGATAAGAGAGAAAAAAGTGGAACGGCGCTGCCGTTCCCCTTTTGTGTTATTAAATGGTCTTTGCTGACAAAAATCTGTGAACTGCCTGCAGGCATCATCAGGTCTGAGACTGTGTCACATCTTCTGTCTGATCAGCCGGCTTCTGGGAGTCTTCTTTCCATTTGTCGAATTTCTCCATCACAGCGTCATATGTGCGGCTGGAAATATCGGGCAGATCTTTGCCCCAAGTGCCGGTTGCCTGTTTATAGCCTTTGATAAAGGCATTTTTCATATCTTCCATCTTTTCGGGATCGCCGCCGGAGAGCGCTTTGGCAAAATCAAGAATACGGTCGGAAGTCTGGTTCACACCCCAGTAGCCGTCGTCCGCGATATCAGCCTGTGCCTGTGCCTTTACGGCTGCGCTTACGGTAAACTTACCGCCGGCCAGGAACTTCCACATGGAATCATCACTGGCAGTACCAAATGCCTGGCCCTGCCCCATCATCATTTTCTCAACCAGACTCCGCATCTGAGCGGTGCGGGCTTCTGCGTCTGCTTTTAATTTTGCTACGAGTTCCGTGTTAGGTTTGTATGTTGTCTTAGCGGGATCGGTCTTTTTTTCATCCGACTTTTCAAATACCACACCGGTCTGTGTACCGGCCCCTGTATTTGCTGTATTCTCTTCGCCCTTGACATCAGAAACCGTATTTTTTGCGCTGGTGCTGTTATAATTGGTATAATCAGCGCCTGTGCCTGTTGTAATTCCGTTTACACTCATAGAAAAACCTCCTTGTCCGAATGAAATTGCTTTATGCCTTCCGGCATTATCATCTGTTATGGTTTATATCGGACGACACATGAGGAATGTTAATAGAATTGCTGATATTTGTGGAAGAATATGTAATTTGTAAAGGGGGGATGTTTCTGCCATAACCGACCTGCGCCCCCTCTTGACGGCATAAATACAAACGGATATAATAAATACAATCTGATGTATACAAAGTACAAATGGAGATACAAGGGTATGGAAAAGTTTACATTGCAGGCTATGGCCAAAATAAATCTGGGGCTGGATGTGGTCCGGAGGCTGGAGAATGGGTATCATGAGGTGCGGATGATCATGCAGACTGTGGATTTGTGTGACGAACTCACTTTTGAAGCGGCAAAGGAAGGAATCTGTCTGTCGACGGATCAGGATACGTTACCGGCGGATGAGAGCAATCTGGTCTGGAAGGCGGCGAAACTGATTATGGAGCAGTATGGAATTGCCGGCGGTGTGAAAATAGAACTGAAAAAGAAAATCCCCATGGCGGCCGGACTGGCCGGGGGAAGCAGTGATGCGGCGGCGGTGTTCCATGGCATGAACAGGCTGTTTTCTCTGGGGATGGATGAGGAAGAAATGAAGCGCCTGGCGGTAAGGATCGGGGCGGATGTGCCGTTTTGTATTGTGGGAGGGACGATGCGCAGTGAAGGGATCGGAGAGATACTGACGCCGCTTCCGCAGATGCAGGGGGTACATCTGGTAATAGCACGGCCGGACATCGCGGTATCGACCAAATATGTATATGAAAATCTCCATCTGGAGCGGATCACGAGGCATCCGGATATGGAAAGGACAGAGGCGGCCATGCGGGCAGGGGATTTGCATGGTATGTGCTGCCATATGGAAAATATTCTGGAGACCGTGACAGAAAAAGCCTATCCGGTAATCGGTCAGATCAAGTCCAGGCTGAAAGAGCAGGGGGCACTGACAGCCCTGATGAGCGGCAGTGGCCCGTCGGTATTTGGTATTTTTGAAACACAGGCACAGGCAGCAGGGGCATGTGATGTGTTGCGGCAAGAGGGGGCGGCAAAAGAGGTGCTGACTGCCCGCTTTACCGCACGGGGCTGTCGAGACAAAGTCAGCAGCGGGGGACAGGGCTTATGAAGGAAGACAATCTGCAGGTGAATATGGATGAATTTCTTCCGCTGCGGGATGTGGTGTTTAAAACGCTGCGCAGAGGTATTCTGACCGGGGAACTGAAACCGGGGGAGCGTCTGATGGAGATCCACCTGGCCAACCGGCTGGGTGTGAGCCGGACGCCTATCAGGGAGGCAATCCGCAAGCTGGAACTGGAAGGGCTGGTGACAATGATCCCCCGAAAGGGAGCGGAAGTAGCCAATATTACGGAAAAAAACCTGAAAGATGTGTTGGAGGTGCGGCAGGCGCTGGAAAGCCTGGCCATCGAATTGGCTTGTGAGCGGATCACGCCGGAGAACAAGGAAGCGCTGAAAGAAAAGCTCGATCAGGTGGAGACGGCAGCACGTACAGGGGACAGCAGTGCCATCGCCAGTGCGGATGTGGCTTTTCATGATGCCATTGTGGAGGCCTCCGGCAATGTAAGGCTGACGCAGCTTGTCAGCAATCTGGGAGAGCAGATGTATCGTTACCGGTTTGAATATATTAAAGATGAGAGCAAACATTCCCAGATTATGAGCGAGCACAGAATTATGTATGAGAGCATACTGGAAGGCGATAAGGGAAAAGCCGCGCGGATTGTCAAGACGCATATTAACAACCAGGAAGAAGCTATCATGCGCAAGATTAAGAAAGAGCATGATGCAGCAGGGCAGGAGCCGGATGACTGAGAATGAATAAGTGCCGGAAAAATGGCAAGACTTTCCATTAAGAAAGTGTAGTGGAGGTTATGTCATGTCGGCATGTATGAAAAAAATCCGGGAACATATATATATCATAGGAGAACTGGCACTTCTGGTCGTATTGTCGGCCGGCTGGTGGGGAATACTCTATCCGGGGTTCAGTATGACGGAAGAGACATTTGAAATTGCCGAGGATTGTGCAGCAGGCCGGCAGGAGCGGGCGGATGGAAATGCGGCAGAGTCTGAGAAGGCCAGGCAGCATCGTACGGAAGGTTTCTTTGCCATGCTGGAAGCGGCTCCGGATGAAATTGAGATCAAAAGCAGATTTTGGGAAATAATTCTAAGTAAAAAGGAATAGTCCGGGCAGTGTGTTTCGTCCGGACTGTCTGAAAAAGAGGAAGAGACGATGAACAGCAGCGCACCGATAGGAGTTTTTGACTCGGGAGTGGGAGGACTTACGGTCGTACGGGAGATCATGCGCCAGATACCGGACGAACGGATTGTCTATTTTGGCGATACGGCAAGAGTGCCATATGGCAGCAAATCAAAGGAAACCGTGACCAGATATTCCCGTCAGATTGTTCGTTTTCTGAAGCAGCAGAATGTAAAAGCCATTGTGGCGGCCTGCAATACGGCCAGTGCCTATGCGCTGGATGAGATCGAGCACGAATTGGATATACCGGTGCTTGGCGTAGTGAAACCGGGGGCCAGGGCAGCCATGCATGTGACGGAAAACGGCAGGATCGGCGTGATCGGCACAGAGGCTACCGTAGGCAGTCAGATTTATACAAGATACATAAAACAATATAATGAGAATGTGACAATTCTGGAAAAGGCATGCCCGCTGTTCGTTCCGCTGGTGGAAGAGGGGCTGCTGAATGATCCGGTAACGGATGAAATAGCGATGCGTTATCTGAGCAGCCTGATTGACAGCGGCATTGATACGCTGATTCTGGGCTGCACCCATTATCCTCTGATCCGCTCAACCGTGGGGCGGGTGATGGGGACGGGCGTGACACTGGTGAATCCTGCCTATGAGACGGCTCATGAATTGCGGGAATTGCTGGAAAGGGAACATATGCTGAACGATTCCAGACCGGGGCTGGGAGACAATCAGTATCAGTTTTTTGTCAGTGACGCGGCGGAAAAATTTATCCGCTTTGCCAATTCCATTATCAAATACGGTATTTTGTCGGCAAAAATGATCAATATTGAAGCATATTAGAGGGGAAGTATATGACAAAAGATGTACTGCTTTTCATCAAAGGACTGCAGTTTGAGAGTGAAAATGAAGCAAATGATCTGGAGACCGTTACGGCTGCACAATATTATAAAAAAAATAACAATCATTATGTAATTTATGAGGAAGCCACGGAAGGATTCCGGGATACGACCAAGAATATCATCAAGTGGAATGGACAGACGCTGGATCTGACGAAAAAAGGACTTGTGAATGTACATATGATTTTTGAGGAAAAAAAGAAAAATGTAACAGACTACAAGACGCCTTTTGGCAGTATTTTAATCGGCATAGATACCCATCAGATCAGGGTGGAGGAAAACGAAGAGCAGATTCATGTCAATGTTGACTACGCGCTGGAGATTAACTATGAACATCTGGCCGATTGCCAGATATCAATGGATGTGCGGGCACGTGACTGTTCATAAACGAATGATCCAGGCGGGAGAGGCCGGGCGTGATCAGTGCTTTGGCAGCGCGGATGGGCAGGGACTGAAACAGTAACCTGGTTTCCGGGATTGTGAATACAGTGAGAGAAAAAAATGCCTTGCGGTTTGCCGCAGGGCATTTTAAACATCAATACTGATTTTATTTGACGGGTTTCGCGCCTGCCTTTTCCTGCGCGGTTTCCAGAGCGCGTCTGAAAAAGCCTTTTTTCTTTGTTTCCGTCGGCTGTATGGATTTGCCATGGAGTCCTCTGACACTGATGATATAGATGCCGCTGACCATGGCTTTCACTTCTTTTTTGACGGGTACAGAGTCAAATATTTTTTCGTCACAGACAAGGGACATGATCTGCGGCCCCACTTTTGCCTTGACGATGGGGAGTTTGGAACGGCGCAGATATTTGGGGGTCTGCTCGATCACAAACTGTGGGAGTCCTGAATCTTTCATTGGCATTCGTTTTTTGTCAATGATAAGCATGGAAACAGACTGTTTGTTGGCTTCAATCTGTGCCTGCTGTTCATTTTGCTTTTTCTGTGCTTTTTTCCCGAGGAAATAAAGTACTACGATAGCGATTACGAGGACTGCCAATATACATAGCAATACTATAGTTCCTGTACTCACAACATACCTCCTGGATTATTTTCGTACGACCGCAGCCGGAGCCTGTCTGAGACCAAAGGGACTGCGGGCAGGCCGGACTGTTATACTGTCCTATTATTCTATCATTTTATCAGAGGGAAAGCAAGAAAAAGTGGATTTAATGAAAACAGTCGTGATATACTAATTATAATTTGCACTGATAAGCTGTACCTGTATGGAATGAGCGGCTTGGCTGTGAGTAAAACAGGTGCCAGAGAAAGGCAGTCGGAGGCAGTTTGGAGGCGGAGGTATGGAGATGAACGTGGCCTGGAATGTCTGGTGGGATATTTTTGTGTTTCCGTTCCGGCATTTATTGTTTATCAACTGTATATTGTCAATCGCGATTATATTTTTTCAGCGAAAGAATCCGGCCTCCGTGTGGACGTGGCTGCTGCTTCTGTATTTTATACCGGTGGTGGGATTTATCTTTTATCTTTTGATCGGCGGGGATATGCATAAGAGCAGGATGTTCCGCACTAAAGAAGTAGAGGATCATATCTATGAGGCAATTCGCAGTCAGGAGGTCAGTATCCGGACGATGACACTGCAGGAAGAATCGCCGCATCTGCGCAAGTATTCGGATTTGATTTTTTATAATCTGGAGACGGCAGGCGCCATGCTGACAGAGCATAACAGAGTGAAGATCTTTACAGATGGCAATGCGAAATTCAATACGCTGTTGGAAGATATGGAGCGGGCAAAGGAATACATCCATATCCAGTACTATATTATCAAGAATGATGTGTTGTTTAAACGGATTTCCGATGTCCTCTGTAAAAAGGCCCGGGAGGGCGTGGAGATCAGGATTCTGTGTGATGGGATGGGCGGGCGGTTTGTATCCGCACGTTTCTGGAAACGGCTGCAGAGCAGCGGTATTCATACGGCGGTCTTTTTTCCGCCGCTGCTGGGACCGCTGAATCTGCGAATCAATTATCGCAATCACAGAAAGATTGTGGTGATCGACGGAGAGATCGGCTATGTGGGCGGCTTTAATATCGGAAAAGAGTATGTAGGTCTGGATGATCGCTTCGGTTACTGGCGGGATACTCATCTGCGCATTGAGGGAGCGGCGGTTTCCAGCCTGCAGGTACGGTTTATTCTGGACTGGAATTATGCGGCGCGGGATCATCTGCTGGATGATGAAAGCCGATATTTCAGACAGACAAAAGAGAAACTGGGCAATAGCCAGATTCAGATTATTTCCAGCGGGCCGGACTCCAATCTGCAGAATGTGAGAAATAATTACCTGCGTCTGATCAACAAGGCGGAAAAAAGCATTTATATACAAACACCATATTTCATCCCGGACGAGGCAATTTACAGTGCGCTGATCATGGCAGCGTATTCTGGTGTGGAGGTCAATATCATGATTCCCTGCAAGCCGGATCATCTGTTTGTGTACTGGGCCACCTATTCGTATATCGGTGATCTGATCATGGCAGGTGCCAGGTGCTACACGTATGATAACGGTTTTTTGCATGCCAAGGGTCTGGTGGTGGATGAAGAAGTGCTCTGCTATGGGACAGCCAATATGGACATTCGCAGTTTCAAACTGAATTTTGAAGTAAACGCGGTGGTGTATGACGAGCGGGAGGCGGAAAAGATGGCGGATGTGTTTCGTAAGGATCTGGAGGTATGCACCCGGATCACAAAAGAACTGTATGTGTCCCGGGGGCTGGCAGTGCGGTTTAAAGAGCAGGTCTGCCGCCTGCTGTCACCGTTATTGTAACCGCCCGGCTTATTGTAAAAAAAGAGATTCCGTGTTAAAATAAGACTTCATGGAAAGAAGGAGAGAGTGCATGAAAAAAGGTCTGATGTTAGTATGGGGAATGGTGTTTTCTGCGGCGTTACTGGGGGGCTGTGGGAATGAGACTGCGGTTTTGTCGGAGATGAACACCGGGAAATATGTGACGCTTGGCGCGTATAAGGGGATCGAAGTATCGGTGCCTGCGCGGACAGAAGTGACGGATGAAATGAAGACGAATTATATCAACTATATGTTGCAAAGTAATACCCAGTGGGTGGAGTCCGAGGCAGGTACGGCTGCGCGGATGGGGGATGTCGCCCTGATAGATTATGAAGGCAGGATAGACGGCGAACTGTTCCAGGGCGGTGCGGATCAGGGATTTGAATTACAGCTTGGTTCGCGAACCTTTATTGAAGGATTTGAAGAAGGGGTGGTCGGTATGTGTATCGGAGAGACGAAGGATATTTCCATCAGTTTTCCCGATCCCTATCAGCCCAATCCGGATCTGTCCGGTACACCGGTGGTATTTACCGTAACACTCAATGGCATAAAGACGCAGCAGGTACCGGAGTTGACGGATGATTTTGTGAAATCACTGGATAAGGGCTGTGAGACTGTGGCGGAGTATGATGCCTATGTACAGGATCTTTTGGAACAGGAGATGGAGAATACTTATAACAGGAATGTGGAAGATGTGCTGATTGATAAGCTGCTTGCGGGCAGCGACTTTAAAAAAGAGCCACCTAAGGCAATGGTGGATCAGTACTATGACCGCGTGATCAGAAATATGACAAGGATCGCAGCGACAGGAAATATGAGCCTGGAAGTCTATGTCAGTCAGCAGGGGGTGGAGATGGAAACGTTTAAGGAGGAGGCCAGAGAAGGTGCTACCGCGTCCTGCCGGGAATCCATTGCGCTACAGGCGGTGGCCAATGCAGAGAAGATCACGGTAAGTCAGGAGGAAGTGGAGACGGTTCTGCAGCAGGAAGCGCAAACACGTGGTTATGAAAGCGTGGAAGCACTGAAAGCGGACCTGGCGCTGGATCATTATGAAGATTATGTGATGTGTGACAAGGTAATGGCATTTTTGCGGGAAAACGCAGTTATTACGGAGTATTGACAGCAGGTAATTGATTGTACGAAGTAAGCAGGGACAAGCACCGCGGAGCCCGTTGCTGCTTTCGGGTCATGATGCTAACAAGGAAATGATGTTTGTGCAAAACAATGCGTAGAATGGAGGAAAATATGGAACTGGTAAGTATCAAGGAACTGTATCGTCAGAAAGAAGCATTTATCGGGAAAAAGATTACGGTGGGAGGCTGGGTACGCAGCATCCGCGATTCCAAGACATTTGGCTTTATCGTCCTGCATGACGGCTCTTTTTTTGAGACACTGCAGATCGTGTATGGAGACGGTCTGGATAACTTTGACAAAATAAACAGACTCAACGTAGGCAGTGCCCTGGTGATCACAGGGACGCTGGTGGAGACGCCGCAGGCCAAGCAGCCGTTTGAGATACAGGCGGACAGCGTGGTGATCGAGGGAGAATCGACTTCGGATTATCCGCTGCAGAAAAAGCGGCACAGTCTGGAGTTTTTGCGCACAATGTCACATCTGCGCCCCCGTACGAATACCTTTCAGGCAGTGTTCCGGGTGCGTTCTCTGATTGCCTATGCCATCCATCAGTTTTTTCAGGAGCGGGGCTTTGTCTATGTGCATACGCCGCTGATCACGGGCAGCGACTGTGAAGGGGCCGGGGAGATGTTCCGCGTAACTACGCTGGATATGGAACATGTGCCGCTGACTGAGGACGGAAAAGCAGATTACAGCCAGGATTTCTTTGGCAAAGAGACAAACCTGACGGTGAGTGGTCAGCTGAATGTGGAAACCTTTGCCATGGCATTTCGAAATGTCTATACATTCGGGCCGACGTTCCGGGCCGAAAATTCCAATACGACGCGTCATGCAGCGGAGTTTTGGATGATCGAGCCGGAGATCGCCTTTGCGGATCTGGAGGATGATATGGCACTGGCGGAGAGTATGATCAAGTACATCATCCGTTATGTGTTAGAGCAGGCACCGGAAGAGATGAATTTCTTTAACCAGTTTGTTGATAAAGGGCTGCTGGAGCGGCTGCGCCATGTGGCGGAATCCGATTTTGCCCATGTCACCTATACGGAAGCAATCAGGATTCTGGAGCAGCACAATGAGGAGTTTGAGTATAAAGTATCATGGGGCTGTGATCTGCAGACGGAGCATGAGCGTTATCTGACGGAACAGGAGTTTAAGCGTCCGGTGTTTGTGACAGATTATCCCAAGGAGATCAAGGCTTTTTATATGAAACTCAATGAGGATGGCAAGACGGTGGCGGCTATGGACTGTCTGGTGCCCGGGATCGGTGAGATCATCGGTGGCAGCCAGAGAGAGGACAATCTGGAACTGCTGGAGCAGCGGATGGAGGAACTGGGACTGCGCAAAGAAGATTATGGATTCTATCTGGATCTGCGCAAATACGGAAGTGCCCGGCATGCCGGATTCGGGTTGGGCTTTGAGCGCTGTGTGATGTATCTGACCGGAATGGGAAATATCAGGGATGTCGTACCGTTCCCCAGAACTGTGAAAAACTGCGATCTGTAAGGAAACGGTGGACCTGGAACAGGAAGCGGGTGGAATCCATGAAGAAAAAGATGATCTGTATCGTGCTGACGCTGGTGATAAGCCTCTCGCAGATCATGCCGGCCTACGCGGCTACCATTTCGGAACTGAAAAAACAGCTTGCAGATACCCAGAACCAGCTGAACGCCATCAATGGACAGGCGGCAGGACTGGAAGGGAAAAAAGATGCCGTGGAAGAAGAGATCGACGAATTGGACGGCATCCTGGTGGAACTGATGAGCAGTATCAGCCTCTTGCAAGAGGAGATCGAAGAGAAGAAGGAACAGATCGTTCAGGTGCAGGAGGAACTGGATGCGGCCATCATCAGAGAAGAGACCCAGTATGAATCCATGAAGAAGCGCATCAAATTCATGTATGAGAAGGGGAACAGCACATACGCCCAGCTTCTGTTTGAAGCCAAAAGCATCAGCGATATGATGAACAAGGCAGATTATATCGAAAAACTGTATGCCTATGACAGGAAGTTGCTGATCCGCTATCAGGAGACCCGTCAGGAAGTGGCAGATCTGAAAGAAGCGCTGGAAGAGGAAAAGTCCGCCCTGGAAGCGGAGGAATTTGAACTGAAGGAAGAAGAGGCGGCGCTGGAGGAAGCACTGGAGGCAAAGCGGGCGGAAGCGGATAATTTTGAAGTACAGATTGCGCAGATCCGTCAGTCTGCGGCTGCATATAAGGCACTGATCAAACAGCAGACATCCCAGATCAAGCAGCTGGAGGCGGAGGAGGCGGCGCGCAGAGCCAGAGAAGAGGCCGAGCGCAAGGCAAAAGAGGAAGCAGAACGAAAGAAAAACAACAAAAATAACGAGAGCAGCAAGGACAATAACACAAATAGCGGCAGTACATCCAAACCAACCGGCAACGCTGTCAGCGCAGATGTTGTTTCCATGATCAGCAGCGCTTCGGGGAGTGCCAAAGGGAAGGAGGTTGCTTCCTTTGCATGCAGGTTTATCGGCAATCCCTATGTACCCGGCGGGACAAGCCTGACAAACGGAGCGGATTGTTCCGGGTTTACCCAGGCGGTGTATCGGGAGTTTGGCATTTCGATTCCCAGAAATTCTTCTTCGCAGAGGAGCTGCGGCACGGGTGTGTCATATGGGGAAGCACAGCCCGGTGATCTGATCTGCTATGCCGGGCACGTGGGTATGTATATCGGCAATGGTTACATAGTCCATGCCAGCACGCAGAGGACCGGCATTAAAATAACACCTGCTACATATAAGGAAATACTGGCCGTGCGGCGCGTCCTGTAGTCCACAGGGGCCGCCGCGTCTGCTGATAACGTACTGTCTGCGGTGTGCGGAAGGAAAATAGAGAACAAAGGAAAAGGATGCGGTGGGGAAAATGGAATGGAAGAGACTGCTTTGTGACGACAGGATCAGAAGCTATCGGGGAAGCGGTTCCAGTGATCAACGCACAGAATTTGAAAAAGATTATCACAGAATCATTCAGAGTGCTTCGTTTAGGCGCCTGCAGGATAAGACGCAGGTCTTTCCACTGGACCGGAGTGATTTCGTCCGTACGCGGCTGACACATTCACTGGAAGTTTCTTCCTATGGAAAGTCGCTGGGACAGAACATTGCGCAGAATATCATCAGTGTCATCCGAGATAAAAGTTTCCTGCCCGGATATGCGGAGGATATCTGCAATATTCTCCAGTGTGCCGGACTGCTGCATGATATTGGCAATCCGCCTTTTGGCCACTTTGGTGAGACGGTAATCAGGGAATGGTTCTCTGCCAATATGGGAAAACTCACTTTTCGGGGCAAAGCGCTGACCGAGATACTGACCCCGCAGATGCAGCATGATTTTTATGATTTTGAGGGTAACACCCAGGCGCTGCGGCTGGTGACAAAACTGCATTACCTGGTGGATGAGCATGGGATGAATCTGACCAAGGCCCTGCTGGGGACGATCATCAAATATCCGATATCTTCTCTGGAGATTGACAAGTGCAGTGGCAATATCAGGACAAAAAAGATGGGCTATTTTTATGCGGATCAAGGAGTCTTTGAACAGGTACAGGAAGCACTGGGGACGCAGGGGAACAGGCATCCGCTCTCTTATATACTGGAAGCGGCG
This sequence comes from uncultured bacterium, assembly GCA_947574055.1. GTDB lineage: Bacteria > Bacillota > Clostridia > Lachnospirales > Lachnospiraceae > VSOB01. The sequence goes on from CANPIC010000003.1 coordinate 102,184, forward strand.
GACGATATCGCCTATCTGACGGCAGATATTGAGGATGCCTTTAAGAAGGGGTGTCTGTCTTTCTCTGATCTGGTCCGGGAACTGCAATGTGCCAAGACAGAGACGGATCAGGCATATAAAGAAGTGGCGGAACGGCTGGAGCAAAAGTATGAGCGGGCGCTGGCGCGCAAAGAGGATTCGCCGGAAGTGTATGCGGTACAGAACTGGATCGTGCAGGTGCAGGGGCATCTGATTGCCAGCGCAACAAATGGTTTTACCGATCATTATGAGGCGATTATGAACGGCACACATACAAGGGAATTGCTGGTTGGGACACCGGGAGAGCGGATGGCGCATACGCTGGGCGATATTGCTTACCGCTATGCCTTTGTTTCCAGACCGATTGTAAAACTGGAGATTGCGGCGGAAAAGATTCTCCGGTTTCTGCTGGATGAATTCGTGCCGGCAGTCCTTTGTTATGATACGGAGATGCGGCTGACCGCAGTGCAGGAAAAGCTGTTGTCTCTGATTTCGGAAAATTATCGCTCGATCTATCAATTTTATTCCAAAGACAAATCAGAGACTGAGAAACTTTACCTGCGTCTGTTGCTTGTGACGGATGAAATCTGTGGTATGACTGACAGTTATGCCAGACGGCTGTATCAGGAACTGAGCGGACAATGGCAGGGATGATGCCTATTGCTGTTTCCGGCTGGTGAATCTCTGGGTGAAGAGATCGCGCCAGATGGCAGGATGAAAGAGGATCAGCAGGGGAAACAGTTCCAGACGTCCGGCCAGCATATCAAACATAAGTACATATTTGGTAAAGGGATGGAACAGGCCGAAATTCTGAGCCGGGCCCACCAGTTCCAGGCCGGGGCCGATGTTGTTGATGGTAGCTGCCACTGCCGTAAAGCTGGTGATCAGATCCTTGTCCTCAAAGGAGACGGCCAGCACGGAAGCAGAGAAGATAATCATAAAGGTGATAAAGTAGACATTGATGGAGCGGACCACCTCATGTTCCACCGGTTTGCCGTCGCATTTTATCTTTTTGATGCTTCGGGGATGGATGTAGGAGGTCAGTTCGCGGCCCAGTGTCTTTACAAGAACGACAAAACGGGACACTTTGATGCCGCCGCCGGTGCTGCCTGCGCAGGCGCCTATGAACATCAAAAGCACCAGCACTGTCTTGCTCGCCTGGGACCAGTAATTAAAATCCACGGTCGAAAATCCGGTGGTGGTGATGATGGAAGCGACCTGAAAGGACGCATGGGTAAGGGTCTTAAAGGCGCCGCCGTAAGTGCCGATCGTCTCAAAGAAGATAATGGCAATGGCGGCGGCAATGATGCCGAAATAGTAGCGTACTTCTTCCATACCGAAGGCTTTTTTGAAGTTATGGAAGAGCAGGAAATAGTAAGCGTTAAAATTGACCCCGAATAAAATCATAAAGATAGTCGTGACCCACTGCAGATAGGGGGAGTAACCGGACATGCTGTCTGCCTTAATGCCGAAACCACCGGTGCCTGCTGTTCCCATCGAGGTGGCCAGGGCGTCAAAAAGGGGCATTTTGCCGGCCATAAGGAGCACGAGTTCCAGGATGGTCATGCCGAAATAGATGAAATACAAAATCCGTGCCGTATACTTCATCTTGGGCACCAGCTTGCCCACGGAGGGCCCGGGGCTTTCGGCCCGCATCAGATTGATATTGGAGCCGCCGCTGAGAGGGATGATGGCCATCAGAAATACCAGCACGCCCATACCGCCGATCCAGTGCGTAAAACTGCGCCAGAAAAGGGCGGTGTGCGTCAGAACTTCCACATTGTCCAAAATGCTGGCGCCGGTGGTGGTAAAGCCGGAAATGGTTTCAAAGAGGGCATCCGTCAGAGACGGGATCTCCCCGGACAGCCAGAAAGGCAGTGCGCCAAAAAAGCTGAGAAAAATCCAGCTCAGTGAAGTGGCAACACAGCCTTCTTTTAAATAAAATACGAGATTTTTCGGTTTTCTGTGAGTCATCAGCATACCCAGCAAAAAGCAAAAGAGAGCTACTCCCAGATAATAGAGCCCTACCGGTTCGCTGTAGATGACAGCAACCAGGCAGGGAAGAAGCATAAGCACAGCCTCTATCTTCAGTACATTTCCCAAAACAAAACGAATGATCGAACTGTTCATGATTCCCTCCGTTATTTCAATATATCCTGTATATCATTAAAACCTGTGTGGGTCGTAACGATCATGACTGTATCTCCCACTTCGATGGTGTTATGCCCGCTGGGGATGATAATGGCGCCGTTGCGGTTGATAAAGGAGATCAGCAGGTTTTTTTTCAGAGAGAGATCCTTCAGGGGGATGCCGGTGATACCGGATTTCTCGTATACTCTGAATTCAATGGCTTCTACCCGGTGGTCGAACATATGGTACAGGGTCTCGATATTGCTGTCCATGGAATCCTTTTTGGCGCGGACATAGGCGATGATAGCCTCGGAAGTAATGTACCGCGGATAGATTACGCTGCCCAGATCCAGCCCGTTAATCACATTGCGGAATGTCATGCGGTTAATCTTTGTGATCACTTTGGCATTGCTGACCTGGCGGGCGTACATGGTGAGCATGATATTTTCTTCGTCAATGCCGGTAAGGGGGACGAATGATTCCACATATTCAATGCCTTCTTCTTTCAGCAGTTCTTCATCTGTGCCGTCACCATTGATGATAATGGCTTTGGGCAGCAGGATACTGAGTTCTTCACAGCGGCGGCGGTTGCTTTCGATGACTTTGACGGAAATACCCATATGAAGGAGTTGTTTCACCAGGTAGTAAGCGGCTTTGCCGCCGCCGATGATCATGGTGTTTTTTACCTGATTGGTTTTAAAGCCGATATGCTCCAAAAAGGTTCTGGCCATCATCCGGGTACCGACAAAGGAGACAATGTCGCCTGCTTCCACTCGGAAATTTCCGGATGGGATATAGACTTCACCGCCTCGTTCCACTGCGCAGATCAGTATATTTTCCGTGATATCCCGGCCCAGCTTGGCAATGGTCATCCCTGCCAGCAGATTGCCCTCCGGTACTTTGAATTTGATCATCTCTGCCTGTCCATGGGCGAAGGAATTGACTTCCAGGGCGGTGGGAAGGTAGAGGATACGGGCGGCCTCACGGGCTGCTTCCAGTTCCGGGTTGATGATCATGGCAAGTCCCAGTTTTTCGCGCAGGTAGCCGACTTCCTTGCCGTAGTCGGGATTGCGGACTCTGGCAATGGCAGCGCAGTCGCCCACACGTTTGGCGACTGTACAGCAGAGCAGATTCAGCTCATCGGAATCGGTAACGGCGATGAGCAGATCGGTATTGCCGATGCCGGCTTCTTTCTGGATGCCATAGCTGGCTCCGTTGCCCACAATGCCCATGACATCGTACAGACCACTCATCGTCTGTACGATGTCAACGTTCTGGTCTATGATGGTGATATCATGGCCTTCTTTTGACAACTGTTCGATCAGCGTGGTGCCGACTTTGCCGCACCCTACGATGATGATCTGAAGGCCTTTGGGCTGATTTTTCTGAAATTTCCTGAACATAATAGTCTCCCCTGTAATTGCTGGCGGAGCGCTTCTATAATATTGTGCGTTCCATATAATTTTATAATATACCATTAAATCAGAAAAAAAGCACCAGTTTTTTAGGGCAGTTTTCATTTTCCGGATTGTCCGGGATCTTTGGGAGAGGGACATGGCAGTGAGGAATTACGCGGGACAAGTTCACGCCTGCTGCTTTGCTGCCCGTGGCAGTCACCCCGGCCGGGTGATGCCGATAAGCAAGTCATAGGGATGCTTTCCCCTGCATACATTGTAAAAACAATGTGTTCAGGGGGATTTCCTTTGAAGGACTATATTGAGGAGAGGGCAGTGGGGATAGCCAGATATATTATTGAAAATAATGCCACAGTGCGTCAGACCGCCAGACAGTTTGGCATCAGCAAATCGACGGTACATAAAGACGTAACGGAACGTCTGGCGCAGATCAATCCGGGATTGGCGAAAGAGGCCAGGAAAGTGCTGGATGTGAATAAATCAGAACGGCATATCAGAGGCGGGCTGGCAACGAGAGAGAAATATTTACATATACAAAAAGAACAGGTGTAAAGAGGGGTATTTTCTGGCACCCGGGGCTGTCGGTGGACGGGGTGGTATCTGTTACGCTCTGTCCCGCGGCTGGCCGGAAAGTATGATTCTGTCAGATCTGTTTCTGTTTCTACTGCTTATCCGTGTCAGGTTCCTAAGCTAGCTAAGCTAGCCGTTTATACGTTTGTCGTGTAAATGGTGGCTGCATACTTGTATTTCTGCGGGAAACTATATAAAATAGGTGGAGAAGTCGAAAATGCTGTTCGGAGGAGACGGGCTATGAGAATCGACAGAAATCATGTACTGCGGCGGTTTAAGGAATATACGGATCATTATGATGCGTCAGACGGGAAAACAGCGCTGAAGATAGGACATACTTATCGGGTGGCGCAGTTATGTCAGCGGATTGCGGCAAGCGAAGGCATGGATGAGAAAGAGCAGGACCTGGCGTGGCTGCTGGGGGTGCTTCATGATATCGGGCGTTTTGAGCAGTTGCGCCGGTATGATACGTTCAATGATGCTGTCTCAGTGGATCATGCGCTGCTGGGGGCGGAGCTGCTGTTTGGCACAGCGGATGGCGGAGAAGGGACTGCGGGAGGGGGCATGATCCGGCAGTTTACGGAGGATGTCTCAGAGGACGCCCTGCTGGAAGTGGCAGTGCGGGTGCACAGTGCCTATCGGGTGCCTGCGGGACTGGACAGGCGGACAGAGAAGTTCTGTCATATTCTGCGCGACGCAGATAAGATTGATATCTTGCGGGTTAATATTGACACGCCGCTGGAAGAAATCTATAATACCACGAGCGAGGAATTATACCATGCCCGGGTGACAGAGGCAGTGATGGAAAGTTTTTATGAGCATCATGCCACGCTGCGCAGCCTGAAACGCACATCTGTGGATCATATTGCGGGACATGTCTCTCTTATTTATGAACTGGTCTTTCCGGAGAGTATCAGGATTGTCAGAGAGCAGGGATACTGGGAAAAGCTGCTGCAGTTTCCATCGGAAAATCCGGAGACGAGGAGGCAGCTTGTAGCGTTGTATGAGGAAATGAGGGATTTTCTGGAACATGCGCCGGCCGGGGCAGAGACAGCCTGGCCGGAATAGACCGCGGAGGGGAAATGCATATGCCATAGAAAAGCGCAGCGGTTTTTGGGTATCGTGTTTTATGAGCAGTGGCTGCGTAAGGGCGACGCTGTGTGCAACAGAAAGTGATTGTAAAGAGGCCGGTCACAATTTATAATAGAAGCAACAGAAAAGATACGGCAGAGGAGGCAGGCTATGGAACAGGAAAAGGTGCTGGTGATTGACTTTGGTGGTCAATACAATCAGCTTGTAGCCAGACGTGTACGGGAATGTAATGTATATTGCGAGATATATTCTTACAAGACGGATCTGGAGCAGATACGGGCAATGAATCCCAGGGGAATCATTCTGACGGGCGGCCCTGACAGCTGTTATGCAGAAGGGGCGGCAACTTGTGAGCGGGAATTGTTTGAAATGGGGATACCGGTGCTCGGTCTGTGCTATGGTGCTCAGCTTATGACGCTTGTGCTGGGCGGCAGTGTAGAGCGCGCGCCTGTGCGGGAGTATGGTAAGACAGAGGTGACGGTGGACAATACTTCGGTGTTGTTTTCGGATGTACAGCGGCAAACGGTCTGCTGGATGAGTCACTTTGATTATATTTCTCAGATTGCGCCGGGCTTTCGTGTGACTGCGCATACGGCGGACTGTCCGGTGGCGGCGGCGGAAGACGAAGAAAAGAATCTGTATGCCATCCAGTTTCATCCTGAGGTGCTCCATACGCAGGAAGGGACAAAGATGCTGCATCATTTTGTCAGGACGGTATGTGGGTGCAGTGGCAGCTGGCGTATGGACTCTTTTGTCAAAGATTCCATTGGCGCGATCCGGGAGCGCGTAGGAGGGGGCAAAGTATTATGTGCCCTGTCCGGCGGTGTGGATTCTTCGGTGGCAGCAGTGATGCTTGCCAGGGCAGTGGGCAGTCAGCTTACCTGTGTATTTGTGGATCATGGTCTGCTGCGCAAAAATGAGGGAGACGAGGTCGAGGAAGTATTTGGAGAAAACGGGCCGTATCAGCTGAACTTCATCCGGGTAAATGCGCAGGAACGTTTCTATAAGAAGCTGGCAGGTATAACAGAGCCGGAACAGAAGCGGAAAATCATTGGTGAGGAATTTATCCGCGTATTTGAGGAAGAGGCAAAGAAGATCGGCGCAGTGGATTATCTTGTGCAGGGCACGATCTATCCGGATGTGGTGGAAAGCGGTCTGGGCGGAGAATCGGCAGTCATCAAGTCGCATCATAATGTGGGCGGCCTTCCTGACTGCGTGGACTTCAAAGAGATAATCGAGCCGCTGCGCAGTCTGTTCAAAGATGAGGTAAGAAAAGCGGGTCTGGAACTGGGGATTCCCGCGTATCTGGTATACAGACAACCATTCCCGGGGCCCGGGCTGGGCATCCGGATCATCGGTGAAGTGACAGGGGAGAAGGTCAGAATCGTGCAGGATGCGGACGCCATCTATCGCGAAGAAATCGCCAGAGCAGGCCTGGATAGGACCATCGGGCAGTATTTCGCAGCCCTGACCAATATGCGCTCCGTCGGCGTCATGGGAGATGAACGGACCTACGATTATGCCGTGGCACTGCGGGCAGTAAATACCGTGGACTTTATGACCGCAGAAAGCGCAGAAATACCCTGGCAGGTACTGCAGACAGTGATGAGCCGCATAATCAATGAAGTACACGGAGTGAATCGGGTGTTTTATGACCTGACCAGCAAACCGCCTGGGACGATTGAGTTCGAATAGTGGACATTTGGACTGAAAACCTGATAAAATAAGGGTTTTCAGTCCTTTTTATATCTC
>CANPIC010000004.1 GCA_947574055.1 uncultured bacterium
CCGCTTTCATCCCGGCAGACATCCGTTCCCCGCACAGCCAGATTTCCTCACAGGCTGCGAGTATCCTCCGGCCCATCTTAAGCCTGGCCTCCCGTTCCTCCGGCACCCGGTCATCCAGAAACCGGGGATACATCAGGTGAACCGCTACCGGCGTATACCCCTTTGCCGCCACATACCGGCAGGCCGCTTTCGCAAACGCCACATTCCCTTCCACATCCCCGGCATAGAGGGACGCGATATATACCAATTTACCCTCTGTCATTTTGCCACCGCCTTTAACTACGGTTCTGGTCATGTTAATAGCGCTCTGAGCCGCATAGACCGTACTCATGATGTTGGCCCTGGTGTTGGTATCCAGCCCGAACTGCCCGACAATCCTGGGCACCTCCCCGGCTGAGAGCATCAGTCCAAGCCCCAGAAGCGCATGGTCTTTCAGCACCATAAGACCGGCGATCAGGATCGTTGCCTGCAGAAAAGCTGTCAGACACAATCCAATGACCTGCTTGCACCAGCTGGTAAAACCATCCAGGTATCCCCTGGGGATGCTGAACATGTAAAGGCTCCCCACCGCGATCTGGATCACCAGAATGCCTCCGCGCTTTAAGCTGGCAAAGAACACCTTGATGGTGGCTTATCCCATCATGATCAGGATAAAGATCATCAGAATAGGGTTGGTTATCTCCGTCAGACCGCCGAAAACACCACTGCTGCTCATGACCTCCTCCAGACTCGCATCCTGCAGGGTGCCGATGATGTTATTGGCAAGCGTGCCTACATCCGTCCCAAAGCCCGTGATCCCTGCCGTAAAGCTGGCCTGCAGGGATACGCACAGCTGGTAAAGCCGCCCCGGCACCACGGAAAACAGCCCCACTACCAGAAATCCTTTCACGGCATTCAGGGCTGTATCCTTCACGCTGTCCCTGCCGGACTGGTATTCGATGCCGCACTCAAACACAGCCACCACAAGTCCTACTCCGTACAGCGCCCATCCAAACTGGAAAAATGAGCCGTCCCCAGCAGCATAGACATCTAAAACGAAAGGATTCTATCCGGTTCTTAGTTTTTTTAGCTTTTTCTTCCATTCAGACTGCTAGAAAAGTCTTTTCCGCCTCTGCCATGATTGTGTAGTTATTTATTCAAAAACAGCTATGCCGCTTTCGAATCTGTCTGGTGCTGTTTGTAGTATTCCTCCGGCGTCAGATAGCCGTTTGCTTCGTGGATACGCTTCCGGTTATAAAATATCCATATATACTCCAACACTGCGGCTTTGGCTTCCTCCCTTGTCCGGAAATGCTGCCCGTTCAACCATTCCTGCTTTAACTTCCCCCAGAAGCTCTCCATCGGGGCGTTGTCCCAGCAGTTCCCTTTCCGGCTCATGCTGCTGATAAATCCGTGTTCTTTTGCCAGTGCCTGATAATCCAGGGAGCAGTACTGGCTTCCCCTGTCAGAGTGCAGGATACAGTCTTCTGTGGCCTTTGTTTGGCAGATGGCATCCTTAAGCGCTGCTATCACCAGCTCTTTCGTCATGCGTCCGTCCATGGACATGCCTACTATCTTATCCCCGCATAGATCCATTACTCCCGCAAGATAGAGCCAGCCTTCATCCGTTGGGATATAGGTAATGTCACTTACCATTTTCTGTCCGGGTCTGTCAGCGTCAAAATTCCTGTTCAGGATATTTTCTGCCACTGGAAGGCTATGCCTTGAATTCGTTGTTGCTTTATATTTTTTATGGCTTTTTGACCGTATGCCGTTTTCACGCAGGATGCGTTCTACCCGCTTGTGGTTGGCCGGCTTTTCTGGTTTACGGTTTATTTCATGGGTTATCTTCCTTCCGCCATAAGTATTCCGTAATGTCTCGTGGATCTGTATGATCTCTTTCAGAAGAGCTTCATTCTCCGTACTGCGCAGGCTTTTGGAACGTTTCCGCCACGCATAATAACCGCTTTTTGAAACCTGAAGCCACTGCGCCATCTTCGCGATCCGGTATCTGGAGCGGTTCTGCTCCATGTAAAGGTAACGGATCACTTCAGGTTCTTGGCAAAGAAGGCGCTTGCTTTTTTTAGGAATTCATTTTCTTCTTCCAGATCCTTTATGCGCTTTTTCAGGGCGCGCAGTTGGGCATCCTCCTGATGGAGATTTCCACTGCCTACAAATGGTTCTGTGGGATGTTCCTTAAAGCGGGACATCCAGGTATACAGGGTATTTACGTTGACCCAAAGTTCCCTTGCTACCTGTGCCGCTGGTATTCCTGACTGCACCCTCTTGCATGCCTCTTCTTTGAATTCGATACTGTACATCTGTGCCATTATCTTTCCTCCTGACTTTTTGGATAGATTATATCACTCGTTCTCTTTATCCATCAAATGGGGTATAAGGCAACCTATACAAAACGCGATATTGAATGGCTGAGTGCAGGACTGGAAAAGATACCGTAACCCTTGTGGCTACGGCTTTTTTCGTGTCTTTCTCCCGCAAAATTTTGTTACCTGTACCATGTTACCTACTTGTTACCTACTGGTGTCCTACTCACCAAATTTTGTCACATCCCAGGACTTGCCACACCCAATTTCCATTTTCTCTTTTGGGCATGAAAAAAGTACCGCAACCCTTGGAGATTACGGTACTTTCAAGCCTTCCGGCATTTTCAATTCACAAGATATATTTAGAATTTTCCTGCGCTTGCCGCTTCTTCTATAGAAACTGCCACAGCCACCGTAGCGCCGACCATCGGGTTATTGCCCATACCGATAAGTCCCATCATCTCTACGTGAGCCGGTACGGAAGAGGAGCCTGCGAACTGTGCATCGGAGTGCATACGTCCCAGTGTATCGGTGAAACCATAGGAAGCAGGACCTGCAGCCATGTTGTCAGGATGAAGGGTACGTCCTGTGCCGCCGCCGGATGCAACGGAGAAATATTTCTTTCCTGCTTCTGTTCTCTCTTTCTTATAAGTACCTGCTACCGGATGCTGGAATCTGGTAGGATTGGTGGAGTTACCCGTGATAGACACGTCCACATTCTCTTTCCACATAATTGCCACACCTTCCGGAACGGAATTTGCACCATAGCAGTTAACTTTTGCACGAAGCCCTTCGGAATAAGGAGTTCTGCTGATCTCTTTTACTTCGTTTGTATAAGGATCATATTCTGTCTCCACGAAAGTGAAACCATTGATACGGGAAATAATCAGCGCCGCATCTTTGCCAAGACCGTTTAAGATAACCCGCAGAGGTTTCTTACGAACTTTGTTGGCCTTCTCAGCGATACCGATAGCACCCTCTGCTGCCGCAAAGGACTCATGGCCTGCCAGGAATGCGAAGCAGTCTGTTTCCTCTTCCAGAAGCATCTTGCCCAGATTGCCATGGCCCAGGCCTACTTTACGGGTATCTGCAACGGAGCCGGGAATACAAAATGCCTGAAGTCCCTCACCGATCGCTGCTGCAGCGTCTGCAGCTTTTTTGCAGCCTTTTTTGATCGCGATAGCTGCACCTACCGTATAAGCCCAGCATGCATTTTCAAAGCAGATAGGCTGAATCTTCTTAACCTGTTCATATACATCAAGTCCGGCGTCTTTCGTGATTTTCTCAGCTTCTTCAAGGGAAGAGATGCCGTAACCGTTTAACACACCATTGATCTTATCGATACGTCTCTCATATGATTCAAATAATGCCATTGTATTGTCCTCCTCCTATTATTCTACTCTGGGGTCGATGATCTTAACAGCATCGTCCACGCGTCCGTACTGTCCGCATGCTTTCTCATAAGCCGTGTTCGGGTCGTCGCCTTTTTTGATGAAATCGGTCATCTTGCCAAGGCTTACGAACTTGTAGCCAATGATCTGGTCGTCTTTGTCAAGAGCGATGCCTGTTACATAACCTTCTGCCATTTCAAGATAACGGGGGCCTTTTTTCAGAGTACCATACATTGTACCAACCTGACTTCTGAGGCCTTTTCCCAGATCTTCAAGACCGGCACCTACCGGAAGACCATCCTCAGAAAAAGCGGACTGGGTACGTCCATAAACGATCTGCAGGAAGAGTTCTCTCATCGCCGTGTTGATCGCATCACATACAAGGTCAGTGTTCAGAGCTTCCATAACAGTCAGACCCGGCAGAATCTCAGATGCCATAGCTGCGGAATGAGTCATGCCCGAGCAGCCAATCGTCTCTACCAGTGCTTCCTGGATGATTCCTTCCTTTACGTTAAGTGTCAATTTGCAGGCACCCTGCTGCGGAGCACACCAGCCCACGCCATGTGTCAGACCGGAAATATCTTCTACTTTTTTAGCCTGAACCCATTTCGCTTCTTCCGGGATCGGAGCACAGCCATGATGAACGCCCTGTGCCACACAAGTCATCTCTTCCACTTCTTTTGAATAAATCATGTGAAAACTCCTTTCAATATGTAGATTGTTATTATGAACAAAGCCCCGTCAACCTCTGCGGCGCCCTGTCGCAATCGCCTCTACTATTTTCTCATATTTATACCAAAAAATCCAGTGTTTTTGATAATAATTCCCAAAATTTCGTAGCGGTCGGCAAGCATGCCAGGATGCAGACAGGCCATCAGGCGGGCGCCGGTAACTCAGGACAGAATCATTCGGTCATTGGCAAATTCGCCGCCGCTGGCCTCTTCAAATTTCGCCAGCAGATCCGATACATGAAGCTGTTTCTTCTCTTCTCCTGCCACATCATAGATAATACGGCCTTCATGCATCATAATCAGGCGATTGCCCAGACGGATGGCATCTTTCATATTATGTGTCACCATCAGGGCTGTCAGACTTTTCTCCCTGATGATCTTTTCTGTCAGTTCCAGTACGGTCCTGGCCGTCTTGGGGTCCAGCGCCGCCGTATGCTCATCCAGCAAAAGCAGCTTCGGCTCAATCAGGGTGGCCATCAGAAGCGTCAGCGCCTGTCTCTGCCCGCCCGATAAAAGACCCACTTTGGAATGCATACGCTCCTCCAGGCCCAGGTTAAGGATTTTTAATTTTTCCCGGTATAGCTCCCTTTCTTTTTTGGTCACGCCCCATCGCAAGGTGCGCTTACCGCCACGGCGATATGCTAGCGCCAGATTCTCCTCGATCTCCATGCCGGCTGCCGTGCCGCGCATCGGATCCTGAAATACCCGGCCGATATATTGGGCCCGGCGGTGTTCCGGCTTTCTGGAAATATTTACGCCGTCTATCTCGATCAGGCCGTTGTCAATGGGATATACGCCGGCAATCATATTCAGCAATGTGGACTTGCCCGCACCATTACCGCCAATCACAGTCACAAACTCTCCCTGTTCCAGACGGAGATTAAGGCCGCAAAGTGCCTTTTTTTCATTGATGGTTCCTTTGTTAAATGTCTTATATACATGATTTACTGTCAGCATGTGGGGTCCTCCTCAGAATATGATTTCCAGATTCTCCATTTCCCGATGGCAACAGGGATGCAGAGAGCCAGTGCCACAATAACGGCCGAGAGCAGCTTCATATCATTGGCATCCATGCCAAGCTGCAGTACGATCGCCCGGATCAGGAAATAGACCACACATCCGGTCACGGCGCTGGACAATTTGCTGCCAAAAGATTTCAGCCGTCCCATCAGCACCTCCCCGATCACAATGGCCGCCAGGCCGATCACGATAGCACCGGTTCCCATGCCGATATCCGCATATTTCTGACTCTGGCATACGAGACCGCCGGAAAGCCCTACCAAACCGTTGCTGATCGTCAGCGCCAGCAGTTTGGTCATCTTTGTATTCACGCCCAGCGCCCGGATCATATCTTCATTATTGCCCGTGGCACGCAGCGCGCTGCCAATCTCTGTCCCGAACAGCCAGTACAGGAAAACAATGATCAGTACCGCAATCAAAATCCCGATCACAAGGGATACCGCAGACTGCTTCACACCCAGGATATCCACGATTCTGGAAAAGATCGTATCCACCTTCAAAAGCGGGATATTGCTTTTGCCCATAATACGCAGATTAACAGACCACAGGCCAATCTGCGTCAAAATCCCCGCCAGAATCGCAGGAATATCAAACAGGGTATGCAACATTCCCGTCACTGCGCCCGCCACCATACCGGCCAGTGTGGCCACCATCAGTGCCAGCAGCGGGTCCATACCTTTCTCCACCACCAATATGGCACAGACACATCCGCCCAGCGCAAAACTGCCATCCACGGTCAGATCGGCAATATCCAGTATTTTGTACGTAATGTAGACGCCAAGCACCATGATTCCCCATAAAACCCCCTGGGAAACGGCGCCCTGCATCGCAAGCAAAATTCCACTCATATCTCATCCTCCATCGCAATTTCATACAAAGCCTATTGTAGCGGCTCAGGACAGGGAATGCAAGCATAAGTATCCTGCCCGGAGGGCTTTTCCACTAAATGGAAAAACACAGATAAAATTTCCCCCACATGAAAAGAATCCTGCAAAACAGGATTCTTTTCGTAACAGTACCAGATCCGCCGGACTGTTATTTTTTTCCTTCTGCAGTCCGTCACTCCAGTACGGACAGATCAACACCGAGCGTATCCGCTGTCTCCTGATTGGTTTTCAGTGCGCACTGATCAGCACTCAGATAGCCGATCGGCATCTGTGATACATCGGCGCCATTGGTGAGAATATCCACTGCCTGCTGCCCTGCCATATAGCCGATCTGATAATAATCAATACCATACGTAGCAAGTCCGCCGGCATCCACCATGCCTTCCTCACCGCAGATCGTAGGCAGACCGTTGTCATTTGCTACCATAGTCACTGTTGCCATACCGGCAGCAATCGTATTATCGGTAGGTGTGTAGATCGCATCCACCTTGCCCACCATGGATTCCACCACCTGCTGGATCTCATTGGAACTGGATACTGTAAACACCTCTGCTTCCAGCCCTGCCGCGCTGCACGCTTCCTGCGCCATATTGGCCTGAAACTCTGAGTTAGACTCTGCGGAACAATACAGAATACCTACTTTTTTTGCATCCGGAAGCAGTTTTGTCAGCAATTCGATCTGCTCATTGACCGGTGTCAGATCTGATGTACCGGAAATATTATTGCCCGGCACTTCATTGGATTCCACCAGACCTGCATCCGCCGGATCTGTCACTGCCGTCACCAGAACCGGAATATCACTGGTAACACCCGCCACTGCCTGCGCTGCCGGTGTTGCAATAGCAAGGATCAGATCATTGCCGTCATTGACCAGTTTCTCCGCGATGGTCTGGCATGCAGACTGATCATTCTGCGCATTCTGCTGATCAATGGTGTAGTTGAGACCGGCCTCATCAAGCGCCGCCACAAATCCTTCATTTGCCGCGTCCAGAGCCGCATGCTCTGTCAGCTGAAGCACACCGATCTTATAAGATTCTCCGTCACCGGCTTCTGCCGCCTCTGCCTGTGTCCCGGCCGCCTCTGTCTCAGGCGCCTGGTCTCCAGCCGCTTCCGTCGCCTGTGTCTGTGTCTCTGTCTCTGCACTGTTGCGCTCTCCGCCTGCAGAACCACAACCGGTAACCAGGCCTACCACCATGGCCACCGTAAGGGATAATGCCAATACCTTTTTCATAATCTTCCTCTCCTCACAGTTTGATACGTTGACGCTTTAATGCTTCAACGCGAGTTATTGACTCCGCAAATAACTATACTCCATTTTGTCAAATCCGTCAACTGCTTCCTGCATTTTTTGTCATCACTAATAAATCAATCATTTGAAACACAGAAGCAGCCGGCAGAACTGCGGATCATGTATCCCCGATCAGTTCTGCCGGCTGGACTATGACTGTATATGCGTAGTGCATGCCTTATACGGCTAAAAAGCGCCCGCAACGCTGTTATTTCATACTGCCGATAAAATACTCCGAAATATCCATCCCGTTCAATATACAGGTGGCGCTGTCTGTATCATGCTGTATCCAGGAGCCATGTACTTTCAGCCAGCAGCGCAGCGAAGAACTGAACCACTCCTCTGACCATTTGGCATGAGGATCATTTCTGTCCAGTTTACACATCACGCAGGACTCGCAGGGTTTGTCCCTCTGTGCAAAGGTCCGGTAGCAGCAATCACCGATCTGTAAGTCAGGCAGCACATCCAAGAGTTTGCGGTTCGCAAAACAGATTTCAAACGTATCGCGATCCACTGCCATCACATAACTGTCGAAATCATCCAGAAGCCTCATATCCCGCAGTGCAGACCTGCCGCTTTTCTTTCTCTGGTCCTTGAGTACATAGATCTGAACGAGCTGCAGAATCCGCTTCAATTCCTTCTCTTCCTCCTCATTCAGATGCCACTCGCGGCCGGTACACTCTCCCATCAGAAATGCGCCCGCAATCTCTCCCCCGCTCATAATAGGCTGTACAAGCAATGTATGTATGCCATTGCGGATCATATAGGAAGACATATCTCCGGGTACCACGTCATAACTGTGGATCAGCCGGAACCCTTTCAGCAGTTGTTGCTCTTTCAGGAAGGAAACCCATTGATGCCCTTCGTCTGTCAGATTCTGCTCTTCCTTCGGCTCGTAACCCGGGTTAAAATATTTCAGTTCCATTTTCTGACGGCCCGGGCCGGCTTCAATCGACAGGCAGGCTTTCTGAAATCCGAAATGCCGGATCACTAGTTTCAGCATGGCTCTTGTGAGATTCTCATTATAATTTTTTTCATTGATAATCTGGCGCAGCAGATCTTCCAGATTCTCTTCTCTGCCGACTTCTTCAATAAATCTCTGCTGCCTTTCATTTTCTGCCGCATCTTTGCGCAGGATACCGGAAAGATCATATACGTGATATCCCAGCTTTTCATGTCCTCGCAGCGAAGCAACTGCCATTTGTGCCTTTTCATTCAGTTCCGTCCATGTCTCGCCCTGATACGGGCAGACAGAGATTCCCACCCTGCCGGAAAGGGTAAAGCGATCCTCCCCGCTTCCCAGCGTCATGGTCGTACTGTGGCATATCATCGTGGCAAGGGCATCCAGATTATGTACGGAACCGATATTTTGCGCAAAAATAACCAGTTCGTCTTCGCTGAGCCGTCCCAGGATATCCGAACGCTTAAATCCCCTGCTCACCTTTTTTGTCATCTCTTTGAGGATCCTGTCACCTACACCCTCGGAAAGGCTCTCCGCAAGTATGCGGAAATCGCTGATATCCACCAGGATAAACGCATGAATGTCATGACTGCCGGAAGATGACAGAATCTGGTTTACCTGCTCTTTTGTAGCCTCCGCATTATACCAGCCGGTAATCTCATCCAGTTTTTCCTTGCCCCTGAGTTCTTCCTGCAACAGTTTCTTTTCATGTATATCTGTAATCTTTCCGACGATATGGGTAACATACCCCTCCACACCGGCTATACTGGATGTATGAATACGGTACCAGCGCTTCTCTCCGTTTTCCAGCATATCCGTTTTCAGTTCGATGATATCTGTCCGCGGCGTCTTCAGTGCCTCTTCCAGAATCTCCACCAGCCGCCTCTCATCTGAAAGGATGGAGACCTGTTCCTGCATCCGGGTCATAAACTTATCAATGAGCCGGTCATTTTCTATCCCATACTCTCCCGCAGTCTTAATGCTCAGCACATCGGTCTTGGCATTGTAATCCGCCAGCATCTCACCCTCTGTTTCCAGAAGCATCTGATACCACTGGGACTGGGACTGTATCTCACTCTCCACAAATTTCCTGTCTGTGGCATCCAGGAATACGCATAATATGACAGCACGCTCTTCTGTTCTTTCATAGAGATTGCCCCGGATCTGCAGCCAGCGCAGATTACCAGACGCAGTTACTGTACGCATCTCCAGATCCACCGCTCCGTCATCTTTCAGGACATCCTCGATTGCCTGCCAGAATTTGGGTTTATCTTCCTCCAGGATCAGCGATACCAGATTGTTCAGATATTTATACCCGGTAGACGGTACATACCCTAACATCCGGAAACCGCCGCTGTTCATATAGAGAAACTCCAGCTTATCTTCCTGCAGCCCCAGAAAAGCCACGCCTGTAAGCATGTTCTCTACCATCTCGCATATTGTCCTGTAATCCAGATTATTTGCCATAATATCCCCTTTGTGACTATATCCGTACTGTTACATGTCTTATTATATCTCTTTTTTTACAATATTTCCACTGTCTTTATAGATACTTTTCTCAGGAATATACCCTCTTACCCTTGAAAGCGGATATATATTGGTCTCTCTGCCGATCACACTGCCCGGATTGAGCACGCTGTTACATCCCACTTCCACCTGATCGCCCAGCATGGCACCGAATTTTTTCAGGCCGGTCTCGATATTTCCGTCTTCTGACTTGACCACGACCAGCGTCTTGTCACTCTTTACATTGGAAGTGATGGAACCTGCGCCCATATGTGCCCTGTAACCCAGAATACTGTCACCTACATAATTATAATGTGGCACCTGCACCCTGTTAAACAGAATCACATTTTTCAGTTCTGTGGAATTGCCGACCACAGCGCCTTTTCCCACGATGGCATTGCCGCGGATAAAGGCACACTGGCGCACCTCAGCCTCTTCGTCAATGATAGCCGGGCCGCCGATATAGGCAGAAGGAAAGACTTTCGCTGTTCTGGCAATCCAGATATTTTCCCCTCTCTTCTCGTATCTGTCCTCCGGCAATGTATTGCCCAGTCTGATGATACATGCACCGATCTCAGGCAGCACTTCCCAGGGGTATACCTTGCCCTCGAATACTTCCCTTGCCAGCGTTTCTTCCAGATTATACAGGTTTTCAATTTTCAGATACTCCATTTTCTGTCACCTCTCATAATTTTTTGCCGCCATATCGTATCTTTCATACAGGCTGTGACCGCCCGGGAACCGTTTCACCAGATCTGTCCGTCTGGAAACAAAATCATCCAGTTTATCCATATATTCTTTTCCGGTGATCGTCCCTTCCGCCACCTGTGTCAGGCCCTTTTCCCAGCTTGCCGTCAGGGCCGGATTCAGCAGCGGTCTGATGGAATAGTCCACAATCTCATAAATCATTTCACCCATCAGGGTAGGCGTGATGATCTGCGTCTTCTTGTTCAGTGCCAGATAGCCGATGTGAACCAGCTTTTTCAGAATCTCCGCTCTGGTGGCAGAGGTACCGATCCCACTGCCCCGGATCTGTTCCCGCAGTTCTTCGTCTTCGATAAACTGTCCCGCATTTTCCATTGTCAGAATCAGCGTGCCGGAATTGTAGCGCTTGGGCGGTGTGGTCTCACCTTCTTTGATCTCATACGGCGTATATTCCCGCAGTGCCAGCCGCTGCCCCTTTTTCAGTTTTTCCAGGGCCTGCATGAAACCGGTATCTGCGGCGGTCGCCTCCTCCCGGCTCTCCGTCCCTTCCTGCGCTTCTTTTTCTTTTTTCTTTTTCATAAAAGAACAGGCCGCGGCCTGCAGATAGCCTTCTTCGATCAGGACCTTAAAATTCGCAAAAAACCGCTCCCCTTTTATCAGCAGCGTCAGTGATATCTTGCGATATATGGCGCCGGGACAGAAGATACTCAGAAACCGTCGTACGATCAGTTCATATACATTGGCTGACACCGTCTGTAAACTACTTAACGCGCCCAGTCCCTGCCCTGTGGGGATGATGGCGTAATGGTCTGTGATCTGCTTATCGTTCACATATCTGGATTTTGTCAGCTTCTGATGCAGCCCCTTTCGCAGGATCTCATCTGCCAGAGAAGAGGCCCTGTCATACTGGGAAAGCCCTTTCAGATTCCTGTCAATCTCCTTTGCCACCGCGCTGGATAATACCCTGGCATCTGTCCTGGGATAGGTTGTCAGTTTCTTTTCGTACAGTTCCTGGGCGATACGAAGTGTCTCGTCCGGACTGATCTTGAAGTATCTGGCACAGTCATTTTGCAGTTCTGCCAGATTATACAAAAGCGGGGGATTTTTGGTTTCTTTCTTTTTTTCGATCTTTTCCACCAGCGGCATCTCCGCCGGCTCCTGCGACAGCTGACCGATCAGTTCCCTGGCCGTCTCTTCCTTCAGGAAACCATTTTCTTTGTATAAAAGGAGAGAACCTTCATATCTGCTGCCCTGCACGGCCCGCCATTCTCCGTCGAAAATCCTGCCGCCCAGACTCACCCCTGCCAGTACCCGGTAAAAAGGAGTCTTGACAAAATCGCGTATTTCCCGCTCTCTTTTTACCACAATCCCCAGCACACAGGTCATGACCCGCCCCGCGGCTATGACCGCCCTGTCCAGCTTGAGATATTCTTTGACAGAATTGCCAAATTTCAGCGTCAGTGCCCGTGAAAAATTAATCCCCATCAGATAATCTTCCTTGGCCCGCAGATAAGCGGCCTCGCACAGATTATCATAGTCCGAGAGATCTTTGGCTTCCCTGATCCCCCTGCGTATCTCGTCCTGGGTCTGAGAGTCGATCCACACCCGTTTGCGTGTCTTCCCGGTGATACCTGCCTGCCGTTCCACCAGTCTGTATATATATTCCCCTTCCCGTCCGGAGTCTGTACACACATAGATGGTATCCACATCTGCCCGTTTTAAGAGGCTGCTGACAATCTCAAACTGCTTCTTTACGCCTTCGATCACCTCGTATTTAAACTCCTGCGGAATAAAAGGAAGGGTCTCAAAAGACCAGCGCTTATATTTTTCATCATATTTTTCCGGGTAACTCATAGTGACAAGATGGCCGACGCACCATGTGACAATCGCCTCTTCGGACTCCATATAGCCGTCCCGTCCTGTCAGGCGGTATCCCAGTGCGGCGGCAAATTCCCGCGCCACGCTGGGCTTTTCCGCAATGAACAAACATTTTCCCATGTATGACCTCAAAATGAATCCAGATCCGTCAGATGCACATGATCCAGCCCCGTTGCTTCCCGTACCAGAGCAGGATCGAATCCCCCGGCAGAAAACAGGTAGATATGATCCGCCCGCAGCTGTGCCTTTCTGGCACAAAAGAGTAGCCATTCATAATCGTCATATGGCATCACCGGCTTCTCCCAGCTGCACAGCCCAATGATCGTATGTCCGGCCTCATCGCGGGCCACAATATCAATGTCTCCTGCCTTTCCTGCCCATTCCCCCATCTGTACACAGGCATAGGGCAGTCGCCTCCTCCGGTTCAGATATTGCATATATTCCCGGCAGATCCGCACAAAGGCGCGGGCTGTATAGCGCCTGAAATCCGGAGCGATGTATCTCTCGTAAAAAGCCGTTTCCTCCATCCTGCCCAGCTGCGTAAGATGCGGATACAGATAGCGAAAATAAAAGCAGACAAAGGGATGGCTGATCCGATAGACACCCTTACGGACATTGCCACGGCCCTCCGTGTCAAAGGAGTGGACCTTTTCCACGAGATCCAGACTCATCAGATGATTCAGGTATACGCTGATCTTAGCGCGTGAAAAACCGGTATGCAGATATAATTCGTTCAGCTTATCTTTGCCGGAAGCCATCGCCGACAAAATCGTATCATAGATACCGGGTTCCCGCAATTCGCCGACCACCAGCCTGGGCGCCTCCTGGTGCAGCAGACTGTCCGGGTTGAGGATATGGCGGCATATGTTCTCACTGACCGAGAGCCGGGTGTCAAAGTGTTTCCAAAGCCCCGGAAATCCGCCCAGTACCCCGTAACATTCTACCTGGCTGCTCCTGACGCCTCCGGGAAAACTGCGCACCATCTCAAAAAAACTCTGCTCTTTCAGCTTCAGAAAACCGGTTATCCCATGCGCCTGCGCTCCCAGCTTCTGCACCATACCATTTTCCACCCAGCCCGGCAAAAGGGAAGTGAGCAGCACCATCACGCCTCCGGCCTTCTCCGTGTCACGCAAAAAAGCGTTCAGCGATGGCATAAAATCATGACTCTGCTTCACGATGTTCTGAAATTCTTCGATTATGATAACCGATTTCCCCGCCGGCTGCTGCCGTTTCGGCGGACATAATGCCGCCAACAGATCCGGAAATGACAAATGCACCGGCAGACTGGCTCCCTCTTCCCGCAGCTCATTTCCCCACTGAAATAACTGCTCTTTCTCCGAACAGGTTCTCGCCCTGTAACAACAGGCCGTCTTCCCCTGACAAAAAGCCTGCAGCAATTCCTCCATACCCGTATGTTTCTGTCCGTACAGTATGATCAGCTGACTTTCTGCCTTTTCATAACAATTCTGCAGATAGCCAAGCCCGGCTCTGTCTACTCCCGCCATACGCGCTCCCTGTCATACGTGTCTACTCCCATACCTGCTTCTCGATCTGTTCTTCCAGCAGTTCTTCCAGCTGCTGGCGGGGCATCGGTTTCCCCATCAGATAACCCTGTATATATTCACAGCCGATCTCCCGCAGGTAATCCAGCTGTTCCTGATGCTCCACACCTTCTGCGATCGTCTTATACCCCAGTCGGTTCACCATATCCACGATGGATTCTACAATAATATTGCCTGTTTCATCTTTCATCATGGCATCTACAAAAGATTTGTCGATCTTAATCGTCTCCACCGGCAGCTTACGCAAGTAGGAAAAAGCCGAATAGCCCGTGCCGAAATCATCAATGGCAGTCTGTATGCCATACCGTTTCAAAAACTCCAGTTTCTTGATCACATTAGAGATATCGTCCACCAGCACGGTTTCTGTAATCTCCAGTTCTATCTCTTTTGGCGATACCTGATGTTCTTCGATCAGTTCAATCAGCCGCCTGGAAAAACTTTCCGACGCAAACTGAATCGCGGAAATATTCATCGACATAATCAGACTCAGACCAAACTTTTTCTTCCAGCGGGCCAGCGTGGAAATCGCTTTCTCCATCACCCACTCTCCGATGTCAATGATCAGACCGCTCTTTTCCGCAATGGGGATAAACTCCCCCGGACTGATCATCCTTCCGTCCTCATCCCGCCAGCGAACCAGTGCCTCGACCCCCCGCAGATGTTTGGTCTCGGTGTCAAACTGCGGCTGATAATAAAGCAGAAATTCTTTTTCAAAGACCGCATTTTTCAGCTTATGTTCGATCCGTGCACTTTCCACAAAGTCCTGAATAATAGGCGCATCAAAATAACGGATGCCGCTCTTTTCCTCCTGCTTCACTTTAAACATGACGATCTCTGCCCGTTCGATCAGCGCCAGCGGCTCTGTTGCCGCCTCCGGATATTCCGCCACTCCCACACTGATGGTGATATAAACCTGATGCTCTGTCAGCGAAAAAGGCTGTTCCAGACGGTCATGGATCTGTCTGTAAAGCGTCTCTATGGTCCGCGCCCCGCAGGGCTCATAAACGGCGATGCAGTAGGCATCGGCATTGAGATGCGCACACATCATCCGCTCATCCACACATAATTTCTTCAGGAATCCGCCAAATGCCGCCAACAGTTCATCTCCCACCAGCACGCCGATTCCGTCATTGATCTTACGGAAATCATTGATATTGATAAATGCCACACTGACCGTCGTCTCTTCTGCTTCCGCCTTCTGAATCCATTCCCGCAGTTTTTCCACGAAACAGTTTCTGTTATACAGACCGGTCAGGGTATCATAATAAGCCATATAGGCCAGATCATCGTTGCGCTTTTTAAAACGGGTGATATCGGTAAAGCGCATCATCTTCTCTTTTGGTTGTCCCAGTTCGTCCCGGATCAGGCGTACCTCACACTCCATCCACTGCTCTTTGTCCTTTTTGCAAAGTTCACAGGCAGCAGACGTCTCGCCTGTCTCTTCTATATATACCACCTTTCTGAAAGCCGGCCCGTCTTCTTCTCTGACCTGTGAAAATAGCCTGGCCAGATCATTGCGGGTCCTCACCTCCACATCAAAGAATCGATCAAAGCTGCCCATAACCAGACAGGTATCTTCCTCCAGGGAAACATAAAGGAAGGCATTGCCTGACGTATCCAGAAGAGTACGGTACATACTACATTCACCGTCCAGCTTCTGATTCAACGCCTTAAGCAGATCTATTTGGTATTGGAACTCATCCACGACTATCTAACCTCCTGCCTGCCTACTCTATTTCGCAGTGATATATCCTTTTGCTTTCAGCATCTCCGCACAGAGCACCGCGCCTCCTGCAGCGCCCCTTACCGTATTATGAGACAATCCGATAAACTTCCAGTCATAGACGCTGTCTTCCCGCAGACGCCCGATAGAAATGCCCATACCTCTCTCAAAATCCACATCCAGGGACACCTGGGGCCTGTTATCCTCCTCCATATACTGGATAAACTGCTTTGGCGCACTGGGCAGTTCCAATTCCTGCGGCAGTCCTTTGTATTGTCTGAGTCTTTCAATCAGCTGTTCCTTTGTCGGTTTTTTGCGGAATTTAACAAATGCCGCAGCCGTGTGTCCGTTCAGCACCGGCACCCGGACGCACTGGCAGGTGATCTGCGGCTCCTGAGCCGGTCTGATCACACCGTCTTCCACACTGCCCAGAACACGCAGTGGTTCCTTTTCCGACTTTTCTTCTTCCCCGGCGATATAAGGAATCACATTGCCTTTCATTTCCGGCCAGTCTTCGAATGTCTTTCCCGCACCGGAAATAGCCTGATAAGTCGTAGCTACCACTTCATACGGCTCGAACTCTTTCCAGGCTGCCAGAGCAGGCGCATAACTCTGAATCGAACAATTTGGCTTCACTGCAATAAAGCCCCTTTTTGTGCCCAGACGCTCCCGCTGAAACTGAATGACTTCCATATGCGCCGGATTCACTTCCGGTATCAGCATCGGCACATCTTCCGTCCAGCGATGCGCGCTGTTATTGGATACCACCGGCGTCTCCGTCTTCGCATAGGCTTCTTCTATTTTCTTAATCTCATCTTTGGACATATCCACAGCACTGAATACAAAATCCACCAAAGAGGCCACCTGTTCCACCTCATTAACATTCATCACAACCATGTTTTTTACAGACTCCGGCATGGGAGTATCCATTTTCCAGCGATCCCCCACCGCTTCTTCATATGTTTTGCCTGCGGAGCGGGGACTTGCCGCAATCACGGTAATTTCAAACCATGGATGGTCTGCCAGCAAAGAGATAAATCTCTGCCCTACCATACCGGTTCCGCCCAAGATACCTGTTCTCAATCTTTCGCCCATTTTCGTATTCTCCTCATCTATCTTTTTTATATACAATCAGTATTTTTTTTCTTCCTGCAAAAATGCCCGCCCTGCGGCAATGGCATCCCGCATGGCCTTTTTGCCGGGTGCGCCCGTCGTCAGCCTCTTTTCCACACAGGTTTCAAGACTGACCGCCTCAAAGAGATCCGCTTCAAACACCGGACTGACCGCCCTGAGTTCCTCCAGGGAAAGCGCGTCAATAGAAGTATGTTTCTCAATGCAATACAGCACCAGTCTGCCGATCAGCGTATGCGCATCCCGAAAAGGAACGCCCTTCCCCACCAGATAATCCGCCGCATCTGTGGCATTGGTAAAGCCGTTGACAGCACTTTTCGCCATCGTATCCTTGCAAAAACGCATCGTCCCCAGCATGCCATCAAACAGCGTAAGACAGTCTTTTACCGTATCCATGGCATCGAAGGTCAGTTCCTTATCCTCCTGCATATCTTTGTTATAGGCAAGGGGAATCCCCTTCATCACTGTCAGCAGCGACAACAGCGCCCCATAGACCCTGCCCGTTTTGCCCCGTAACAGTTCCGCGATATCCGGGTTCTTTTTCTGTGGCATGATACTGCTGCCTGTGGAATACGCATCGGCAATCTCCACAAACTGGTATTCATTGCTGTTCCACAGGATGATCTCCTCGGAAAAACGGCTCAGATGCATCATGACTGTAGCCGCCGCCGAAAGATACTCGATCAGGTAATCCCGGTCTGACACAGAGTCCATGCTATTCCATGTGGGGCCGTCAAAATGAAGCAACTCTGCCACATATGCCCGGTCCAGAGGATACGTCGTCCCTGCCAGCGCACCACTGCCAAGAGGACAGGTATTCATACGCTTCTCAATATCTCTCATCCGCAGCACATCGCGCTTGAACATCTCAAAATAAGCACCCAGATGATGTGCCAGCGTAAGCGGCTGCGCCTTTTGCAGATGCGTAAATCCCGGCATATAGGTATCCAGATGTTCCTCCATCAAAGAAAGCAGGGTTTCCAACAGATTCTGCAATAATCCCCTGGTTTCCCTGATCACCTTTCTGGTATACAGTTTCATGTCAAGCGCCACCTGATCATTGCGGCTGCGTCCGGTGTGCAGCTTCTTTCCCGCCTCACCGATCCGCTCCGTCAGCACCGCTTCCACAAAGCTGTGCACATCCTCATAGACGTCCGTCACCGTCAGTTGTCCGCGCCGCACATCTTCCCGGATTGCCGCAAGGCCCGCAATCATCGCATCAGCCTCTTCCTGCGATACTATTTTCTGCCTGCCCAGCATCGCCGCATGGGCGATGCTGCCCTCTATATCTTCTTCCAGAAGCCTCCGGTCAAAAGAAACGGATGCATTGAACCGATAGACAAGCGCATCCGTCTCTTCTGTAAACCGTCCGCCCCAAAGCTGTGCCATATGTAGTCCTCCTATTGTGAGTTCCGCATCTGCCCTTCCAGTACCACTTCCACGGATTCGTCCCCGGTCGCTTCCCCGCCCGTGAACTAATCCTGGCACTGTCTGGTCAGCTGCTGTTTTGTGAGTTCCGCATCTGCCCTTCCAGTACCACTTCCACGGATTCGTCCCCGGTCGCTTCCCCGCCCGTGAACTAATCCTGGCACTGTCTGGTCAGCTGCTGTTTTGTGAGTTTTGCATCTCAGTTTATCCGGTTAAATCTGAACTTGATAATACCATACTTTTTATCAGCCTGCAATAAACTATCCGCAAAATATCCGTCACATATCGTCCCGAAAACTGCACTTTTTATCATACTCATACCTGACAGCGATTCAAGTTTCCTCCCCTCCCTCCAAAAACACCCAAAATCTGTGCCATTTTGCAAAACTTCTCATACTATATGATATATCTTTTGGGAGTGATGCTATGAATGATTCAATATTGGAACTGCACAATATATCCTACTCTTATCATAGTCTGACCGGGGAGATACCCGCTCTTTTGAATATCTCCTTCCATGTAAAGCAGGGAGAATTTCTTGCCATCGTAGGGCCCAGCGGCTGCGGCAAGTCCACACTCCTGTCGATCATCGCCAGGCTGCTGACACCAGAGGCAGGCACCATCGCCTTCCAGAGTCCGGACGGCTCCCTGGATTATCCGAAAACAGGCTATATGCTGCAGCATGATCATCTGCTGGAATGGCGGACCATTCTGAAAAATGTGACACTGGGCCTGGAAATCGCCCACCGGGATACCCCTGAGAATATCGCCTTTGCGGAAAAACTGTTAGAAGATTATGATCTCTACAAATTCAAAGAAAAACACCCCGGTGAACTGTCCGGCGGGATGCGGCAGCGTGCCGCGCTGATCCGGACCCTTGTCATGAATCCGGAGATCTTGCTGCTTGACGAACCGTTTAGCGCCCTGGATTATCAGACCAGGCTGTCGGTATCGGGAGATATCGGAAATATCATCCGCACGACCGGCAAGACAGCCATATTGATCACCCATGATCTTTCGGAAGCCATCAGTCTGGCAGACCGTATCATTGTCCTTACCGGGCGACCCGCTACAGTCAGAAAAGAGCTCCCCGTCCATCTGACCAAAGCAGATCAGTCGCCTCTGGCTGCACGGAGTGCCCCTGAATTTCATCACTATTTTAATTTATTATGGAAGGAGCTTTCTCATGAGAAATAAAGAAAACGAAAATGTTCTTTCCGCGCAGGAACTTTTTATCAAAAAACACCGCGTCCATCATCACCGCATTGCCGGCATGCGTTTTCTGCTACTGTTTCTCTTTCTGGGTATCTGGGAACTGTGTGCGGATACCGGTGTTATTGACAGTTTCTTTTTCAGCAGCCCCGGCAGAGTGCTTTCCTGTTTTCTGTCCATGGTAGCTGATTACTCCATCTTTCAGCACATCGGCATCACATTGTTTGAAACTCTGGCCAGCTTTTTCCTGGTCATCCTCATCGGCCTGCTGGCCGCCACGCTGCTGTGGTATTCCAAAGGGCTGTCGGAAATTATGGAACCGTATCTGGTCGTCCTCAACAGTCTGCCAAAATCCGCCCTGGCACCACTCTTTATCGTATGGCTGGGCACCGGCATGGGCACCATTATCGTAGCCGGCATCTCTGTGGCCCTCTTTGGCTGTATTATCTCCCTCTATACGGGATTTCACCAGGTGGACGCGGAAAAAGCCACTCTGATTTACACACTGGGCGGGACCAAAAAAGATGTCTTCTTCAAGGTGGTACTGCCAGATTCCATTCCCACTATCCTCAGTACGATGAAGGTGAATATCGGCCTGGCCCTGGTCGGTGTCATCATCGGGGAATTTCTGGCGGCCCGCCGGGGGCTGGGCTATCTGATCATTTACGGCAGTCAGGTCTTTCAGCTCCATCTGGTCATCACCAGCATCATTATATTATGTATCATCACCATGGGACTGTATCAGATGATCCAGTATGCGGAGCACTGGTATCGGAAAAAGATGTAAGACATGCGACGCGACAGGCAGACTCCGGCAAAGCCGGGAAGGGGAATATGAGTTATGCAGGCTGTTTTGACAAAAGAAACGCCGAAGCAAAAAACAGCAGCCAGGCTCTTTGTATTTTGTTCGGGCGCATCAAGATTATCCGCCACAACAACGGTTTTTATTTACCGTTTGTGGCCGGATCAATCATAGGAGAAGTTCCGGCCTGCGCAGGATGGCCCGCGGTAACAGTCCAGACAAATCTGAACCGTTACCTTCCGGGGACAAAAGCAAACGCCGGATCTGGTTTCTCCTAACAGTCATCCGCTGCTTTTGCTTCTTTCTCATAAGCGAGCTGACTGGCCTGCATCCATCAGGGTATGCAGTTTCTTTACGGCTTCTCTGATACCGCCCACTTCATCAATCAGCCCTTCTTTCACTGTCTCACCACCCACCAGGATGGTTCCCACATCTTTGGTCAAAATACCGGTGGCCATCATCATTTCTTCCATCCGTTCTCTGGTCACACGGCAGTGGCTGCACACAAAGCCGGTGATTCGGTCCTGCATCTGTTTAAAATAATCAAAGGTCTGCGGTGCACCGATCACCATGCCATTCATTCTCACCGGATGGATGACCATAGTCCCCGAAGGCACGATATAGGAATAGTCCGTACTGGTGGCAATGGGAACACCAATGGAGTGACTGCCGCCCAGGACAAGCGATACGGTCGGTTTGCTGAGGGAAGCGATCATCTCTGCGATAGCCAACCCCGCCTCCACATCTCCGCCCATGGTATTTAGCAGTACCAACAATCCCTGAATCTCCTGGCTGTCCTCAATGGCCGCCAGTTGGGGAAGGATATGCTCATATTTGGTTGTCTTGGTATTGTTTCCCAGATTGTCATGCCCTTCCACTTCACCGATGATACTAATCAGGTGGATATTACCGATGGTCGTCTGTCCGGTCTCTTTGATCCGTTCATCCTGATGCTGTTCCTGTTCTCTTTTGTCTTCTCTGCTGTTTTCTCCTGCATCATTTCGCTCTTTTTCCGCATTTTTTCTGTGACAATCCGTCGGATTGTTTTTCGATTTGTTTTTATTATTTTTTGCCATATCTGACTCCTTGATCAAAAAAATAGAGAGCACTTATGCCCTCTATTATCTGCATATTCTGACAGAATCATTCGTCAGATATCAAAATCGTCTTCGCCGTCTTTCAGTTCCACGTCAAATTCCAGCAGTTCAGGTCCCGGTTCAAAGTCAAATCCGATTTCCTTTTTTGCATGCTTTTTGGGAAGCGGCAGGGGATTGGGAATATATTGGATCTCCTGCGTCGTCTCCTCTTTCCCTGCTGCCTGTATGCTGCTTTTTTCCGTCTCTTTTTCCAAAGTGCTCTCCTTTTCTCCGAAAACTGTCCTGCCCGCAATAAGCCAAAAAGCGGAAGATATCTTCACCGGTTTTACATATACGCTCTCCGGAGCACCTCCACCATCTCTTCGTATTTTTTCAGACAGGCTTCGTTTTCTCCTTCTTCGATCAGCCGGATACAGGGACTGATATAGGTCCGGTACAGGTCCTCATAAATTGCCCTGCTCTCTTTTTTCTTATTGATCCGTTTCACGATAGTAGGTGCCATGTCATAGTACCGTGCTATCAGCGCATCGCCCTGCTCTCTCCCGGACAGATAGCCGTCCCTGTAAGATTTGAGCACCTGCAGTTCATAGCAGTCCTGGGGCTTTTGCAGACCCTCGCAGACTGCTGTGGTGATATAGCAGAGCTTTCTGCGAAATCCCTCTTTCAGGGAATCATAACCTGCCGCCTGGATGTTGCTGTTCTTAAAGGTGGTACTCCATTTCTGGCATATCTCCTGCGGCAGATCGGAAAATGCGCCGTGATCCAGAGAAAGAATGGCCGGGAGTACATAAGTGACCATGTACATATTCATCGTCATCTGCATGGATTCCCTGCCCAGCTTCCCTTTCTGAGCATCCATAACCCCTCTGGCATGCTCCAGAAAGATTTCCGATATCTCATCCACAGCACGTTCCCTGTCTGTGGCAGCCAGCATCACACTGCGGATGGTTTTGAGGTTTTCCTGATACGTAAGCAGATATTGTTTGAAGCTGCCTTCATATTCGTTTCTCTGGAAACCCTTGACCGTTTTATCCATATCCGTAAAGAAATCGCCCGCATGCTCCTTAAACTGCGCCAGATATGTCTCATAAGCCTGTTCATCGGCTGTCCTGCCTTCTTGCGCGGAAAATTCCTGTCCGCAGAACATGCAGATGATCCTCTCCCTGTCTACGGGAATCTGCATTACTTCCCTGCACTTCGGACATCTGCCCTCTCTGTATTCCATATCATAGCCCTCCATACCATACAGGTTTTCTCCAAAGTATCTCTTTTATTCCCGCGAACAATCAGCCAGATGTCATGCCTGCACAAACATCCGGCGATTGCCGCTTTGTATTCTATTCATCCCAGTTTGTATAGACTGCCTGTACATCGTCGTCTTCCTCCAGCAGATCAAGGGTGCGCTGCAGATTCTTAACCTCTTCCTCCCCGCTCAGCGCCACATAATTCTGGGGAATCATCGTCACTTCTGCGGAAGCCATCACAATCCCGGCTTTTTCCAGCGCTTCCCTCACACCGTCAAAAGCATCCGGGTCTGTTATGATCTCAAAGCTGTCCTCTTCTTCCGAAAAATCTTCCGCCCCCGCATCCAGTGCGGTCATCATCAGTTCATCACCGTCACCGTCAAATTCCTCCCGGTCAATGATGATCTGCCCTTTTTTATCAAACATAAAGGATACACAGCCCTGGGTGCCGATGCTCCCCTTTCCTTTGGTAAAAGCGCTCCGTACGTTGGCTGCGGTGCGGTTCTTATTATCGGTCAGTGCATCCACAATGATGGCAATGCCGCCCGGTCCATAGCCCTCGTATGTAACATATTCATAGTTTACATTACCTACGTCACCGGCCGCCTTCTTAATGCCTCTTTCAATGGTATCGTTAGGCATGTTATTGGCCTTGGCCTTGGCCACTACCGCCGCCAGCCGGAAATTGTTGTTGACATCTGGGCCGCCTTCCTTTACTGCCACTGCCAGCTCACGGCCGATGATGGTGAAGATTTTGCCCTTCGCCGCGTCGTTTTTTTCTTTTTTGTGCTTGATATTTGCAAATTTCGAATGTCCTGACATATGTCCTCCTATTATTAGTACCGCATCCGCCTCCCAGGACCCTTTTCTCGTATAGCTCACCATACGCTTTCTGCGTCTGGTAATCTATACAGGTCCTGTCCGGACTCCTGCTGTCTTATTAGTACCGCATCCGCCTCCCAGGACCCTTTCCTCGTATAGCTCACCATACGCTTTCTGCGTCTGGTAATCTATACAGGTCCTGTCCGGACTCCTGCTGTCTTTATTCTTGTTCTGTTGTCTGCCCGGGCGGGGATTTTGTTACGAGTACGTTTTCTATAACTCTGTTTTTTACGGACAGCACCTTAAAATGCCAGCCGTCCACGTCTGTTTCGAATTGTTCGTCATCATCCGGGATTCTGTCCATTCTGGAAATCAGGAATCCATTGAGTGTCTCAAAATCCTGTTCCTCAAAGGCAATGCCAAACCGCTCTTCCATCTCCTTCAGTGGTGTCAGTCCCTCGATCACATATTCATTTTCGCTTCTTTCCTCGATATGGCCCTCTTCTTCATCATATTCGTCCATAATATTGCCCACGATTTCTTCCAGAATGTCTTCCATCGCTACCAGTCCCGCCGTCTGGCCATATTCGTCGATCACAATCACCATCTGGATCTTCATGGCGCGCATATTGTGAAATAGGGCATCAATATTCCTTGTCTCAGGGATAAATCTGGCTTCGCGCACCAATCCCTTGATACTTTTGATTTTTCTCTCTGTGATCGCGGCGCTCTTGCTCGTCTCCCGCGCACGGACTGCATCCTTAAAATGCAGTATGCCGATAATATGGTCGATATCACCGTCATAAACGGGATACCGGCTCTTATTTTCACCGATGATAAATGTCAGTGCCTCCTGCAATGTCATATTGCCGTCAAGGGCTACGATATTTTTCCGGTGTATCATGATATCTTGTGCTTCCTTGTCACCAAATGCAAAGATATTGGTGATCATCTCCGCTTCGCTCGCCTGCAGCACGCCCTGTTCGTGCCCTTCGTTAACCATGGAGATGATCTCACTCTCTGTCACATCCCCGTCCATCGCTCTTCCGATTAAGCCTGCAATTCTGGAAAATCCCCGTTTCATGATTCCGGGCTTCCCGGCAGTAGGCCCGCCGTCGTCCATTTCGTCATCTCCTCTTTTCTGGCTTCGTCCCGGTCTGTCAAAAAGACCGCCCTCCACTTGTATCATAACAAAAAATTCCTATTCCATGAATATAGCATTTTCTCTATCTTACGTCAAGGATACCATTCGTCACTGTCATATGTATGTCTTCTCCAAACGTGGTATACACTTCCGCGCCGGCCTCTGCCAGTGCCTTTTTTGTCTTTTTCCCGGCTTCCTGCGCCGTCACTATGGCAATCTGCGGGCAAAGAAGCAAGATCAGATCTTTGCTTCTGCCATTGTCTCTGCCGTGATGGGCCACTTTGTATACATCCACCCCGGGGAGCGTCTCTTCCAGTAATTCCCCGATTCGCTTCTTCTTGGCATCTCCGGCAAAGAAAAAGGTTCTGCCCTCGTATTCGGCCAGCACTGCAAGCGAATAATTATTGGCATCTTCATATGCCGCCTCTTTTGGCGGGTAGAGCGTAAGGTGCAGATCCCCATACCCAAACTCCTGTCTTGTCTCCGGGATCAGCACAGCCTCTTCCTCCAGCTTGCGGTTCAGTCTGTTCTGTAAAACGGAATCTTTGACGCAGGAGGTCTGAACCACCTGTACGACGTCAAAGATATCCAAAAGCAGGCTGGCACCTCCGATATGGTCTTTGTCCGGATGGGTCAGGATCATCAGGTCGATTCTTTCCACATCCAGCGCCTGCAGTTTCTCTGCCAGTGCTCCCGCATCCTCTTCCAGCCCGGTGTCAATGAGCACATTGGCCCCTCCGCTCTGCAGCAGGATACTGTCCGCATCATCCGAACAGGAAAAAAACCACACATCCAGTCCGGCGCCTTCTTTTGCCACCGTTTCCCTGCCCGGCTGCTCTTTTGCCGTAAGGCCTGTGCCCTGCTCCTGCGTTTGCGCTGCCCCTGGTGCTCCGCCGCCCGTCTCTTGGCAGGCTGTCAGGCCGGTGCACAGACAAAGAAATAACAGGCACACGGCAAAGCGCACCTGTCGTTTCTTTTTTCCGTTTCTTGCGTGCATTTTCTCTCCTTTTATGTATCCAGCTCCAGACTGATCAAAAGCCCTCTGTTCACTTTTTCCATAATGTCCTGATCCAGATGACATACTTTATCCTTTAACCGTTTCTTATCTATGGTGCGGAGCTGCTCCAGTAATACCACTGAATCTCTGACCATCTCATAACGGCCCGAATCCAGTTCAATATGTGTGGGCAGCTTCGCCTTGTTCATCTTTGAGGTAATGGCTGCGCAGATGACCGTCGGGCTGTGTCTGTTGCCCACATCGTTCTGAACGATCAGCACAGGCCGGATACCGCCCTGTTCGGAACCGATCACAGGTCTTAAATCCGCATAGTATACATCTCCACGTCTCATATGATATGCTACACTTCCTTCATCTTAATATAGCAATATTATTGCCCTTTTTCCGGAAGGTATTCAAAATCCTCATAATAATCTTTTGTTGCCGTGATGATGCCGCCCTGCAGGTAGACACGCGGCACGCGTTTATTGATGTCGCAGACCAGTTCATAATTGAAACGGCCGGACAGTTCCCCCAGCATCTCTGCCGTGATATGCTCTTCCTGGTCCTTGCCCAGCAACGTCACCCTGTCGCCCTGTACAGCCTGCGGAATCCCTGTCACATCAACCATCATCTGATCCATGCACACCCTGCCCAGGATCTGTGCCTTCCTCCCATGGATAAGCACATGCCCCCTGCCGGATAACCCCCTGGGATAACCGTCTCCATACCCGACGGGTATGGTCGCCACACGGATTCTCTCTCCGGCGGTATATTGGCCGCCATAACTGATCTGGGTCCCCGCCTCCACCTCCTTGATATATACAATATGGCTTTTCAGGGAAAGGGCAGGTTCCAGCGTAATAATATCCCGTTCCACTTCCTCTGAAGGCCACAGGCCATACAGCGAAATGCCTGCCCGAACCATGTCCATGCCTGCCTGCGGCAGGCGTATGATACCTGCACTGTTACAGCAGTGCCGCAAAGCAATGGTCAGGCCCAGTTCCTGCTGCACCCGCTCTGTAAAGGCGAGAAATCTCTCATATTGCTCCACTGCCGCACGCCGATCCGTTTCATCCGCCTTCGCAAAATGCGTAAAAATACCTTCGATGCGGATACCCGGCAACGTCATCACTTTGCTGATCAGCGCAAGACCGCTGTCGTCAGGCCGGATGCCGATGCGGGACATGCCCGTATCGACTTTGATATGCACCAGCGCCTCTTTGCTCATCCGGCGTGCCGCCTCAGACAGTGTCTGTGCCTGATCCTCCCGAAACAGGGTACTGCGGATTTCCCGGCGGATGATCTCACTGTCACAGTAAGGGAAGGTATAACCCAGTATAAGGATCGGCTTTTTCACACCACTCTTTCTGAGGATCCGTGCTTCCTCAAAAGTCGCGGTGGCAAATCCATACAGATACGGCAACGGCTCCAGTGTCCGCGCAATCGGGACACTGCCATGTCCGTAGCCGTCAGCCTTGATCACAGCCATCATTTGTGTCTGCTCTGGAATATTGTCTTTCATGTGATCCATATTGCGACGGATGGCATCCAGATCCACTTCCGCCCATACCCGTGCATAACGCTCTCGTTTCTCTATTGTATCCATATCAGTGCTAACCTCCGATCATCAGTCTCTCTGAGAAAGTACTTCCGGCAGTGCGGCCAGCAGATCACTGGCCATCACGCCATAAACGGTTTTTTCCCCGGAAGCCAGATTCCCCGCCAGTCCGTGCAGGTAGACTGCCATGCAGGCGGCTTTTATTCCCCGCATCCCCTGTGCCAGCAGGCCTGCCAGGATGCCGGACAATACATCACCGCTTCCGCCTGTGGCCATGCCATTGTCTCCGGATGTGTTAATATAAACCTGCCCCGCCGGGTCCGCCACCACAGTTCTGGCATCCTTGCAGATCAGAATCACCTGATAAGCCGCAGCATAAGCCCTTGCAGAAGATATGATATCTTCCTTACAACATTTTATGCTCTTTTTCGTCAACCGTGAAAATTCCCCCATATGAGGCGTAACATAGATATGACAGCACGCCGCAGTGCTGTCTCTGTCACCTGCCTGCCCGGCAGCCTCCCCTGAGCCGGAGGCACGCGCCTGCATCCATTCCGGATGCGCGGCCAGGATATTAAGTCCGTCCGCATCCACCACCAGCGGCAGACGACACTGCTTCCATATATATTCCATGATCTGACAGGCGATCTCGCCGGTGCCAATACCCGGACCGATCACCACACAGTCAGCCCATGCAAGCCCTTCTTCCAGTACCTGCCCGGGGAACTGCGTCTCATACGTATCCACAATGGCTTCCGGCACTCCCTGCATCAGCCCCAGCCGATTTTCCTTGCCGGTCAGTACACGTACCAGTCCGGCGCCGATGCGATATGCCCCCAGCGCCGCAAACTGGCAGGCACCATACATCCGCTCATTGCCTGCTATTACCAGCACTTTGCCGAAACTGCCCTTGTTTCCGTCTTCTTTTCTTATCGGCAGACCGGCCAGATCCTCCCTTTCATAGGTAAAAGCGGTCGGTTTCTCCAGCCCTTCCCGGCAGGTTATGCCAATCCTCGCAGACACCACTTCCCCCGCATATGCGGCCCCCGGATACAAAAGCAGTCCCGGTTTGGCATAGCCAAAAGTGACCGTCAGATCCGCCTTTACCGCTGTACCCATGACGCTCCCTGTATCCGCATGGATACCGGAAGGGATGTCCGCTGCAGCCACCCAGGCTGGTGTCTCATTGATATAAGCGATCATTTCTGCATATACCCCTGTCACCACCCTGTTCAGGCCGATGCCAAACAGTCCGTCTATTATGATATCAAACTCCCCGTCCGGCACATGCCGGCCGATTACGCACCCCAGATTTTCCAGTATCTGAATCTGCGTGGCAGTCTCCCGGGAACACTTCTGCCTCTCACCTGCCAGCACATAGGAGACCGGATAACCATATTCCTCCAATATGCGCCCTGCGGCAAACCCGTCGCCGCCGTTATTACCGCATCCTGCCAGCACCAGTATAGTCTTCTTTTTCGCCGCAGGGGAAAGCGGAAAGCGTCTTATGATCTCTTCCGCCAGCGAAACGGCCGCCCTCTCCATAAGTACCAGGGAGAGCATCCCTGTCAGCTCGGTAGCCGCTTTGTCATATGCCTTCATCTGTCTGCTGTCTACTATATATTTCATAACGTATGCGCCCATTTCCGCAGCAGCAGCCTACTTGCGTCTTTTCAAAGCGGCGCCCGGCTGCCCGGTGTCCGTTCCCGCTCTTGTCCTGCTTCTGCTGTTTTCTTTTTTTGATTCAAAAAATGCGCCGGAGCATCTGTCCTCTGACGCATTTTGCTACGGCCAGCGCCGTTTTATTTACTCTTTTTTACTTCCGGGCGATTTTGCGCCGGATTATATTCCATATCAAATATTTCGATCACTCTTGAGCCGAAGATATCGTGCATATAGGAATACAATTCAAAATTCACTGTCTCACTGTCCTGCTTTTTCAAAACCTGTTTTTTCAGTTCGATTCTTGTTTTGGTCAGCCACTCATCAATCTCATGGATCACTTTTGTATTCTGCCTCAGCCTGTCATAACACAGATCCATAGTGGCCAGCATCAGTTTATAGTTGATCGCATCTATCTCTTTGGGCAGTTCCAGATTCTCGTCCCGATACCGGCCCATCTTTAGATTACATTCTTCGATCAGCCGTCTGCTCTCCTCCATCTTTTTGTCCACAAACGGATCTTCCGTTTCGATCTCATCCATGGAAGCCACAATATTTTCCATCAGTTTCTTTTTCAGGCGGTGGATATCTTTTAGTTCGGTATTGACCTTGCCCTGGCGTTTCAGAAGATCGTTCAGACTCTCCGCCAGACGTGTGATCTCCGCAGTCGCCCCCAGACGCGCGATCAGCTTGTGCCACTTGTTGTCCAACGTCAGGATGGGTATCTTTCTCCCTTCCAGTGCAGCCCTGTACTTTCTGTCATCCTGTTTGTTCCCCTTTTTCCTCTTCCCTATCATATATACCCCTACCCTTTTTGCTTTTCATAGCAGCTTATCGTATAAGAAAGCTTCATCAGGCTGTCCGACAGGTGTACGTTCTCAACCTGTACCCCCTCCGGCACCTGCAGATCCACATGGGCAAAGTTCCAGATGGCTTTGATGCCACAGGCAATCAGGCGGTCCGCGACTTCCAGCGCGCTGTTTTTAGGAATCGTCAAAACAGCGATGTCGACATTCCTTTCACGAATCCGCTGTTCCAGAAGTTCCATCGGCTCCACATCCAGGTTCCTTACCCGCATGCCAAACAGCCTTGGGTCGATATCAAAGATTCCCTGCATGATAAAGCCTCTTTTTTCAAAGTTCATATAATTGGCAAGTGCCTGCCCCAGGTGCCCCGCACCGATGATGACCAGATGATGGTGCTGGTCAAGCCCCAGTATCCTGCCAATCTCTTCATACAGATATTCCACGTTATAGCCATAGCCCTGCTGCCCAAAGCCACCGAAATTATTAAAATCCTGCCTGATCTGGGAAGCTGTTACCTGCATCAGTCTGCTCAAATCCTGCGATGAAATACGTTCCACGCCTTCGTCCCTCAGTTCCCCCAGATAGCGAAAATATCTTGGCAGCCTGCCTATCACAGCCTGTGAAATCCCTCTTCCTTCCATCTTGTATTGCCCCCAATACAAATATTTCCTTTACGTCCTGTATCTTCCTGCTGGTTTATATTTTATTATATCCGGTTGTTAAATTCCTGTCAATGATATGGGATGAAATCGGCCACGACTAACGCACGAGCGAATAAATTGTGAACATTTCATAAAGGTGACAGGACAGAAACTGCAAAAGTTCTGGCCCTCATACATGTTATGTTCCCCATCTATTCACTCGTGTGTTTGTCGCGGTAAAATCGGCGAAACACGAAAGAAACGGACTTGTATTTATCAGCCGTTTCTTATAGAATAGAGAAGATTGTAAACACCGGCCATCACCGCTTAGGCTGGCTATTATGTTGCCGCAAATTATCATCTACGGAGGAAGTATCCATGATCCTGTCCTGTCAGAATATAGAAAAACAGTTTGGAGACGCGGTCATTCTCGACCGCTGCTCCTTTCATATAGAAGAGTATGAAAAAGCCGCCATTGTCGGAATCAATGGTGCGGGCAAGACCACGCTTTTACGGATCATCACCGGGGAACTGGAAGCGGACGGAGGCATCTGCACCATTTCCCGGGGAAAGACACTGGGGTATCTGCCGCAGCTTATGACCTTTGACAGCGAGCATACCATTTATGAAGAATTGCTTTCCGTAAAGGAAAATCTGACCCTTCTGGAAGCCCAGATCCGCGAGGCCGAGCAGCAGATGAAACATACGTCCGGCCGGGAACTGGAAACGCTGATGGAGACCTATGCCTCTTTGACCCATCAGTTTGAAACGGAAAACGGCTATGGATACCGGAGCGAACTGACCGGTGTGCTGAAGGGGCTGGGCTTTGCGGAGGAAGAATTTTCCAAGAAAATCACAGCCCTTTCCGGCGGTCAGAAAACCCGCGTGGCACTGGGCCGGCTTCTTTTGCTGAAACCGGATCTGATCCTTTTGGACGAGCCCACCAACCATCTGGACATGACTTCCATCGCCTGGCTGGAAACCTATCTGATGAACTATAAAGGAGCCGTCCTGATCGTATCGCATGACCGCTATTTTCTTGACCGTGTGGCCACCAAAATCATCGAGATCGACCAGACAAAGACTACCGTCTTTCCCGGCAGCTACTCAGACTATGCCGTCAAAAAAGAGGCGCTGCGCATCGCGGCCTGGAATTCTTATCAGAATCAGCAGCGAGAGATCCGCCGCCAGGAAGAGGTCATCGAAAAACTCCGTTCCTTTAACCGGGAGAAGTCCATCCGGCGGGCCGAGAGCCGGGAAAAGCTGTTGCAGAAAATGGATGTCATCGACAGGCCCACCGAGGCGCGGACTGATATGAAGATCCGTCTGACGCCCCGGATACTCAGTGGAAATGATGTCTTGCAGGTTACTTCTCTGACTAAATCATTTGACAGTCTCACGCTGTTCCGGGACCTGGATTTTGCATTAAAACGCGGAGAACATGTGGCAGTGATCGGCAACAATGGCACCGGCAAGACCACAATCCTCAAGATTATCAATGACCTGCTGCCGGCAGATGCAGGCAGCATCCATCTGGGAGCCGGCGTACAGATCGGTTATTATGACCAGGAGCATCATGTACTGCACCCCGATAAGACGCTATTTAAAGAGATATCGGATGCCTATCCGTCTCTGACCAACACGGAGATCCGCAACACACTGGCCGCCTTTCTTTTTACCGGAGATGATGTGTTCAAACTGATCAAAGAACTCAGCGGCGGAGAACGCGGCCGCGTCTCCCTGGCAAAACTGATGCTCTCCGAAGCCAATTTCCTGATTCTGGATGAGCCCACCAATCATCTGGACATTGCTTCCCGGGAAATACTGGAAGACGCCCTTAACCATTATGAAGGTACGGTTCTCTATGTCTCCCATGACAGATACTTTATCAACCGTACGGCACATCGGATTCTGGAACTTTCATCCCGGACTTTTACCGGTTATCTGGGAAATTATGACTATTATCTGGAAAAAAAAGAAGAACTGCAGTCCGGGCAGAATCAGACAGACTCTTCCGCATCCGCTCCGGCGACAGATTCCGAAGCGAGAATGGACTGGAAAAACCAGCGGCAGCAGCAGGCCCGCAAGAGAAAGCTGGAACATGATCTGCAAAAAACAGAAGCGGCCATCGACACACTGGAACGAAGAAACGAAGAACTGGATGCGCAGATGGCCCTGCCGGAAAACTGCAGCAATGTAGAGACGCTCACTGCACTGTCCCATGAAAAAGAGGGTAACCTGCAGGAGCTGGAAACCCTCTATGAGACATGGGAAGAACTGGAGAAACTCAAAGAGTCTCCAGCGTCTTTCTGATCTCCTTTATAAATTCTTCGCTGTTTTTTACCTGCACATCTTTCAGAGATGTGATCAGTGCCAGATCCTTTGTCATACGCCCGCTCTCGATGGTGCGGATGGTTGCCAGTTCCAGCCTGTCCGCAAAACTGACCAGAGCGGGTATTCCATCCAGTTCCCCTCTTTTTTTCAGCGCTCCCGTCCAGGCAAAAATAGTCGCCACAGAGTTGGTGGAAGTCTCTTCTCCTGCCAGATGCTTGTAATAATGGCGCTGCACCGTCCCATGGGCCGCCTCATATTCGAATATGCCGTCCGGTGATACAAGGACGCTCGTCATCATAGCCAGAGAACCAAACGCCGAGGACACCATATCGCTCATCACATCACCGTCGTAATTCTTGCAGGCCCAGATAAAACCGCCTTTGGCTTTCATCACCCGCGCAACCGCATCATCAATCAGAGTATAGAAATAACTGATCCCTGCCTCCTCAAAGGCTTCTTTGTATTCCGCGTCATAGATCTCCTGAAATACATCCTTAAACGTGTGGTCATATTTTTTGGAAATCGTATCCTTGGTAGCAAACCACAGTTCCTGCTTCGTATCCAGTGCATAAGTAAAGCACGCTTTGGCAAAACTGCGGATGGACTGGTCCGTATTATGGATCCCCTGCAAAATGCCGGGGCCTGTAAATGTATGGATCGTTTCCCTGGTTTCACTGCCGTCCTCTCCGGTAAATACAAGTTCTGCCTTGCCGGGCCGGTCTACTACGATCTCCGTATTTTTGTATACATCGCCATAGGCATGTCTTGCCAGCGTAATGGGTTTTTCCCAGTTACGCACACAGGGCTCTATCCCCTTTACCACGATAGGCGTACGGAAAACCGTGCCGTCCAGGGCCGCGCGTATGGTTCCATTGGGGCTTTTCCACATTTCTTTCAGATGATACTCTTCCATCCGGGCTGCGTTGGGTGTGATGGTAGCACATTTTACCGCCACCCCGTATTTACGGGCTGCCAGCGCACTGTCCATCGTCACCTTATCATCCGTTTCATTCCGGTGCGCAAGCCCCAGGTCATAATATTCTGTCTTCAGATCTATGTAGGGAAGCAGCAGTTCCTCTTTGATCATCTTCCACAGAATCCTTGTCATTTCATCGCCGTCCATCTCTACCAGCGGTGTTTTCATCTGCATTTTTTCCATTCTCTTATTCCTTTCTGCTCTCTGCGCCTTGCCGCCCGGCTGTTTGTTGTTTCCTCTGCTCTCTTTTCCCGTATCACACACTGCGGTCCTTGGTCACCCTTCTTCGTAATGCTCCATATATCCATTTTCCACAATGTTTTCGTAAGCGTTCAGCATATGTCTGTTGGCAAGCTGTTCAGCCAGATCGCCATCCCCTGCCTTGATGGCTTCCATGATCTTTCTGTGTTCTGCATTGGAGGCCGAACTTCTTGTCTGCGTCGAAAGCGTCTTCCGGCGCACCCGCAGCACATACTGATGATAATCTTTCAGGGCGTGCTCCAGTATCTTGCTGTTGCAGCCCTCATACATAATCTCATGGAACCGGTTGTCAAGCTCTGCCATCTGCTCCGTGTGGCCTTTGGATGCGTGAAATTCGGAGAGAAAAATATTCTCCTCCATTTCTTCCATCTGTTCCCTGGAAATATGTTCCGTGGCCCATCTGGCGCATAACCCTTCCAGAAGCGACCGGATCATATAGATATCCCCCACGTCCTTTACCGTAATGCCTGTCACATAGGCGCCTTTGTTGGGGACGATCTGAATCAGCCCTTCCAGCTCCAGCTGCCGGAATGCTTCTCTTACCGGTGTCCG
This sequence comes from uncultured bacterium, assembly GCA_947574055.1. Classification (GTDB taxonomy): domain Bacteria; phylum Bacillota; class Clostridia; order Lachnospirales; family Lachnospiraceae; genus VSOB01. The sequence goes on from CANPIC010000004.1 coordinate 34,626, forward strand.
GCTGACTCCCATCTCTTCTCCGATTGTCACCTCACGCAGTTCTTCCCTTACCTTATACCTTCCGTTTAAAATATCTTCCCGGATCTTGTGAAATACACGGCCTCTCAAAGAATATTTGTCCGTGACTTCCCTCTTTACATCATAATGTCCCACTTTCTCTTACCTGCCTGTTTCTTCTCTCTCAAAAATACATCCCGCATAATTGTATACAATTATACGAGATGTGTCAATATCAAAAATCAAGCATCCGTTTTATATTGATCATTCCCCAGCCTTGTTTGTACCACGGCTCTTTTAAATCGGTGGCTGTGTAAACCATCCTGCGCTTCACTTCACTGTTTACGGCATCAGGACATTTCTCCAGGCACAGCGCCGCTGCACCGGCAACCACAGGGGTGGACATGGATGTGCCGCTTTTTGCCAGATATCCGTTCTGCCATCCATACAGAGTACGCCGTACCCGGCTGTTGCAGGAGACAATATCTGTCCCCGGCGCCACGATATCCGGCTTGCGAAGCCCTGCATCTTCCGCTTCCCTGCCGGAATAATGCTCACACAGGGAATTTCGCTCTCCGAAATATCCCCCTTCATTACAGCCCACCGTGATCACTTTTCTGCTGTTGCCGATGGGTGAGAGCGTCCCCGGTCTGGGTCCTGCATTTCCTGCCGCCGCCACTACCACAAGCCCCTGCCCCCAGGCTTCTTCCACACCGGAGATCAGAGTTTCTTTCTGTGCACTTTTCAGTTCCAGCCCCAGGCCGATGGAAATATTCAGAATACGGATGTTCCAGTTCTTTCTGTTTTGCAGAATCCATTCAATCCCCCGCAGCATATGCTCAATCGTCCCGTCCCCGTTGCTGTTGAGCACCTTGCCCACCACCAGAGAACACTGCGGCGCAATTCCTCTGTATTTCCCGGCGGAAAGACTGCCGTCACCTGCCAGCACTCCACAAACATGTGTTCCGTGCGAATCGTCATCATACAGCCCTGTCCTGCCGTTTACAAAATCGGAAAAACCAACAATACGGCCACCAAAATCCGGATGCCGGGCAATTCCGGTATCCAGTACGGCCACTGTTACATGTTTTCCGGTATATCTGCCACTGCAATATACCTGCTTTCTTACTCGTAACAAAATCGGCTCCCGGCTTTTTTTATTATCCTATGCCGATCACACGGAATTGTTGCTTATGGCCCGATTTTGTCGGAAGTTGTCATGCGAAATGCCGAAAAAACCGCTTTCTATCTACTTACAGACACCGGCATGGCCTGCTGACAGCCAATTCTGCCAGACCGCTTGTCCCACCCTGTACTGCGGCATTGTTTTGGTATAAAATTACGCCTTTCTGCGTACACTAGCCACCGAAAGGATGGTGCAATATGAATCTTGACAAAATCGTATGCAACTGCCTGGGCGTAACAGCCGGTGCCATCAAAGACGCCGTTGACTGCGGCGCACATACGCTGGAAGAAGTGCAGGAAGCCACCGGGGCCGGCACGGTATGCGGCGCATGTCTGGATGACGTGAGACGCCTGGTCGATGAATTTGTGGCAGAAAGCGGCAACTGATGCGCCGATAGTCCCAGATGCAAAAAAGCACCCGGTAAAGCCATATATGATATGGCCACCGGGTGCTTTTTACATTTGCCAGGCAGGACGATAAGCCGGGTTATGTCGTGAATGATCATCTATCCAGGGCTGCTGTCACCAGCAGCCTCCAGCGACCCACCTGAAAGCAGGCCGGGCCGGCCTGTCGCTTTCGTTTCGGTCTTGCTTCGGATGGGGTTTACATATGCCCCTGCCGTTACCGGCAGGGCGGTAGTCTCTTACACTGCCCTTCCAACCTTACCAGATTTCCTGGCGGTACATTTCTGTTGCACTGTCCTTGGAGTTGCCTCCACCGGATGTTATCCGGCATCCTGCCCTGTGAAGCCCGGACTTTCCTCACCTGCCGCCTTTCGGCGCTTGCAGCCGCGATCATTTATCCTACCTGGTCTGTCTCTTCTATCTGAAATCTGTCATCCACAATGCAGGGAAAGCCCCCTGGCACCTGGATGTTATCACTGGTAACTCAGACATGGAATACACTGCCGCCAACAAACTCTCTGACAATAGAGTTTTTCGGCACATCCTCACTGCTCACACCCAGGAAATATTCCAAGAATTTGAGCAGTCTCTTAGCCTCATAATACTCCGGTTCACCCGGCTGTATACTGAACAGCAAAGGCTCTGCAAACTGTTTCAGCACGGCCAGTTCATAAATCAGCACCGAATTAAACGTAGCGTCTACACTCTCCTGAAAGGGAAAAATATTTTCTTCCTCCCCCCGCCGCACGGAGGGCCACATGGCAAGTGTCCGTTTGGCACTGCTGCCCCTCATTCTGGCATCCCGTACCAGACGCCGCAGCAGACGGCCGTCAGTCGTGGGAATCCGGTTGTGTTCATCCACATTCAGGCTGGTCAGCGCACTGATATAGATCTTATATTTGCTTTTACCCGGAAGCGAGGCTGACATCTTATCATTCAGCGCATGAATCCCTTCGATCACAAGGACATCACCCTCTCCCAGTGTCTTGTAATTCCCCTTATATTCCCGCTTGCCGATCTTAAAATTAAAGCTGGGAATTTCCACCGTCCTGCCCTCCAGCAGGGCACACATATCCGCATTGAACTTTTCCAGGTCAATGGCTTCCAGACACTCAAAATTATAATTGCCGTTTTCATCTCTGGGTGTCAGTTCTCTGTCCACAAAATAATCATCTACCGCAATGGGGTGCGGCCTTAACCCGTACGAACGAAGCTGGACGGACAGTCTGTGGGCAAATGTCGTCTTGCCAGATGAGGAAGGGCCTGCAATCATAATAAACTTGATACCGCCCCGACTCACAATATCCTGCGCGATCTCTCCGATCCTGCGCTCCTGCAGTGCTTCCTGAACCAGTATCAGTTCTGATATGCCACCGGCACAGATCTGGTCATTCAGATCCCCTACCGTATCAATATCCATCATTTCCCCCCAGACGGCGGACTGGTGCAGTGTACGGAACAGGTTATCTCTGGGGGTAAAATAATCCAGAGTCTTGGGCGCATGCCGGTCAGGCAACAGCAGCATCAGACCGCTTTCATAGGAAATGACTTTAAAATATTTCACATAACCTGCTGAAGGCAGCATATAGCCGTAATAATAATCGCAGTAATCACCCATCCGGTATACATTAACCGTAGAACTCCTTCTATAACGGAACAGCTTTCTTTTGTCCTTCATGCCATAGCGGTCAAACAGCGCCAGGGCTTCTTCCATGGGATAGGTCGTTTTCTCAATGGGCAGATCCTCCATTACCAACTGCTGCATCCGTACATTCAGACGCTCGACCAGTGTCTCATCCACTTTAACCTGCCCCCGCAGGCTGCAGTAATATCCCTGCCCGATGGCAAATTCCACTTTGATCCACTCGATGTTTTCCCTCTCTTCCACATCATACAGTGCTTTGATCAAAAGCATGATGGCTGTGCGTACATAGGCCTTATGCCCGGCAGAATTTTTCAGGGTGATAAACTGTACTTCACAGTCTTTCTGCACCGCTTTCATCAGTTCCGTAATTTTTCCGTCCACAATGACCAGCCCGATCAGGCCTTCATATGCCTCCTGATATTCCTGCGCGATCTTTTCATATGTGGTGCCTGGCTCATATTGCCGCTTTTCTCCATTGATCGTAACCGTAACCATACCAAACCTCCCAGATTTATCCAGCATATTATACTATATGGAATGGATTCTCCTCTTTTGCCCGCAGAATCGTCAAGTCAGCCCACGTTTGCCGTAAAAAAGTTTCCATATACGGCAAAAAGATCTGTTCCAGCCCATAATGCCCCGCGTCAATGATGCATAGCCCCATGGCAAGCGCATCAATTCCTTCATGATGACCGATATCCCCGGTGACCAGTACCTCCGCTCCTGCACTGGCTGCCTTCCCGATCACACTTTTGCCTGAACCGGGACAAATGGCTACACATGATATCTCTTTGTCTCTCTGGCCGAAGATGGCGACCCGTTCAAGCCCGAATAATTCCTTTAACCGGCAGCCAAATTCATCCAGTGGCACTTTCCCCGGCAGATTTCCCACTCTGCCGATGCCGGCCTTTTGTTCCCCCTCCTGCCAAGTCACATCCAATACCCGGCAGTCTGATAAGCCAATCTGCTCTGCCGCCGCGCTCGCCATGCTCAATACATCAAAATTGGTATGCATGGCGTAACAGCAGATATCGTTTGCCAGCAGTTTTACCAGACGCCGCCCGATAAAATCTCCGTCATTGATCTGCTTTCTGGCAGAAAAGATCAGCGGATGATGGGTCAGCAATAAATCCGCTCCCTGCTCCGCCGCCGCTTCCACCACCTCATCCGTGGCATCCAGCGCAAGCATCACAGTCCTGACTTCCTTATCCCATCTGCCTGTCAGCAGGCCGGGATTATCCCAGTTCTCCGCAAGGGATAAAGGCCATATCGTTTCCAGCTTTTCCGTCAATTCCCTGCACCGCATCGGTACACTTCCTTTCTGAGTCCCATGGCAGTCCGGTCATCCCTTTCTCCGGATGCACACAGGTATAACATGAGAGAGCCGCCGCTCTGATCCGTGCCGACACGGTCAGTTCTTCCAGCCGTCTGCAACCGGCTCCGCCTTCTTCCCGCGCCTCCGTCAATATCCTGTGCCTGATCGCCGCCTCCCGTTCCTCTTCCCATTGCAGAAATTCATATAGTACGGGATGCCGATTGTGCAAAAGACAGGGTCCGTATCGGTCATATGCCTGCCGCAACAGCCCTTTGTCAGACATTTCTGTCCCTTCCGCCGCTGCCTGCGACTGAGATGGCCCCGCCTTACCTGCCATAGTATCCCTTTCCATACTGCCGCTGCACTGCTGACCGGTAACGCAGAAAACAGCCTTCATCACCGTATAGAATTTGCCGTCCTCATGCACCATATTTTCCTGTACGATCTCATACCCCTGCTGCCGCAGATAGGTCCTGACCAGGACAAGATCAGACTGGGGCTGCAGGATCAGCCCTTTCATCCTGGCAACTTTTTCCCGTCCGTCTGCCAGTATACGAACCGCCAGCCTGCCGCCCATACCTGCCAGGATTAGATAATCCGCCTCTTTGTATCCCAGCGCCGACACACCGTCCGAACGCCTTGTCTCTATGTATTCTTCCAGTGCAAAGGCACGGATATGCTCCCTGGCCTGCATAAGGGGTCCTTCCCTGACATCCATGGCGATTATCCTTGGACAGACCCGGCGTTCTGCCAGATAGATCGGCACATACCCATGGTCACAGCCCACATCACATACCATACACCCGGCAGGAACCATATCCGCCACTGCCTGTAACCGTTTTGATAATTCCACTTCCACGCTCTTACCCCGGACCCATATCCGGCGCTCCTCCTAGTCCAGATAATCTTTCAGTTTCCGGCTTCTGCTGGGATGGCGGAGTTTCCGCAGTGCCTTTGCCTCAATCTGACGGATCCGCTCACGGGTGACATTAAATTCTTTGCCTACCTCTTCCAGCGTTCTGGCGCGGCCGTCATCCAGGCCAAACCGCAGCCGCAGCACCTTCTGCTCCCGTTCTGTCAAAGTACCCAGCACTTCCACAAGCTGCTCTTTTAAAAGGGTAAACGCAGCCGCATCCGAGGGTACCGGCACATTATCATCCTGGATAAAATCTCCCAGATGGCTGTCCTCTTCCTCTCCGATCGGCGTTTCTAAAGATACCGGCTCCTGGGATATCTTCAAAATCTCGCGCACCCTGTCTTCCGGCATGTTCATCTCTTCCGCGATCTCTTCCGGTGTTGGTTCTCTCCCCAGTTCCTGCAGGAGCTGCCTGCTCACCCGGATCAGTTTATTGATCGTTTCCACCATATGCACCGGAATACGGATGGTTCTCGCCTGATCGGCGATGGCCCTCGTGATGGCCTGGCGGATCCACCAGGTCGCATAGGTGGAAAATTTATAGCCCTTGCGGTAATCAAACTTGTCCACTGCCTTGATCAGCCCCATGTTGCCCTCCTGAATCAGATCCAGAAACAGCATACCACGGCCCACATAGCGTTTGGCAATGCTGACCACAAGGCGCAGATTGGCTTCTGCCAGACGTTTTTTGGCTTCCGCATCTCCCAGTTCCATACGCTTGGCCAGGTCAATCTCCTCTTCTGCATTGAGCAGTGGCACCTTACCGATCTCTTTCAGATACATCCTCACGGGATCCTCAATACTCACCCCGTCAGGTACAGTCAGGTCGATATTTTCCACATTGACCTCATCCTCTTCGGTCAATATGATCTCCTCTTCATCCACATCATCGTCATCGGTAATGCGCAGTACATCCACATGATTCTGTTCCAACATCTCTATGATCTGATCGAACTGCTCCTCTTCCAGAGGCATGTCCGCAAAATACTCACTGATCTCATGATATTCCAGAACATTCTTCTTCTTTTTGGCAATGTTCAAGAGTTCTTTCATCTTCTCGTCAAACTTTGCCCTTGTGTTTTCGTCCATTCAGTGGTCCATCCTTCCATAACTTGTTATTTATTTTTACCTTAATCCAGGGAAATATGCGTTTTTTTCAGTTCTTCCAGGGCCTTTTTCCCCGCAACAGCCCGGCTCAGGGCATCAAGATCGCTTCCCATACGGGCACTGTCATATTCATAACTGTATGTTTTCACACGCACAAGGATATCATGGAATGCCTTTTCCCGCTCTTTTTTATCACGGGCCAGTTCCGGCAGCTTCGTATGAAACAGGGCCGCTGCTTCCCGTTGCTGCTGCTCCTCCTCAAACTGACTGATAATGGCAGCCGGCTGCAGGCTCCCCTGCTCTATCGCTTCAAAAAGACGCTCCGCCACCTCTCTGTACAGATCTATTGTAAAATCCCCAGGGGTAATATACTTTCTGATCTTATCATACAACCGGGGTTCTTCACTGAGCCAGGTGAGCAGCAGGCGCTGCGCCCATCTGCCGCCGTCCTTTGACGCACTTTTTTTACCGGTGGCCTTTACCGGCCGGTTTCCTCTGGCTGCAAGCGCTTCCCTGGCTGCATGATTTACCACCAGGCTGCGCAGATTCTCATAGCCCATATGATATTTTTCCGCCACGGCCTCTATATAATTCTCCCGCTCCGCCGCTTCCGAAAACCCGCACAGCTTTCTGGCGATCTCCTGTTGAAACCGCGTCTTGCCGTCGGGATCTGACAGATCAAAATCGCGTTCCAGTATCCGCAGTTCAAAGAGAAAACTGTTCTCTGCCTGCTCCATTCGCCCGCGAAATTCTTCCGTCCCCAGATTTTTGATAAATTCATCCGGATCTTTATACGGTTCCAGATGGATGACCCGGCCCGACATGCCACACTCTCTGAGTATTCCAATCGCACGCAGCGCCGCTTTGACCCCCGCTCCGTCGCTGTCATAAGAGAGATATACATTTTTGGTATAACGTCTGATCAGCCCTGCCTGCCCCTGGGTAAAAGCAGTGCCCAGCGATGCCACCGCCTGGCCGAAACCGGCCTGATGCATGGCGATCACATCCATATATCCCTCGCACAATATCATATTGTCTTCTCTGGCACTGCGGGCAAAGTTCAGCCCGTACAGATTTCTGCTCTTGTCAAAGATAGGTGTCTCCGGCGAATTCAGATATTTGGGAGTCCCTTCCCCCATCACCCGGCCGCCGAAGCCAATGACACGGTGATTCCCGTCCTGTATGGGAAACATGACACGGTTCCAGAATTTATCATGTGTGCCATGCTTTTCATCTATCGTACAAAGACCGGCTTCCTGCAACAGCTCATCCTCATACCCTTTCTGTTTTAAATATCTGGTCAGGTCATTGCTGTACTTACTGGCAAAGCCAAGTCCGAATTTATGTATTGTCTCCTTACTGAGCATCCGCCCCGTAAGATACTTCATCCCCTGCTCCCCTTCCTGCCTGCGGAGCAGATAATAGTAATATTTTGCCGCCTCTTTACTGGCCGACAGCAGTCTGGCTCTGCGGCTCTCCTTCTGTCTGGCTTCCGGCGAATCATCAGCTTCCGGCAGTTTCACCCCTGCCCGCTCAGCCAGAGCCCTCACGGCTTCCTGAAAGGTATCATGCTCATATTCCATCAGAAACGTAAACACATTGCCTCCGGCCCCGCACCCGAAACAATAATACATCTGCTTGTTCCTGGAGACAGAAAAGGAAGGCGATTTCTCGTTATGAAACGGACACAGGCCAAAATGGCTGCTCCCTTTCCGCTGCAGCCGGACATACCCTGAGATTACATCCACGATATCATTTTTCATTCGGATTTCTTCTACAAGTTCCTCCGGATAGTACATTTGGTTCCTTTCTATTAGCAGTTCCGCATTCCCCCTACCAGCGCAGCCCTATCCAGATCAGCTTCCAGGCTTCTTCGTCGCCTGGCTTCTGATCTCCTGCACTGTTCGGGGGCTTGCTGTTTCAGTTCCGCATTCCCCCTACCAGCGCAGCCCTATCCAGATCAGCTTCCAGGCTTCTTCGTCGCCTGGCTTCTGATCTTCTGCACTGTTCGGGGGCTTGCTGTTCCAGTTCCGCATTCCCCCTGCCAGCGCAGCTTTCCCCAGATCAGCTTCCAGGCTTCTTCGTCGCCTGGCTTCTGATCTCCTGCACTGTTTGGGGGCTTGCTGTTTCAGTTCCGCAAAGTCAATCACTCGGCTCGCCAGCATCTGGGTATGTAGATTTCTTCATATCTGGCAATGGCAAAGCGGTCTGTCATCGCCCCGATATAGTCACAGAGCACCACTTCTCTGGGTTCTCCCCGATCCATCAGCACATGATAATCCTCCGGAAGCTGTTCCATGTGTTTTCCATAATATTCATATAATGTCTCTATCAGAACTTCCGCCTTCTTCTCATCACCTTTGGCGGAAGGGTTTGTATACAGATGTTCAAATAAAAACTGCCGCAGCTTCTGCATGGCTTCCCCGACGGGCAAAGACATACGAATATCTCCTGTGTCCGCGCTGGTGGTCACCAGATCATGAATAAAGCTGTCCAGACGTCTGCCCGCAGTATCCCCGATTACATCCGTAATCTCCCGCGGAATGTCGCTCTCCCGCAAAATACCTGCCCGCATGGCGTCATCCATATCATGATGGATATAGGCAATCTTATCCGAGATACGGACGATCTTTCCCTCCAGTGTGCCAGGGCTTCCTTTTGTCTGGTGATTGCGGATACCGTCGCGCACCTCCCAGGTCAGGTTCAGTCCCTGTCCGTCCTTTTCCAGCAGTTCCACAATACGCACGCTCTGCTCACTGTGACAGAATCTCCGCGGACACACCTTATTCAGTGCCCGTTCTCCCGCATGGCCAAACGGCGTATGCCCCAGGTCATGACCCAATGCAATAGCCTCCACCAGATCCTCGTTAAGCCGCAGCGCCTTGGCGATGGTACGCGCATTCTGGGATACCTCAAGGGTGTGGGTCATCCTTGTCCGGTAATGATCTCCCTGCGGTGTCAGAAATACCTGCGTCTTATCCTTCAGACGCCGGAACGATTTGCTATGTAAGATCCGGTCCCTGTCTCTTTGGAATACCGGCCGGATATCACAAGGTTCCTCCGGTCTCTCACGGCCTCTGGAATCCATACTATATGTGGCATAGGGGCTTAAATATTCCTTTTCCCGAAGTTCCAGCATCTCCCGAATGGTCATACCGCTTCCCCCTTCGTTTTATTATTCGATACAGACTAAGGAATTTCCTTTTTTTCAATGAAAAAAAATTACGGCTCGGTGTGGCAACCGGATTTTTTCTCTGTCGCAACATGCAGAAGATACTTTACCGGCCTTCTCCAGGCACAGTTCACAGTCTCTTTCCGGAAAAATAGCAAAGACCGCGCACCAAACGGTACACGGTCCTGTAATCCATACTGCTTTCTATTCGGAATCAGAAAAAGCTGTTCAGCAGACTTCCCGCTGAATAAGCATTGTTGTAATTGCCATTGTGATTGTAAAGAGACCCTCTGTTTGCTTCCGACTGTGCCGCGAAATTGATCATGGAAGCCCTGGAAGACACACTGTATGCAAAGGAGGAGTTTCCGTTGAACAGTGTCTTTGCCGTAGTCATGTCGGCAGCCTTGAATGCTTCCTTATCAATGGTCAGCTTGTTATCGGAACCAATGGTGATGCCCACATTGTTAAGCAGTTTCTCATAAGCCTTGGTGCCACTCACCATGTTATCAACCTGATTGCGCACTTTGGAGGATGCAGACTTGGAACCGGAGTCCACAAGACTATTATAGTTGTCTGCAAACTTCTTCACGGCATTGTAGATAGCTTCGGTATCATAGCCTTTGGTTGTGATCTCTTTGCCGTCCTCGTCCTTGGTCGTGATATCTTTCTCACGGAATACGGAATTTGTCCCCTTATTGATCAGTGCTTCCGCGGACTCTGTCAGTGCTTTCGCATCTTTCTGCGTCTTGTTCAGTTCTTTGGCTGCCTCGCTCTGCGTCTCCGTATTTTTCTTTGTACCCGTTGTATTTTTTGTTCCTTTGGTCGCTGCGGTCTGCTTTGCGTAATAAGCCTTTACTACTTTGTAGTATGTCCCGTTTTTAATGTTCTTGTATTCAGAAAGCAATGAATAGATACCATTGCCTGACGAAGAACCATTGTTATTGAATAAAAATGAATTCATACCCTCACTCCTTTGATGATGGCGGCGTCCGTGCCTTGGATTTCCTGCCTGCTTTTTCTCTATTATATACTATATATCGGTATCATTTCAAGATACTTTACCAATATTTAGAATTTGATTTACGTTTCTATCGTGATACATTCATACCGTTCACTGCAGATCACTTTTTCCATGGCTTCCACCGCAGTACAGTCCAGTGTTTCCAGTATCTGGCGAAATACGGTTACAGACTGGCCGCTGGCAAGCTGCACACCGCGGCGGTTTCTGTCGGCATGAAAGGTATCCCGCAGGCTGTTGACATTCCAGAAAATAACATTGGGAATCTGATAGCCGGCCCTGGCAAAGCGGTCCGCCATCTTATCATAAAAGCTCCATTCCCGACTGCCGCAGTAGTCGATTTCCATATCGGAGATGGCCACGATCGCCCGGGGCATATCCTCTCCCGGGATATGTGCCTTCTGCGCAATTTCAAGCACCAGTCCAAATGCGGCTTCCAGATTGGTGTTCATACCCCATGGTGCAGTCATGGTATTGCGCACCTTCTGAAAGAGCGTCTCACCCCGCAGTTCGATGATGGAAGGCGCGGCACTGAATGTCAGAAACAAATTGTGATACATACCGGTATTTCTCTCGGCAAAGTAAATGGCCAGTCCCACGGACGTGGCAAGGGGCCTTCCGCCCGCACATGCCATGGAACCTGAAGTATCAGCCATGATCAGTACATTTGTATTTTCCTTCACATAACAGGGGAGTGCCTTCCACTGTGCTTCCAATGTCCTGTCTTCTTCCCCGCACCGCAGATAAGTGCCCACAATATCATAGGGATAAAGAGTACCTGCATGAATCTTCTCTTCTCCTTTTTCCACACTGTTGAGGTAACGGGTAAATCCTTTCGCATCATGCTTCATAAAGGCATTGCGGTAAACTTTCATGGCCCTGCTTGGTACCGAAGAATAGGCGATTTCGTCCCATCTGTTTGCCGACATCAGTGCTTCCACAATGCCGATCTGTTTTCTCATCCGGCGGACGATCCGCTTGAAATCATAGACACTGTACCCCAGTTTCCGGGCTGTCAAAATCCCCAGACGCCGTGTCTCTTTTGCGCTTGCATCCGCGGTCTTAATCCATTTCGCCAGCAGTGAAACAGCATTGCCCTGATTCAGATTCTCCAGATCCTCCTCAAACTGTGCTTTCATAGCCGCCCACATGTCATCCTCCAGCCGCGTGCCGATCAGGGTATACAGATCGTCATAACGTCCGAAAACACCGATCAGATCCAGGTTGGGCCTGATTGCCCCCGGATGATGCTCCGCCGCATACCGCAGCAGTGTACGAAACGTTTTCCGCTCTCCCAGCCCGCCTCTGATATCTCTGGCATAGAACAGAATTTTTACGGTGAAGAGTGGGTCCTGACCGTATGCCTCGGCAAATAATGTATGGATCCGATCATCATCCGCTTCTCGCAGAGAACCAATCATACTGAAAAGATCAAGACGTGCGTCTCTGGTCGTATTCAGGGCCACAGCCCCGTTTTCAGTACGGACAAATCTGCCCTCGTTTCTCATTGCATCTGCAAAACTCATACTCCCCTCCCCTTCTCATGACCTCCGCTGCATCCTCCCGTCTCTCGCAGGATCACCCGATACCGCATGGGCCACCTGTTTTTTCTTTTGCTCCATGGCCGGCTCTCTTCCGGCCACGCTGCGCACCCAGGGTGCGCGCTTCTTTGTTACCCTGGCACGGACTTTTTATCTGCAGGCCATTCCTGCAGGCTCCGGCCCTGACGATGCGAAGGACTCGAACCCCCGATCTGTACCCGGGCTCCAGCTCTGCTGTCCGTACCACCGGCATGATACGATAATTGGCAGGTACCATGTTTCCTTTACACTACATCGCCATATGAGTGAGGGGCGGAATCGAACCGCCGACAACGCCATTATAAGTGGTTGGATGATTGCTGCAGGAATCACGGCCATGATTCCTTTTTTTCGTGCTCTACCCCTGAGCTACCTCACTCATCCGGCGGGCAGGATTCGAACCTGCAAACATGGCGGTCCTTTATGCATACTCTGCTGTCAGTTCCACAAACATGAAACATTTGGCTACCGCTGCGTCTCCCATTTCCGCCACCACCGGATCAGACACTTACCTGTTTCAGTGTCTTCTTATCCATTATATTCCTGTAAATAGATGAATTCAATAGATTTTATGCGGATATCCTCCAAAAATAATACAAATCTGCCTGTTTTTTCCACCGGCTTTACCATTATCTTGTCAAATTTGTCCACATCGCGCATTGTAATCTCATCGGGGATACTTTATAATATGGGTATCCAAGCTGTCATACACAGGGAAAGGAAACTACTGAACTGATATTATGAAAATTGATATGCATTGTCACACAAAAGAGGGCTCCCTGGACGGGAAAGTGCCCATAGCCCGTTATATTGCCATGTTGCAGGAAAAGGGTATTCATGGCATGCTTGTATCCGATCACAATTCTTACAACGGATACCGCTACTGGAAGAATCACCGGGACGAAATGCCGGCCGATTTTGTCGTGCTCAAAGGCATCGAATATGATACCATCGACGCCGGCCATATCCTTGTCATTTTGCCCACCGGTGTCAAAGTGCCTCTGATTGAACTGCGCGGCATGCCTGTTAATGTCCTGATTGATATCGTACACCGCCATGGCGGTATCCTCGGACCGGCCCATCCCTGCGGAGAGCGTTTTCTGAGCCTGACCAACAACCGCCATTTCCGCAAACAGAAATCTGTTCTGGAGAAATTTGATTTTGTGGAGACGTTTAATTCCTGTGAGCCGGAGCCAAGCAATGAAGGCGCCCGTCAGCTTGCGGAAGCATACGGAAAACCCGGGTTCGGGGGCAGCGACTCCCATCGCCCCGACTGCGTGGGAACAGCCTATACCTGTTTTTCGCAGGACATCCGTTCAGAAACAGACCTCATCAACTATATCTTATCCGGCCACGATACGGCCACCGGAGGCTGCTACTATCATGGCACCACCAGGGAGAAGATCGGCCGGATGAACCAGCTGCTTGTGTTTTCCTTCTGGTTTTATAACAAAGGTTCCGAATTGCTGCGCAGGCACAAACGGACGGCTGCGCTGCGGCAGGACGACGAATCGGCGCTGCGGCAATATGAAGAAAGCCGGAACGGGATCTAATCCCTCCGGCTTTCTTCTTTGTGTTCTTTTTTATGGCCGGGGATATATCCCTTGGCCGCTTCTTTTAGTTCCTCCATGGATTCCCGGAACCTGGCCGAGATCATCCCCGGATTATCCAGCAGGAGACGTCTCTTATAAAAATTCAGCGTACTGAGCTGGCGGTGCCGCTCATGCAGCGCCCGGAATTTTCCATGCAGTTCTTCTCGCTCCTCCATCAGGGCCTGATCGGCGACCGCGATCAGCACATCCAGGCGTTTCTGCATCCGCTCCATTTCTCTTTTGATCGCTTCCAGACCGCTAAGCGCTTCCCGCATATCCAGCGCTGCTTTGAAAGAAAGGGCAAAGTCCGCTGACACATACATGGTCAGCACCAATGTCATGGCAGATAATACCCCTGCCGGCAGCATTTCCACAAAGCCTTCCACAGGCTTGTGGATCACTTCCGTCATCAGGATCGTCAAAAACCCCCAGGCAATGGTGGAACTGAGACAGATCTGTCCCTGCAAATTCATGAATTTGCCTGAATAATCCCAGTAACGCACCCGAAAAAGAGCTTCCGTCACCGTACCTGTCACATATTCCAGCAGCGTGGCTCCCACACAGCCGGCCACGTAGGTCAGAAAAATATCGTCCTGAAAAGGCGCGGATACCACCAGCATCATGATAGCTCCGCCGCCGTATATAGGCAAAAAAGGACCGCGCATAAATCCCCGGTTTACCGCCTGCCGGGTACGCAAAGACACATAGGCAGATTCAAAACACCATCCCAGAAAAGAATACAGATAAAAGAAAAAAAGCCACTTATACATAAACATCTACCGCGATATTACATTTTCCCTTTCTCGTCCTGTGAGTCATACCCTGATAGACAAATTTCCCATACCCTCTCACAGAAATGATATCCCCCTCTTTTGGCGTACTGCTGCCGCTTTCCCGTATCCTCCCGTTTACAGACACTTTGCGCTCCTGCAATAATTGCCTGCCGGCTTCTCTGGACAGCCCAAAGACCCTGGCTGCCACACTGTCCAGCCGCTCCGATGTCACCTGATATTCCCGTCGCTCACGGACAGGCTGCAGATCTCCTGTCGCACCTGCATACCTGCGGCAGGCAACACTGGTATGTCTGACCCTCGTCAGACTCTCAGCCACATAGTCTGCAATCACTTCCGTGCAAAACAGGTAAGCCGTATTTTCCCGCAGCAAAATATCCCCCAATGTACTCCTGTCAATGCCCAGATTCATACAGGCGCCCAGAAAATCCCTGTGAGTGAGCCTGTCCGCAAACTTCTCCTGTAGTGGCCTGATCTCCAGGCAGACAATGGGAAAAGGCTCCTCATATCCCATCATCTCATCGCTGCCAAACCGCACCATCTGCCGTTCACTTCCCGCATGCCCGCCAAAGAGAGTACAGGGCACATGACTGAGTTCCCGCTGCATGCCATAAAAAAGATCCAGCTGTGCCATATCCAGAAATCCCGTAAAGCAATAGACGCTTTGCCGGTAACTCTTTTCCGCCAGTTCAAGAAAGCGCTTCCTGCTCTGCCGTAATTCCTGATCCGTTACCATTGTCATTTATCTTACATCCTTTGTCTTTCCTTGTCTGCCTTTTCAGGAAAAGTCGATGATCTCTTTTTTCGGTTTCGCACAGGGTTCTACCGACAGGGCATGCAAAACGGGGCCCTCTCCCTCATAGTCCGCCCAATACTCCCAGCTCATGGTGGCTTCCACCCTCACCCAGTCCCGCTCATGCAGTTTGTCCGCACCGTCATATTCGCAGGCAAAGCCGAGAAATGCCATATCATCCGCGCAACAGGTCATAGCCATTCTGCCCGGCACGAAATAATCGGCCGGAAATCCGCCCGGTTTTAAGACCATGGCCGTAAAAATCATCTTCTTCCCCTGATAGCGCTCCGCATGATCCAGTGCATCCAGATAAAAGATACCATATCCCAGTTCATCCAGCTCCAGTGTATCCTTTTCCAGATCATACGGCAATTCATCTTCCATCATGGCATTGACCTCTCCGTTGGCGTCCTCAAAGATGATCTCCGCCTTCTGGTTGATGGCTTTTACATTCCGTTTGTAGCTGCTCAGATCACCGATCCCATCGCAGCGGTTGAAAATGATCATGTCAGACTCCCGCAGCATTTCGGCCAGCAGCGATCTCATATTGGTATAATACATGGGAAAGGTGGAGGCATCTATGGTCGTGATCTGCTGCTCGATCCCCCAGTTGCGGGGCAGCTGCATCTGTTTGAAATTCCACATGCCATTGTATTCGATCACAATCCGCTCCGGTCTGTATTTTTTGTCCAGCGCACTCAGCTTCTCCACGGTAAACGCTTCTTCGCCGTCGATCCGCTCCAGTATGGTGCGGCTGCTTTTCAGCAGCGCTTCGCCAAACTCTACCTCTCCCTCTTCACAGAGAAGCAGAAGCGTCTTTCCCCGCACCTGAAAATAAGGCTGCTCCAGTGTATAACGGATAAATTCTGACTTCCCGCTCTCCAGAAAGCCATTTATCATAAAAACAGGTTTCATACCCACTCCCTCCGGCCCGGCGCCTCCTGCCGCAAAGAACTGCCATCCTGCCGGCAAACGCGGCTTCCGTGCCACACATCTGTTATGGATCTGTTATTTTTCAAACAGTTTCTCCAGCGCCTCCTCCTTCATCCCGGAACCGATCACACAGATACGGCCTGTCAGATCTGCCCCGCCGCTGCGAATATCCGTCTCACCCGGTACATAGTCAAAGTATGTCCACTGTCCCTCGCCGCCTGGCAACATGCCCTTGGCCCGCAGAACAAGTCCGTAAGTACGCTCGTCCTCCAGTGCCTTCAGACAGTTCTCAATCTCTGTCCGTGTATAGCAAGCGGAAGTTTCCCTGCCCCAACTCGTAAAGACTTCCTCCGCATGATGATGACCATCTGCATGACAGCCACAGGTACAGTCAGCACCATGTGCATGCGCTTCCCCGTGATGATGACAGTGCCCGCCATGCTCCTCTCCGTGATGATGACAGTGCCCGCCATGCTCCTCTCCGTGATGATGGCAGTGCCCGCCATGCCCCTCTCCATGATGATGACAGTGCTCACCATGTTCCTCTTTATGAGGATGACTGTGTCCGCCTTGCTCCTGCTCATGATCATGGCTGTGTTCCTGTTGGCTGCGCACCTCTTCCATCAGTTCCTGCATCCAGTCAGTTTTCTCTTCCATGGCTCCGAGGATCTGTCTGCCGTCAAGTGCTTCCCATGGTGTGGTGATCACTGTGGCTTTCTGATTGTGTTCCCGGATGATTTCCAGCGCCCTGGCCGTTTTTTCCTGGCTGATGCCTCCCGTCCGGCTGAGAATGATAAGGCCTGCATGCGCAATCTGATTCAGGAAAAATTCGCCAAAGTTTTTGGCATACATGTTACATTTGGAAGCATCCACCACCACCACTGCACTGCTCAGAGACACTTGTGCATCTGTCCTTACATTCTGCACCGCACGGATCACATCGGACAGTTTACCGACCCCGGAGGGCTCGATCAGAATCCGCTCCGGGCTATAAGTCTCCAGTACTTCCTGCAGGGAAGCGCCAAAATCCCCCACCAGAGAGCAGCAGATACAGCCGGAATTCATCTCTTTCATCTCCACACCGGATTCTTTCAAAAATCCGCCGTCGATACCGATCTCACCAAACTCATTTTCTATCAATACCACTTTCGTATCCTGCAGTGCTTCCTGCAGCAGTTTTCTGATCAGTGTCGTCTTTCCCGCACCCAGAAAACCGGATATAATATCAATCTTTGTCATATAACATCCCTTCTTCCAAAACATGACCTGTATTCCCACTGACCATCCACAAAGTCAGCCACATTCCCGGCGGTCTGCCCCGGGGCTTTGCACTCTTATGGGATCCGGCTGCGCTCTGCCAGTATGCTCTCCATTGGCAGGCTGGCGGTCTCATCATCATGGCCTCCCGTGATCATCCCCACACAGTGCCCATGTATATCAAATGTGCCGCCGCCGGACATGCCCGGTTTGGCCCTACAATAATTATATATCATATGTGACCCAAATTCGTCAAAGTAATACCATGGATCTGCCACAATCCCTTCGGAAATATTGCTGGCGACTCCGTCAGTGGAACCTACCATAAATATTTCGCTGCCTTTGGCAAGCTGCGAATTACAGCCGCCTTTGACCGAGACGCTGCGCAGCCTGGCCCGTCTCTCATAGGAAAGCTGACTGATATCGGCCAGCACAAATCCCACGTCCAGCGTCTCCGACAGATAGAGCCTTCTGGCAGATACCTCCGCCCCATTGTAGAGTCTGACCAGGGAAAATTCCTGTCCCGCCAGCTGGTGGCGGTTGGAGGCAATCAGCAGGGAGTCTTCCCCGATTTCCAGTATAATGCCGCTCCCCAGAAAATTTCCCGTTCGTATCTGTACCACCGCCGGCATCACATTGCGGATCGACTGTGACATATCGCCGTTGTAATTCTCCGGCGTCCTCAACAGCTCCAGATGGACCAGCCCCATCCACTCATCTTCCGGCGTCGTTGTCTGAATCAGCGGTCCCGGCGGCTGCTTGCTGGCATATGCCCGGCCGGCGGGAAGAAACAGCATGACTACAACAAAAGCGGCCATACCAAAGCACCTGCTGCAAAGCCGGACGCCGCTGCGCCGCGGATCATTCATCCTCCAGCCACCCCGCTGCGTCCAGTGCATGATAGGTGATAATAATATCCGCGCCCGCCCGTCTCATCGCCAGCAGATTTTCCATCACGATACGCCGCTCGTCAATCCATCCCCGCTGCGCGGCCGCTTTGACCATAGCATATTCACCACTCACATTATATACGGCCAGGGGATAGTCAAAGCGCTGCGCGGCCGCTTTCAGCACATCCAGATATGCCAGACCCGGTTTCACCATCAGGATATCGGCGCCTTCCCCGATATCCGCTTCCATCTCCCGCAGCGCTTCCCTGGCGTTAGGCGGGTCCATCTGATAGCTGCGCCGGTCTCCAAAACCCGGCGCGGAATGAGCCGCATCCCGGAACGGGGAATAATAAGCCGAAGCATACTTGGCGCTGTAAGACATAATGGGCGTATCCTGATAGCCGGCGTCATCCAGTCCCCGGCGGATGGCAGCCACACGGCCATCCATCATATCCGAAGGCGCAATGATATCTGCCCCGGCCTCCGCCAGACTTACCGACATCTTCACAAGCAGCGGCAACGTCTCATCATTCAGGATCCGGCACCCCTCCACCAGCCCGCAGTGCCCATGGGAAGTATATTCACACAGACACACATCCACAATCAGCAGCAGCTGCGGATATGCTTCTTTCAGATATCTCACCGCCCGCTGGGTGATCCCCTCTCTGGCATAGGCCTGGCTTCCTGTCGCATCCTTATGAGCGGGAATCCCAAAGAGCAGCACATTACGTATGCCCCGCTGTCTGATCCTGTCACATTCTTCATGGAGCCTGTCAAGAGAAAACTGGCAGATACCCGGCATGGAATCCACCGGATTGCGGATATTCTCTCCTTCTATCACAAATATGGGATAGACCAGCTGTTCTTTATGGAGCCTCGTCTCCTGCACCAGGCACCTGATGGCTTCGCTGCTGCGCAGCCTTCTCATCCTTTTCATATCACATAGTCCTTTCTGTGTATGCGGTTATCATCCTCTCTGCCCGGCCGCCATCCGGTCAGCGATCACAGCCTCTGCCAGCCCCCGGGCCGTAAAGGTCTGCGCCGTCAGGCAGTCGCTGCATCCCGCGTCTGCCAGCGCCCTGGTCGTATGCACGCCAATGGCGCATATCTTCACATCCCTGATCGCCTCTGTATCAAAAATATGAGGATTTTCCCGGCAAAATGCCGCCACTCCCGAGCCGCTGGCAAAAACAAGATAGGACAGGGTTGCCAGTTTTTCCGGCGCGCAGCAGGCACCGGCTCTCGTCCGGTAGGCATGCACCCGCACTGTCTCTATCCCCGCTCCCGTCAGCGTCCGCTCCAGTACCGGATTCCCCTCCCGTGCCTGCCAGAGCAGCACCTTGTCCTGCCCCGCCTTTACACGGCGCAAAAGCGCATCTGCCAGATGTGCCGCCGTAAAGACCTCAGAGACCAGATCCGGATATATCCCCCGCTCGGTAAACGCCTGCGCCGTACCGCTCCCGATTACCGCGATCCGCAGCCCGGCCAGCAGGCGTACATCCATCTGCCTGTCGGTAAGCAACTGCAGAAAGTGTGCCACGCCATTGGCACTGGTAAATACCGCCCAGGTATAGCCTGCCAGCCCTTCCAGCACATCGGCCGCTCCCTCCTCCGCCTGTGTCAGCAGCGGCTGTATCCAAAGCGTCTCCGCACCGGCTTCTCCAAAGAGCCGTCCCAGCTTCTCAGCCAGGCGGCGTGTCCCCACCAGTCCCACGCGGATACCCTGCAGCGGAAGACGGCTTTCGCAGCGCAGTGAAAATGCCGCCGTCTCTCCGACCACAATCACGGCCGGGGAGACAATGCCTTTTTCCCGGACCTTTTCCGCGATATCTGCCAGTGTGCCCCGCACCGCCGTCTCATCATACCGGCTGCCATTTCCAATCACTGCCGCCGGCAGTGCCGGCGGCCTGCCGGACTCCCGCAACAGCCTGCAGATCAGGGACAGCCCCGAAAGCCCCATCAGAAACACCAAGGTCCCTTCCGCATCCCTCAGACTCTCTATCTGTCCGCGCAGATACGCTTCCCGCTCAGCCATCCCCGTCTTTGCCGGCTGTCCCGTGATCACATGAAAAGAACGACTGATCTGCCTGTGTGTCACCGGAATACCGGCAAGTTCCGGTACGGCTATGGCGCTGGTCACACCGGGCACAAAGCTGAACGGGATGCACGCCGCCATCAGACTCTCCGCCTCTTCTCCGCCCCGGCCAAAGACAAAAGGATCACCTCCTTTGAGGCGTACCACCTGCCTCCCGGCCTGTGCCTTCTCCGTCAAAAGCCGGTTGATCTCTTCCTGCTTCCAGCTATGATGCCCGGCCTGCTTTCCCACATAGATCCGCTCACAGTCCTCTCTTACCTCTGCCAGCAGTTCCTCGCCGCTGAGCCGGTCGTATACCACCGTATCACACCGGCGCAGCAGTTCCAGTCCGGCGACCGTGATCAGATCACGCCGGCCCGGACCGGCACCCACCAGATACACATGCCCCGTCAAAATGCCCTTATCCTTATTATGCTTCCTGTTTTCCGCTGTCATACCTGTATCCAATCACAAAAGTCTGCCGTCACAGAGCAGACAATATCCTTTCCGCCAGTTCTTTTCCCAGCTTTTCGCCATCCCCGGCGGCCGCGGCGCCGCTCACCCGGGAATACCAGGGGCGCCCTGCCGTCCAGTAGGCCGCAGTCATATGGAGAATATTGCCCCGGCAGCGCGAATATGCCGCAACCGGCTGCCGGCAGTCAGCACCCACAGCCCGCAAATAGGCCCGTTCTGCCAGGAAACAGGCCATCGTCTCCCTGTCATTGACCGCCTCCAAAAGTCCCCGGAAAGGCGTATCCTTTCTGCACTGGACAGCGATAATCCCCTGCGCCGGGGCCGGAAGGAACTCCTCCCTGCTCAGCTGCGTCACTTCATACGCGGTTAACGAGAGCCCCGCCAGCCTCTCCAGCCCGGCGGCGGCCAGGATCAGCCCGTCCACCTCACCGTCCTGCAGCTTTTTCAGTCTGGTACCCACATTGCCCCGCAGCGCCTTTGTCTCCCATCCCAGATAGAGACGCACCTGCTGCCTGCGCCGCAGACTGGAGGTCCCTATCACTGCATCGGGGCCGGGCTTTTTGCCCCGCAGCGTCACCAGCACATCCCCCGGATTGCCTCTGGGCAAAACGGCACACACCCCCAGCTGGTCCGGACTCTCCGCCGGCATATCTTTGCCGCTATGGACCGCCACGTCTATCGCCCCATCCAGCAAAGCCTGCTCGAAAACAGATACAAACATCCCCTTGCCTTCCAGTTCATATAATGGCCTGTCCAGTATGATGTCACCTGTCGTACTCATTTCCACCAGTTCATACAACAGATCCGGCGCGGCAGCTCTGCATGCCTGTAGAAACAGTTCTGCCTGTGCCAGTGCCAGAGGGCTTTTCCTGGTGCCGATCCGCATAACGGTCCGCCCTTCACCCACGTTCCTTCCCTTCCTTTCTGATCTCTGCAAGCCACCCGGGCAGCGCCGCTTCCAGCTTCTGGCGAAGCAGCGAGGCCGTCCCGGGCGAGATACCCGAGGTGCTCACCCCCACCGCAATCTCCCCTTCCCTGCACCAGGCCGGGAAAAAAAAGCTGCACTCCTGCCGGCAATCCGCCACATTGACCGGAATCCCTCTTTCCCGGCAGCAGGCAGCGATTGTGCCATTCACCCGGCGGTCATCTGTGGCCGCGATAACCACCGCCCAGTCCGCCGCCCGCAGATCCTCTTCCCGGAAACTGCGCCGCAGCCGGTGCAGTCTCTCTGCACCACCGCTTAGAGCCGCTGATTCCCTGAACGACTCCGCCACCATCGTCACATCGGCCCCAAAGGCCAGCAGGCCCGCACACTTTCTAAAGGCTACCCGCCCGCCGCCCACGATCAGACAGGGCCGGTGCTCTAAAGAAACAAACATTGGAAAATAAGCCATCGTCACTCCTCTTTTTTCAGAACCTTTCTCAAAGCGCCAAAAAACCCCCGCATCTCCTGATAATCCGCCTCATCCCGCACACGGTATAATATCTGTTCGAATGTAAGACCCGCAGCAGCCGCTTTCATTTCCGGCACCTCCCGAAGGATTTCATGAAAGAAAAGTTCTCTTTTCAGGGTATCAAGCTGGTCTTCGATCATATGCTCTGCACTTTTCCTGGCCTGCTGCTTCTTCTCATTGTTGCTGCGTGCCAGTTCCCGGAAATAGTCCAGCTGACAGAGTTCTCCATAGTCCGCCACCTGCCTGTCAATATCCGCCGGCACGGACAGATCCAGCCACAGTGTCCGCGGCGGCGCTTCTCCATTTTCCTGCGCCCGGGCCCTGGCCTGCTGCCATTTACGGCTCGATACCGTATAATGCGGACTGCCCGTGGCACTGACAATCACATCACAGCTTCCCATCTGCTCATACCGCGCCTCATAGGGAATCATCGTCACACCTTCCATACCGATGACCTCGCCGTCCGCCCCATGACGCCTGCTTGTACCAATCAGCGTAATCTCCTTATGCGCCCTGATATTTTTCATCACTGCGCCACCGGTAGCGCCGGTGATGCCGATGATCATAACACGGGGATTGTCCCGCCCCTTTAAAAAGGCCACTATCCTGCCTGCCGCCAGTGTGGCAAGAGACACGGATGTTTTAGAAAGGCTGGTATCCGTTTTGATTTTTTTGGCACAGGTAATGGCACTTTTGAAAATGGTATTGAGGGCAAAGCCGGTACATCTCTCTTCCATTGCCTGATAATATGCCTGTTTGACCTGACCGAGTATCTCGTCCTCACCCATGACCATAGAGTCCACCCCGCATGTTACCCGGTGCAGATGACGCAGCGCGCCCTCGCCGTAGTAACAGCTTCCATACATACGGCATAGTTCCATCGAAACACCCCTGGCCCGGCAGACTGCCTCTTCCATCCGTTCCCATCTGCGCCGGGCATGTTCTTCCCATCCCCCGCTCTCCCCATCTGTCTCTTCCTCCGGGAACTGGGTATACAGTTCCATGCGATTACAGGTAGACAATATCACACTTTCCGGCAGTTCCCCGCTCTCCCTGCAGCCCCGCAGAAAAGCGCGCTGCTGCTCTCCGGAAAAGGCGAACCTCTCTCTGATTTCCAGTGGCGCTTTTTTATAATTGATGCTGATCACATACATACAGTCATTCCCCGTCTTCCGGTATCAAAATCGTCGTAAAGTAAGAATTTCTCTCCGTGTCCTCATCCAGCCCCCAGCAAAGTTCCTGCGTCTCCATACCGCAGTCCTTGACCATAGACGCCCGCTCATACAGCCCCATCTCTTTTAGAAGCTGCTTTGTCTCCGGCAGATGACGACCGCTCTTCATCAGCACCTTACTGCCCGCAAGCCCCAGACTCTCTCTGGTCCCTTCGTATCCGGCAGGAATGATGTGAAGCGGCCCGGCCATACTGGTAAGGCTCCTGCCAAGAGCAGCCGCACAGGCGCAAAAACTGCTGACCCCCGGCAGCAGTGTCACCTCATACCCGGCAGTGCGCAGCGGGGCTGCCAGGTAAGATACCGTGGCATACACACTCACATCGCCCAGCACTGCCATGCCGACATTTTTACCGTTGTCCAGATAGCCGCTGACTTTCTCCGCCAGTGTCTGATAGACCTCTTCGCGCTTTTCCTTATCTCTTGTCATCAGGAAATCCAGATACAGGATTTCCTTTTCCTCCAGCCCCAGATAGCCGCCATCCCCAAACATCTCCCCGATACGCTGCCCGGCCCGGCGGACTATGGACAATGCTATCGTATGGTAGGCCCCCGTCCTCGGTACCGCCAGCACATCACAGCGCCGGATACAGTCCGCCGCATCCAGTGTCAGACTGCCGCCTGCGCCCGGCCCCACACTGATGCCATAAAAGATACCGCTGAGACACTTCTTTAACTTTCTCACATAAAGACGGCGGATCTCCGGATAGGCCCCCATGCCATGCAGGACACATTGTGTCTCATACCCTCTGGCCTTGCATATGCTGGCAAAGCTCTGCGCATCCACGCCTGCCATATCATGCAGGGCATGTTCCCCCGCCACAAGCATAAACGGCACCAGTTTGATTTTTCTGATGCCTGTATCACCCGCAAACCCGTCCAAAATCTCTTCCAGCGACGGTATCCCTTCCACTGTGGCCATAAAAAAACGCCGTCCCGGCTCCTTCTCCAGTCGCTTCTCTATCTTTTCATAGGCTCTGTTTGCCGTATGATATGTGCCATGTCCCATAAAGATGCAGACTTCGTCCCCGTCCGGGCGAAATCTGTCCTGCATCAGAGCTACCACCCTATCATAATCTTCTTCCTGAAGCAGCAGTGGCTCCCCCACTTTCAGAAAGGCAAACTGCTCCCTCCATGCCTCCGCCTGCTGCCGGAGCCTGTCATACTCCACCCCCGGAATCAGATGCGTCGGCTGAATCCATATATGCGTATAGCCCTCTTTGCGAAATGATTCCAGTGCCTCCGGGACACCCGGGATCAGAATCCCCCGCTCTGCCAGTCGCTTTCTTACAATACTGCTCGTAAATGCACGGCGCAGCTCCCGATCCGGAAAGGACTGCGCGAGTTCCCGCTCCAGGGCATCTATCGCTTCCTCCCCGGCACGGCCATGCGTGGTGCCGAAACTCACAACCAGTATTCCTCTTTTTTCTGTCACTTCCGGCTTCCTCCTTTGCTGTCATTTCCCCATCCGGCAATGCGGACAGGCCGTCCTTTTGCCCGATCACTCCACAGCCACAACGGTCGAATCCCCTTTTCTGGCCTGTTCCACCACTGCATGAGACAATTTGTCAAAATTGCTGCCCGAATGAGAAGCCCCGCTGATCGCGTCAATGGCATCCGGATCCTGTGTTTCTGTCAGCTGTGCCACATATTCCCTTGTATAGGCATTGGGATACGTGCCGGTCCCGCCGGTAATCATATTTTCCATATAGGCATTGTCCCAGGCTTTGATATAGCCACTGGCATCTTTGGCATTAAATTCCGCATATACGATACGGTCATTTTTCACCAATATGCACAGATATTCCTTCCAGCCATGGGAATACTCCGCCATTTCTGCCGTATAAAAACCATCCTTCATCCCTGTCTGTGCGCCGCATCCTGAGAGCAGGAGCATCGGGATACACATCCATAACCAAATCCTCTGTTTCATCAGTCATTATCCTTCCTCTGTTTCCCTGATCTTCACCTGTGCCACATATGCCATCAGGCTCTCTGACTGCGCCAGAGAATCCGCCGCCCTCTTATCCGTCTCCAGGGCCAGTTCTCTGTTTTCTTCCGCGATCTGCTGCAGGGAGACAAGCTGGTCTCTGATCTGCGCCACAGACGCTGTCTGCTCCTCCACGGTGCCTGACAGTCTGCCGGAAATAGCCAGGTACTCCTGTGTCACCTGTTGGATCTGGGAAAATGCCTCGGCAGTCCGATCTGCCGTCTCCTGTCCCTGCCGGATCGTCTCCATGGAATTGGCCGTCATGGCCATCGTCTGACGAAGGGCATCCGCCGTCTGTCCGGCCAGCTTGCCGATCTCGGCAGCTACCACGGCAAATCCTTTTCCCGCCTCTCCTGCCCTGGCTGCTTCGATCGAAGCATTGAGTGCCAGCAGATTGGTCTGCTCGGAAATATCTTCCACCATCAGACTGATCTTGGAGATCTCCTCCACTGCCTTATGTATCTCTTCCATGGTATCCAGCATATGACGCATATCATCGCCGCCCTGGGACGTTTTTTCCGCCGCACTCGCGGAACATGCCTCTATTTGGGCCGCATTGTCTCTGTTTTTTTCAATGGCGCCGGCAATCCCTGCCATACTCTCTTCAAGCTGCGCGAGCAGCTCTGCCTGCTTCAGAGAATCTTCCTTCAGACGTCTCGCACAATCCGAGACACCGCCGGAATTTTCGTTCACTTCCCCGGCCGACCGGCGCATGCGCAGCATCGTTTCATTCAATGCCCGGGTAATATGACAGAGGGAATCATAAATGGAAGAGAAATCCCCGTGAAAATCATCCGGAATCTCCAGCGTATAGTCCCCGCCGGCCAGTGTGCCCAGAGAGGTATAAATATTACTGATATAGCCTCTGAGGCTGGTAATCATTCTGGCCAGCCCGTCGGTCAGGATACCGGTTTCATCCTTGCCGGCAGACTGCACCACTTCCTGCGTCAGATCGCCTTCTGCCAGAGCCTGCAGCCTCTTGGTTGCCTCGGACAGCGGATCGGAAATCTTTTTGGACTGTCTGACGATAAATACCGCCGCCCCGCACAACAAAAGTACGCTGATCAGAATCGTCACGACAATGGATAAAAACATGGTCCCCATATATTCCCACTGCGGCACATGAATCAGCAGGGACCAGTTGGTACCCGGTATCGGCGCATAGCCCACATAACGCTTTATGCCTTTCATCCGCATCAGGGCGGAACCGGTCTGGCAGGCCAGGGCCCGGTCAAAGATCTCCGCGTTTTTGGAAGAGGAATAGACCTCATAGATATTTCTGCGTCCGGCTATCTCCTCTTTTCTGACATCTCCCACGATCAGGCCATCCTCATTCAGGATACAGGCGCCACCGGTATTGCCCAGAATCAGCAGACTCATCACATCATTGAGCAGGTCATATTTATAGCTGCCCACCAGATAACCGCTCACATGATCTCCCTCTTTCAGGGGACAGCCCACGCAGAGCTGTAACATCCCGTCTGCCTCATATGGATCACCGATCACAATATTGCCTGTCGAGAGCATCGACGCATAATAGACCTGGCTGCTGATATCGGCAGGCGCCGCCTGATCCCCATACAATCTCTGTCCGGAAGTGTCATAAGCCGCAAGCCAGACAAATTCGATCTGCCGCTTTATCTCTTCCATACGGGCCTCTTTCTGTCTGTCATCCGCAGCCGGGTCCGCAAAAACATCTCCCGAGGAGAAATGATACATGCGCTCCGTCAGAAGATGAAGGTTGGAACTGATACTCTGGGAAGCGATTCTTGCCGTGATCTGCATATTTTCCAGAAGAACCGTATTGGTGGATATAACACTGCCCACGGACATATTGACGGTTATCAGCGCCGCCAGAAGAATCGCCACCGCCATCACATAAAAAGTTATCTTATCCTTTAAAGTATGCTGTTTTTTCATGGAACCGTTACTACTCCCTTGCCTTCAATTATCTGTCTGCCGGACCCAGCGGATACTCCACCACATAAAAATCATAGGCATTGATCACCGTCGTATCCGCATATCTGTCCTTTCTCTTAAAACTGCTGCTGTAATTGGCATGTACATGGCCATGAAAGAAAAATTTCGGCCTGTACTTTTCCATCAGACTGCGGAACACGGCAAATCCCCTGTGGGGCAGATCCTCCAGATCGTTCACCTGATACGCCGGGGCATGTGCCACCAGAATATCAAACCCTTTATGCCGCCAGAGTTTCCAGCCCATCCGCCGTACCCGCTGTCTCATCTTCTGTTCCGTATACTGATTGCTGGCGCCCGGAATATATTCCATGGAGCCGCCCAGGCCCAGTATACGCACCCCTTCATAGACATAAATATCATCCTCAATGCAGATACAGCCTTCCGGCGGCTTCTCCGCATAGCGGCTGTCATGGTTGCCCCTGACATAAAGAACGGGCACATGACAAAGTGTGGCAAAAAAAGTCAGATATTCCGCGGACAGGTCCCCACAGGAAATGATCAGGTCAATATCCTTCATCCGCTCCGGCTCATAATAGTCATATAACAGTCTGGACTCATGATCCGTCAGGATCATGATATTCATCACATCCGCGCCGCCTTCCCTGCCGCCGCCGGCCCGCTTCCTCTGGGCAGACCTGCGCCCCCGCTTATTTCTCCCCGCTGCTCTCATCCGTTTTGATGCCCTGGAGCTGCACAAGCGCCTGGGCTTCCTCCGTCAGTTCATCAAATTCAGGAATCTTTCCTGTTACATTGTCCACCAGCCAGTCCATCGTGATGATCTCATCGGCTTCCAGACTCTCCTCTTCTGCGCATCTGACTGTCCCGTCCTGGGAAATAATCCGCCCGTCAAACGGATGGAAACTGCCGCTTCTGATCGAATGTTTGAGAAATTCGATCAGGCGCCTCGTCTCCCATGGCATGGCCTTGGAACAGATGACATCAATCACATCCGCCGACAATCCCCACCAGTAGTTGACAGCCTTCTTCCCCTTCTGGGCATCTGCCTCACTATTGCCGCTGCAGAGATTGCGGATAATGCGCTCATAGAATTTTCCCCAGTGCCAGATAGGCGTGGCCAGGTTTTCCAGGCTGCCATCCTCTCTCTTCCTGTAAAGGCCGTATTCTCTGGATGCAGTCCTGGGCGTAATCATATCGTGATCGGATATAAATACCAGCCCTTCCTGCTTCAGCCGTTCTCTGGCATCCGTCCCCTTTGTCTTGGCCCATTCCAGACAGACGCTGACATAAGGGTTCACCATCCGCGCCCCCAGGGCAAACGCATTGATATTGGCCATCTCCCCGTAAATAGGGTAATCAGCCACATACCCAAGCCGCTCGGTACGCGACAGAGCCGCCGCAATGGCACCGATCAAAAACTTAGACTCATACATACGGGCATAGTAGGTGTGAATGGATGTATAGGGCATCCGAACCGAACAGTTAAAGATCCGCACTTTGGGATGACGCACCGCGCAGCGAACACTGGGCCCCGCCATCTGCACCGCAATGGTGAAGATCAGATTGCAGCCGGCGGCAACTGCCAGATCAATGGCATTTTCCACTTCGCCGTCTGTTCCTGCCCGGTCAAAGACAAAGGTCTTTACTTTACCGTCAAAAGCCTGTTCCAGATACAGCCGGCCCAGTTCATGGGCATAGGTCCAGCCTGACGTCTCCGGCGTCTTGGGGTAGATAAATGCGATCTTGAGCATCTCCGGTGTCAGTGTCCCCGCCGGAATCAGCCGGGTCAGTAAAGAAGCCTTTTCCGTTCCCGGATTCTCCACCAGTTCCACCTGACTTCCCTGATCCGCAAGACGGATCTCTTCCCATATCTGCACAAGCGCCCGGTGCATCTCCTGCTCCGTCTCTCCCTTGATCCGCTCATAGCCATAGATTTCCACATAGACAAGAAAAGCATCCGGGACGGCCAGTTCCAGCTTCTCTCCATGGGCCATCTTATAGGCAGTGGAAAATCTGCCATATATGCTGCGTAAAAGGCGCCGCTCTTCCACATCCCACACTTCACCGGGCTTTTTCCCCATCAGCTTCAAAAGTTTCTTATAACTGCCTTCTTTGGTAAACCAGATCTCACAGATCTGCGATACCTGATAAAACTCCAGGAACTCATAATAAAGCCGGTTTTCTTTCTCATCGGTCTTTTTGGGGATCAGCCGCGTTACCGTACCGGCAATGCTGTAAGCTCCCAGATACTTCATCACACTGACCCGTTTATTGCCCTCCTGGACATAAAACCGGTTCATAAATTCATATGCCACAATGGGGTCCCGGATTCCGTCACTGACCTGATGGTCATAAAGTGAGGCCCATTTGGCTCCAAACTCCGATTTCTCGGATAGCAGAGGCATAAAATTATCGGCAAAGGCATTGGTCCGCCCTGCCGTTTTCGTTCCCACAATCCGCTCCAGAGGGATGTCCATCACCCCCAGACTGACCGTCTGTACCACTTCCGTATAGGACAAAACATCGTCCAGCACCGGCAGATAAGGATGCTGTCCCCTCGTCAGAGCCGCCTGATACCGCCTTCTCCCCTGCTTTAATGCCGCCGCATAATCATTCAACGCCATCTTCTTCTGATTCCCCTTCCCTGAAGGAATATAACCTCTTTTATTTTCTCTATATCTTACCATTTTAATCAGAAATTGGAAACCCGTTTTCTGATTTTGTGTTGCCATTTACAGGGAAATATGAAAGATAAACTCATAAAACAAAGATCCCCGGGCCTGCTTTTCATAAGTTAGCGCAAAAAAAGGAGCCGTTGCCCCCATAGAGCATCTCTCTATGTCTGCAACGGCCTCCTTCTTCAGAGTTTTCCATACATCTCTGTCACCCGTTTCCAATAGCGATAACGGTTCTTTGCATATTCTTCTGCTTCCGGGAACAGCTCGCCGGCCACCTCCGGCTTTGTCTTTTGCAAAGCGGTATAGCGGATTTCTCCCTCCAGAAATTCCCGGTAGGAGCCATCCGGCTCCGGGCTGTCCAGCATAAAGGGATTCTTCCCTTCTTTGCGCAGGCCAGGGTGGTAACGGAAAAGCGTGAAATAGCCTGCTTTCACCGCTTTCTCCTCCTCATGCTGGGAACTGCCCATCCCGGCGCGGATTCCATGATTGATACACGGTGCATAGGCAATGAGCAGGGACGGTCCGTCATACTGCTCCGCCTCCTGGATGGCTTTCACGGTCTGCGCATAATCAGCACCCATGGCAATCTGTGCCACATAGACATAACCATAGCTGATCATCATCCCTGCCAGATCCTTTTTGCGCGTCCGCTTCCCGCCGGCGGCAAAGAGCGCCGTCGCGCCAAGCGGGGTTGCTTTCGACGCCTGGCCTCCCGTATTGGAATACACTTCCGTATCAAAAACAAGTATATTGATATTTCTGCGGCTGGCCAGCACATGATCCAGGCCGCCAAAGCCGATGTCATAAGCCCAGCCGTCGCCGCCAAATACCCATTTGGACTTTTTGGAAAAGAAATTGCGTTCCCCAAGGAGCCTGTCCGCTTCCTCGCATCGGGCGGCGCAAAGTGCCCGGATCAGTCTCTCGGATGCCGGCCCGTTGGCGTAAAAGTCATTCCAGGTATCCAGCCAGTTTCCGCAGGCTTCCTTCAATTCTTTGTCCGCCGTCTCTTTTTCCAGTATCCCGATCTTTTCCCGCAGCCGCTCCCGTATCGTCTCTTCTGCCAGCAGCATACCATAGCCAAACTCGGCCGCATCTTCAAACAGGGAATTGGACCAGGCCGGCCCCTCGCCTTTGTCATTGACTGTATAAGGCGTGGAGGGGAAGGAGTTGCCCCAGATAGAAGAACAGCCTGTCGCATTGGCTATATACATCCGCTCGCCAAAGAGCTGCGTCACCAGACGGGGATACGTAGTCTCACCGCAGCCCGCACAGGCGCCATGAAATTCCAGGTAAGGCTTTTTATACTGGCTTCCCTTGACGGTACCGATACCGAATTTGCTGACCAGTTCTTCCTTTTCCGGCAGAGATTTGCCATAATCAAAATAGCGCTGGCGCTCCTCATGTTCGTGCACCGGACACATGGAAAGCGCTTTCTCTCCCTGTTTTCCGGGGCAGACAGCCGCGCAGGAACCACAGCCCGTACAGTCCGACGGGGATATAATCATCGAGACCTGATACCCGTCCATACCCGTCACAGGCAGTATGGACATGCCTGCCGGCGCTGCCGCAGCCTCCTGCGCATCCATCACTGCCGGACGGATAACCGCATGAGGGCACACATAGGAACAGCGGTTACACTGAATACAGTTTTCCGGCTTCCAGACCGGCACTTCAGTGGACACATTGCGCCGCTCATGAGCCGCGGTTCCCGATGGCACCGAACCGTCAGCGATCTCCACAAACGCGGAAACAGGCAGCTTATCTCCTTCCTGCACATTCACCGGCTTCTGGATGCGACGGACGAAACATTCCACTTCTTCTCTGTCAGGCAGCAGATCGTCGTCCAGCGGTTCGTCCTTTTCCTGTTTCCAGGATTCCGGTACCGCTACTTCTTTTACTTCCTCCATCCCTCTTTCGATGGCCTGGTAATTCATCTCTACGATCTTGTCGCCTTTGCGTTCATAAGCGGCTTTGGCTGCCTGTTTCATCAGCGACAGGGCTTCGCCGGGATCAATGATACCGGACAGTTTGAAAAAGGCTGCCTGTAAGATGGTGTTGATCTTGTTATTGAGGCCGATCTCTTTGCCGATCCGCAGGCCGTCGATCACAAAAAAGCGGATCTGATGCTCTGCCAGATATCGCTTCACCTGTCCCGGCAGGAAATGCGCCAGCGCTTCCCCTTCATAGGGACAGTTCAAAAGAAACGTACCGCCGTCTTTTATCTCCTGGACTATATGAAACTTGTGCAGATATACGTGATTATGGCAGGCGGTAAAATCCGAGCGGTCAATCAGGTAAGCCGAGCGGATGGGAGATGGCCCGAAACGAAGATGCGAGACGGTGAGGCCTCTTGATTTTTTGGAATCATAGGCAAAATAAGCCTGGGCATACAGCTCGGTGTGATTGCCAATGATCTTCACGGATGACTTGTTAGCCCCCACCGTACCATCGCCGCCCAGTCCCCAGAATTTGCAGCAGACTTCTCCCTTCTTTTCGACCTGGAAAGGCTCTGCCGGAAGTGACAGATGTGTCACATCGTCCTCAATACCGATGGTAAAGCGTTTTATCGTCTGATTCTCAAACACTGCATGGATCTGTGCGGGTGTTGTATCCTTGGAAGCCAGTCCATACCGCCCCGAAAAAACAGGTATATCCTGAAAATAGCTGTCACGCAGCGCTCCGATCACGTCCAGATACAGCGGTTCCCCGATGCTTCCCGCCTCCTTGGTCCGGTCAAGCACAGTGATTTTTTCAACGGTTTTGGGAATGGCTGCCAGCAGATGTTCTCTCTCGAAAGGACGATACAGTCGTACCCGGATCAGCCCTGTCTTTTTTCCCGCTTTGTTCTCCTCATCCACCACTTCTTCAATGGTCTGACAGACACTGCCCATAGCGATAATGATATGCTCCGCCTCCGGCTCTCCGTAATACTGAAACAGTTCATAAGGAGTCCCTGTTTTTTCCGTCACTTTGCGCAAAAGGGCTTCCACAATTCCCGGCAGTTTATCATAGCGGGGATTGGCCGCTTCGCGGTACTGGAAAAAGACATCCGGATTCTGCGCCGAGCCCATCTGTCTGCCGTGTGTGGGGTTAAGCGCCCCGTTCCTGAAAGCCTCCAGTGCCTCTTTGTCCAGAAAAGACTCGTAATCCCCTCTGTCCCAGACGGCAATCTTTTGTACTTCATGGGAAGTACGAAATCCGTCAAAGAAATAAAGAAAAGGCGTTCTGCCCTGCAACGCCGCCATATGCGCAACCGGCGCCAGATCCATAACCTCCTGCACACTGCTGGCTGCCAAAATGGCGGCCCCTGTCTGCCGACAGGCATAGATATCCGAATGATCCCCGAAGATAGAAAGCGCATGCGTGGCAAGCGAACGCGCCGCCACATGAAATACGCCGGGCAGTCCCTCTCCCGCCATCTTATACAGATTGGGGATCATCAAAAGAAGTCCCTGCGAAGCCGTAAAAGTGGAGGTCAGCGCCCCGGCTGCCAGAGATCCATGTACGGCGCCGGCTGCGCCGGCCTCCGACTGCATGGCAGATACCGTAACCGGCCTGCCAAAGAGATTTTTCTCTCCCCGGGCCGCCCATTCGTCCATCAACTCCGCCATGGTGGAGGAAGGGGTGATGGGGTAGATGGCCGCCACATCACTGTAGGCATACGCCGCCAGCGCAGCGGCATGGTTGCCGTCCATCGTTTTCATTTTTCTTTTGTTTTTCTGCGTGGCCTGCATCGGGGCCGTCTGTTCTGTCTGTCTATGTTCCATATTCTGTACTCACTTTCTCTGTGTTTTCGAAATGTAGTTTGTACAGATTCGGAAAAAATCATCCGCCGCAAACAGGAAATATCTGAACTTTTAATTGCCGCCCGCGCGGTCCAGCCTTTTCCTGATCACCGGCCCTGTCACCAGGGCAATGATAATCTTGCAGATATCACCGGGAATAAAAGGCAGCACGCCGGCCGCCAGCGCGCCGGCAAGAGACATATGCGCCAGGCCTGCCAGCCACAGCGTACCAAACAGATAGCAGACTGCCGTCCCGCCAGCCAGCCCCGCAAAGCACCAGGCCGGCCTGAAAGGCCATCTGTCAGTCACATAGCCACCGATCAGTGCCATCAGCATAAATCCCACCAGATATCCTCCCGTAGGTCCCAGCAGTTTGCCGGGGCCTGCCGTAAATCCGGAAAACACCGGAATACCTGCAAAACCGATCAAAAGATACAACAGATAGCTGACACATGCCCGTTTCCTGCCGAGCACATACAGCGCAAAATAGACGGCAAGATTGGTCAGAGAAATGGGCACCGGGCTAAATGGCAGCGGAACCGATAAGGGCCCCATCACACATAGCAGCGAGGTCATCATCCCTGTCAGTACCAGTTCCCGTACTTTCGCATGGCCCTGCCATGTTTCGTTTGTGGTCGTATCTATCCTCTTTGCCATTCTCTGTCTCCTCTCCGGCCTGTGTAGGCTCTGAGTTCATATCCGAGTTCTGTCAGCAGTTCCCGGTCTCCGGCCGTATGATTGCCCGTAGTCGTGAGCATGTCCCCGGTCAGCGTCGCATTGGCTCCTGAGACAAAGAGCACGGCGCCCCGGTCCAGAAAGCGGACCCTGCCGGCGGCAACACGGATATAAGCCTCCGGATTGAGATAACGGAACATGGCAATGATTTGCCGGATCTCATCCGGCGCTAAAGGTTCCACATACTCCAGCGGCGTCCCCGGAATCGGCAGCAGGAAATTCAGCGGGATGGATCTGATCTCCAGTTCTGCCAGTGTCAGCGCCATCTCCGTGCGGTCACGCCATGTTTCCCCCATCCCCAGGATCCCGCCGGAGCATACTTCCAGTCCTGCCCTGCGTGCCCGCCGGATCTGCTCCAGCTTATCTTCGTATGTATGACTCGTACAAATCTGCGGAAAATACTGCCTGGAAGTCTCCACATTCGTATGATACATGGTCACACCGGCCTCTTTCAGGCGCTTCATATCCTCCACACTCATCAGCCCATGCGATGCGCACAGCATCATATCCGGATACTGCGCGTGCATGGCCGTATAAGCCGCCACCGCTTTTTCCAGATCAGCCCCGCTTACCGCACGCCCCGAAGTGACGATCGAATAACGGTCCACGCCCATCTCTTCCATCTGTCCGCAGCCCTCCACAAATACGTCCGGCTCCGGAAACTCATAAGTCTCACAAGTGGTATGATAATGCGCCGACTGCGCACAAAACCGGCAGTCTTCGCTACAGCGTCCGGACCTGCCGTTTATGATACTGCACAACTGTGCCCGGTTGCCGCACAGAGCCTTGCGGATCCTGTCAGCCCCTTCGCTGATCTCCTCCACATCCGCATCAAAAAAAACAGTCAGGTCATCGCCTCTTTTCAGTCTCCTGCCCTTTATAATCTCTTCCGCCAATCGCAACATAGACCAACCTCTCCCTTTCCCGGAAAACTTCCGTTACATGCCGTCACATACGAAAACTTCCTGTTACCGTTATGCCCTCAGATCATCTCATCCATTCATGCGGCTGCCCATAATCAGATTTTTGTTCTTCTTTGCTATTTTTTCAGTATACAAAAAACAGCCCTATGTGTCAACCTTTTGTTATTTCAGGTTAACATATAGAGCCACACTGTTTCTCCTTGCCTGCTACTCTCTGTCCTCGTATTGGGATACCAATTCCATAATCTCCGGCATATAGGCGGGAAATTCCTCCGCCAGCGCCTTGATCTCACCCTGTGCCACGCTCGCCAGCTGTTCGTTATATTCCATCTGCCGCCGCAGCTTCTGCCGCCGCAGAATCAGATCGTGACGGATTTCCACCATCTCGTTACGATTGCTGATGGCCCGTGCCTGCCGCATCCACATACCGGGGTCTTTCAGCTGAAACCGCTGCAGGATACGGAGCAGTTCTTTGCGATGGTAATCCAGCTCGGCATGCAGTTCTCTGAATTTCTCCCGCTCCTCCACTTCCTGCAGGTATTGGTTCCACATCCGTTCCAGTTCTTCCGCGGATGAGGTCCCATATTTGACATAGAGATAATCCAGCAGGTTGGTATTGTTTACATATCTGATCTTGACCTTGTTCTGCAAAAGGATCAGCCGATTGATGGAGCGCTCCACCTGCCTTTTATCTTTTGCGGCTTCCATATATTTCATATAAATGGCAAAGACTGCAAAGGTGGTGGCGGCAGCCGTCACCAGATAGCCGATCCGGGTGTCCATCTCCAGAAAAATCTGTAACAAAAGCAGGATAACCATACAGGTAACAAAGGAAAAACTTGTGATTATGATCATCCCGCGCAGATTGACCATCAGATTCTGCAGATCATGTTTGCGGTACTGGAAGGCATGTTTCTCCGCGGAAAGCCGGCGCATATCCTGGCGTATCTTTTCCTGGTATTCCTCGGTCTGAGCCAGTTTGTCGATGCCTTCTTCCACCTCTTCTTCCATCCGCTCCATCTGGTGAAACTGAGCCTCTGTCATTCTGTTGCGGTCACTTTCGTAGACGTTCTTTTCCCGCTCATAAGCGGTGATCTGATCCGCGATCCGGGAAATCTCCTTTTTTTCAGACACCGGCAGCGCCTCGATCTCTTCCGTATCCGTCAGATGAGAAGTGACCATACCATATTCTTTTGTCAGCTTTTCAATCTCTTCCTGCGCCTCTTTGATCTGTTCCAGGCAGCTGCGCACATAGCGCATCCTCTGCCCCTGATCCCGCAGATTGACACTGTCCCGGTTCAGGACCGGCGCTTCCCGGATATCCTCCGCTTCCTCAATCATTTCCGTCTTGTTTTTCCTGAATCTGGAAAACCAGTTTTTCATCCATCCCATCGGTCAATTCTCTCTCATCATAGTAAGGAACGATTCTTTCATCTGCTGCGCCGCATCCTCCCAGACCCGGCCGGCTTCCTGCGGGTGCGACGTTATCTCCTGCCTGACCGCCTCCAGCTGCCGGTTCTGGATACTCTCTTCCCATTTACAGGCAACCTGCTGCACTCTCTTTTCCAGTTCCATAGACGCTTCATAACAGGCCTTTGGCTGGGTGGCCATAAAAGCCAGATATCCCTTTTCATCCAGCGAGAGCCTTTTTGCCGCCAGATACCGGATCAGGTTCTCCTGCTCCCCGCCTGCCTCATAGGCACGGTAAAACAGTTCTGCCGCCCGCTCAAACAAAAAGAGCCTGCAGCAGACACACCCCATGTTATGAAGCACTCGGGCAGAAAATGCCGCGTCTCCCGATACATCCGCCAACAGTCTGCGATACTGTTCCATCGCCAGTTCATATTTTCCGTTACCGGCCAGATAGTCCCCGATATCTTTCCGGTTCTCATATTCGCTGCGCGCGCTGCTGCTCCTTAGGAAACGCGACAGGCGCCGTATCTCTTCCCGCGGATAATACCCGGTATATACAAGGACCTCTGTCAGAAACTCCTCGGTGGTGACATTCTTTTTGAGCATTGTATGCAGGGTATCAGCCAGCTTGGGCAGGCCACACTCTTCTCCCAGCCAGTCGGCCAGTTCTTTGCACACGACTTCCTCATCCATCAGAAAGGTATGCTCTCTGATGCAGTAGCAGAGTTCCTCCGCCGTATATACATGAACACCCGGTTTTTTCAGCAAAAAAGGGATATTTGCCGTTTTTCCCACACACAGGATCACTCTGCCCATGCCTGCTTCCTTTCTGTTATGGCAATGATTTAAAATGTCCCGGACCATTGCCTGACCAATTCATACCAACAGCCGCCACGCTCAATGCCCTCATTCGGCAAGGCGCAGCTTCTCGTGCCAGACCTTGTGCGTGGCGGGAAAGATCTCCCCAAACCCCATATCTTCCAGTGTCACCGATACGTCCTGCTCCGATTCCATGGCCAGCTTCATACGGATTCTGGTCGCCCGTTCACTGCGCAGCGGCATATCATTTAAGATGATCTCCACCTCTTTGCTGCCTTTTCCGGTCAGAGGTGTGATCACAAGCGTAAAAGAATTGCCGCTTTCAAGATAGAATTCGCACTCTTTTTCCGCCTCATACCAGCTCATCCCCGCGTCAAGCAGCGCATAATAGGAGTCGCTGCCTGCCCGCAGTACCCGCATGCCCAGATTGGCTTTCAGTGTATCCCTGCCCAGAAATACGTGCTGCTTTCCCACCTCTCCCGGCGCCAACCTCTCTCTTGCTCCATAACATGCGCCTTTGCTATACAGATTATTCCCTCTGAATACCCGCCTGCCCCGGCAAAGATAGCGAAGGGAATCCTGATACCAGTCCCCCTCGAACCCTCTGCCCACCAAATAGACAGAAGAAACAATGCGACCGCTGCAACTCTTCTGCAGTACCCCCAGCAGATCTTTGTCCCTGCCTTCCGGGTCCGGGTACTCTTTTTCCTCGATCAGGACAACCACCGGTGTGGTACGCCGGTTACATTCCATCCGATAAGTCCTCAGCCGGTTTTTTTCATACTCACATACAAGCGCCTGTCCCATCCACAGTTCCCGGGGCTGATGAAGCATATACTGATAAAAGCTCTCCCCATAACTTGGAAAATAAACCAGTTTCAGCGGAAGCTGCATCGCGGAAACGGCCTGGGCCAGCACCTGCGTCATACGCTGATCCGGATTTTGTACCGTGACAAACAGGGCCTCAATCTGCTCCGGCGAAGCGACCGGCGCCAGCAGACTCAGACTCCGTTTCATAAAAAGGGCCAGCAGAGCCACCGGGTCAAAAGTCTCTTCCCCCACACGGACCCCTTCGCCCGCCAGCGCCAGAGAAAGCAGCCCCTCTACCGGTATGCCCGTCCCGGCCCACGCTGCCTCCATCGCTTCCCGGCCATAAAGCCACTGATTCACATCTGCCTTTCTGGCCAGGGCCGTAGGGAAATCAAATTGCTCCTCCCCCGCTATGACCGATATGGTTTCCGGTTCTTCCTCATTCATATGGCAATAGCTGATCTGTGAGGTCTGATCCCCCAGGTCAAACCCTGCCAATATTTTATTTTTCTTGCCAATCAAATTGCCTAAGTCCATCATCGTTTTATAACATCCGGTTTTTATTTTATAAATAACATATGCTATTTTCTACAACAGTGGGAAAAACTGCTCGGCGGAAAAATCCATGCGCAGATACTCTTCCAAAAGATGCATCGCCTGCCCTTTGTCAGCCTCCGGGCCAGAAACTTCGGCCAGAAAACGGGAGGTTCTGGCCAGGCGGCTTCGATCCGCTGCTTCGCCCGGTATCATGCCGTGTAATGTACCACTCTGCACCAGCGCTCCCTTTTCCCCTTTGCGCTCCATGATATAATACTCTACCATTTCCCCGGGGAAAAGCAGGAACTGCGTCGTATATATGCCCGGATAGCAACATGGCAGTTCTTCCATTCGATACTCGCTCTGACTGCTGCCCCGTCTCACCATGGCATGGAGCATCAGGGAATTGCCGGACTCTGCTCTGTATTCCACAAACTCCCTGCCTTCGTAAAAGCGTATCCCCGGATAGAAATCGGCAAATTTCATAAATCCGCCCAGTACGATACCCTGGTTCATCACCAGATCTTCAAGGAGTCTTGCGATCATCCGTTTCTCTTCTTCATCCGGCTCTTTGTCCCCGGCAAAATGTTCCAGCAGCGCAAGTTCGCACATGACATCACACGCGCCGCCGTTCCTCTCCCTGCGTCGGAGCTCTTTCCAGATAAATGCCGCCGGTTCACGGCCATGCATCACAAACTGGTAAGCAAAATGCGACAGGCAGGCCTCTGTCAGCGGCTCCTCCGCTCTGCTCTCCAGATAACTGCCAAAGACATCTGTTTCCATTTCCATGGCTTCATTGGTAAACAGCATCTGCAAAAGCAGCCGTTCACACAGTCCGTCGGTATCTGTCTCAAATCTGCCGCAGGCCTTCCATATCTCCTGCAGTTCCCGCAGTGTCCCGTCGTAATGCTTTGCCAGATACCACAATATCATGTCGTTATATTTTCCACTGCGAAAAGCGTTCCAGGCAATCAGCGTCATCACCGGGGAATCCATATAGTCGATATAGGGAAGCAGCCTGTCACAAAGGCGAAGCCTTGTCTTGGGCGTCAGCTTTTCTGTGCCATAGAGCCGCAGCCAGTCCAGAATCTGATCATACATGCCCCGCAGCAGCAGGCATCTGATCACTTCGCTTCTTTCTCTGCCACTCATAAACTGGGGCTGCATCTGTACCAGAAACTGATCCAGCTTCTCCGTCTGTTCTGTCCTGTCATAATACTGCAGCAGCTTCATGCCCAGTTCGTTGCGGTAGGAGTCCTCGATTTGCGCACTCTCCCACAATCTGGCCGCGTAACCGACATTCCCTTCTTCCACTATCGTATAGCTTTTCCCATTCTCACACTGGTAAAGCATCACCCCGATCTGCCCTGCAAAGATATCTTCTTCCCCGGGCGCCACCACCGGCAGCATCTCCTGGGGATAAAACAGAACATTGTCCTCATAGTCCACACTGCCTGCAAAGCGGCTGCCGCCGTCTCCTTCAAAGACCAGGGAAAAATCTCTGTCATAGACCGGTACATACGCAAAACCATCACTGACCTCTCCTGTGATCTCCCCTTTGAGCCTGCCATGAATCACGATCACACGGCGGATCCCCGGCGTAAAGATCCGTATTTCATGCATAAACAGGCAGGAGGCATACTGTGCCAGCATTTCCTTGCCCACAAAACCTTCCTGGATCAGGCGCCGGTACAGACGGGCGATATCGCCGCTCATATGGCCCTGCTCAAGCTGCCCGGCCAGAAACTTCTCCATATCCGGCAGACAGGTTCTGTACAGTTCCTGATATTCCCGTGATTTTCTGATAATATAGGCATACAGAAAAGCCGTCCGTTCCTCGGGCAGTTCGCTGCGGTAAGAGAAGTAGCGCAGCGCCGCCGCCGGTATCTCCTTTTCCCTGCGGATATCCACTGACAGCATATAATGCTCGTACAGCCTGGTCAGCCACAGTTCTTTTTCGATCCCCTTTCGATACCAGTGGGCATACTGAGGGCCGATCTTATTTCCTTTGATCAGCAGCGCGCAGATGGCATGCAGTGTCTCTGTATCTTTCTTCTTCCGGTAACAGACCTGCAGGATGGCATACATCCGTTCTGAAAACTCTTTGACGCGCTCTGCCAGGTAATGAATCTGACTGATACATTCATTCGACAGATAATCATATTTGGCCATAAAGTTCAGTGTCTGCATGACAAAAGGCGTCATCTTCATCAGAAAAGCCGGATGTTTCCTTACCATCTGCGCGGCTTCCATATACCAGATGGGGCTGCGGCAGCCTTTTTCAAACTGCTGTTCCAGAAAGAGCCATTTTCTGGAAAGGCTTCTGGCAAATTCCCCGTCCAGATATAAAAGCAGCCAGGCCGCCTGCCAGTTCGTCTGCTCATTGTAATACACACGGCGTATCTCGTCGGTCACTGCCCTGATATAATTTTCATCCCGGCTGACCAGGGAGGTCAGGTACAGATAGTAACAGGAAATCTCCGGTCGTGTCTCCTCCGGCACGATCAGGCCACAGGCCTGTTCCAGCGCCTCTTTTGCCTCACTTCTGCGCTCTCTCGTCAGCAGGATATGCGCCCGGAACAAAAGCGGAAGGGGATTGTGGGCGCCGATCGTTCCCATGCCTTCCACAATCTGCTCCGTTTCCGCCAGCCAGTCCTGCCGGGTCATCTTCCCCATGCCGTACAGAAGATAGCAGCGGTAAAATTCCAGTGTCTTTTTCTTTCTGCTCAGTCTTCCTTTCCCCGCAGCCACTTCCGCATGATTGACATAAACGGGGATCTCCAGGGTGGTATATTCATTGCGGAAGCGAACCTTTCCATAATTACAGCCCATATGCAGGGCATGTTTGAAAATCAGCAGCGGACACGCACACTGGTTTCCCAGAAAATCATCATCGGTGAGAACGGATTTTTCCGCCTCCAGAAATTCCCCTTCCACTTCCACAAGCAGATTCGTATAACCCCAGCCGCTCTTCGTCAGCAGGATCACTTCCCGCGCGATATCTTCCGGGCAGGATACCAGCAGTTCTTCTCTGTCAGGCTGATAAGTGACCAGCTGCTTCTTACGAATCCAGACAAGAAATTCCTCGACTTTCTGCTCCTTGTGCGGCAGCCTGCGAAACGCCCGGTACAGATTAAGGTATTGCCTGTCGTTTCCCGTCAGGATCTTCGCAAAATCGGGATCATAAAATACCCGTACCGCTTCCTGCCAGCTCGTCCTGGCCAGATTGGCGAAGTGAAACAGGTTCTTCATCGGCCCAAGCGAACTCTCAAATATCTTGGGCACGATCCTGATCTGCCAGGGCAGTGTATACTCTCCCTGGCTGGAAATCACTTTGAACTCTCCCCGGATCAGATCCCCCTCATCCAGTCCCCGGCTGTCAAAACGGTATGGAATCTCCACCGGATTGCCGGTAAAGTGCGGCAAAAGACAGTGCATACGGACATCACTGCTCAAAACGGCTCCCATCAGGGAAATCCCGTCCTCTCCCATGATGACAAAACACCCTTCCACACTCTCTCCTGCCCGCAGTGTGAGTGCTATCTCCAGGCATGAAAAAGAAAGGGAACCTTCCCTGCAAACGGATCTTCCCTCAAGCGCTTTTGTAATTTTTTCTCTTTTGTCCATACGATCCGTTACCATCACTTCTTCTTGCTTTTTCCGCAGTGTGTATTATAATAGTGCATAATCTTTGTCAATGATTATACCATGAACCATATACTAAATTCAAGAATGGAGAAACAAATGGCAGAAACCGTACACAATTTTCATGGAAGTGATCTGGAGCAAATCGAAGCCTATTACGGAATCCGCAGAGAAGATATCATCCGTTTTGGCGCCAATGTCAATCCACTTGGATTGTCCGAAACATTTCGCCGCAAAATGGCGAAGGAGCTGGATGTGATCACCTCTTATCCCGACCGGGAATATAAGAAACTGCGGGAAGCAATCGGCAGATACTGTGAAGTAACAGCCCCTTTTGTCCTTGTGGGAAACGGTTCCACAGAACTGCTCTCTCTGATCATCCGTCTGTGCCGCCCGGGCGGTGCGCTTATCCTGGGCCCTACCTATTCCGAATATGAAAGAGAACTGTTACTGTGCGGC
The DNA here is from genome assembly GCA_947574055.1 of uncultured bacterium. Lineage (GTDB taxonomy): Bacteria > Bacillota > Clostridia > Lachnospirales > Lachnospiraceae > VSOB01. Next base: position 78,185 of record CANPIC010000004.1, read on the forward strand.
AGACCTTTTCAATATTTTATGCTGCAGGAAGCAGAAGATTTTATGTTAGACGAAAACAGCCTGACGGAAAAACTGGACGCTACGATCAGTCTGCTCATTCTCTGTAATCCCAACAATCCCACCTCTTCCGCCATCAATATCCGGCAGATGGAGTCTGTCGTAAAGACCTGCCGCAAGTATGATATCCTGGTCATGGTGGACGAGACCTATGTGGAATTTTCTCCTGATTATGAACAGACCTCTTCCATACCGCTTACCAGCGTCTATGACAATCTGGTTATCATCCGGGGCGTCTCCAAATTTTTTGCCGCTCCCGGGCTGCGTCTTGGCTATGCTGTCACGGGAAACACTGCCCTTTTACAGCATGCCCATGAAAGGCAGAATCCGTGGGCAGTGAGCAGTCTGGCAGATATGGCCGGGCAACTGCTCTTTTCCGACACAGAACATATACAAAAGACGAAAGAACTGATCCAGAGCGAACGCCGCCGTATGTGGCATCTTTTTTCGGCCATGGACGGTATCAAAGTGTACCGGCCTCAGGCAAATTTTATGCTGGCCCGGATTCTCAAAGAGGGCCGTTCCGGCGCCGGACTTTTTGAAAATGCCATCCGCCGGGGTCTGATGATCCGTGACTGCTCTTCTTTTTTCAGTTCTGACCACACCTACTTCCGGTTCTGTTTTATGCTGCCGGAGGATAATCAAAGGCTGGCTGACTGCGTGAGGGAATATCTGCACTGATATTCCCTCACGGCAGCTGCTGCGCCGTCCCCGCCCCACGTCCGCCATCATAAACGATCGCATCTGATGTTTCTCCCCATCCTTGTGATATCTGACAGTACCCCAGATAAGACAAACACCCAAAAAATACCTTGACATTTTATTTAAAAAGTGTATCATTGTATTAAGAACTTAGTACAGCAATACAGAAAGGACGGATGCTCATGGCTTGGAAACTGGATTCAGACAGGCCCATTTATGCACAGTTGCTGGAACTGATCCAGATGCGGATCATATCCGGCCAGTATCCGATCGGAAGCAGGTTGCCCAGTGTCAGGGAACTGGCCGCAGAGGCAGGCGTCAATCCCAATACGATGCAGAAGGCGTTTTCCGAACTGGAGCGAAGCGGTCTGATCCGCACGCAGCGGACTGCCGGGCGTTTTGTCACACAGGATGAAGCCCTGCTTGACAGTCTCCGTCAGACTCTGGCCAAAGAATATCTGAAACATTTCTTCCGCAGCATGCAGCAGCTTGGGTATCGGAAAGAGGAAATCCTTTCTTTCCTGAAAGCCGAATATGAGGAGGGGATAACATGAGTTATTTATTAGAAGCAAACGGATTATACAAATATTATGCCAGAAAGAAACAGCCAGCACTGAACGGATTGTCACTGGCCATTCCCGAGGGGCGCATAACCGGTCTGCTGGGCCCCAACGGCAGCGGCAAGACCACTTTCATCAAACTGATCAACGGTCTGCTTACGCCCACTTCCGGCACACTTACCATCGACGGCCAGGTACCCGGAACCGGTACCAGAGAACTGATCGCCTATCTCCCGGAACGCACCTTTCTCCAGAGTTCCATGCGTGTGCGCGAGCTGGTTGCATTTTTTTCCGACTTCTATACCACTTTTTCCGCAGAAAAAGCATACGACATGCTTTCTTCTCTGCAGATTGACCCTCAGGCCAGGCTGAAAACGCTTTCCAAAGGGGCCCGTGAGAAGGTGCAACTGATACTGGTGATGAGCCGGGATGCCAGGCTCTATATTCTGGATGAACCGATCGCCGGTGTCGATCCGGCCGCCCGGGATTATATACTGAAGACTATACTATCCAACTACAGCGAACATGCTACGGTCCTGCTCTCCACCCATCTGATCTCCGATGTGGAAAATCTGCTGGATGACGTGATCTTGATCCGCAATGGCACTGTCCTTTTGTATGCCCCGGCAGAACAGGTGCGGGAAGAAAAGGGGAAATCTTTGGATACTTATTTCAGGGAGGTGTTCTCATGCTGAAAAAACTGATGAAATATGAATGGAAGGCAATCTGGAAAGTACTCCTTATCATCAACACCTTTACCATACTGACCACTGTCATCGGCCTCATGGCCATGTATTCACTGGATGGCAGATACAGACAGGGTATCAGCTTTATTTCTTCGCTTATCTTCATATTGTACTATATGACCATAATCGGTACATCCTTTGCCATGTCCATTTATGTGGGGATCCGCTTTTATAAAAATCTCTATACCGACGAAGGCTACCTGATGCACACACTGCCGGTCACCAAGCGTCAGCTTGTGCTCTCCAAACTGCTGATACACAGCCTCTGTCTGATCATCACGGAGATCATTGTCCTGATCAGCATTGTCGTACTGCTCTTTCCCCTGCTGGCCGTGCTCCTCAATGAACCTGATCTCTTTCTGACTTCCCTTCTGCACGATATGGCGGAAATGATACGTTCCACAGAATTTTCCGTACCCACTCTGCTTGTGACCGCCGTTGTCTGCAATGCGATCGGGATGATCAGCGGTGTCCTCTCTATCTATTGTGCCATCACATTGGGACAGACTTTCCGGGGCCATAAGGTCATGGGAGCCATTTTGTGTTATATCGGCCTTTACTGCCTCATACAGTCTGTTTGCAGTGTCTTCCTTATGCCGCAGACGACCTTGCTCGGAAGTGCCGGTTACAATCCCATGATTTATGTCGTGCACGCCATTACCACTACTTCCGTTGTCAGCCTGTTTTTTGGTATCATATGTTATTGTATCACCCTGCATATGATGAAGAATAGATTAAATCTTGACTAAATATTTTCCTGTCAAGCGAATGGCATCTATATTGCCGGAACAGGAAATTACAACAGGCTCTGTCATCGTCATCCACACACAGTTGTATACCTCTGCATACTATAACAAAAAATGCAGAGGTATTATTATGCCCGAATATCCTGTACGAAAAGCCCAGCAGGAAGCACAGGCCCCTGCTTCGGAAGGCGAACTGCGGATTTCCGTTATTTCTTCCGTCGGTATGATCCCCATAAAAAATGCAACCGTTACGATCTCCTATACCGGCGATCCCCAGCCGCCTCTGATGACCCTTACCACCAATGAAAGCGGCCAGACTCCGCCTGTTAACCTGCCGGCGCCCAATGTAGAGTACAGCCTGGAACCGGAACAGCTCGTACAGCCCTATTCCGAATACAACATAGAGGTCACAGCCCCGGGATATGAGCCTGTTCTCGTATCCGGGACGGAGATTCTCCCGCATGTGACCGCCATCCAGCCCATCTCCATGGTCCCCGTAGAATCCGAAACCGGCGAAGAAGAAATCTTCATTCCGGAACATACCCTCTACGGAGAATATCCTCCCAAAATCCCCGAGGATGAAATCAAACCTATGGATGAATCCGGTGAGATCGTACTGAGCCGTGTTGTCATTCCCGAATATGTGATCGTCCATGACGGTGTCCCCTCCGATCCTTCGGCCCAGAATTACTATGTCCGTTACAAAGATTACATCAAAAATGTCGCCTCCTGCGAGATCTACGCCACATGGCCGGAATCCGCCATCTATGCCAATGTCCTGGTCATTATGTCCTTTACTCTAAACCGGGTGTATACGGAATGGTATCGCAATCAGGGTTATGATTTCACCATCACATCCTCCACGGCCTATGATCAGAAATGGATCCACGGACGCAATATTTTCGAAAACATTGATGTACTGGTAGACAATATTTTTGCCAACTATCTCTCCCGCCCCGGTGTCCGCCAGCCTATTTTCACCTCGTATTGTGACGGAAAACGGGTCACATGTTCGGGACTGCAGCAGTGGGGCTCCAAATATCTGGCAGACGAGGGCTACAGCGCCATAGAAATCATCCGTTATTATTATGGAAACGATATGTATATCAATACGGCGACTGCTATCTCGGGTATTCCTTCCTCCTGCGGCGTACTTCTACTGGCACAACAGTTAAAACTTCCAGTATATCTTTACCGGATATTCTTCCCGATTATTTTTTCTGCGACCGACTTCAATATGATCAACAAATAAATTCATAATATCGTAGTTCAGTTCGCTTGTATCAGCATATTTCTTTATGATTTCCTTTTTCGACAGTGTCTCTTTCTCCTGTCGATCTATTTCCTCCAGTTTTTCCCGGCGTTCTGCCATAAGTTTATCATAACGCTCAATATCATCGTGGAACTGTTGGGAAAACGCTCTGTATTCCTCTATTGTGATGTCTCCCCTGACCTTATCCAGATATAGTTCCTTCAGTGCATTTTCACATTTTTCCTTATCCTGCCGGTATTTACCGATCTCTTTCAGAACAGTATTTCTCTGCTGCAGTCTGTCATCCGGCCCTGAAACAATGACTAGATGCTCTGCCTGCTCCGGATTTAGATATTGATTGATCATTTTCCTATATTCTTCCAGGATTTTCTGCTTCAGAAAATCTTCCCTGATACAGCATCCTTCGCAGATATTATCCAGGCGCTGATTGATCTTGCACCGCAGATATCGGATTCCGCGGGTATAGTTGACATGCAGCGCATACCCGCAGCCCGCACATACAACTTTCCCCGCCAGTATACTTACTTTACCATTCCTCTGCGGAGCAGTGTTTTTCCGGATCAGACTTTGTACCTTATTCCATAATTCTCTTTCTATGACAGGCTCATGCGTATTTTCCACTATATACCACTGCTCTTTGGATCTATAGTATTTTTTCTTCATCTTATAAGAAACCGTTCCACTCTTTCCCTGGACCATATTTCCAAGATACATCTCGTTGTGAAGAATATTATTTATGGAATGATATCGCCACAGATGAGCATATTTTCCATTACTCCCCGTCCCTTTTCCAATATATTCACCGGTCAGAATCTTATAACGAAACGGACTGGGCACCTCTCTCCGGTTGAGTTCTCTGGCTATTTCCGTTTTTCCAAACCCGGCCGCATACATTTCAAATATCTCATGTACAATGGCTGCAGCATCCGCATCAATCACAAGGTGCCCTTTTCTTTCGGGATCCTTCCTATATCCATAAACAGCAGAAGAGCCGATGTGCAGTCCTTTTGAGCGCTTATCATTCAGAACGCTTTTCACGCTCTCTGACATGTCCTCCAAATACCATTCATTGATAAGCCCATTAATCTGCCTTGCTTTCTTATTGCCCCTCAGAGCAGTGTCCGCATTGTCCACCACACCGATAAACCTCACACCCCAAAGCAGAAAGTATCCATGGATGTATTTTTCCACAATTTCCAGTTCGCGTGAAAATCTGGACTGGGACTTGCACAATACGATATTGATCTTACCTTCCTGCGCATCCCGAAGCATACGGTTAAATTCCGGTCTGTTTCTGTCTGATCCTGTGTAATCATCGTCACTGTATATCTGATAAATCTCCCACCCCCTTTCCATTGCATACGTAATCAACATAGATTTCTGATTCTGAATACTTTCGCTGTCATCATCCTTATTTTTTTTATGTCTGTCCTCGTCCGAAAGGCGGCAATATATCCCTGCAATTTCCTTCATATTTCCTCTTTCCAAAACAAACTATATTCTATATTTTTCTGCAGTTGTTTTGTAAATTGCTTTGTGCAAACCGATTTCCTTCCCTCTGACTAATCAGTTTTGCAAACAAGACTGTAAAATTTTTTATTCTTTCTTCTCTGCTGTCATTTTTCAGCACATTAACCACTGATCCCATAGCCCATATCCTCTTTTTTCCTATGTATATGCGTGCTTATACTATATTCATGCTCCCACTGGCCACTCCACTCTAGTATTCATCTGAAAATCACGACCATGCTCGGAAATGGTGCGTTATATCTCGATCCTCCAAACCGTAATCGTCCTTTCAAAAACCTAATCTCCACACCGATTTTGTTGTATATGTATTCGTGAAACCATCTCGTATCAGTTCTCGCAGGAATCAACATTACCGCAATCCCATTTCCAAACTTACTCTTACTGTGTAGATAACACTTCCTCACCCATGCACCGATTTCCCTGCCATAAGGAGGATTGCAGAAAACATTTTCGCCATCCCAACACTGCGAAAGTCCGTCGATCTCTTTTGTATAATATTTTTCGCACTTATGGTTTCTGCTATCTGCACAAGGATCCAGAGAAAAATTAAATTCAGAGTCTAATTCATCATAGATACCTTGTGGCGTTTCCCATTCATCCGTTTTCAATATATCCTCCTTCCTACCAACACGCCCTCACCGTGTAGGGATCCATAAAATCAAGTTCTTCCGGATCAGCATAGGCAATTTGTACCCTGATACCTGCCCGCGCACATTCCACTATTGATTGCACCTCTGTAATACTCCGGTAATTATCAGCAATGGCCTCCATTACTGCATCAGCGACTGCCTCCACGACCTTGTCAATCTCTTCCTTAGTTTCGTTCATGTTCTCCTGCATTGCCTTCCTGATTGTTTCTCTCATAGTTTTGTATTCTTCCAACTCTCCAACTCCTTCCTGAGATCTGTTATCCGTGTCGCAAGCGGTGTTCACGTTCTATTATCAACCGCATATCTGCTATTTCCCGATCAATACACTCCAGTTCCGGCCCATACTCTGGCTTCCAGTCAATTCCTGAATGCGTCACGATAAATAATCTGCGATTCACAAGTCCCAGATAACAGATTATGTCTTTCTCTGTCACGTTTCTATACCCCCTTCTGTTTCTCTGATCACATCTTCGACAGCACTCCAATTTGTCAGAAGAAATCGCCTGACCATCTCTCCTTTTATATCTTCCACTGCTCCAACCATATTGTTTTTAACCATTTCTTCATACCAGTAGATCAGATCCGCATTTTCGAGCACTTCCAAATCATCTGAAAAACCTGATGATATTTTTGATCGTTGCTGCACTATCTCCACTGTTCCACTTGATTTAGTACTTTCAGTACTTTCCATCACTCTTTATCTCCTCAATCTGTTTATAACTATTTCTACTACCATGAAAACAAAGTTCTTCCGTATCACACACACCGCCGTTTTCATCTGCATCTCCCCAATGCATCCTGATGTCACACTCTAATATATGCCTGTATTCCGGACATCCATAACATATACTGTCACAATCCAGCAAAAATCTTGGTTCCGTTATTGCTAATTCCATTTGTTTTCCTCTGATTTACTCAATGTCATTTACTTAAGCCTTCCCTCTGTTAAGTTAAGGAATCTTTCCTTTGCAAAACGGCTCTTTTTATCACGGACTCCATGATTTTTAAGAACATAATGACGCAAAGAAATTTCCCACTTTTTACAGAAATGGCTTTAGTAATTATGACTTCTCCTTTCATTTTTTCTTTAATTTCATCTGCCTACATTCCCACCCTACTACCCTTTAGACCATTGCTCCTACCGAACAATGATCTACTTCTATGACTGAACCATCTGCATTGGGGGATTGCGTGGCTGTTCATATCCTAATTCTGCCATAGTGGTCATCTTGCCAGCTCTGAAACCAGCAATGAATACTTCTAACATATCCGCTTCCTGGTCGGGCATATTTTTTATACTTTCAATTATTTGTATCTTTTTTCCACTTTGCATTTTATCTCTCCTTTCTATTCTGAGAATAGAATAACACTTCTAGGAATAGCTGTCAATATCTTTTTCTTGACTGAGAAGAGTTTTTCTGATACACTTGCTTTGAGGTGATGAAATGGAATTAAAAGATAGACTGCAATTAATTCTCGATGAGCGACATCTTAAACAAAAAGATTTAGCCAGCACTATAAAAGTGACAGAAGGTTATATATCCAATATGCTGAAGGGAAAACGAAGCAACATTTCTGAATCTCTTGCTATGTTAATAGAACAAACATACGGATATTCGGCACAATGGATATTAACTGGAGAGGGAGACCGGTATAGCACCCAAGCCAATATTCCCGAATTATCCCCTGCAAAAAAAAGAGTGATTGCCGAAATCGAGAAAATGTCAGAAGCAGAACTTGATGCTGTAAAAGTATTTATCAATTCCCTAAGCGAATATAAAAAAGCATTCAATGCATCTGACAAAATCTCCTCACACAATTCTGAAAAATGATGCAGGTACATCACCGTACCTGCATTTTTCTATTAAATTCAAATCCCCTCTTGACAACACGTGTGACACGTGTTATGCTGTATTTGTAAGGAGGTGGAACATGAAAGACAGGGATCTTATCAAACTCCTAAAGAAAAATGGTTGGCAGCTTGACAGGATTAACGGAAGCCACCATATTTTCAGAAAAGAGGGTATGACCGTTTCGGTTCCCGTGCATGGTAAAGATGTTCCTACCGGTCTGCTACATCAAATTTTGAAAGATGCGGGGCTGAAATAGCTCCGCCTTTCAAAAAATCAAAAGGAGGTTTTGTTATGTTATTTGTATATCCCGCTATCTTCCACAAGGAAGATGAATCCTACTGGGTGGAATTTCCAGATCTGAAAGGCTGCAACACCTACGGTTCCACCATTCCTGAAGCTATGGAAATGGCACAAGAAGCACTTACCGGATATCTTTTGTCATTGTTAGAACATGGAGACAATATCGCTTCTCCCTCCGATATTTCTGCCATTCACGCGGCTGACGGATTTTCCTCCCTTGTATCGTGTGACATTAACCAGTATAAGGACACAAAGGCAGTAAAAAAGACATTGACCATACCGTCATGGCTGAATGACCGTGCCATTTCTATGGGAATCAACTTTTCCCAAGCATTACAAGAAGCTCTTCTCTCCAAAATACAGGCTTAACACCTATCAGCTACCCCGATCTTCACACAAAATCGGGGTAGTCCTATTTTTCTTTCAAAGGAACCATAATGTATATATTAGTTAACGGATCCTCTGTCAATTGAGTTTGAATGGTTTCTTTAAAATCACACCCTTTAACCATATTTTATTAAACTCCCTCTCCGTGTTTTCTAGTAAACACATATTAGCATACTTATAAACATTTGTCAATTATATTTTGTTGACTTGTTAGCAAACATTTGATATAATTATTTAAATACTATAGGGGAGGAAAAATGATTAAAAGAATAATTCAAATAAGGGAACAGACGGGATTAAGCCAAGAAAAATTTGCAGAAAGACTCGGTTTATCAAGGAACTTTATAAATCAAGTGGAAAATGGGAAGAAAAATATATCGGATAGAACAATATCCGATATTTGCAGAGAATTTAATATTAATGAAGAATGGCTCAAAAAGGGAACTGGTGAAATGAATAAGCAAAATGATGATATAGGTAATATCATTTCTGAATTGCTAGATAAAAACCATCCTCTATATGACATAATAAAAGGGATTATGCTCACATATCAAAAACTCGATATTCATTCGAGATCAATTATAGACCGCTTCATTGCAGATTCTCTTTATTATCAAAAAACTCCCGAGTTTAAAAACCATGGATCAGCAGTGGAAGAAGCCGAGAAAGCATATATAAAAAGTCGCTCACTTTCTGCACAAAAAACAAATGCATCTGTTTCGAATATTATCGCAGAAAGCAAAGAAAAAAATAACACATCAAGTATAACTTCTAATAGATTCAAATACTCTGGTTAGTATCATTATTAGTTTTTGCCAAAAGTTTATTTTTTATAGCAATATATAACAAATATAATCAAAAAGGAACACAAAAGATAAATGAACAAAGATACAAATACTTTTATCCACCCCTGTTGCAATTTAATTTTATGGGACATACTCATATGCTTTCTCGTAGCAATATCTTTTATCCCTGATTTTTTCCCAAACTTATCATTTTTTTGGTAATTATTTTGGCCATTATTATTACAGGCATACTTATAGGACTAATGGCCGTTCCATACTTGGGACATGTTATCCATATTCTCTTTTCTATCCTCTGGACACTTTTAGGTTATTCAATACTGGAAAAAATATTTACTCTTTCCGAATCGCCATTTTGGCAACGCATTTTATCCGGACTTATAGTTTTTTTCCTTACATTATCCCTTCATCTGGCTTGTGCAGGTGAAATGAACCTTATTCCACCACTCCCTCTTTCTTCGAAGCTAAGAGACAAGCCCCCTATGGATCCCGCTGTTGAAGCAAGATTACAACAATACTTTGATATTCATGATAAGGCTATGGATATGATAAAAACTGTCGATGCGCTTCCAGCCAATGAACATAGCCTTCCATTAAAAAATTATATAAAACAAAACTTTTCGGATATGATTAAGCAGATGAATCATTTAAGTAATTCTATTGCCAATTATTCCCGAAATCCTGACCCACTTACATTAGCTAATTTAAATAGTAATTTGGATGAAATCCTGCCTATACTGGCGAAGTATAACACCACCTTTCAGGATTTATTTGATGCATACAATCAGAACATTAATAATACATCCTCTGAAGATAAAGAAACGCAAGAAGATACTCATATCTCATTCTTTCAAGGCTGTGATTCCCTCGAGAGTTTAAATAAACGATACAGAGATCTCGTAAAAGTCTATCATCCGGATTCAGGAAATGGCAATGATAAGGTTTTTATAGAAATTACGGAAGAATATGAAAAGCTGAAGCCTTCTTTTGAGAATTAAAAGGAATCCGGTTCTTTTGACGCACTTTTGGAGCACAAATGCAATAGAAAAACATTAATTTCAGGGGAACGTCTGATAAGAAAATGAGAGGGCAACAGGCAACTTTCACAATCACATTACAATAAACGTGTGTTTGGCTCTTGAATCCTGCTGCCAAATGTGCTATATTAAGCATAGAAAAAGGGAAAGCCATAGAAGCGGCTCTACCCCTCACAATAAACAAACTAAATGGATTTTACAATCCAACAGCCGTCACTATTGGCAGTAGTGGCGGCTATTTCTTTTTTCCCTTGTAAACCTGATATATCAAATTCGCAAGGGCGACAATGAGTATACCGATCTGGATTAAGTCCTGATATGTAACATACATTGCATCGCCCTCCTTTCTTTCGTACCCAAAGGGCATGATATCTGGAGGGCTGATACACAAGAAAAGTTACTTAGTCCCAATAAATAGTATTCATTGCGTATCCCAATAAGCGGGGGCTGTTGCAAAAGTAGCTGAACAATCGCTACTGGAGCAATGGCTCCGTTTTT